>NZ_WRPO01000016.1 GCF_009746585.1 Novosphingobium aquimarinum
TCCAGTGCGACCTTGGCCTTAAAATCGGCGCTGTAGCGCTTCCTCGTCGTCTTCATTCCCGTACCAATCCATCAGGTCGGGAGTAGCTTAACACCCTGTCCAGAAAACCGGCACCATCTCACAGGTAACGTCATCGGGCTTCTGAATGGCCGATTTGTCGGCGGCTTCGGGCGGTGGATTGAGTGTCCTCATGGCCGGCAGCAGGCGACCAGAATGCGTCGTTCAGTTCGGCCATCCGAGTAGTGCGCTTCTGGCAGAAGCTGTCGATGATGCGTTCCTAAGCGGATCGTCGGCAACGCGGCCAACGTCGTCCGTCCGGGCAAGGTTTAGCGTGTACCAAAAGTTGCCTTTCAATAATGAACCAGCGACGCTTATGCTGCGCAGCCGTTCATAAAAATCTGCAGCGCAAATCCAATCCGATCCTCGATGTCATGGATTTCTCGCGCCACATCGACGCCGAGCGCGGCGTCGTGCATCGCCTCAGAGAAGACCATCGTCAATAGCGTACGCGCTGCGCGGTTCAGGTCAGCCATGACGATCTCACCGGCAGCGCATCCGTCGCGCAAGATCGCTTCCAGCGGCGCGATCACGCCTCGCGCCATTGCATCCGCATAACCGTTGGCGATTTGCGGGAAGCGAATGCCGTCCCGCATCATCACGCGGTAGAAGGCGATGCCATCATCGGAGAAGGCTAGCGCGCCGAACCCAAGCAGGAAGAGTCTGAGCCGCTCCGCACATGGCGTGCCGGGCGAGGCGGCGGCTTGGGCTGTATAAACGGTGGCGCCGACCCGTTCCTCGGCGGTCGACAGGAACAGATCCTCCTTCGACGCCACGAACCGATAGACGGTCTTTTTCGACATGCCCGCCGCGCGTGCGATCCGGCCGATATTGGCGCCCTCAAAGCCTCGCGCCGCGAACTCGTCGATCGCCGCCCGCCTCAGCTTCTCCAGGCTCCTCACCTCATCGAGCGGTTCCACAGGCTGTCATCTCCTTGCAGCGCCGCGATCTCATACCACATCCGTGGAAACCAACTGGTTTCCACGGCGTTGTGCGGGCTGGACGTGGAAATGCCGTCTGGCGGCATCCCTGTCCATCCTCGCTGCCGAGCGAGGGGCCGCGGTTGAGCGCGGCGCCTGCGGGCACACGGAGGAAGGAAGGAATATGTCAGTGTCGATACCTCAGCCCCGCGGTCTTCCCCTGATCGGCAACATCGCCGACATCGATCGCAACGCGCCCATACAAAGCTTGATGCGCCTTGCGCGAATTCACGGGCCGTTCTTCCGGATGACGTTCTTCGACAGGGAGATCTACATTGCGGGTTCACAGGCACTGGTCGACGAACTGTGCGATGAAAGCCGGTTCCAGAAAGCACTGCATCCGCCGCTCAAGGAACTGCGAGCGCTGGCTGGCGACGCGTTGTTTACCGCCTATACCGAAGAGCCAAATTGGGAAAAGGCGCATCGCCTCCTGATGCCCGCGTTCGGCCCTGTCGGAGTGCGCGGCATGTTCGACCGCATGCTCGACATCGCCGAACAGATGTTCGTCCGTTGGGAGCGTTTCGGCCCGGACGCGGTCATCGATGTGGCCGACAACATGACCCGGCTGACGCTCGATACGATCGCGCTTTGTGCATTCGACTACCGCTTCAACAGCTTCTATCAGAACGAAATGCACCCCTTCGTGGCGGCGATGGTTCGTGCGCTTGAGGACTCCGGCCAGCGCGCACAGCGGCCCGACCTGATGAAAAATCTGATGGTCGCCTCCAAGCATCGCCTTGCTGCCGACCAGGCTGTGCTGGAAGGGGTAGCGCGCCAGCTGGTCGAGGAGCGACGGCGCAATCCCGAGCGCGGCAGCCAACAGGACCTGCTCGGCATCATGCTTGAAGGCGCCGACCCGGTTACCGGCGAAAAGCTGAGCGACCAGAACATCATCCATCAGATGATTACCTTCCTGGTCGCAGGACACGAGACGACCAGCGGCCTGCTGTCTTTCGCCACGCACCTGTTGTTGGAAAACCCTGGTGTCTTACAGGAAGCTCGTCGCGTTATCGGCGAGGTGCTCGGCTCCGAAACACCGCGGGTCGAGGACCTCGATAAGCTACGTTACATCGATCAAATCCTGATGGAGACCTTGCGGATCTGGCCGACGGCGCCTGCCTTCGCGGTAACGCCGACCGCCACAACCATGATCGGTGGCCAATACCCACTTGAGCCAGGTGATCTGGTGCTCGTGCTCGAGCCCATTCTTCACCGCGATCCTGCCGTGTGGGGAACGGATGTCGAGGCATTCCGGCCTGAGCGTTTCGCGCCCGACGCGGTGGCGGCGCGGCCGGCCAATGCGTGGAAACCGTTCGGCAACGGCAAGCGGGCGTGCATCGGCCGCGCTTTCGCCCTTCAGGAAGCGAAGCTGGTCCTCACCATGATGCTGCAACGCTTTGATTTGTCGCTGGTCGATCCAGGCTACCGGCTCGAGGTGGTCGAGACGCTGACCCTCAAGCCGCACGGACTGACTGTTCGCGCCCGAAGCCGTGGCATCGTAGCGCCGCATCAGCGCAGTGTCACGCCGACCATACCGCCCCGTCCGCTCACGCAGGCGAAACCCGAACCGGCGCCGGGTGCAACGCCGTTGCTCGTCCTGTTCGGGAGCAACACCGGAACGGCCGAGGCCTTTGCAAATCGAGTCGCGAACGAGGCATTGGGATATGGTTTTGCGCCAGTCCTCGCACCGCTCGACGATTATGCCGGCAAGCTTCCCGACAAGGGCGCTCTGGTCCTGGTCACCGCATCCTATGAGGGGCAGCCGCCCGACAATGCCGGTCAGTTCGTGGCATGGGTTGAGGAACTCGGCGCCGACGCGCTGGGCGGCCTTCGCTTCGCAGTATTCGGTTGCGGCAACCGCCAATGGTCGCGGACCTATCAGGCCGTTCCCCAGCGCGTCGATGCGGCACTGGAGAAGGCGGGGGCGGCGCGGGTCATCAAGCGGGGCGAAGGCGATGCCGATAGCGACTTGTTCGGCGCGTTCGACGCCTGGCTGCCCAAGCTTTGGGAGGACCTTGGCGCCGCCTTCGGACAAGAGCCCTCAACGGAGATCACCAACAATCCCCTGACAGTGGAAGTCCTGCGTAATGCTCGCACCGAGGCGTTGCGGCTTACCGAGATGGATCAGGCGACCGTGGTCGAAAATCGCGAATTGGTCGCGATCGACGCTCCAGGCGCGCGATCCAAACGCCATATCGAAATCGCCCTACCGTCGGGGATGACCTACCGAGCGGGCGACTATCTAGCAGTGCTGGCGCGCAATCCGGACGCGCAAATCGACCGGGTGCTGCGCCGCTTCGGCTTGCCCGCCGATGCCCAGCTGATGCTGGAGCGCGCGGGAGCGAACCAGGCTGGAGCCCTGCCGCTCGGCCGACCGGTTGCGGCCGTCGATTTGCTCGCAAACTATGTCGAACTCGGCCAGCCGGCCACCCGCGCCCAAGTGACAGCGCTTGCGGCAGCGACCCGCTGTCCGCCGGAAAAGGCGCCGCTGGAGCGGCTGGCCGGTGACGAGTATGAAGCGGAGGTTCTTGGCCGGCGGGTCAGCGTTATCGACCTGCTCGATCGCTTTCAATCCTGCGATCTCTCGCTTGCCGTCTATCTGTCCATGCTGCCGCCACTGCGGGCGCGACAATATTCGATCTCGTCGAGTCCGCTCTGGCGCGAGGATCATCTGACCCTGACAGTCGCCGTGCTCGACCAGCCGGCCCAATCGGGCATCGGCCGTTTTCAGGGCGTCGCCTCGACGTACCTCGCCGAGCTGGAAGCCGGCGCGCGGCTCTCGGTCGTTGTGCGCCCCTCGCATGTCGCCTTTCATCCGCCGGAGGATCCGCAGACCCCAATCATTCTCGTCTGCGCTGGGACTGGCATCGCGCCGTTTCGTGGCTTCATCCAGGAGCGCGCCATCCAGAAGGCAGCAGGCCAGTCCGTGGGACCGGCGCTGCTCTTCTTCGGTATCGATCACCCTGAGGTCGATTTCCTCTACCGCGACGAGCTAGCCCAGTGGCAGAAGCAGGGCGTGGTCGAGGTGCTGACGGCCTTTTCCGCGGCACCCGAAGGCGACATCGCCTATGTCCAGCACCGTCTGTGGCAGGAGCGGACGCGCGTCGCCGAACTGTTCCTGCAGGGCGCAACGGTCTTCGTCTGCGGCGACGGGCGTCATATGGCCCCGGCAGTGCGCGAAACCTTCCTGCGCATCTACCGCGATGTGACTGGCGCGAGCGAGGATGCGGCGGCGGCTTGGGCGGATCAGATGGAGCGTGATCATGCGCGCTACGTCTCGGACGTGTTCGCCTGAATCAGCTGAATTGGTGTTGCCCCAGAAGCGAGCGGTAAACCGTCTGTACTGAAATCGGCGCCGTCACTAGTCCGTGATGCGGGACCGCACGAAGCTAAAAGTCCGCTTTCGCCAGAAGCAGCTATTCGCCGTCAGCGCAGTGAACGGCGGAAAAGTCCCAGACTCGGTCGATGGCTTCAGCGCGCTCACCTGCCAAATCATGGCATGCACCCAAGAGCTGCCTCGAAAAGCTACCTTGGCTGCTACGACGACGTATCTTTCCAGCAGCGAATCACCGCGCGTTTCCCAGTCCGCGGCAATCCAATGCCATCCGCAGATTGCCGGGACAAAGTTGGGGGGTCAAGTTTGAGGTGGGCCCAAGCAAAGCATTCAATTAGCGATCATAAATTGACCAATTGGCTTCCTGCTTCCTGCTTCCTGCTTCCTGCTTCCCGCTTCCCGCTACCCGCTCCAGCGCCGCCAGGTCCGAGCGGATCGCTCAGGGGGCTAGCGGTATCGCCGCTACGCGCCCGCCAATCGACGACCGGTTCCGTCCGATCACCTCTTCAGACGATCGCACCTCGGGTGAGTTCTGACATCGGGTCACCCGTTCGGCTGTCCTACAAGGGCAGGATCTGCCACGCTCGTGCAGCAAATCCGCTCTTTCCCATCGTCGTCAGCCAGCAGCACCGCCGCGCGCGAATCTGCGCCCTAGCGAAAACTCGTTACGCGCCAGGTGGGCGAACTTCGTGAAGTTCCGAAGGGATCGGGCAGCCGGTCAGCCGGCCTCGTTCAGCAGCGCGGCGGCTTCCTTGCTGTCCCACTCGTTGCCGCCGACGTAGCGCCACACTTCCTGGCCTTGCGCGTCGTAGAGGATCGTCGTCGGGAGCACGCCGCCGCCATAAGCGAAAGCGAGGTCGTTTTCCGGGTCGAGCCAGGCCGGAAGGTTCGCGCCGCCCTTGTCCTTCAGGAACGGGGCGACTTCCTCGGGCTTGCCCATGTCCTGCGAAACGGTGACGACGCGCAGCTTGCCGGCGCCGGCGATGGTATTGAGCGTCGGCAGTTCGGCGATGCACGGCGCGCACCAGGTCGCCCACAAGTTGATCAGCACCGGTTCGCCCTTGAGCGAAGCCAGCGACAAGCTTTCGTCGCTCGCATTCTTGACCGTCAGGCTGGGCAGGGGCTCGCCCGCATGGCTGCGATCGAGTTTGTCGCTGACCGGCGCGGCGGAAGCCGGTTTGGCGGTCGCTTGCTTCGGTTGCGCCGCGGGTTCGGCTCCCCTATCGCAGCCGCCGATCAGGACGGTACAACCAAGGACGGCGAGCTTGAGCGAACGGGATAGCATTTCAGGTTCCAACCAAATGTGGGGGGGCAGGTTCGCGGAAGGGCCGTCCGCGATCATGCGCGAGATAAATGCCTCGATCCCGTTCGACAAGGCGTTGTGGCAGCAGGACATCGCTGCGAGCAAGGCGCATGTCGCGATGCTGGGCGCGATGGGGATCGTTTCGTCGGACGATGCCGTCACGATCGCGCAGGGTCTGGATACCGTCGCCGGCGAATACGAAGCCAGTGGAGTGCCCGAGGACTGGGACCTCGAGGACATCCACATGACCACCGAGTCCCGTCTCGCCGAACTGATCGGGCCGGTGGCGGGACGGCTCCACACAGCCCGCTCGCGCAATGATCAGGTGGCGACCGATTTCCGCTTGTGGGTGCGCGATGCGATCGATCAGGCCGATGCGGGGCTCGAAGCGCTGCAACAGGCGCTGGTGCGCCGCGCGGGCGAGCATGCGGGCTCCATCATGCCCGGCTTCACCCACTTGCAGACCGCGCAGCCGGTCACGCTCGGCCATCACCTCATGGCCTATTACGAGATGGTCTCGCGCGATCGCTCGCGCTTTGCCGATGCGCGCGTGCGGCTCAATCGCTGTCCGTTGGGTTCGGCGGCGCTCGCGGGCACCGGCTTTCCGATCGACCGCGAGATGACCGCGCAAGCGCTGGGCTTCGACGGGCCGACCGCGAACAGCCTCGATTCGGTCTCCGACCGCGACTTCGCGCTCGATTTCCTGATGGCCGCCAGCCAGTGCGCGCTGCATCTCTCGCGCCTCGCCGAGGAGTTCATCATCTGGGCCAGCCAGCCCTTCGGCTTCGCCGCGCTGCCCGATGCGCTTTCGACCGGCAGCTCGATCATGCCGCAGAAGAAGAACCCCGATGCCGCCGAACTGGTGCGCGGTCATGCGGGGCGGATCACCGGCTGCCTCGTCTCGCTGATGATGACGATGAAAGGCCTGCCGCTCGCCTATTCGAAGGACATGCAGGACGATAAGCCGCCGGTGTTCGAAGCGGCCGGGCTGCTTGCGCTCTCGATCGCGGCGATGACAGGCATGGTCGCGGACACCCATTTCCGCCCCGAGCGCATGCGCCAGGCTGCCGAACTGGGCTATGCCACCGCTACCGATCTGGCCGACTGGCTCGTGCGCGAGGGCGACATTCCCTTCCGCGAGGCGCATCACATCACCGGCGCCGCGGTGAAGCTGGCGGAGAGCCGGGGCATGGCGCTCGACCAATTGCCGCTCGAGGACTTGAAAGCCATCGACAGCCGCATCGACGAACGCGTATTCTCCGCGCTCTCGGTCGAGGCATCGGTGGCGGCGCGCAAGTCCCACGGCGGCACCGCGCCCGATCAGGTTCGCGAACGCGTCGCCGAGGCGCGGACCGCGCTGGGAATGGAGTGACGCAGTTGCGCAAGATCGTCGTTTCGCTGGTGCTGATCCCGTTGCTGGCGGCGTGCGGCACCAAATCGTCGCTGGGTCTGCGGCCCGGCCAGGAACTGCCGCCGGCCCCGTACGGTCGGGAGGCGCGGCTGACTGCGAACGAGCTGCTCGAAACGCCGACGCTCGCGATTCCCGAGCGCAGCGTGGAACTCAGAACCCGGTCGGAGGAGCGCGAAGACGATCCCTACGACTTGCCGCCCCCCGAATAACCGAGACTCATGGACCATTTTCACCTCAAGGACGGCGTGCTCCACGCCGAGGACGTGCCGCTGACCGCGATCGCCGATGCGGTGGGCACGCCCGTCTACGTCTATTCGCGGGCCACGCTTCAGCGCCACGCCCGCGTTTTTCGCGAGGCGCTGTCCGCGATCCCCCGCATCCACCTCGCTTTCGCAGTGAAGTCGAACCCCAATCTCGCGGTGCTGCGCGTGCTGCAGCGTGAGGGCTACGGTGCGGACGTGGTCTCGGCAGGCGAGATGCACCGCGCGCTGGCGGCGGGCATGGCGGGCGAGGACATCGTTTTTTCGGGTGTCGGCAAGACCGCGCGCGAGATGATCGAGGCGCTCGACGCCGGGTTGGGGCAATTCAACCTCGAAAGCGAGGAAGAGGGCGTCGAACTCGCCGCGATCGCCGCGTCGCGCGGGCAAGTCGCGACCGCGACGCTGCGAGTCAATCCCGATGTCGATGCGCGCACCCACGCCAAGATCTCGACCGGCAAGGCGGAGAACAAGTTCGGCGTTGCCTACGATGCGGCGCCCGGCATCTACGCGCGGCTCTCGGCGCTCGAGGGGCTGAACTTGCGCGGCCTCGCGGTGCACATCGGCAGCCAGATCGGCGATCTCGAGCCCTCGCGGCTCGCTTTCGCCAAGATGGGCAAGCTGATGCAGGAACTGCGCGGGCAGGGCCTCACAGTCACGCACATGGATCTCGGCGGAGGGCTGGGCGTGCCGTACAAGGCGGAAGATGCACTGCCCGGACCGGGGGAATATGGCGCAATGGTGGCCGAAGCGACCAAGGACTGGGACGTCACCGTGATGTTCGAACCGGGTCGGATCATCACCGGCAATTCGGGCGTGCTGGTGACGCAGGTGATCCGCGTGAAGCCCGGCGCGATCAATCCCTTCGTGGTGGTCGACGCGGCGATGAACGACCTCGCGCGCCCAGCGATGTACGATGCCTGGCACGATTTCGCCGCTGTCGTGCCCACCGGGCAGCGAATGGCCGCCAATGTCGTCGGCCCGATCTGCGAAAGCTCGGACACTTTCGCCATGGGCCGCGACATCGATACGGTGAAGCCGGGCGATCTTGCCGTGTTCCGGACAGCCGGCGCTTATGGCGCGACGATGGCGAACACCTACAACTCGCGCCCGCTGGTGCCCGAAGTGCTGGTGGACGGCGACAAGTGGGCGGTCGTGGCCGACCGGATCGAGCCGGCGACGATCCTCGCTGCAGAGCGCGTGCCCGATTGGCTTGGGTAGGCGACTCGCAGGATGATCGACACGCTCCCGCTGTTCCATCGCATTGCCGGTCAGCCGGTGATCGTGCTGGGCTCGGGCGATGCGGCGGAGGCAAAGCGGCGGCTGGTCGAGCGCGCGGGCGGCCTCGTGATCGAGGATCTGCAGGAAGGCATCGACAAGGGCGCGCGGCTCGCGTTCATCGCCCACGATGACGAGAAAAGCGCGCAAGCCGATGCCGTGCGCGCGCGGTGTGCGGGCCTGCTAGTCAACGCCGCCGACCGGCCCGAGCTGTGCGACTTCGTCGTGCCTTCGATCCTCGATCGCAATCCGGTGCTACTGGCGATCGGGACCGGCGGGGCTTCGGCGGGGCTTGCGAAGGCGCTGCGGTTGCGGCTCGAAACGCTGCTGCCGGCCCGCCTCGGACGGCTTGCCGACGCGCTCTACCAGGCGCGCCCCCGCATGCGGTCACGCTGGAGCGATGCGGGCGATCGCCGCCGCGCTCTCGATGCCGCGCTGGGGGAGGGGGGCGTGCTCGATCCGTTGGTGGACGGCGCCGATGCCGCACTCGACCGCTGGCTCGACGGGGCTGAGGACAGCGCCACAGAGCGGATCGAGATCGTGCTGCGCAGCGACGATCCCGAAGACCTGACGCTGCGCGAAGCGCGCTTGCTGGGAAGCGCCGACGTGATCTGGTGCGAACCGGGAGTGGCACCTGCCGTCATCGACCGGGCCAGGGCGGATGCCATGCGACGCACTCTGACCAGCGAGAAGGCGCCGGACGACGAGCAGGGCCTCATCATCGTGCTGCGCCAGCCCGGCAAAGACTGATCAGGCGAAGCCGCCGGTAAGCGCGTCGATCGCGGCCTGGAGAATTACCGCGGCCGCTGCCGAATCGATGCGCTGGGCGCGTTTCGCGCGGCTCATGTCGAGTCCGATCAGATCGCGCTCGGCGCTCGTGGTCGACCAGCGCTCGTCCCACAGCAGGATCGGCAGGCCCAGCACGCCAAGGTTGCGGGCATAGGCCTTGCTGGCCTGCGCCCGCGGCCCTTCGGACCCGTCCATGTTCAGCGGCAAGCCGATGACGACGCCGCGCACGCTCCGCTCGGTCGCGAGCGCCTGCAGCACCGCGCGGTCCGCACCGAACTTGCCGCGCTTCAGCGTCTTGCCCGGTGTCGCGAAATGCCAGCCCGCATCGCAGAACGCCGTTCCGATCGTCTGGGTACCGAGGTCGAGCGCCAGCAGCGCGCCGCCATCGGGCAGCGCGTCGCGGAACGCCAGCGCGCCGGTGGTGATCAGCGGGGGCTGCGGGTCGCCTGCCATGCCTCAAGTCTCCGCCGATAATCCGCCTGCAGGTTAGCCCAGAACAGCGTGATATCGTAAAGGTGATAGTTGTTGCCGGGCAGCACGTAAGGCCCGAGCCCGAAATCGGGGGGATCGCCGATGTGCAGCAGGTTGTCGTCCTCGCACCGCGCCCCGATCTGCCCCTTGACCAGTTTGGCTTGCATCGGCGTGCTCGTGAGATCGGGCACCAGAGTGCCGAGATTGTCTGCGGGTGGGGCGACACCATCGCGCGTTCCCGTCAGCGGATTGACGCACAGGAAGGGGCTGCTGCCCACCGGCTCGCCATCGAGGCCGGGCTTGCTGGCATAGGCCTCGCGCAGCATGGCCGTATCGGAAGGGTCCGCAAAAGTGAGCCAGCTGGTGATGCACCCGGTGTCCTCGGCGCCTTCGCAGGCGGGCAGACCCATCAGCGGCAAGTCGTGTTCGATCGAGACCGGCCATCCCGCGAGGTAGGCGACGAGGATCCGCTTGGCGATCGGCTTGCCGGCAATCCGGTCGCGAATCAGGCGGCGCAGGATGAAGGAGCCCTGGCTGTGCCCGGCCAGCACGATGGGCTCGTCCGCCGGGGCTTCCTTCACGAACGTGTCGAAGGCCGCGAGCACGTCGGCATAGGCGAGATCGAGCGCCATCATCGCGCGGACATCGTTGGTCAGGAACGCGCCGATCGTCGCTTGTCGATAGCGCGGAACCCAGATCTGCGAGGCCGCGTGGAAGGGGCTCGCCATTCCGCGCACGAACAGTTCGGCGCGGGACCGGGCGGTGGGATCGTCGATCGGCCCGTTCCACGAATCGCGCGAGATGTAGCTGGTGGGATGCACGAAGAACACGACGCCGGATTGCGGCGCAGGCTGTGGCTCGGGCTCCGGCGGATCGGCATCCTCGGGATACCACCTGGCCGGTTCGGTCTTGAGCCCCGGTCGCGAGATCCAGTACTTCGGCTGCGCATAATCCGGGCGGCTCGCAGCAGTGGGCGACGCGAATTCGGCACTGGGCACGAAGGCGAGTTCGGTCAGATCATCGGCGAAGATCCGCAGCAGGAACAGTCCGGCGATGACGAGAACGGTGATCCCGGCAATGACGTACAGGAACTTGCGCGCCATGGTTCAGGTGGACGTGGCCTGCGCTTCGGTGTCTTCCGCGTCTTCGCTCTGGTGCCGCGCGGCGGAGCGTTCCAGCCAGACCTTGATCATCGCCACCAGCGGATCGGCGAAGATCAGCCCGAGCAGGCCGAACAGCACGCCCATGATGAGCTGCGCCGCGAGCACCAAGGCGGGCGCGAGATCGACCGTCTTGCGCGCGATCATCGGCACGATCACGTAGCCGTCCACGGTCTGAACGACGACGTAGACGATGATCGTGAAAATGCCCATTTCGACCCCGCCCGAGAAGCCGACCATTACCATCAGCGCACCCGAGATAGGGGCGCCGATATTGGGCAGGAAGGCCAGCAATCCGGTGATGAGACCGAGCAGGACGGCCATCGGCACGCCGTAGATCTGCAGCAGCAGCCAAGTCGCGACACCTTCCACCGCCATGCCGAGCAAGCGTCCCGCGAGCAGACGGCGCAGTGCGCTGGCCATTTCGCTCGTGGTGTCTCGGAAATAATTGCGTTCTTCGGCCGGCAGCATCCACGAGACGCCGCGTCGGTAGAGATTGGGCTCGAGCGCGAAGTAGATGCCGAGCACGAGGATCAGAAACAGCGTAGTGAAAGCGCCGATGATGCCACCGACGGCACGGGTCAATTGGCCGATGCCGCCCATCGCGTCGCGCGCCAGGCGCTGAACATCGTCGACCTTGATATCGAAGCCGTGAGCCTGAAGCCATTGCAGCGCGCGGTAGAACTGGGTTTCGACAGTTTCGGGCAGGGCGGCGGCCTGAGATGCGATCTGACTGCCAGCGAACTGCGCGGTCCACAGCAGGAACAGTGCGGCCAGGACCAGGACGATGGCCACCCGCCAGCCACGCGGTATCGGCAGGACGCGGCCCAAAAGGCGCGCGCCGCCGTCGATCAGGGCAGCGAAAACCACGCCGCCGAAAATCACCATCAGCGATCCCGATAGCACCACCGCCAGCGCGAACAGCGCCGCGACGCCAAGCCACACGAAGGCCTTGCGCGCTTCGCGGCGAATGAGCGGATCGTGAATGTCGGTCGGTCCCGCCTCCCGGGGCGGGCCGATCTGCGGATTCTTGGCCTCGCTCATGGCTGGGCCGAGGGATCGAGCGGGGGACGCAGGCTTGTCCACGAGCGGCCGTCACGCAGCGCCGGCCACCACGTCAGCGGGTTCCAGCTTTGCGTGCCGTCGAGCGAGAAGGTCACGAATTCAGCGCGGCCGCCAATGTCGGTCAGCGGCACCGGACCGCCAAGACCGTTGAGTGCAAGTGGCTCGCGGCCGTCGGCGGAATGATCGCGATTGTCGCCCATAAGGAACACATGCCCCGCTGGGACCTCGATCTCGGCCATGTGGTCGAGCGTCTGGTCCATGTGATCGATGACGAGATAACTCGCGCCGTTGGGCAATGTTTCGCGCAGCAGTGGCAATTCGCAGACTTGCTTGCCCGTCGGCGTGCGGCGCTGGAGGCCGGGGAAGTTGTATTCCGCGCAAGGCTGGTTCGGATCGACGGGCAATTCGAGCGCGGGTTCGACTTCTTGGGGCACCGGCTTGTCGTTCAACACGATCTGGCCGTTCACCACCGCGATCCGATCGCCCGGCAGCGCGACGACGCGCTTGATCAGGTCCTCGCGGCGGTTGCGCGGCACGACGATGACGATGTCGCCATACTCGGGCGTGCTGCCCGCAATCCGCCAGGTGCCGCGCGGCAGCAAGTGGAAGCTCAGCGACGACCAGTTCCAGCCATAGGGATATTTGCTCACGACCAAGCGATCGCCGACCAGCAGGTTGGGCATCATCGAGATCGAGGGGATGAAGAACGGCTTGGCGATGAACGAATGGAACGCGAGCACTGCCAGCAGCATGATCGCGAGACCGCGCAATTCGGCCAGCCAGTTGGTCCCGGCTTCGGGCTTCGCCTCCTCCGGCGCGCGGGACATGCTGGTTTCCTTCAAGACTAGCTCCGGGCCGCCCCGGGCAAGGGCCGGGCTTCGATGATGACGAAGGCCTGCGCCCATGGATGGTCGTCGGTGAGCGTGAGATGAATCACTGCCTCGTGCCCCTCGGGCGTGAGCGCCGCGAGCCGCGCCGCGGCGCCGCCTTCGAGCTTGAGCGTCGGCGCGCCCGACGGCGCGTTGACCACGCCGATGTCCTTCATGAACACGCCCGCTTTGAATCCCGTGCCGACAGCTTTGGAGAACGCCTCCTTGGCTGCGAACCGCTTGGCATAGGTGCCCGCGATGGTGAACGGTCGCCGCCGCGCCTTGCCGCGCTCGACCTCTGTAAAGACGCGGTTCTCGAAGCGCTCGCCGAAGCGCTCGAGCGAATTCGCGATCCGCTCGATATTGCACAAGTCAGAGCCGAGGCCGATGATCATGACGTTTTTCCGGTTGAGGCCACGCCGCATCCGCGGCCTGGCTGGCGGCACCGGCCCACGCCCCCACCCGGCCTCCCATGGCAATATACTTTCGTTGGGAGGTCGGGTGGGGGCGTGGGCCGGTGCCGCATTTTCAAATGAACGTCCTTCACCGCGCTTCGTCCATCAGTTGCCGCATCTTCTGCACGCTTGCTTCCAGTCCGTTGAAGATGGCCTCGCCGATAAGGTAGTGGCCGATGTTGAGCTCAGCGAGTTGCGGGATGGCGGCGATCGGCTGGACGTTTTCGTAAGTAAGGCCGTGCCCGGCGTGCGGCTCGATGCCGTTCTTGGCGGCGAGCGCGGCCATGTCGGCGATGCGCTTCAGTTCGCGCGCGAGCGAGTCGGAAGCGTCTGGATCGTCGAAAGCGTGCGCATATTCGCCGGTGTGGAACTCCACCACGGGGGCGCCGAGGCGGATCGCGGCTTCGACCTGGCGCGGTTCGGGCGCGATGAACAGGCTCACCCGGATGCCCGCATCGCCGAGTCGCGAGACGATCGGCGCGAGCTGATTGTGCAGGCCCGCCGCATCCAGCCCGCCCTCGGTGGTGCGCTCCTCGCGCTTTTCCGGGACGATGCAGGCTGCGTGCGGCGCGTGGCGCAGGGCGATTTCGAGCATCTCCTCGGTCGCGGCCATTTCCAGGTTGAGCGGCAGCCCGGTCGCATCCTGCACGCGGCGCAAGTCGTCGTCGCGGATATGGCGGCGATCCTCGCGCAAGTGCACGGTAATGCCGTCGCCGCCCGCGCGGGCGACGATCTCGGCAGCGCGCGCCGGATCGGGATGGTCGCCGCCGCGCGCATTGCGGATCGTGGCGACGTGATCGATGTTGACGCCGAGGCGCAGTCGGTCGGTCATGAGCAAGCCACCTGTGCGATGAGATCGTGGGCGAGGCCCTTGCCTTCCCAGGGCTGGCCGAAGGCAAGCGGACGCTTGCGGCCGAACAGGATCACGGCCTCGCCGCGCTCCGGAAGGAGGTAATTGCGCAATTCGATGCCCTCGATCAGGCCTTGCCGCTCGATCACGCGGACCGGCTTAGCGCATCCCGCGATGCGGGCCGGATAGCTCCACTGGAACAGCGCGCGCCAGCCATCCTCGGCCGCGCTCGACCACATTTCGTCGCGCTGGCTAGGATCGAGCAACTTGCCAGCGATCAAGGCATGATCGAAGCGCCAGAGATCGGCGATCGTGCCATAGGCGCTTCCCGCCGCGCCATAAGCGCCAAGGTCGATGAGGGGATCGTTGTCGCGTCCTTCGCCGATGGGCCGAACATGGGACTCAGGTCGCGATTCGCCGACCTCGTAGAGCCCGAAGTCCGTCATACCGAGCGGGCGGCCGATGCGGTCTGCGAAGAGTTCGGGCACGGTCTTGCCGGTAATTCGGCGCAGCACTTCGCCCAGCACGATGGCATCGCAATTGTTGTAGGCGAACGCGCCGCGCGGCGCTTTACCCGGCGCTGAAGCGCAATAGCCGCTTGCCGACTGTTCCGGCGGTACCACGGCCCCGCGATAGAAGCCCGGCACGCCTTGTCCGTCCGGGGGCGAATCGTCCGGGTTCGCAAGACCGCTTTCGTGGAGCAGCAAGTCGCGGATGCGGATCTGGTCGGCATAGCGCGCCGGCCACTCCGGCCAGTAGCGCGATACCGGAGCATCGAGATCCAGCGTCCCGCGCGCCACTTCCTGCATGGCCATGACCGCGGTCAATTGCTTGGTGATCGAGGCCCAGCGCCATACCGCATCGACCGGCACCGGATCGACGCCGACGGGTACCGTCAGGCTGGATCCATCGCTGCGGCCGATCAGGATCGTGCCGTCGAAGCCCGCGTTGCGGGCAAGCGTGGTCACTTTCGCGATTTCCGGCTCGACCGGCGCGGGCGAAGCGGCAACCGCGATCAGCGCGCCTGCGGCCAGAAGCACACGGGAAACCGCGCTACGCAGGGCGGTGCGTGCGGACATCAGGCGCTGGCCCGGCTACCCGGCTTGATCGCGGGCGTGCCGGCGAGTTCGTCCGGCAGCTCGTCCGGCGCGTAAGTCGGGAAGGTCAGCGCGATCAGCGGCGTGAACGGCACGCCGAGATCGACCTCGCCCGCCGACCGATCGACCAGCGAGGCCGCGCCGATCACCGTGCCGCCCGCCGCTTCGATCGCGGCGATCGCCTCCTTCGAGGACTTGCCGGTGGTGACCACGTCCTCGACCATCAGGACCTTGTCGCCCGGCTCGAGCGCGAAGCCGCGGCGCAGTTCGAACGTGCCTTCGGGCCGTTCGAGAAACATCGCGTCGACATCGAGCGCGCGGCCCATTTCGTGACCGATCATGATTCCGCCCATCGCCGGCGAAACGACCTTGGTGACGTTGCGGCGAACCTCGTGCGGCAGTTTCGCCGCCAGCGCGACCGCGAGGCGCCCCGCGCGCATGGGATTCATCAACACTCGGGCGCACTGCAGGTAATGCGCGCTGTGCCGGCCTGACGAGAGCAGGAAGTGCCCCTCGAGCAGCGCCTTGCTGGCGCGGAACTCGGCGAGGACGTCTTCTTCTTGCATGGTGTTGCGCTTTCGGTCTGTGCGCGTCCGTTCGCGCGTCGATGCATTTTCGGTTTGTGCCCGGGGCAAATTTTCCCCTAGAGGCGCTTGAGACAGGCCGCAAGCGCGCGTATAGGCGCGGCGCAAGGGGCTCAGTCTCCATGTCGGGGGTGCGTTGCCGGGGCTGGATTTCGCCTGGTGCGCCAAGAGAAAATGGAAGCAAGATAACGATGAACGTCATTGGGAATGCCCGTGCGGTCTCACGTTCGGCCAAGGCTGCAGGGCTCGCGCTGGCGCTGCTCGTTACGCCGGGCCTGGCCCAGGCATCCACGGTTCCGGCGGCGCAGGCGCCGTCGGCCTCGGTCGTGGCTCAGACTGGTGCGGAACAGATGAAGGCGCCCGACAAGGGTGCCGAAGCCGCTGCCGCCGCCGGCAACCCGATCGTCCCCGACGTTCCTACGGGCGATGCCGCTGCCACAGGCGGTGCCTACACCCCGATGAAGCCGACGGCGGGCGTCGGCATGCCGGTAGCAGGCGCGATCGGCTTGCAGGATCAGTATTCCGAACTCGGCGAATACGGTCACTGGATTCACAACGCGGTCCTGATGCCGCTCATCACCATCATCAGCCTGTTCGTGCTGTTGCTGCTGATCGTCATCGTTGTCCGCTTCAATCGCCGCAGCAATCCGGTCGCATCCAAGACCAGCCACAACACCGTGCTGGAAGTGGTCTGGACGCTGGTCCCGGTGCTGATCCTGATCGGTATCGCGGTGCCCTCGATCGACTTGCTCGCCAAGCAGTTCAAGCCGGCGCCCAAGGAAGCGCTCACCATCAAGGTGACGGGCAACCAGTGGTACTGGACCTACGGTTACCCGGACAACGGCGAATTCGAAGTCGTTTCGAACATGCTCAACATTCCCGGTTCGCCCGTGATCAACAACGGCATCCGCGAAGTCGGGTCCGAGCCCTGGGACGGTCCTTCGCACCTCGAAGTCGACAACCGCATGGTCGTACCCGTGGGTGAACCGATCCGCTTGCAGATCACCGCGGCCGACGTGATTCACTCGTTCGCGGTGCCGTCGCTGTGGTTCAAGCTCGATGCGGTGCCCGGACGGATCAACGAGAAGACTCTCTTCGTCGAGAAGCCGGGGGTCTATTACGGACAGTGCTCTGAGCTGTGCGGCGCGAAGCACGGTTACATGCCGATCGCGGTCGAGGCGCTGCCGCGCGCGCAATACAACGCCTGGGTCCTCACGCATGCCGGTGGCGTTCTTGATACCCAGAAGAAGGCGGCCGACGGCACCGATTACCTGCCGGGTGAGCAACCGACCGCAGCCGAAGGCGCCGCTCCTGGCGCCGACGCAACCGGGGCCGCGCCCGAGGCGGACATGACCGCCGCCCCCGCCGCCTAAGCAAAGACATTCCAAGGTAAGGTTCATATAGATCATGGCCACCACTGCAGACCAGTTCCAGGCCCACGCCGAGGATCATCATCACGGCGCGGACCACAAGCCGCCGTTCTTCGCGCGCTGGTTCATGTCGACGAACCACAAGGACATCGGCACGATGTACCTTATCTTCGCGATCATCGCGGGGATCGTCGGTGGTGCCTTTTCGGGCATGATGCGGGTCGAACTCGCCGAGCCCGGCATTCAGTATCTCGATACTTTCGCGCGCTGGTTCGGGGCGACCAACCCCGATTTCAACTCGACGCTGCACACCTGGAACGTGCTGATCACCGCCCACGGGCTGATCATGGTCTTCTTCATGGTCATGCCGGCGATCATCGGTGGTTTCGGCAACTGGTTCGTTCCGCTGATGATCGGCGCGCCGGACATGGCGTTCCCGCGCATGAACAACATTTCGTTCTGGCTCACGGTCGCCGGCTTCTGTTCGCTGCTGTGTTCGGCCTTCGTGCCTGGCGGCATGGGCAACGGAGCGGGAACGGGCTGGACGGTCTACGCCCCGCTTTCCACTTATGGTTCGACCGGTCCCGCCGTCGACTTCGGCATCTTTGCGCTGCACCTTGCCGGTGCTGGCTCGATCATGGGTGCGATCAACTTCATCACGACCATCTTCAACATGCGTGCCCCCGGCATGACCATGCACAAGATGCCGCTGTTCGTATGGTCGGTGCTGGTCACCGCCTTCCTGCTGCTGCTCGCGCTGCCGGTGCTGGCCGCGGCGATCACCATGCTGTTGACCGACCGTAACTTCGGCACGACCTTCTTCGATCCGGCGGGCGGCGGCGATCCGGTGCTTTACCAGCACTTGTTCTGGTTCTTCGGGCACCCGGAAGTCTACATCATGATCCTGCCGGCCTTCGGCATCATCTCGCAGATCGTCTCGACCTTCTCGAAGAAGCCGGTGTTCGGCTATCTCGGCATGGCCTACGCCATGGTCGCGATCGGCGTGGTCGGCTTCATCGTGTGGGCTCACCACATGTACACCACCGGTCTTTCGGTGAACACGAAGATGTACTTCACCGCCGCCACCATGGTCATCGCGGTGCCGACGGGCGTGAAGATCTTCTCGTGGATCGCCACCATGTGGGGCGGTTCGGTCGAGTTCAAATCGCCGATGGTCTGGGCGCTGGGCTTCATCTTCCTGTTCACCGTCGGCGGCGTCACCGGCGTCGTGCTGGCGAACGGCGGCATCGACGACGTCCTTCACGATACGTACTATGTGGTCGCGCACTTCCACTACGTGCTCTCGCTGGGCGCGGTGACCGGATTGTTCGCGGGCTTCTACTACTGGTTCCCGAAGATGAGCGGCCGGATGCACTCCGAACTGCTCGCGCACATCCACTTCTGGGTGTTCTTCGTGGGCGTGAACCTGATCTTCTTCCCGATGCACTTCCTCGGCCTGCAGGGCATGCCGCGTCGTTATCCGGATTACGCGGAGGCCTACACCCAGTGGAACCAGGTCGCGACCGATGGCTACATGATCATGGCCGCCTCGCTCGTCATCTGGTTCGCCAACATCATCTACGCTTTCACTGCCGGCAAGAAGGCTGAAGGCAACTACTGGGGCGAAGGTGCGACGACGCTCGAGTGGACGCTGACGAGCCCGCCGCCGTTCCACCAGTACGAGACGCTGCCGGTGATCGAAGCCACGCATCACCACTGAGTGCACGACCTGCCCCGCCTCCGGGCCGGTCGGGTTCGACACCGCACGCAATTGCTGACGGGGGGCGGGCGCCAAGCTCTGCCCCTCGCATGCATGAATAATCAATGGTATCCGATGTTATGACTCAAACCCTGTCTCCCGCGATGAGCCCGTCACTCGCAGCCTCCGTGTTCGAAGAACCCGCAGTCGGCCGGTCGACGATGCCCGCCGGTTGGCAGGATTTCCTCGCGCTCACCAAGCCGCGAGTCATGACCCTTGTGGTCTTCACCGCGATCTGCGGACTGATCGCGGCGCCCGAGCGGATCCACCCGGTGCTCGCCTTTACCGCGATCCTGTGCATCACGATCGGCGCCGGCGGAGCCGCCGCGCTCAACCAGTGGTGGGAAGCCGATCTCGACGCGGGCATGAAGCGCACCGCGGGCCGACCCGTGCCGCAAGGCAGGATCGGCCGCACTGACGCACGCGATTTCGGCATGGCGCTGTCGAGCGCTTCGGTCTTCATCATGGGGTTCGCGATCGGCTGGTTCGCGGCTGCGATCCTGGCCGTCTCGATCTTCTATTACGCCGTCGTCTATACCATGTGGCTCAAGCCGCGCACGCCGCAGAACATCGTCATCGGCGGTGGTGCAGGCGCGTTTCCGCCGCTGATCGGCTGGGTCGCGGCGACCGGCAATATCACGCTGATGCCGGTGGTGCTGTTTGCCATCATCTTCTTTTGGACGCCGCCGCACTTCTGGGCCCTCGCGCTGTTTGTGAAGAGCGACTACGCCAAAGTCGGGATCCCGATGATGCCGGTGGTCGCGGGCGAGACGGCGACGCGGCGCCAGATTCTCGGCTATGCCGTACTGCTTCTGCCGCTCAGCATGGCGCCCTGGTGGATCGGCGGCACGGGCGCGGTCTACGGCATCGCTGCCGCGCTGCTGTCGCTGGCGTTTCTGGCGCTGTCCGCGCGGGTCGGCTTGCGCGAACGCACCGGGCCGGACGACACGATGAAGCCCGAAAAGCAGCTGTTCGCTTATTCGATCATCTACCTGTTCGCCCTGTTCGCTGCGCTTGTCGTTGACCGCATGGTCGCTTGAGGACTGATTGATGACCACGCCGCAGGATCCCAAACGTATCCGCCGCCAGCGCAATCTCGTGCTGGGCCTGGTTCTCGCCGGGTTCGTGGTGCTGGTCTACTTCATCTCGATCGCGAAGATGACCTGAGCCATGGCCGAGCGTAAGCCCCGCAGCAACGTCCGCACCGCCGCGATCCCTGCGGTGGTTGCGCTGGGCATGCTGGGAATGGGATTTGCCGCGGTGCCGCTCTATCGCATGTTCTGTCAGGTCACCGGTTTCCAGGGGACCACGCAGCGCGTCGACGAGGCGCAAGCCGCGACCGTGAAGGTCCACGACAACACCATCTCGATTCGCTTCGATGCCAACGTCGAACGCGGCATGCCGTGGGAATTCAAGCCGCTGCAAGTGACCGATACGGTCTCGATCGGTGCGCGCGACATGGCGATCTTCTGGGCCAAGAACGATTCGGACCACGACATCACCGGCACCGCCAGTTTCAACGTCGAGCCCGCCTACGTCGGCAAGTACTTCAACAAGATCCAGTGCTTCTGCTTCACCTCGCAGACGCTGAAAGCCGGGCAGGAAATCCGCATGCCGGTCCTCTACTACGTGGACCCCGCGATCCTCGACGACGATCTGGCGAAAGACGTCCAACAGATCACTCTGAGCTACACATTCCATCCCGATGCGGCCAGCGGAGCAAAGGCACTGGACCGTACCGGATCCGGTGTTTAAGGGCAGCACGGGCAATCTTCGCGGTCCTTGAAACCGCGCATTGTTGAAAGACGGGGACCAAGGCAGATGGCCGGAACCAAGAACCACGACTACCACATTCTGCCGCCGGACATCGTTCCGCTGGCGACGACGATCGGGGCGTTCACCTTCACCACCGGCATGGTGCTGTACATGCACAATCTGCCGGGCGGTGCCTTCGTGCCCTGGCTGGGCATGGCGCTGCTGCTGGCGAGCATGTTCGCATGGTTCGCCAAGATCGTCGGCGAAGCGCATGCGGGCGATCACACGCCGGTGGTGCAGCTGCACCAGCGCTACGGCATGATCCTGTTCATCGCTTCGGAAGTGATGTTCTTTGTCGGCTGGTTCTGGGCCTTCTTCGACTTCTCGCTGTTCCCGAGCCCGCTCGCGGAAAGCGTTGGCGGCCAGTGGCCGCCGGTGTCGACCGAGGAAGTGATCGACGCGTTCGACTTGCCGCTGCTCAACACGCTGATCCTGCTGTGCTCTGGCACGACCGTGACCTGGGCGCACCACTCGCTGATCCATGGCGATCGCGACGGCCTCAAGAAGGGTCTGTGGGCAACGATCCTGCTCGGCCTGCTGTTCACCTCGATCCAGGCGTACGAGTATTCGGTCGCGCCGTTTCCGTTTGGCGTGAACACCTTCGGTTCCGCCTTCTACATGGCGACCGGCTTCCACGGCTTCCACGTGATCGTCGGCACGATCATGCTGATCGTGTGCCTCGTGCGGACGTACCGCGGCGACTTCACTCCGCGCCAGCACTTCGGCTTCGAAGCCGCGGCCTGGTACTGGCACTTCGTCGACGTCGTGTGGCTGTTCCTCTTCGTGGCGGTCTATGTGTGGGGTGGCTGGGGCTACCCGACGCACTGATGCGGCCCCGAGGGTGACCTCAACCGACCAAAATTCGAAAGGGCAGCCGGGGTTCGCTCGGGCTGCCCTTTTCGGTCTGTGTCCGCGCTGCGGGGCCCGCACGCTGTTCGACGGTGTCGCCAGCTTCGCGCCGCGTTGCCGGGCCTGCGGTCTGGACTTCGCTCAGTTCAACGTGGGCGATGGCCCGGCGGCGTTTCTCACCCTGATTATCGGCGCCCTGATCGCGGTCCTGGCGATCTGGCTGCAGCTGGCGGTCGAGCCCCCGTTCTGGGTCCATGTCGTACTTTGGATTCCGCTGACGACCGCGCTCGTGATCGCCGGATTGCGGGCTGGCAAGGCTGCGCTGCTGATTGCCGAATATCAGCGAGAGGCTGGCGAGGGGCGGCTGAAGGACAAGTGACACGGCGCATTCCCGTTTTGGCGACGCTGCTGGTCCTGGCCGCGGTCGCGACAATGATTGCCTTGGGCTTCTGGCAACTCGAGCGGCGGGAGCAAAAACGCGCGCTGCTCGAATCGTTTGAGGCCGCGCAAGCCAGCAATGCGCAAGTCCCGTGGCCTCGAGAGGGCGAGAGCGAAGCCGCGCTTTATCATCGCTCGCGCGTGACCTGCGCGCGCGTCGTCAGCCACAGCGGCATCGCCGGTCGCAATGCCGCGGACGAAGCCGGGGTCGCGCAAGTCGCGGACTGCGTCTTCGCCGATGGCGCGGTCGGGCGAGTGGTGCTGGGCTGGTCGCGCGAGCCGCTCGCGGCGGCGGGCGCGCGCTGGCAGGGCGGCGAAGTGCAGGGAGTGATCGCACCCGGCCCGCGCCTCGTCGCGGACCCGCCTGTGGCCGGGCTCGAGGCCAACGCCATTCCCGATCCTTCGCAGATTCCCAACAATCACTTGTCCTACGCGGTCCAGTGGTTTCTGTTCGCCGGTGTCGCGCTGGTCATTTACGTTCTGGCCTTGCGCAAGCGGATGCGGGAGAAGGCCGGCTGACCTGTCCGGCGCTCCCGCTCAGAAAGTCCGCGACATGTTGATGCCGACAACGCCCGTCTGAAAGATCGTCGTGACCCAGGCCACAGCGCGCGCCGTCGCGGGGCTGGAATCCGAGAGCATGTCGATCGCGAAATAGTGGGCGAGCCCCGCCGCCGCCTTGGTCCCGTAAATCATCCCGGTGCTCGGGTGCTTGCCGAACAGAGGGTTCACCTCCTTGCACCGATCCCGTCGCAGGCATCGCTGCGTCGTGATCGCATCGAGCGCGTTGGCCATCTGGAATGCAATCTCGAGCGCCACCAGATCGCGTGTCCAGCCCGTCTTCTCAAGGGTATGGCGATCCGGGGCCGTCTGGGGTTCCTGGTAGATGGCGGGGCCGGGACGCGCCTTTTCGTCGCCAGGCTCGGCGACGGTCCGCGCGGCCGCTATTGCGGCAGCTTCGTGTCCGTGCTCATCGACCGCGCTGATTTGCCCCGTGCCGGGACCCGGTTCGTCGCCGGCCTTTGCTTCGAGGGTAGTGGCATGCGAATTGCGAAAGCTTGCTTCTGAGGAGGCGTGCTTCGCAGGACCAGGCTTCAGCTCGAACACGATCGCTTGCATCGCGATGTCGCTCGAGAGCACGGGCGCCAACTCACGCGCCTGCAGATCGGCGGACAGGGCGAAGACTGCGCTTGCGGCGATGGCCAAGACCACACGATGAATCATGTTCGTGCACCCCCCGAGATCGAACTCGGCAAGAATGCTGAGGGGGGCGGCTGCCGGTAATCGTGCAAGTTACATAGGGGTGGTGCGCGAAGCTGCGTCCGAACGCGGCCTCGCTCGTTTCAAGACTCCGGAATCGCTGTGATTTCTTGCCGGCAGCGCCGCGGGCGCTCGCCCATCGCGCGATACCTCCAAAACGAATGTTTAACCTGCCCGGTGACCGGCAAAACACAGGGCGTATCCCGGTCACTACGGGGAGAATCCAGCTCCGTTACGGTCCGATTGCTCCGGTCGTCTTCCGTGCGTCGCTGCAAGCTAGCGATTGCGTGGCGCGGGCGGGATCGCTAACCGCACCCGCACGATGGACTATCTCAGCACCAGGGGTGGCGCGAAAGCGCTCGATTTCGAAGGCGCGACGCTGGCGGGGCTCGCCAGCGACGGCGGGCTGTACGTGCCGAGCGAATGGCCTCGCTTCGCCGAAAGCGAGATCGCGGCCATGGCGGGCCTGCCTTATGCGGAAATCGCGGCGCGGGTCATGCAGCCGTTCGTGGGCGACAGCCTCTCGCCCGAACGCCTGCGCGAGCTGACCACGCAAGCTTACGGGCGCTTTGCCCATGCGGCGGTGACCCCGCTCAAGCAGCTCGACGAAACCCAGTGGCTGCTCGAGCTGTTCCACGGGCCGACGCTCGCGTTCAAGGACGTCGCGCTGCAGCTGCTTGGCCTCCTGTTCGAGGAATTTCTCGAACGGCGCGGACAGAACCTCACCGTCGTCGGCGCGACTTCGGGCGATACCGGGTCGGCGGCGATCGATGCGGTGGCGGGGCTCGACAAGGTCAACATCTTCATGCTGCATCCGCGCGGTCGCGTTTCCGACGTGCAGCGCCGGCAGATGACCACGGTGCTCGCGCCCAACGTGCACAACATCGCCATCGAAGGCAGCTTCGACGATGCGCAGGCGATGGTGAAGCGGATGTTCAACGACCGCGCGATGGCCGATCGCTTCGCCATCGGCGCGGTCAACTCGATCAACTGGGCGCGGCTGATGGCGCAAGTGGTCTACTACTTCGCCGCCGCGGTGCAGCTCGGCGCGCCGCATCGCCAGGTCGCCTTCTCGGTACCGACGGGCAATTTCGGCGATGTCTTTGCCGGCTACGTCGCGGCGCAAATGGGGCTGCCGGTGGCCAAGCTGGTGGTGGCGACCAACGTCAACGATATCCTGCACCGCGCGCTGTCGAGCGGCGACTATTCGCAAGGCATCGTCACGCCCACCGCCGCGCCTTCGATGGACATCCAGGTCTCCTCGAACTTCGAGCGACTGCTGTTCGACCTCGGCGGGCGCGACGGTGCGGCGATGGCGGCGCAGATGGGCGGGTTCGAGGGCACCAAGGCGATGCAGCTCAGCAATTCGCAGCGGGAAGGCGCGGCCCGGCTTTTCGCCAGTTCGCGCGCCGATGCCGATGATATGGCGCAAGCGATCCGCTGGGGCTGGGAGCACTGCGGCGAACTGCTCGATCCGCACACCGCTTGCGCCATTCACGCGGCCAAGACGATCGACTGCGGCGCGGGCGTCCCGATCGTCACGCTCGCGACGGCGCATCCAGCCAAGTTCCGCGATGCGGTAGAGCGCGCGACCGGCCAGCGTCCCGGCTTGCCGACTCGCGTCGGCGATCTGTTCGAGCGGGAAGAGCGCTGCACCGAGCTTCCGGGCGATTACGCCGCGATCGCGGACTACATCGCGAGCCATGCGGTGCCGCGCTCTGGCTGAACTGGCGCCCAATCCTGTCGTCCTGGCGGGCGAGGCCTGGGACGATTACGGCCTGCTCGATTCGGGGCATGGTCGCAAGCTCGAGCGCTATGGGGCCTACCGCTTCATTCGGCCCGAACCGCAAGCGATGTGGGCGCCGCGTTTGCCGGATTGGGACGCGCACGGCGAATTCGTGCCCGGCTCGGACGAGGATGGCGGCGGCAGGTGGCAGTTCGACAAGCCCGTCCCGCGCGAAGGCTGGCCACTGGCCTGGAACGAAGTCTCGTTCACCGCGCAGTGCACCCCGTTCCGGCACCTCGGCTTTTTTCCCGACATGGCCCCGGTGTGGACCTGGATGCGCTCGATGCTCGGTGGCATCGAGGATGCTACGACGCTCAACTTGTTCGGCTACACCGGCGTCGGCACCCTGGCGCTTTCTGGCAGCGGACCGGTGGCCCACGTCGATGCCTCCAAGAAGTCGGTGGCGCAGGCGCGCGAGAACGCGGCGCTATCCGGCTTGAGCGAGCGACCGGTGCGCTGGCTGGTCGACGATGCCGCCAAGTTCGCCGCGCGCGAAGTGCGCCGTGAGCGCCGCTACGACGGCATCATCCTCGATCCGCCCAAGTTCGGGCGCGGGCCGGGCGGCGAAACCTGGCGCCTGGAAGACAATCTTCCCGCGCTCGTCGCCGATTGCCGTCGCCTGCTCGATGCCGAGAGCCGCTTCCTGTTCCTCACGGTCTACGCGGTGCGCATGTCCTCGCTGGCGATCGGCGGACTGCTGGCCGAGCATTTCGCCGACCTTCCCGGCACGGTCGAGCACGGCGAACTGGCCGTTCGCGAGGAAGGCGAGGGCGCGCGCCTGCTGCCCACCGCGATCTTCGCCCGCTGGCGGGCCGACTGAGGCGACATTGGCCCTGATGAAGGGGCGGGCGGAGCGGGCTCGTCGGCAAGGCGATGGGGCGTTTGGGCGACGCCGCCCCGCCCACTGGACTTGCTCACGTCGAAATGCCAAGGCCGCGGAATATTCTCAGCTATTTGTGAGCGCCCTTGCCTGACAGTCTGCTTCTCGAAGTCGCCGATTTCGACGTCGATGTCCTCACCGGGATCTATTCGGAGGAAACCGGCAAGCCGCAGCCGCTGCGAATCTCGATGGCCGCGCGCATGCGGCCGATCGAAAGCTACGCGCCCGATACGCCGCTTTCCGCCAGCAAGAACTACATGGACCTGAAGTTCGCGGCGTCAGAAGCGCTGCCGCCGGGGGTTCACTTCAAGCTGATCGAGGCCGTCGCCGATCACATCTGCGAGACCCTGTTCCTTCAGGATTCGCGGATCGAAGCGATCACGGTCAAGATCATCAAGCTCGCGATCAGCGAGAACGGCGAGAAGATCGGCATTACGCTGACGCGCGAGCGCCGCTGATGGCGGTCTTGCGGATCGACGGCCTGCCGCCCGAACCGCTGGATGCCGCCGCCATGTTCCACGCCGACTGGTTGCCCCGGGCGATCGCGCTGGCCGATGGCGGTGCCGATTCGCTGGTGCTGATCTTTCCCGCCGCCGATCACACGCACCGGGAATGGCGCCTGGCCGCAGTGCAAGGGCTGGCGCGCCGATTCGCCCCGCTGCGGGTCAACGCGCTCGCGTGCGACGACTGCGAGCCGATCGAAGCCGCCTTGCGCTATCTCGCGGCGGCACCCGGAGTTACGGGTCAATACCTGCCGCTCGATGGAACCGGAGCGGGCGAGGTGATATGTACTCTTCAATGAACAAGCCCACACCTCTCGTCGACCAGTTTCAGCGTCGCATCACGTACTTACGGCTGTCGGTCACCGATCGTTGCGACTTGCGCTGCACCTATTGCATGCCCGAGCGGATGACGTTCCTACCGCGCCGCGAAGTGCTGAGTCTGGAAGAACTTCACCAGATGGCGCTTGGCTTCATCGATCGCGGGATCACCAAGCTTCGGCTGACGGGCGGCGAACCGCTGGTCCGGCGCGATATGCTGGAATTGGTGCACGCGCTGGGTCGCAAGCTGGGCGATGGGCTCGAAGAGCTGACGATGACCACCAACGGCACCCGTCTCGCCGATTTCGCGGACGATCTCTATGCAGCCGGCATGCGGCGTATCAACGTGTCGCTCGACACGCTCGATCGCGGCATGTTCGAGACGCTGTCGCGCCGCGACTCGCTGCCGCAAGTGCTCGAAGGGCTGGCGGCGGCTAAGGCCGCGGGGCTCAAGGTGAAGATCAACACCGTGGCGCTCAAGGGCATCAACGAAGATCAGCTGTCGGGCCTGATCGCCTGGGCGCATGGCGAAGGCTTCGATCTCACCTTGATCGAAGTGATGCCATTGGGCGAAGTCGAAGGCGATCGGATCGATCACTACCTGCCGCTCATCGCCGTGCAGGACACGCTCGAGCGCGACTGGACGCTCGTGCCGAGCGACCATCGGTCGGGCGGCCCCGCCCGGTATTTCGATGTCGCCGAGACCGGCGGCAGGCTGGGCCTGATCACGCCGCTGACCAACAATTTCTGCGCCGGCTGCAATCGGATCCGCGTGACGGCAACCGGCCAGCTCTATGCCTGCCTCGGCGGCGAGGAACGCGTCGATCTGCGCGCGGCGCTGCGGTCCGACGAACCCGAGAGGCGGCTTTCCGAAGCGCTCGATACCGCGATGCGGATCAAGCCCGAACGCCATCACTTCGCCATCGACGAACGCGGCCAGAGCCCGGCGTTGGCGCGACACATGTCCATGACCGGGGGCTGAAATGGCGCTCAAGCTGGTTTTTCTGGGGCGGCTCGAGGATGCCGCGGGCGAGGCGGAACGCAAGGTGCCGCTGGTCGCGACGATCGAAGAGGTCTTTGCCGGCCTCGAGCCCGAACTCGTCGCCGCGCTGCGGGCCGATCGGGTCAAGCTTGCGGTCAATGGCGTGCTGGTGCGCGATCTCGATGCACCCGTGCTGCGCGACGGTGACGAACTTGCATTCCTGCCGCCGGTGAGCGGCGGTGCGGTATGAGCGGCGTGACGAACAGCGTCGATGTCCGCCTCGTGACGACGGCATTCGATCCGGCGCGCGAGATCGCGCAATTCACTGCCGCACATCCGGCTGCGGGTGGAGTCGTCAGCTTCACCGGGCAGGTTCGCGAAGATAGCCAGGCCGGCGGCGTCGAGGCGCTCGAACTGCGGCACTACGGTCCGCTGACCTTGCCTGAGATGGAAAAGCTCGCCGCGACCGTGCTTGGCCGCTGGGATCTCGAGGGGCTGCTCGTCATTCATCGCAGCGGCACGATGCAACCGGGCGAGCCGATCGTGCTGGTCGCCGGCGCATCCCGCCATCGCCGCGATGCCTTCGCGGCAGTCGACTTCGCGATGGACCACCTCAAATCCGAAAGCTGGTTCTGGAAGCGCGAGAAAGTCGGCGGCCGCTGGCGCTGGATCGAACCGCGGCACGAGGATTTCGAGGATATCCGACGCTGGCAATAGGCCAGGGGCCGCTCGCTGGCAGCCTCCGCGCCCGAATCAGCTGCGCAGCGTGCCTGCCAGGGAAGCGATCGCCGCGTTTTCCTGAGCCACCCACGATTCGACCGTATCGCGCGCCGATCCGATCGCCTGCGCCGTCGGCGAAACCGTCGCAGCCTCCGCGACACGCGCGTCGACGTACATCCCGTCCAGTTCGGCAAGCGCGGTCACAACCCCGCTGCGAGCGGACTGCAGATCGGCCAGCGCGACTTGCGCGGCGACCCAGTTGTCGCTGGCAATCGATGCTCCGCGGGCCGAACCGACGGTGCGGCGCGTGGCCTCCTGCTTGCGTTGGAAGCGGGCGTGGGCTTCGCGCGCCGCGCCGAGCAATCCGTCGATGCGCGTGAGCGTATCCGCGCCGGGCGGCGGCAGCACGATCGGCGCTTCCGCCTCGGCCGGTGCGGCGGAAGCCGACCCGGCGACACGCTCCGCATCGCGCAGCGCGAGCGAGGGGTAGTCGCCCGAACTGGCGCAACCCGCGAGGGTGAAAAGCAACAAGGCGATCGCAAGAGGGCGCGGGGCAGCTTTCATGGCGCGATCCATAGCACGGCGCCCGTCATTGGCGAGTGGGTCATTGGCGAGTCGGCCATCGGCGGGTAGACGTCGGAGAACGGCACGTCGATTTGGCGGTCGCGCGAGAGGCGCGGATCGCCCGTTCTCGGTTGACAGCATCGGGGGCTTGGACTAACGGCACCACTCTTTCGCGGCCCTCGCGACTTTCGCGTTGGGCCCGTCGCGTCGCCCGCAACTGGTTTGAGTGCAAACTGAAAGCGGCCGGGGCAAAGTTGCATCGGCCCGTGCACAGGTTTGTGAACCGGGCATTTGAGATTAGGTAAGGGCACCATGTTCGCAGTAGTGCGCACGGGCGGCAAGCAGTATCGGGTTGCCGCCGGAGACAAGATCGCGGTCGAAAAGCTGGCGGGTGACGCCGGCGAGACGATCACGCTGGGCGACGTCCTCCTCGCCGGTTCCGACGGCGAAGTCGCGGACGTGTCGAAGGTCACCGTTTCGGCGGAGATCATCGCGCAGGCCAAGAGCGAGAAGGTCACGGTCTTCAAGAAGCGCCGTCGCCACAACTATCGCCGCAAGGCCGGTCACCGCCAGCAGATGACGCTGCTGCGCATCGTCTCGGTCGGTGACGAGAAGAAGGCTGCGCCCAAGAAGCAGGCCGCTGCCGAAGAGGCCCCCGCGGCCGACGCTGAATAAGAATTCGGAGTAGTACGAGATGGCACATAAGAAAGCAGGCGGCTCGTCGCGCAACGGTCGCGATTCGGCAGGCCGCCGCCTCGGCGTGAAGAAGTTCGGTGGCGAACAGGTCATCGGCGGCAACATCATCATTCGCCAGCGTGGCACCAAGGTCTATCCCGGCGTCAATGTCGGCATGGGCAAGGACCACACGCTGTTCGCGACTGCCGAAGGCCGCGTCCGCTTCCACGAAGGCAAGCTTGGCCGCAAATACGTTTCGGTAGACGAGATGGCGCAAGCCGCCGAATAACCGGATGGTCGATGACGGGCCATCCTGCAAAGGGATGGCCCTGCCGGACGATCTGTCGATCCGGCCAGCATAGAGGGAGAGGGGCCAGCCCCGCTCCCTTTTTTCATGTCTTCCTCATGCTCGCGCCGGCTTCGGGACATCGTGTCCCGCCGGCCAGGGCGTAACCGCAATGTCATCGCCCCCGTCTAAGGCTGGCTCGGGGCGGACGGATGGAGGAAGACCGATGTTCATTCGCAGCGAACGGCTGTTCCTGCGGCCCCGCTGGCCCGAGGACGCTCCGGCGCTCGAAAACCTGACCGGCAGGGATCGCCAGTTGGACCCGATGGCAGTCGTTTTCGACAGCGTGGATCCCGATGACCGGCGCAGTGTCGGATTTCTCATCACGCTTCCGGGGCGGGGAATCGTCGGCATCGCAGCGCTAGTGCGCGTGGATGACGAGGCCGAACTGCGGATCTGGGTTGGGCCGGCCTGGCGCAATCTTGGCTATGAGACCGAAGTCATCAGTGCGCTCGCCGGCGTTGCTCGCATGCTGGGTCATCACCGAATCCGGGCATCGATCATGCAGGACAAGCGCGTCGCCCGCATCGTCCTCGACCGGACTGGATTTGCTCCGAACAAGGCTGGCGATCCGCAGTCGATCGGGCCGCTCGCCGCGTAAGAGCGCGGCGAAGTCCCGTCCATAACGGGGGCACACCGGAATGTCCTGTAATTGCCCCATACCGGCGCAATATTCGTGCAATTCGATCTTGGTCATGGCATACATCTGTCGTGGACTTAAGAATCCCGCCAAAAAAATAGTCGGAGAAGGACATGTTCATTCGCACGGAGAGGCTATTTCTTCGGCCATGCTGGCCCGAGGACGCGAAAGAGCTGCTGGATGTGTTCAGCGACGACGCAGAGGCGCGCAAGGTCGCGGCCATTCCGATGTTCAACAAGGCGAACGTCGCGGAGAGCCGTCTTTCGCAGGCGCGCGATACACTGCTTCCGCCGCTTTCGATCTATCTACGCAGTGACGCCGGTTCCCGTCTTGTCGGCACGATCGGTTTGTGCCGCAACGGGGACGACGTCGAACTCGGTTACTGGATTGCGCGACCCTACCGCGGCCACGGCTATGCGGGCGAGGCCGTCCAGGCAGTGCTTCGCCAGGCCCGCGCGCTGGGTCATAAGCGGATCGTCGCCTTTCAGTCCGCCGAAAGCGCGGCATCGGCCACCGTGCTGAAGGACATCGGGTTCAGAGAGACAGGCGCGCTTCGCAGTTGCTATCGGGATGGCCGGCCCGCCGAGGCTCCCGCGCGCGTTTTGGTCGCCAACCTCGAGACTATGCCGCAGGGCATGGCATTGGCCTGAAGCGGGCATTGGCCTGAGCGCCTTTGGCGCGAGCGGTCAGTCCGGTGCGTTTTCGAGGCGCAGGTTGATCCACTCCGGCACCAGATCGGAGGGTATCGCGTCGATTCGCAAGTGATCGACCGCGAGGCCGAGGTCGGGGTAGGCGGTGCGCCGCCGCGATTCGTCGGATCTGTCCAGAGGAACCACGATCAAGCGGCGGTTGACCTTCTGTCGCCAGTTCATCCGCGCGGTATTTTCCTGACCGACATAGCAGCCCTTGCTGAAGCTGACGCCGTTCAGCTCCACGGCATTGCACTCGAGCCAGAGCGTCGCTTCCTCGCCCAGCTCGGCGCGCCCCTCGGTCACGCCGAGTTCGAGCCGATGCGCGAGCCAGGCGGCGTCGGCGCTCTCGTCTTCGGGCGTGGCGGGGGCGATCCAGCGTTCGCCGAGAGAAGCGAGGCGGGGATCGGACGCCGCGCCATCACCCATATGCGGACGCCAGTGCACTGCGACGCTGTCGTCGCGCGCAATGTCGAGCTTGCGACGCAGGCGGTAGAGCGAAAGGCGTTTCGCCAGCGAGTCGGCGGCGTCAGCTTCGCAATCGAGCAGCAGGTCATCGCCCGAAGGCCAGACGATGAAATCGAATAGCGCCTTCCCCTGTGCGCTCAGCAGTCCGGTCCAGGCCGGGAGCTGGCCCTTCACGTCTGAGGTCACGAGGCCTTGCAGGAAGTCGGCGACGTCTTCGCCGCTACCCTCGTGCGCGGAGACGCGGATTACCGCGCGTTCGAATAATCTGGTGCCGTTCATCGTAATCGAAGTGCGTCTTCCCTTCCGGCTTTTCAAGGACGCGGGGGATCGGGGGGGCACTGCGCCAGACGCTCGCGCACGGCTTCGAGCACCCAGAGCGCGGCGGGGCCGGGGGGAGCGTCGCGCCGCCACAGCGCATTGAGCGTGTACTCGCCGAGTTGCCGTTCGGGCAGAGCGAGTTCGACCAGCCTGCCTGCCGCAAGATCGTCGCGGACGACGTGCACCGGCATCGAGCCCCAGCCTAGCCCCTCGCGCAGCAGCATGTGCTTGGCTCCGAGGTCCGCGAGCCGCCAGGTGCGGGGCGAGAGGACCGAGAAGTCGCGGCCCGAGGTGAGGGCCGACCGGTCGGTCAGGACGAGCTGCAAGTGTCGCCGTGCTTCGCCGGGTGCGATTCGCGTCATCGTCGCCAGCGGATGCGAAGGTGCGGCCACAGGGACGAGATGCACCATGCCGACCCCTTCGCGCTCGAGCTCCGGCAAATCGGCGATGTCGGGGCCGGCAATGCCGAACGTCGCCCGGCCTTCGAGCACCAGGGCCGCGACGGCTCCGAGTGCCTCGACATGGAGGCGCAGTGCGACGTGCGGGTACATATCCTGAAAGTCGCGCAGCAAGCGGGCGAGCGCGTCGCCCGGCATCATCACGTCGACCGCGATCGCCAGTTCGGCTTCGAGACCCTGGCGCAGGCTGCGGACTTTGGCGAGCAGGCCGTCGACGCCGTTGGTGACTTCGCGCGCTTCCGAAATCAGGGCGCGGCCGGTGTCGGTCAACACGGGCCGGCGCGATCCGGATCGTTCGAACAAGACGACGTCGAGCTGCGTTTCGAGCTGTGCGATCGCGTAGCTGACGACGGATAGCGCCCGCCCGAGCTTGCGCGCCGCGCGATTGAAGCTGCCTTCCTCGACCACGGCGAGGAAGATCTTCAAGTGATCGAGGCTGGTGGGGCTCAGATCGGCCATTCAGGTTTCTCGAACATTTGGCGCAATTTTATCGGGGTTATCCGAATGGGTGGCAAGCCCTAAATCGAGGCCAACAGGAACACCCCGCGGTGTTCCTCTCAGGAGACACGACATGATCGAACTGCGACCTTTCGCGACGCTTGGCGCCGCCAACCATGGCTGGCTCGATGCGCATCACCACTTCTCGTTTGGCGGATATCACGATCCCGCGCGCACCAACTGGGGGCGTTTGCGGGTATGGAACGACGATACGATCGCGGCGAAGTCGGGCTTCCCGGCCCACCCGCATCGCGACATGGAAATTATCACGTATGTGCGCACCGGCGCGATCTCGCATCGCGACAGCCTGGGCAACGAAGGCCGCACGGAGGCCGGCGACGTCCAGGTGATGAGCGCGGGCACCGGCATTCAGCACAGCGAATTCAACGCCGAGGAGGAAGAGACCACGCTCTTCCAGATCTGGATCATGCCCGACAGCCGCGGCGGCGAGCCGGGCTGGGGCACGCGTCCGTTTCCGAAGGAAGGGCGCGACGGACAATTCGTCACGCTCGCATCGGGCCATGACGGTGACGATGCTCTGCCGATCCGCGCCGATGCGCGGGTTCTCGGAGCGACGATGCGGGCGGGAGAGACCATCACGTATCAAACGCAGTCCGGACGCCACGCCTATCTGGTGCCGGCGACGGGCCGGATCCGCATCGGCGATGTCGAGGCGGAAGCGCGGGACGGCGTCGCGATCACCGGCCTCGACACCATCACCATCACCGCGCTCGAGGACGCCGAACTCGTCCTGGTCGACGCAGCCTGACTTCCCAGACACCCGCAAGGAGATCCCTTATGACGACCCATCGTAAAGCCCACCCCAAAGTCGAAGACCTGATCGTGCATCGCTGGAGCCCGCGCTCTTTCGATCAAAGCGAAATGCCGGTCGAAGATCTCGAGGTCCTGTTCGAGGCCGCCGGATGGGCGCCCAGCGCATACAACGTCCAGCCCTGGACTTTCCTCTACGCCCGGCGCGGCGACGAGAACTGGGATCGCTTCCTGGCCCAGCTGGTCGAATTCAACCAATCGTGGGCAAAGGATGCCTCGGCGCTGGTGTTCATCGTTTCGGACACGCTGATGCGCAACGAGAAGGGCAATTCGGAAAACCACAGCCATTCGTTCGACGCGGGCGCGGCCTGGGCGATGCTGGCGCTGCAGGCGAGCGCGATGGGGTATCACACCCACGGCATGACCGGCGTGAAGTTCGGCGAAGCGGAAAAGGCGCTCGGCATTCCGGACGACCATCGGCTCGAAGCCGCAGTGGCGATCGGCAAGATGGCGCCCGCCGACCAATTGCCTGAGGGCCTGCGTGAGCGTGAAGCTCCCAGCGATCGCAAGCCGGTGAGCGAAATCGCCAAGGCCGGCAATTTCGCCTGAGCCATCAGGCCAAGCAGAATCCCCCCCGACCCGGTCCGTCCCTCCAGAGGGGCGGGCCGGGTTTTCGGGTGCAGGCAAAGCGTCAGAACTTGAAACGTAGATCGACCATGATGCGATTGCTGATCACGCCGGGGCCTATCGCGGCACCTTCGACGCGGCCGCCGACCTCGGTCCCATCGCCGATGGCGACGGATCCGGGCGTCGGTTCGGCAAGCTCTGGCAGCGGCCGCAGACGGAACTGTTCCTCATCTTGCGCACAGACGACGATCTCGTCTCCGGCGGTTTCGGCTCCAAGGTCGCAGCGAGGCCGGAGGATCGAGAAGGGGACGCTATCGACTTCCCCGGCAGGCGACTCGAAGTCGCTCGCAACCGATGCGGGGACATCCATGGCAGGCGGCACGTCTGGCATCGGCGGCTTCCACGATTACAGCCGGGCCAGATAACACGAAGAATGCGGCGCGCGCGTGGCGGCGCCGGAATCAGTCTACGGGGCGCGAGGTCAGCGTGTCTGCCATGAGGGTCGCGAGCTGCTCGTTGCGTTCGCGCAAGGTATCGATCGCGGGGCGCTGCCCCGGCAGCCAATCGGGTTCGAGCAGCATCGCGAGTTCGGTCGCGCGCGTGAGGCATAGCCAGACGAACTGCTCCCCGAACGTCAGCGTGACGCGGCTGACCTTGTCGAACGTCAGATCGACCATCTTCACTTGATCGGTGTAGACCCGCTCGTCGCTCTCGATGTCGCGGCGCGGCACCTTGCGGGTGACGGCGACTTGCCAGTGCTGCCGCTCTTCCAGCGCGCGGTCGCTGAGACCGGGCAGGTTGACGACAGTGATCGGCTCGAGACTTTCCTCGTCATAGATGACGACACGCATGGGACGTTCCTTTCGACAAGCAACTTAGGGTCGCGCGCGGCATTCCTCAATGGGCCATGCGGCGAAACGAAAGTCCGTGCGGATGCAGTGGCCGGGGCGGGGTGGCCTCGCCGCGGCGGGTCTGCGATGGATGCATGGCAGAATCGAACCACGCAGAGGAAACCGTCGCATGACCAGTCCCGATCTCGTTCTCGCCGGAGGAACGGTCCACACGCCATCGGGACCGGCGACGGTCGATGTCGCGGTGCGGGCGGGCAAGATCCTCGGCATCGGCAGCTTTCCCGACGCGGGCCGGCGGATCGATTGCACCGGGCTCGACGTGTTGCCAGGCGTGATCGACAGCCAGGTCCACTTCCGCGAGCCGGGGCTCGAGCATAAGGAAGACCTCGAAACCGGCAGCCGCGCGGCGGTGATGGGCGGCGTGACCGCGGTGTTCGAGATGCCCAACACCAATCCCAACACCGATTCGACCATGCGCATCGCCGACAAGCTCTCGCGCGGCCTGCACCGGATGTATTGCGACCATGCGTTCTACGTCGGCGCGACGGCCGAAAATGCCGAGGAGCTGGCCGAACTGGAGCGGATTCCCGGCACGGCGGGGGTAAAGATCTTCATGGGGGCCTCGACCGGCAGTCTGCTGGTGGCCGAGGACAAGGAACTCGCGCGCGTGCTCGCATCCGGCAGCCGGCGCGTGGCGATCCATGCCGAGGACGAGGCGCGGATGAACGAGCGCAAGAACCAGCGCGTGGCGGGCGATCCCTCCTCGCATCCCGTCTGGCGCGACGACGAGAGCGCGATGAAGGCGACCCAGCGCATCCTGCGCCTGGCGCGCGAGGCCAAGCGGCCGATCCACATTTTGCATATCACGACCCCGGCCGAGCTCGAACTGATCGCGCAGCATCGTGACATCGCCACTTGCGAAGTGACGCCGCAGCACCTCACGCTGGCTGCCGAGGAGGCGTATCCCGCGATCGGCACATACGCGCAGATGAACCCGCCGGTGCGCTCGGCCGCGCATCGCGAGGGCTTGTGGTACTGGCTCAATCAGGGCGTGCCCGACGTGGTCGGGTCCGATCATGCGCCGCACACCCGCGAGGAAAAGGCCAAGCCCTATCCCGAAAGCCCCAGCGGCATGCCGGGGGTGCAGACATTGCTGCCGCTGATGCTCGATCACGTCGCCAAGGGGCGCATGACCCTGGAACGGCTGATCGACATGACCTCGGCCGGTGTTCAGCGCGTGTTCGGGCTGGTGGGCAAGGGCCGCATCGCCGTAGGCTACGACGCGGATTTCACCGTGATCGATCGCAAGGGCCGTTTTACCATTACTGAGGATTGGGTCGAAAGCCGCTGTGGCTGGTCGCCGTTCACCGGGATGGAGCTGGAAGGCCGCGTTCTCGGAACGATCGTGCGCGGCCATGTCGTGATGTGGGAAAACCAGCTGGCCAATGCGGCGCAAGGTGAGCCGCTGCGGTTCGCTTCCGCGCTCTAGCCTTGCAATCGGTCAGGTTCGGGCGGCGCGCTTGCCGGACAAAAGCCCCGACCGCAGCAGCAGATCGAGGCTGAACAAGGCGATCGCGCTCCAGATGAAGCCGAAGCACACCAGCTGAACCGGGCGCAGCGGCTCTCCGAAGACCGTGAGGCCCAGCACGAAGACCAGCGACGGCGCGAGGAACTGCACGAAGCCGAGCGCGGAATAGCTCATCCGTCGCGCGGCCACTGCGAAGAGCAGCAGCGGAATCGCGGTGACGAGGCCGGCTGCCGCGAGCATGCCATCGAGGAACAGGGACTGACCCAGGCTCGAACCTGCCGGTGACGCCGCGAACCAAGCCACGACCCCGATGGCCGGCAGCAACAGGATAGACGATTCGACCGTCAGGCCCGGCAGCGATTCGACCGGGACCAGCTTGCGAATGACACCGTACCCCGAGAAGCTGAACGCGAGGACGAGGCTGATCCACAGCATCTCCTTCGCGCCCCAGGCGAGGATGCCGACGCCGATGGCGGCAAGCGCCACCGCAAGCCACTGAATGCGGGTCAGGCGCTCCTTCAGGAGCACCGTGCCGAGCAAGACGTTGACCAGCGGGTTGATATAATAGCCCAGGCTCGCCGCGAGCACGTGCCCGGTCTGAATCGCGATCACGTAGATCAACCAGTTGGCCCCGATCAGCACCGAACTGGCCGCGAGCGCGCCGATCAATCGCGGATTGCGCAAGGCGGTGAGGACCTGATCGGCCTGCTTGCGCGTGATCACCAGAAACACGCACACCGGAATGGTAAAGATGATCCGCCATCCCACCATCTCCAGCGCCGGAACCTGTCTGACGAACAGGAAATAGAGCGGGATGAGCCCCCAGATCCCATAGGCGGCGAGCGCATAGGGGAGCCCGCTGGCGCGGTTTTCGGAGGCTGGCGGTTCGGGAGACATCTGCGGATCTCCCCTTACGCGAGGGCCCTCCGGCGAACAACACTCAGCTCGTCGTACTCAGGCACTCGTTTCGTCGATGAAATTCGATGCTGACAGACAAGTTGCGCTCTGTTCATAATAGAACCTCTAAACATGAACGTGTTCAAGGAGGCGGATCAATTATCCCGACCGCGCTCGAAGGAGAATGGCGATGAATACGATCTTCAAATTATCCGCGCTTGCCGCCGCGTCCGTCAGCCTCGCTTCCGCAGTGCCCGCGTCGGCCGCCGTCCAGTACGGCGATGCCTCCTCGGTGCGCGCCGCGCCGGGAACAGAGATCGCTTATAACCAGTATCGCGACTATCGCGGGGATTATCGCGACAATTATCGTCGCGGCTATCGCGACGACTACCGCCGCGGCAATCGCCGCTCGTACGACGAACCGGTTTACCGTTCGACCAGCGTTTGGCGGGGTCGGGACGGCCGCTATTACTGCCGCAAGAAGAACGGAACCACGGGCCTGATCATCGGCGGTGCCGTCGGTGCTTTGCTCGGCCGTTCGATCGACGGCGGGCGCGACCGGACGCTCGGCACGGTGCTGGGTGCGGTAGGTGGCGCGCTGCTTGGCCGCCAGGTCGACCGCGGCGGATCGCGCTGCCGCTAATCATCGGATTGGATACTCCGGGCAACCGGAGCACGAGGTCCCCCGCGTGTACGGCGACACGCGGGGGATACGACCCGACCGCGCCAGCGGGACGGTCGGGAGGGCGTCCCCGCATCCTGCGCGGGGGCGCCCTCCTTTTGTTGGCTCGTCCGCTGCACGGCGTTAACGATTTTCCGGCGATGGTTTCCCGATTTGGCACGCTCCCGACAACGAATCGGATTAACCAGTTCTTTCAAGATTGTGTTAACCTTTGCCGGACAAGGCTAATGCCAGGTTAAGAACAATTCCGGCGCGGTGCATCGCTTCGCCGGCCGCAATCGCTAGGGGAAAAGCCGATGAAGTCACCTGCCCGTTTCGTAGTGGCGAGCCTGGCCGGGGTACTATTGCTGGCCGGTTGTCAGAACTCCCAGAAGAGCGAGGAGGCGGCGGATCAGGATCCGGCGCTGACCGGTGCCCTGGGGGATCAGATCATGGTCGACCCCGATCTCGCCGGGCAAGACGGCGGGGCCGTGCGCGCCGACGATGGACAAGTCGAACTGCCGCCCGAGCAGCGCTCGCCCGAAGCCATCCAGGCCGCGATCGGCGAGGCCAAGAAGATGGTTGGCGGAACGATGAAATCGGCGCCGCAGCCGGCTTCCGGCGGAACTTCGTCGCTGGTCGAAGGCGCCGCGACCGCTGCGCAAGTTGCGCAGGAAGCCAAGGCTTCCAGCACCGATTGCGCCGAGAAGGTCAAGTACTCGACGTCGTGGGCGGCCAAGCTGCCGTCGGCCTTCCCGGTCTACCCGCGCGGCGCCGTGCAGGAAGCGGCCGGCACCGACAGCGACGGCTGCAAGCTCAGAGTGGTGAACTTCGTCACTCCGGTCACGCCCGGTGATGTGATCGACTTCTACTACACCCGCGCCGCGAACGGCGGGTACGGCACTGAATACCGGATGGACGGATCCGATCACGTGCTTGGCGGCAAGAAGGGCACTTCGAACTATCTTCTCTACACGCGCAAGCTCGAGAACGGCCTGACCGAAGTCGATCTGATCGCCAGCGGCGGGTAACCCTGGCGGCGGACGTCGGCATCGACTGCAAAGTCCGCCAGCGCGCCGACCTGGCCGCCATCTCTTTCCGTCATGCTGAACTTGTTTCAGCATCCATTTCGCAGCGCGCCATTTTGGTTCTGTGTGGCACGATGGATCCTGAAACGAGTTCAGGATGACGGGGAAATGCGCGGCGTCGGAAGTTTACCCGCGCCGCTTGCCTTCGCCCGAGCCGGCTTACTTCAGTCCGACACCGATCACCGCGCGGGGCTGCTCGACTTCGCCTGAAGCGACCGGATAGGCACAGTAATCCGCAGCGTAGTAGCCGGTCGGACGATGATTGCCCGACAGGCCGATGCCGCCCATCGGTGCGGCGTGCGAGGGGCTGATCGTCGGTCGGTTCCAGTTGACGATCCCGGCGCGCACATTGGCCCAGAAGCGGTTGTACTCCTGTGGGCTCCCGCCGATCAGCGAGGAGACCAGGCCGAACCGCGTATTGTTCGCCTCGGCGATCGCCTCGTCGAGATCGCTCACGCGAATCACCTGCAGGATCGGGCCGAACAGTTCGACGTCGGGACGGTCTTTCATCGCCGTGGTGTCGATGATCGCGGGCGAGACGAAGGGCAGGGTATCGTGGGGACGAACGAGGTGCTTCACCGCCTTGCCGCCGTGGCTCATGAGATAAACGAAGCTCTCGGCCAGCCCGTCGGCGGCGGCATTGTCGATCACGGGGCCCATGAAGGGTGCGGGCTCGTCGAACGGCGCGCCGAAGATGATGCGGTCGGCGAGCGCCTTGGTCTCGCCGACGATCGCGTCGTACATCGAATCCTTCACGATCAGCCGGCGCGCGGCGGTGCAACGCTGCCCCGCCGAGGCGAAGGCCGACTGGACGATGAGCGCCGCCGCGTCGGTGATCTTGGGCGTGTCCCAGACCACCAGCGGATTGTTGCCCCCCATTTCGAGCGCGCAGACTTTGTCGGGCCTGGTCGCCAGCTTGCGGTTGATCGCGATGCCGGTGTTGGCCGAGCCGGTGAACAGCACACCATCGACGCCGTCATGCGCGACCAGCGCTTGTCCGATATCTGGGCCGCCCACCAGCAGTTGCATAACCGCAGAGGAAATCCCAGCGCGGTTGAAGCAGCGCGCCAGCAGTTCGCCCGTCGCGGGTGCGCGTTCGCTGGGTTTGAAGATCACCGCGTTGCCCGCGATCAGCGCCGGCACGATGTGAGCGTTCGGCAAGTGCGCGGGCATGTTATAGGGGCTGATCACGGCCATCACGCCGTGCGGCTTGTGGCGCACGGCGAGGCTTCCCTGGATCGCCGAATCGAGTTTGCGCTGGGCGGTGCGCTCGGCATAGGCGCGAATCGAGGTTTCGACCTTGGCGATCACCGCCTCGACTTCGGCGTTGGCCTCCCACATCGGCTTGCCGGTTTCGCGGGCGATCGTCGTCGCGAGCTTCTCGGCATCCTTGCGCACTTCGTTGGCAAAGCGGCGGACCAGCTCCATGCGGGTAGAGAGCGGCTGCGCGGCCCATCCGCCCCAGGCGCGCCGCGCCCGCTTGACGGTTTCCTCGACGTCGCCGATCCGCCCGCGCCACACTTCGACGCCGGTCGCGGGTTCGTAAGACACGAGGCCCGGCGGGGAAGACGCCAGTCGGTCGCTCAAGGGTCCTGAGTCGATCGCTGTCGAAGGATTTGCTGCCGCGTCCATCTACGCCTTGGTCCGATTCCATTGTGCCAACCGGTCAAGCCGGCTCGTCATCGCATACCCAATACTACCGGGATGCTAACACGAAGCTAATTAACCATCCGGGTCGGAGCATATCCCAGAGCGGCCCCGAGCCGACGAATATCCTCTACTTTCAAAGCCAGGGGAGCCCAATCGTCGTTGCGGTCGATCGCCGTCCAGAGGCGCTCGACCTCGTCTATGAGAATGCCCGGCGCGGCCATTTCGTTCCAGACCGGATCGTTCTGGTCGCCCATCGGTTCGCGCTCGCGCAGCGCCTCCGCCAGCTCTCCATCGGGCACGGCCCGGCCGCCGCGATGACGGAAGAAGAAGGTTTCGGGCGCCAGGCTGGCTTCGCGCATGAACCGTTCGCTCGCCGAAATCAGCGCGGTGTCGGCTTCCTGCCCAAGCGAGGCGACCCCCAGTCGCCAGGTGAAGCGGCGCGTCATGGCGCGTGAGTACAGATCGCCGAACCGATCGAGCGCGGCGATCAGCGGCTCGCTATCGGCCAGCAAGCGCAGCGAAATCGCGAGCTGCGCGCAATTCCAGTGGATCGCCTCGGGCTGGCGGCCAAAGGCGTAAAGCCCGCTGTGGTCGAAATAGGCGGCGGTGAAGGCGGGATCCCACGCGGGGGCCCAGCGCCACGGCCCGTAATCGAAGCTCTCGCCCGAGATGTTCATGTTGTCGGTGTTGAGCACGCCGTGCACGAAGCCCGCGACCATGTACGACGCGGCCAGATCGGCAAGCCGTTCGACCACCTGGTGCATCAGGATCACGGCGGGTTCGTCGCGTGCCGGCGCATCCTCGGGCGGTGCGCCACCGGGATACGTCGCAAGACAATAGTCGACGAGCGTGGCCATGTGGTCGCGTTCCTGAAGCGCCATGAGCCGCTGGAACGAGCCGATGCGGATATGACCGTGCGACAGCCGGACCAGCACGGCAGAGCGCGTCGGGGAGGGTTCGTCGCCGCGCCACAGCTCCTCGCCGGTCTCGATCACCGAGAAGGTCTTGCTGGTATCGACGCCGAGCGCCTCGAGCATTTCGGTGGCGAGAATCTCGCGCACCGCGCCCTTCAAGGTCAGCCGTCCATCGCCGTTGCGACTGTACGGGGTCTGGCCCGAGCCCTTGGTCCCAAGATCGAGCAGCCGATCCGCGCCGTCGCGCAGCTGCGCGAACAGAAAGCCGCGCCCGTCGCCGATGTCAGGGTTGTAGGCGCGGAACTGGTGCCCGTGATAGCGCAGAGCCAGAGGCTGCGGCAGATTGCCCTCGAGCGGCGCGAATCCGGCGAAATGTTCGCACCAGTGCGGATCGTCGAGATGGTCGAGCCCGACCGCGCGCGCCCAGCGGTCATTGCGGAAGCGCAGCACGTGCTGCGGAAACCGCGCGGGGCCGACCGGATCGGCGAGCCAATCGGCAATCGCCTCGATTTGCGGATCGGGGCGGTAGGCGCTCGCTTGCGGTTCAGGTCGCATCAGGCAATAGTGGGGTGCGCGCCCCCGGCGATCAACCCGGGCGGCCTTGCAGCGAAGGGTCGCGGGGAAGCATTACCGAATGAGTGCGTACGAAGACCGGGCCTGGACGAGCACCGACGGGCTCGCGCTGCATTACCGCGATTATCGGGCCGAAGGGGCGGGGGAGACCCGCGTTCCGGTGGTGTGCCTGCATGGCCTCACGCGCAATGCCCGCGATTTCGAGGAGCTGGCCGAACACATCGCTCCGCAGCGCCGCGTGCTGTGTCCGGAAATGCGCGGGCGGGGCGACAGCGAATACACCAAGGACATCGCCACGTATAATCCTCAGCAATATGTCGAGGATCTGATGGTGCTGCTCGATCAGGAAGGCATCGACCGCTTCGTCGCGATCGGCACCTCGTTGGGCGGCCTGATGACGCTCTCGCTGGCGGCGACCACACCCGAACGGATTGCCGGGGCCGTGATCAACGACATCGGCCCGCGGATCGAGACATCCGGGCTGCAGCGGATCAAGGACTATGTCGGCCAGGGGCGCAACTGCCCGACCTGGGTCCATGCCGCGCGCGGGCTGGAGGAAGTGCAGAGCGAGGCCTACCCGGGCCGCGATCTCAATTTCTGGATCGGCATGGCCAAGCGATTGATGACCGTGTCGGGCAACGGCCGCATCGTCTACGACTACGATATGAAGATCGCCGAGCCGTTCATGGCTTTCGAAGCCGAGACCATGCCCGACCTCTGGCCTGCCGCCGAGGCGCTCTCGGGAAAGCCGGTGCTGGTTGTGCGAGGCGCCCGGTCCGATCTGTTCTCGCCCTCGACGATGCGTGAGATGATCGAGCGGATCCGGGGCGCCGAGGGGCTGACGCTGCCGAATGTCGGCCATGCGCCGCTGCTGACCGAGCCCGAATGCATCGACGCGATCGACCGGCTGCTGGCCGCGGTCGACTAGGCAAGCGGACCGGCAGTTCCTTTGCGTTTCCTCCACCTCCATTCCAGCTTCGATGCCGGCGGCAAGGAATTGCGCTCGGCGCGGCTGATGAACGCTTTCGGCACAGGTGTGAGCCACGCGGTGGTGAGCGCCAAACCCGACGCATACGGGGCCGCTGCCGCCATCGATCCCGGCACCGACACCACCTACCCCGAGGATTTCCCGAGCCTGCAGGGCCGGCCGACGCCGGGACGCTTGCGTACGCTGGCGCAGGCGATGCGCGGCTACGACCTCGTCCTGACGTACAACTGGGGCGCAATGGATGCGGTCATGGCGCATACCGTGTTCCGCGATGCCTTTTCGCTGCCGCCGCTGATCCACCACGAGGACGGCTTCAACGAAGACGAGGCCGGCGGGCTCAAGCGGTCGCGCTCCTGGTTTCGCCTGATTGCTCTGGCCCGAAGTTCGGGCCTGGTGGTGCCGTCGAAACGGCTCGAGGAGATTGCGCTCGGCCCCTGGATGCAACCGCGCGGTCGCGTCATCCTGATCCCCAACGGCATCGCTGTCGCCGGATACGCCGATCGCCCGGCGCCCGATGCGCTGCCCCGGATCGTCAAGCACAAGGGCGAGCTCTGGCTGGGAACGCTGGCGGGCCTGCGCGCAGTCAAGGACTTGCCGCGGCTGGTGCGCGCGTTCGCCGGTCTGCCGCCGCAATGGCAGCTCGTCATCCTCGGCGAGGGACCTGAGCGCGGCGCGATCCGCGAGGAAGCGACCCGCTGCGGCGTGGCCGATCGGGTGCATTTGCCCGGCTTCGTCGCGAAACCGGCGGACGCGGTGGGCCTGTTCGATTTGTTCGCGTTGTCTTCGCGATCCGAGCAGTTCCCTATCTCGGTGGTCGAGGCAATGGCCGCCGGGCTGGCGGTGGCGTCGCCCGACGTGGGCGATGTCGCCGACATGGTGGCCGAGCCGAACCGCCGCTTTATCACGCCTGCCGACGATGAAGCCGCGCTCGGCGAAGCGCTGGCGACGCTGGCTGCCGACGCCGATCTGCGGACCGCGATCGGCGCGGCGAACCGCCAGGTCGCGCTCGATCGCTATGACGAGGCGCGGATGATCGCCACCTATCGGCAGCTCTACGCATCCGCCATGGGCCTTGCCGATCTGCCCTGAAACTGGCGGCGTTCATCGCTGCTTCAGCGCGGACCGGGCAGCGGTTTGCCCGTTGAATTGCAGTCCCCATCCGCTAAGAAGCGCGACACATTTGCCTTCCCGCCGACTTGAAAGCCCTATCCTTGGCCCTCCCTCCCAGCGAAACGCCCAAAACCAAAGGCGCCCTCAGCGAAAAGGCCGCGCAGCGCAAAGCCGCGCAGGACGAGGTGTTCCTGCGCGAGGTCGACGACGCGCTGCGCCAGGACCAGTTCGAAGGGTTCTTCAAGCGCTATGGCATTCCCGTCATCGCGCTGATCGTGCTGGGCCTGGCGGCGTTCGGCGGCTGGCTGTGGTGGCACAGCGATCAAAAAGCCAAGCGCGAGGCGCACGCCGAAACGTTTATCAAGGCGCTCGACGACGTGGAGGCTTCGAACCTCAAGGCCGCGGATGACAAGCTCGCGGTGCTGGCCTCCGAAGCGAACGACGGCAGCGCAGCTTCTGCCAAGCTGATGCGCGCGGGCATCGCCCTGCAGAACGGCGACCAGAAGGCAGCCGCGTCGCTTTACGGCGAGGTGGCGGGCGACGATTCGGTGCCGCAGCCGCTGCGTGATCTGGCGACCGTCCGCTCCGTCGCGGCCACGTACGAGACGATGAAGCCTCAGGACGTGATCGACCGGCTGAAGCCCTATACGCAGCCGGGCAATCCATTCTTCGGTATTGCCGGCGAGATGACCGGGTTCGCCTATCTCAAGCAGGGTAAGGAAAATCTCGCCGGCCCGCTTTTCGCCAAGATTGCGCGCGATGAGAGCCAACCCGATTCGCTGCGCAGCCGCACACGCCAGATCGCGGGCGTGCTGGGGGTCGATGCGATCGAGGACGTGATCGAAGACAAGTCGCAGCGCGACGATGCGGCGCCCAGCGCCGAAATGGTGCCTGCGCCCGTGCCCGAAGCGGCAGCGGACTAGAAACGACGTGGTGAGGACCAACAGGCGCATGCATTCCGCAAACCCGATCCAACAGACGTCGCACCGACGCCGGTCAACCGCAATCCTCGTGCTGGCGCTCGCGCTGGCCTTGCCGGGCTGCAAGATCTTCGGCGGCAAGGAAGGTCCCAAGACCCCTACCGTGGGCGAACGCGTGCCGATCCTGTCGCGGATCGAATCGGGCGCCACCGTCGATCCCACGCTCGAAGGCGTGTCGGTGATCCTGCCGCCGGCCGAGGCCAATCCGCAATGGCCCCAAGCGGGCGGCAATGCCGCCAAGAGCTACGGCCAGCTGGAGCTCTCGGCCACGCCGAGCCGCATCTGGACCGCGTCGATCGCTGGGTCCTCGAACAAGCGCCGCCTCGCCGCCTCGCCGGTAGTGGGCGACGGCAAGCTGTTCGTCATGGACACCGATGGCCTGGTGACGGCGCTGGATGCCGGCAGCGGCGGCAAGTTGTGGACCGTGAACTTCGGCGTCTCGGGCGACGGCGCCAGCTCGGTCTTCGGCGGCGGCGCCAGCTACGATAGCGGCCGCGTCTACGTGACCAACGGCGTGGGCGAAGTCGCGGCGCTGCAGGCCGACGACGGCAAGGAGATCTGGAAGGTCAAGCTTTCGGGGCCGCTGCGCGGATCGCCGACGGTGGCGTTCAATTCGGTCTACGTGATGACGCAGGACAACCAGATCATCGCGCTCAATGCGGCGGATGGTGCGCCGTTGTGGACCGAGTCGGCCTCGATGTCGCAGTCGGGCGTGTTCGGCGTCGCGGCGCCCGCGGCGGGGCAGGGCACCGTCATCGCCGGTTATGCCTCGGGTGAACTGGTGGCCTACCGCTACGAGAACGGCCGCCAGCTGTGGTCCGACGCGCTGGCGCGCACTTCGATCTCGACCGAAGTCGGCAGCCTAACCGACGTCGATGCCGATCCGATCATCGATCGCGGCCGCGTCTATGCGCTGGGCCAGGGCGGGCGCATGGCCGCTTACGAACTGGTCACCGGGCAGCGCGTCTGGGAGCTAAATCTGGCGGGGATTTCGACCCCGGCGGTCGCCGGCGAATGGGTTTTCACACTTACGGACCATGCCCAGCTGCTCGCGATTCAACGCACCAGCGGAAAAGTGCGCTGGCTCACGCAGCTAGACGAATTCCGCGTGCCCAAGAAGAAGAAGGACAAGATCTTCTGGGTCGGCCCGGTGCTGGCCGGTGGCAAGCTGTGGATGGCCAATTCGCAAGGCGAAGTCTCCTGGGCGGATCCCTCGGATGGCAGCGTCACGCGCTTCGCCGATCTGAAGGAGTCGGTCTCGCTGGCGCCCATCGTCGCCGGGCAGACGCTCTACATCCTCGACGACAGCGGCAAGATCAGCGCCTGGCGCTGATCTTGCGCGCCGGGCAGACGCCGGCTTCGTTTCACTGGATTTAACCTTTCGGCGCTAGGCGTAGCGCCATGAATCACGCCAAGACCAGTCACGCCGAGACCAGTCGCCCCGGGATGAGCGGTGCTGCTGCACTCCCGAATTCGCCGCCGGCCAGCGATGTTTCCCCCGCGGTCGGCCTAGTCGGCCTCGCGGGATTGCTCGTCTGGATCGTGATCTGCCGCAACTGGGCCGGCATCGCCGATGCCTTTGTGCTGCCGGGGCCGCGCGCCCCGATGTCCGGACCGAATGCCGCCGTCGCGACGATCCTGTTTACCGGCGTGCCGATGGTGCTGTGGTCGTTGCTGGTCGACAAGGTGCACCTCAGGCCCTCGACCGGGATCGACTGGTCGCTGCGTCGTTCGCTCCGCTCGACGCTCGACGTCTCGATCACCAAGCTCGCCGGGCTGTGGGCGACCTGGGCGATGATCGGCTTCGTCTACTGCCTATGCCGCTTCTACTGGGACGGCCAGTTCCTGTTCGCGATGGACGTGATCGTCGGCGCGGCCCCGCTGCTGTTCCTGCTCTCGGTGCCCTACGTGCTGTGGATCGACCGCTACCTGATCGAGCCGCGCGACAGCGCCTGGCATTTCGGTGCGATGCTCATCGGCCGCGAGGCCTGGGAGCCCGAGCAGATCAAGAAGCACTGGCGCGGCTGGGCGATCAAGGGCTTCTTCGGCGCGTTCATGGTCTCGATCCTGCCCTTCGGTTTCGCGCAAGTGGTCGAAGCCGACTTGCCGAGCCTGGCCGGAAATCCCGTGGCGATCGCCGAGATCACGATCGCGCTGCTGTTCACCATCGACGTGCAGATCGGCACCGTCGGCTATCTGGTGACGATGCGCCCGCTCGACGCGCATATCCGCAGCGGCAACCCGTTCCTCGCGGGCTGGGTCGCGGCGCTGATGTGCTACCCGCCGTTCGTCTGGGGCCTGATGGGCCGCGCCGACGTGCTCGCCTACGAGGTCAACACCGCGACCTGGGGCTTCTGGCTGCAAGGCCACGATCTGCTGCTGTGGCTCTGGGCCGGGATGCTGATCGCACTCACCGGGATCTATGCCTGGGCGACGTTCGCGTTCGGCCTGCGCTTTTCCAACCTCACGTATCGCGGCGTGCTGACCAACGGCCCCTACCGCTTCACCCGCCACCCGGCGTATCTGTCGAAGAACTTGTTCTGGTGGCTTTCGTCGATGCCGTTCCTGGTCACCACGCACTCGCTGACCGACACGGTGCGCAATTCGGTGATGCTTTGCGTGGTCAGCGGCATCTACTTCTGGCGCGCCAAGACCGAGGAAGCGCACTTGCTGGGCGAGGATCCCAAGTACCGCGCGTACCACGCCTGGATGGCCGAGAACGCGTTCATCACGCGCAGCGTCACGCGTCTCGCCGAACGCTTTCGCCCGCGTCCGCATCCGGACATGCATCCGGCGGAATGAGCGGGCGAAGGTGACAAAGGTGACACAGGCGATGTCTGATGTAGGAACGCCAAGTCCCTGATCACGCAAGGAAAAGCCTTGTTCTCATAGGGTGACACTCCACGCACCCGTTTTTCTCGTTCCCGATGTCAAAGAGCCGACCCGAAAGAGGGCGCAGGCATCATGACGCGCAGAGTGAGAGTAGGAAAGCCTCGCCGAGCTTGCGTCCGCGAGCGCTCAGAAACTGTGCTCGTAGGCCCGCGTCACGTCGCCGGCCCATTCGCCGTGATAGAGGTCGAGCAGGCGCTGGGCCGGGACCTTGCCGCTCTTGACGATCTCGGTGAGCGGTTCGAGGAAGCCGGTCTCGTTATCGCCCATGGTGTTGAGGCGTCCGCGCGCGGCGAGGCCCGAGCGGGCGATTGCGAGCACTTCGCCGGCGATGTCGCGCAAGGTGCCGCCGCGCCCGTTGACGGATTGGGGAATGGGCGCATCGAGGCCCAGTTTCGGCACCGCGTTGCGCAGCGCCTCGCGGCCTTCCATGTCCCAATCCTTGACCAGATCCCAGGCGGCATCGAGCGCGGTCTGGTCGTAAAGCAGGCCGACCCACAGCGCGGGCAGGGCGCAAATCCGGTTCCATGGCCCGCCATCGGCGCCGCGCATTTCGAGGAAGGTCTTGAGCCGCACTTCGGGAAAGGCGGTGGAGAGGTGGTCGATCCAGTCGCTCATGCGCGGGCGCTCGCCGGGCAGGACCGAAAGCTTGCCCGCCATGAAGTCGCGGAACGAAAGCCCGGCGGCGTCGATGTACTTGCCGTCGCGGAAGACGAAATACATTGGCACGTCGAGCATGTAGTCGACGTAGCGTTCGTAGCCGAAGCCTTCTTCGAACACGAAGGGCAGCATGCCGGTGCGGTGCGGATCGGTGTCCGACCAGATGTGGCTGCGATAGGAAAGGAAGCCGTTGGGCTTGCCTTCGGTGAAGGGCGAATTGGCGAACAGCGCGGTCGCGAGCGGTTGTAGGGCGAGCGACACGCGGAACTTCTGCACCATGTCCGCTTCCGACCCGTAGTCGAGATTGACCTGGATGGTGCAAGTGCGCAGCATCATGTCGAGGCCCATCGAACCGACGCGCGGCATGTGCCGCAGCATGATCGCGTAGCGCCCCTTGGGCATGATCGGTAGCGCCTCGCGCGTCTTGTCGGGCCACATGCCGAGGCCGAGAAACCCCTTGCAGGTACGCGCGCCGATCGCCTTGACTTGTTCGAGGTGGCGGCCGGTCTCGTTGCAGGTCTGGTGCAGGTTTTCGAGCGGCGCGCCCGACAGTTCGAGCTGTCCGGCAGGCTCGAGGCTGACGGTGCCGTCCTCGCCGCGCATCGCGATGACTTTGCCGCCTTCCTCGATCGGCTCCCACCCGAACTCGGTGAGCGCCATCAGCAGATCGTGGATGCCGCCGGGCTCGTCGTAGGACGGAGCATGGAAATCGGCGCGATCGTAGACCAGCTTTTCGTGCTCGGTGCCGATTCGCCAATCGGCACGCGGCTTTTCGCCGAGGGCCATCGGCTCTGCCAGTTGGGATACCGATTCGATCTCGGGATCGAGCTGATCCGACGTCTCGCGCGTGCTCATGGGCGCCCAATTAGGAGCCGGGCGGTTAATCCGCCAGTCATTTATTGAGCGTCGGAATTCGCGTCCTGATTCCAGTCCCCTGCCGTGGCCATCCAGACCGAAAGAACGGCTATCGCGGCCGTCTCGGCGCGCAGGATTCGGGGACCCAGCGTGATCGCGCGTGCTTGCGGCAAGGCGCGGATGGCGGCGCGCTCTGCGTCGTCGAAGCCGCCTTCGGGGCCGATCAGCAGCGCGGCAGGGCCGGAGTGCGCAGCGAAGGCGGGGGCGGCGGGGGCGCCACCGGTTTCATCGGCGAAGAACAGCGCGCGGTCATCGGGCCATTCGCGTAGCAAGGCGTCGAGCGAGATCGGTTCGGCGAGGGCAGGCAGCGCGGTGCGCGCGCATTGCTCGGCGGCTTCGGTAACGATCGTGCGCGCGCGATCGGGGTTGAGCTTGTCGGCGACGCAGCGGCGCGTGACGAGCGGCTGGATCCGTGCCGCGCCGAGCTCGGTCGCCTTTTCCAGCACCAGATCGAAGTTCGGCTTCTTGAGCAGCGCCGCGCACAGCCACAAGTCGGGCACGTGTTCGCGCGGGCGCAGGCGTTGGCGCACGGACAGCTCCACCGCGCGCTTGCCCGCCGCGACGACTTCGGCGGCCCATTCGCCGGTCTCGTCGTCGCACACGATCACCGCATCGCCCGGCGCGACGCGCATGACGCGCGCGAGGTAGTGTGCCTGGCTTTCGCGCAACGATACGCCCGCGCCCTCGGCCAGCGGCCCGGGCACGAACAGACGCGGCGCGCTGCGCGGCGGCCAGGCGGGCGTGGCAGGCAGGAATCCGGTCCGGTGCCTATTGCGCGAGCGACTTCAGCATCGACACCATCTGCTTCACGCCCGGATCGAGCGTCGCCAGCGGCAGTCGCTCGTTGAGACCGTGCGCGAAGCTGTCTTCGCTGCGCATGTATGTGGGCGTCACTCCGTAAGCGCGGATGCCTTGCGAGCGGAAGTGCATCGAATCGGTCGCGCCTGCGCTCATGTTGGGGATCACCGCGAGGCCGGGCACGTTCTCGTGCACCGCCTTGGTCACGGCTGCCATGACTTTGTCGTCGAGCGGCGATTCGATCGATTCGAGCGTGCCGTTGTCCTTGAACGCGATGGCGATCTTGGGATTGGCGACGATCTTGGCGAGCTCGGCCTTGATCTCGTCGCGCGAGGTGCCGGGGAAGATCCGGCAGTTGACGTTGGCGGTGACCGATTGCGGCAGCGCGTTGGGGGCATGGCCGCCCTCGATCATCGTCGGCACGCACGTCGTGCGGATCACGCCGATCCATTCGGGCTCGGCCGAAAGCGCGGCGATGGCCTCGGCGTCGGTCTGATCGGCGATGAAATCGCGCATGGCCTTGGCGATCTTGGGATCGGCGACTTGTGCGGCGCTGCCTTCGAGATAGGCCTTGGTCAGCGGGCTGAGCCTGGGGGTGAACTTGTGCTTCCAGATCGCGTCGAGCGCGGCGCCCATTTCGGCAATGACGTCGACGCTACCCGGCCGGCTCGAGTGGCCGCCCGCGTCCGACATCGTCAGGGTATAGTCGGCATAGGTCTTCTCGCCCGCCTGCACGCCGAAGAACAACGGCTTGTTGTCGGTCGAAAGCAGGCCGCCGCCGGCATCGATGTTGAGCACGAGATCGGCGTTCGACAGCGTCTGCGCCATCGCCTTGGTGCTCGCCATCGCGGTTTCCTCGTCGCCCGAAATGCCGAACACGATATCGTGCGAGGGCACCCAGCCTTGCCGCTTGAGCTCGAGCAAGGCGGCCGATCCGATCGCCACGCCGCTCTTGTCGTCGTCCGAGCCGCGTCCGAAGATATAGCCGTCCTCGATCACGGCGGTGAACGGATCGCGCTCCCAGTCTTCGGGCTTGGCTTCGACCACGTCCATATGCGCGATCACCACCAGCGGCTTGGCCTTGCGGTCGCGGCCGGGATAGCGGACGGTCATGTAGCCGGTCTCTCCCACCGGCGTGAACGCGATGTCCTTTTCGGAAAATCCGCCCGCGAGGAAGCGCGCCTTCAGCTTCTCGGCGAGCTTGGGCACGTTGCCGCGCCCGGCCACCGTCGGCACTTCGATCGCTTCCTTGAGGATATCCAGCGCTTCCTTGCCGCAGCGCGTCTGCGGCTCGCCCTCGGCGTGCGCGGGCGCGGCAGTCAGCGCGAGAAGGGCGGAGGCAAGCGACAGGGCGGCAGCGCGGGTCATGCAGGGATCCTCGGATAACGTCTCGATGCGCGTATGTTGCGCGATGCGGCAAGAAGCGCAATGCTTCGATGATGCTTCCCCGCTCCATGCTCCCCCGCGTGCTTCCTCAGGCATGACAGCGGCGGCGCCTTGGGCTAGTCGGAAGCCGTGACTGCTTCCGCTTCCGACCCCGGCATCGTTCCCGACAGCGAGCATCGCGGCCTCGTCGGCCGGTTGCCGCGCACCTTGCGCAATTACGCGCTACTTGCGCGTTTCGATCGGCCGATCGGCTGGTGGCTGCTGTTCTGGCCTTGTGCCTGGAGCGTGCTGCTCGCGGGCGGCGAGGACCGCTGGGGCCTGATCGCATGGATGCTGGCCGGCGCGATCGCGATGCGCGGCGCGGGCTGCGTCTACAACGACATCGTCGATGCCGATCTCGACCGGCAAGTCGCGCGCACCGCCGCCCGGCCCGTCGCGAGCGGCGCGGTGAGCAAGAAGGCCGCGTGGGCCTGGCTCCTGGCTTTGTGCGCCGTGGGTCTGGTCGTGCTGCTGCAATTGCGCTGGCCGGCGCAACTGGTGGCGCTCGGCGCGATCCTGCCGGTTGCGGCCTATCCCTTCATGAAGCGGATCACCTGGTGGCCGCAAGTCTGGCTGGGCCTCGTGTTCAGCTGGGGCGCGCTGGTCGGCTGGGTCGAGATCCGGGGCGATCACCTGGGCACGATGGCCGCACTCTACGCCGGTTCGATCGCCTGGGTGGTGGGCTACGACACGATTTACGCGCTGCAGGACCGTGAGGACGACGCGCTGGTCGGCATCCGCTCCTCCGCGCTGCGCATGGGGCGGCACGTACGCGCCGGCGTGGGGCTTTGCTACGCGCTGGCAGTGGCCTGCTGGGCGCTGGCGTTTTGGTGGGCGCGCGGGGACACGCTGGGGCTCTTGGCGCTGGCTCCGATGGCGCTGCATCTCGCCGGCCAAGTCCTCACGCTCGATCCCGACGACGGCGCCAACCCGCTCGCGCGCTTCCGCTCCAACCGCTTTGCGGGGCTGCTGATGGCGCTTGGGTGCTGGGTGGTCGGGAATGCTTAGTTTGTTGGGTGCGCTCGTCACATCCGTGACGAGCTTGCGGCACCGGCTCACGCCCCCACCCGACCTCCCACTCAAGTATACTGCCGATGGGAGGTCGGGTGGGGGCGTGGGCCGGTGCCGCAAAGGTTTCGACGGATGTCGAAACCGCACCCGGAGGGCCTAACCATCTGTAATCTCTATCGTATGACCAAGGGCGTCGACGAGATCGCCCATCTCTTCGAGGCCCTGCCGGAGCGCGGCGCGAATTTCGGCGACGAGGTTTACCCCGGCTATCCCGGACTCGTCGTCGCCGAAGGCAAGGCGCGGGCGATGACCTGGGGCTTCCCGCTGGTGCTCAAGGGCAAGCAGGGGCAGCCGCTCAAGCCCAAACCCGTCAACAACGCGCGCGAAGACAAGCTGCTCACCGGCTTCTGGCTGCCGAGCTTCAAGGCGCGCCGCTGCCTGATCCCCGTCACCGCCTGGGCCGAGGCCGAAGGCAAGCGCGGGCAGATGACCCGCACTTGGTACCAGCTAGCCGGTGAGGAGACGTTCGCCGTCGCGGGGCTGTGGCGCCCCACCGAGGAATGGGGCGATGCCTATACGATGGTGATGACCGAGGCCTGCGCCCAGATGGTCGACGTCCACGATCGCATGCCCGTCATCCTGGCGCGCGAGCACTGGGCCCAATGGACCGACGGAACCGCAACCGAAGCGCTGTCGCTATGCGAAACATGCGATTTGTCGCTGGACGTAGAGCGGACGAGCGAGCGCTGGGCGGGCGATCCCAAGCCCGCCATTTCGAAGCCGGAGCCCGAAGAGGCCAGTCCCCGGCTTTTGTAGATCCAGACTCACTCGGAATACACGAAGCCACGTTCGCAACATTGTACGTTCGTCACCCTGAACTCGTTTCAGGGTCCATCTCTCCCTCGCGCCTCCCGTTCACGGGGCGAGATGGATGCTGAAACAAGTTCAGCATGACGGTCAGTACACGCGGAACTTGCAGCCTATGGCAAAGCCTCATTCATAGCTCACGACCTCGAATTCGATCCCGTCCCAGTCGAAGAAATAGAAGCGCCGGCCCGGTTCGTAATCGTCGTGGTTGAACGGTTCGAGACCGGCATCGACAACGACTTTCTCGGCTCCGTCGAGATCGTCGACCAGCAGACCGACGTGATTGAGCGGTGCGCCCTTGGCGAAGCGGTCGCGGGGCTGGTGATCGGTGTAGAGCGCGATGTAGCGGTTCTCGTCGCCGACGTGGATGGTTTCGCCGCCGTTCATTGCCGGGCCGCGCCAGCGCTCGTGCCAGCTCAGCAGGTCCTGCAGCAGCCGGGATGCGCGCTCCGGATTGCTGACAGTGAGGTTGGCGTGTTCGATCGTCCCCTTGGGCATGACAAGTCCTTTCCTTCAGGTTTGCATGGCGCTCCGGACACCCATCCGAATCGCCGACTTGCCCATCGTGCAACCTCAAGCTAACTTGAGGTCAAGCAAAATTGAGGTGCGAACTTGCCGGAAGACCGGTTCATTTCGATTGGGGCGCTTTCGAAGCGCACTGGGGTCGCGGTCTCCGCGATCCGGTTCTACGAGGACAAGGGGCTGCTCACCGCGTTGCGGACGTCGGGCAACCAGCGCCGGTTCCTGCGCTCCGACATCCGCCGCGTCAGCTTCATCCTGATCGCGCAGAAGCTGGGTCTCGGCCTCGTCGAAATCGAGAAGGAGCTCGCGCAACTGCCGCAAGGCCGGACGCCCACCGTGGCCGACTGGCAGAAGATCAGCCGCTCGATGCGTCGCCAGCTCGACGAGAAGATCAACCTGCTCACGCTGACGCGCCGCAAGCTCGACGAATGCATCGGCTGCGGCTGCCTCAGCCTAACCAAGTGCGAGCTCTACAACCGCGAAGACCGCGCCGGTCAGGCGGGACCGGGGCCACGGTTCGTGCTGGAGGGATAGCTGCGCTAGATCCCGAGCGCCTTGCGCAGTTCGGCATTGATCCGCGATTGCCAACCTTTTCCCGTGGCGCGGAACTTCTCAATCACATCGGGATCGAGGCGCAGCGTCACTTGCTGCTTGGGATTGGGAGAGGGCGGGCGGCCAATGGATTTGAGAGTACCGGTCGCAGGCCTCACGAGGTTGTCGCCCTTATAGACGGCTGCCTTGCGAAACATCTCTTCTGTCCATTCGACGTATTCGTCGTCTGGATCAGTCCAAGGTTCGGAGATAGGCTTCGTGTTCCTGCTCATGTGCGTATCGCATCGTGATGATCCGGCGCGATCCGTTGCGAGGAGTCCAGACTAATGAGACACGACGACCGCGCAAAAAACCAAATACGCGATAGCGAGTCTCTCCGTAGTCTTTTCGGTCATCTTCAATCTGCATATGCAGATCTTTGAAAACCAGCACAGCGTCGGCCAGATCAAGCCCACGTTCCTCGAGGATCTTCGCCCTTTTGGCCGGGTCGTACGTTACCTTTATTAAGTCAGGCATTCGACTTGGCCTCCGAGGGCGTGCCGTCACATATCGATTTGTCCTTCCGTGGTGGTCGCGTGGGTCATCGGTACGCGTCCCGATAGAATAAATGTAACTACAAAAATGATCCTGTCAATCCCTACTCCGCCGCCAGCAGTTCCTCGGCGCCGCCCAAGTCCACGCTGACCAGGCGCGAGACGCCTTTTTCGACCATGGTCACGCCGAACAACCGGTGCATGCGGCTCATGGTCACGGCGTTGTGCGTGACGATGAGGTAGCGCGTCTCGGTTTCGGCGACCATCACGTCGAGCAGGTCGCAGAAGCGTTCGATGTTGGCGTCGTCCAGGGGTGCGTCGACTTCGTCGAGCACGCAGATCGGCGCGGGGTTGGTGAGGAACAGCGCGAAAATCAGCGCAACGGCGGTCAGCGCCTGCTCGCCGCCGGAAAGCAGGGTCAGCGATTGCAGCCGCTTGCCGGGCGGCTGGGCGAAGATCTCGAGGCCGGCTTCGAGCGGATCGTCGCTGTCGACCAGCGCGAGGTGGGCTTGGCCGCCCTGGAACAGGCGGGTGAACAGCCGGCGGAAATGCGTGTCGACGGCTTCGAACGCGGCGCGCAGGCGTTCGCGGCCTTCGCGGTTGAGATTGCCGATCGAGCCGCGCAGGCGGTTGACCGCTTCGGTCAGTTCGGCCTGTTCGGCAAGGCTGGTGCCGTGCTGCGCTTCGGCTTCGGCCAATTCGTCGGCAGCGACGAGGTTTACGGGCCCGATCCGTTCGCGGTCGGCGGAAAGCTTGTCCATCGCCGCCGATTCTTCCTGCGCGCCGGACACGTCTTCGGCGGCGAATGCGAAGCGTTGGGGCAGCAGTGGCGGCGGGCACTGGAAGCGTTCGCCCGAGACGCGCCCCATTTCGGCGCGGCGCTCGTTCTCGTTCTCGGCGCGGGCGACCGCCCCGGCACGAGCCTCGCGAGCGCTGGCGAGTTCCTCCTGGATGCGCGCGAGCGCCGCGTCGCATTCGCGCGCGTCGTCCCCGGTGGCCGAGAGCGCGGCTTCGGCTGCGGCGAGTTCCTTGGCGAGCCGTTCCCGCACGCTTTCGCCGGCTTCGATCTCGGCGATCAGCGAGGCGGGTTTGGCGGCCACCACGGCGCGCTCCTCCTCGATCGCCTCGAGGCGGTGCGCGGCTTCGGCGAGGCGGCTGGCGGCATCGCCCGAGCGCGCCTGCCAGCTTTTCATGTCGCCCTTCTGCGCGGCGGCACGTTCGCGGGCGACGGCCAGCGCCTGGTCGTGCGCGGCAAGCCCGGCGGTGGCGGATTGGACGCCGCGCCGCGCGGTTTCGTGGCGCTCGCGCGCGGCTGCCAGCGCGCCGCGTCCGGCGGCGGGATCGGGCAGGTCGGCGCGGCGGGCCTCGGCGGCGGCGAGTTCGGCTTCAGCGGCTTGGCGCTGTTCGGCGAAGTCCTGTCCGGATGCTTCCAGTTCCGCCCGACGCGCGGCGAGGCGCTCGCGGGCCGCTTCCGCCTGATCGAGCGCGCGCAAGGCCTGCCGTTCGTCTTCCGACGCGCTCGCGACCACGCGTTCGGCTGCGACGAGTTCGGCCTGCAACGCTGCGAGGTCCTGCTGCACGCTCGCCTGCGCGGTCTCGGCGGTCTCGACTTTCGCTCGGCGTTCGGGGAGCAGCGCTTCAAGCTCGGCAAGCCGGTTCTCGGCTTCGAGCCGGGCTGCTTCGGCCGCGCCTTCGCCGCGCGCGACGAAGCCGTCCCAGCGCCGCAACCGGCCGTCGCGCGTCACCAGCCATTCGCCGGGAGCGAGCGAACGGCCATCGTCCGTGTCGGCGACGTGAACCAGTGCCAGGCGCGCCGCGAGCTGTGCGGGGCAGTCGCGCACGTGCGCGGCAAGGCTGTCCGCGACCGGTGCGGGGGCCGCAGCTCCGGTCCAGAAGCGGCCATCGCCCGCGCCTTCTCCCAGCGGCGCCTTGGCGTCACGGCCGAGCACGGCGGCGACGGCGCGTTCGTAGCCCCGTTCGGCGCGGACGGCATCGATCGCCGCGGTAAGACCATGCGCGGATTTGGCGCCGCGCGCGCGGGCGTCACGGTCGCGCACCAGCGCGGCGTGCTCGCGTTCGATCCCGGTCAGCTCGGCGCGCGCGGCGGAAAGATCGTTCGCGGCGGTGTCGCGCGCCTGCTGCAAATCTGCCTTGCGCGTTTGCATGGCTTCCAAAGCGGTGCGGCTCTGTGTCAGGCGCTGCGACGCGTCCTCGCGCCGGGCGAGCGCGGCGGCGGCATCGGCTTCGGGATCGCCCGCCGCGTCGAGTTCGGCGAGTTGCGCGGCGTGGCGGGCGGCTTCGCGCGCGATGCGATCGAGCCGGGTGCGTGCCTGTTCGACTTCGGATTCGGCGATCCTCCAGTCGGCATCGATGCGCGCCTGCTGCGCGGTTTCCTGCGCGAGATCGAGTTCGGCGGCACGCGCGGCGCGTTCGGCGCGATCGAGATGCTCGGCAAGCTCGGGGCGGCGCGCTTCGTCCGCCTGCAGCCGCTCCTGTCCTTCCGCCACTTCGCGTTCGAGCCGGGCCAAAGCCGCGGCGGCTTCGGTGGTGACGCGATCGGCTTGCCCGCGATCGCTTTCGAGCTGCGCGCGCTGGCGATCGAGGTCGGCGAGGCGCTGTTCGGCCGCTTCGAGTCGGGTCGTCAGTTCGGCCATGCGGTGGCCTTGCGCGCTGGCGTCGTCGCGGCGGTCGGCGAGTTCGTCGCGGGCTTCGGCGAGCCGCTCCGCCGCGATCGCCTGCGCGTCTTGCGCCGCCTTCGCCGCCGTCTGCATCGCCGCGACGCGCGCTTCGGCTGCCTCGGCTTCCTTGCCGGCCGCTTCCGCCGCCTGCGCCGCATCGCGCCAGCGGGCGAACACCAGTCGCGCCTCGGCGAGGCGGATCTGCTCGGTCAGCGCCTTGTAGCGCTCGGCAGCGCGCGCTTGTCGCCGGAGCGCGGCGATCTGCTTGTCGAGCCCGGCCATGAGATCGTCGAGCCGCGCAAGGTTCGCCTCGGTGGCGCGCAGCTTCTGCTCGGCATCCTTGCGGCGGACGTGGAGGCCGGCGATCCCGGCGGCTTCTTCGAGCATCAGCCGGCGTTCGGCGGGCTTGGCGGCAATCACCGCAGCGATCTTGCCCTGGCTGACGAGCGCGGGCGAGTGCGCGCCGGTGGCGGCATCGGCGAAGATCAGCGAGACGTCCTTGGCCCGCACGTCGCGCCCGTTGACGCGATAGGCGGAGCCCGAGCCGCGCTCGATCCGGCGCAGCACTTCGAAGGGTTCAAGCTCGCCGCCGGCCTCGCGCGTGTCGCCTTGCAGCAGCACTTCGGCGAAGACGCGCGGCGCGCGGTTGGCGGTGCCCGCGAAGATCACGTCTTCCATCCCGCCGCCGCGCATCGACTTGGCCGAGCTTTCGCCCATGACCCAGCGGATCGCTTCGAGGAGGTTGGACTTGCCGCAGCCGTTGGGCCCGACGATCCCGGTCAGCCCGGGCTCGATCCGCAGTTCGGCGGGCTCGACGAAGCTCTTGAAACCGCTGAGCCGAAGCCGCCTGAGCCGCATCGCCGGCCGGGGTTACCGGGCGCGGCGCATCAGCGCGCGCCGGCTTTCTGCAGTTCGGCCTGGAGCGATTCCCAGTTGGCGGTGCCGATGCTGGAATTGTTGATGAAGAAGGTGGGCGTGCCGGTGACGTTCTTCTCGTTCATCGCCTTGTCGGTGCGCTCGGCGAAGGCGGTGGCCTTGGAGACGTCGGACAGGCAGGCCGCGGCCTGGTCCTTGGCGATCCCGCGCGAGGCGAAGAAGTCGGTCATGCCGGTGGCCTGCGCAATCGCCTGGAAGCGCTGTTCCGGGGGCAGGGAGCCCGCCGCCTGAAGCTGGTTCTCGTTGGCTTGCAGCGTTTGGAACATCTGCGGCTGCCAGGCCCAGAACTGCTCGGCGAGCGGGATAACCGCCTCGTTGCTGCCGCAAGTCGCCAGCATCGAGGCCGGCACGTCGAGCGCGTTCAGCATGTAGAAGCGCAGCTCGTAGCTGACGCGGCCGCTGGCGATGTACTGGTCGCGCAAGGGCTCGAACGCCTCGGACGCGAACTCGGCGCAGTGCGAGCACGACAGCGCGCCGTATTCCACCAGCTTGATCGGCGCCTCGGGGTTGCCCATGAGATAGCCGCCGTCGTCGGTCTTGCTGACCATGTCGGCCCACTGCTGGCCGGCCGGCGGCGCGATCTTCTCGATTGCTTCGCCCTTGGCGACGCCTTCCTCGGCGGACTTGTCGCCACAAGCGGCAAGGCCCAGCGCCAGCGGCAAGGCCGCCAGGGCGAGAGCGGTCTTCTTGAGGGCGGTCGTCATGGGTAGGGCGCGCAGAGTCACGGAATCGGTCCTTCTCGAAGCCACCGGGCTAACCCGGTCGGAGCGCGAAACAAAGCGGATGCGCCCTTGCGAGCGCACATCTCCACAGTTTCGCCGGCATTTATGCGGGCTTTGACCCGCTAACGGCTCAGATCCGGGCCTTTATCTGCTGTTCGAGCGTTTGCCAATCGTGCGTGCCGGTCAGCACCGAGCCGTCGATCGAGAAGCTGGGCGTCGAATTGACGCCGAGCGCAGCGGCTTCCTCGGTGAGGTCGATGAGACGCTTGGTCATCGCCTGATCCGCAAGGCACTTGTCGGTCGCGACGCGGTCGAAGCCCCAGCGTTCCATCATCGTGTAGAAGCCGAAGTCGTTGGCGATGGCCTTCATCCGACCGGTGATCGGACCCGCGCTCCAGCGCTGACGCTGCGCTTCGCTGAAGCTGTCGACTTTGCCCAGCCACTGGTCCTGCGAGGCGAGGAACGCGCTGTGCTTCTTGAAGAACATCTTGTCGTCACCGCAATTGGTGAGCATCGCGACGGTGAGGTCGATCGGATCGCGCACCACATGATGCACCGCGACCGAGACCTTGCCTTGCGGCACGTAGGTCATCCGAAGGATCGCTTCGGAATCCTGGTTGAAATGCGCGCAATGCGGACAGGTGTAGCTGACGAATTCGGTGAGCTTCACTTTGGCGGCGGGATTGCCGAGAACGTGCGCGCCATTGGGCTTTTCCGTGACGGTCGCGGTCCAGTTGGCGTGCGGCGCGGCGCCCGTCGCCAACAGGGCCGCGGCGGCAAGGAGGGTAAGCTTGGTTCGGCGCATCGCAGTCAATTCCCGTTGTTCCTGTCCTTGGCGTCCCCGATCGAACGCGCGAGCGATTCCAGCACCGCGCGCAGCTCCGGATCGCCGATGTCGCGCAGCGAATCGCCAAGCTCCACCGGCACCGGCCTGAGCGATGGCGGCGCAGTCCGTGGCTCTGAAGCAGCCGGCGCATGAACCGCGCCTTGCCGCAGCTTCACTTTCAACACCGCGTTGTAGCCGAAGAAGCGGTTCACTCGCTCGATGATCTCGGGAATCACGTGCTGGATGATCGGCGCGTGCGCGGGCAGCACGACCAGCTGGAGAATGCCGCCGCTCTTCTCGCCGGGGGGAAAGCGGATCGATTCGGGCGTGCAGACTTTCGCGTGGCGCGCGCCGACGATCTCGGGCCAACGGCTGACGACGCTCGACTGGACGAAGCCGAACCGGCGGAAGGCGGTGCGGCCGACATCGGGCATCAGCTCGCTGATCTGGCGTGCCGGACCGCCGCGTGGGCGCTGGTAGGGCTTGGCGGCCGGGCCGGTCTTTCCGGCCTTGCGCCCGTTCTTTGGTCCATCCCGTTCCATTGTCCGCCCGGCAATGCCATAGCGACGCGATGGACGCCAGTTCCAAGCCCGTCTCCCCGCTGTTGCTCGACTGGTACGACAGCCATGCCCGCGTGTTGCCGTGGCGCGCGCCGCCCGGTGCACCGCTGCCCGATCCTTACCGCGTATGGCTGTCCGAAGTGATGCTGCAGCAGACCACGGTGGCAGCGGTGAAGAGCTACTTCGCCGAGTTCACCCGCCGCTGGCCGACCGTGCGCGATCTCGCGGCGGCGGACGAGGGCGAGGTCATGGCCGCCTGGGCGGGCCTCGGCTACTATGCGCGGGCGCGCAACTTGCTCGCCTGCGCACGCGAAGTCGCGGCGCGGGGCGGGGCGTTTCCCGATACGGAAGCGGAACTGCGCGCGCTGCCGGGGCTGGGCGCTTATACTGCGGCGGCGGTGGCGGCGATCGCCTTCGGGCGGCGCGCGGTGGTGGTCGACGCCAATGTCGAGCGCGTGGTCGCGCGGCTGTTCGACTTGCGGACGCCGCTGCCCGGCGTGCGCCCCGCGATCCGCGCCGCTGCCGAGACGATCACGCCGGACCAGCGCGCGGGCGATTTCGCGCAAGCGATGATGGACCTCGGCGCCACGATCTGCACGTCGCGCAACCCGCGCTGCCTGCTGTGTCCGCTCTCGGCCTTGTGCGAAGCCCGCGCGGCGGGAGACCCGGAAGCCTTGCCGGTCAAGGCACCGAAAAAGGCCAAGCTGCAGCGCCAGGGGCGCGCCTTCTGGATCGAGCGCGACGACGCGGTCTGGCTGGTGCGGCGGCCGGGGCGGGGCATGCTGGGCGGAATGCGGGCGCTGCCCGACGATGGCTGGCATGCGGGCAGCGACGGCACTGCGCCGCCGCCGCTCGCCGGGCCTTGGGAAGCGGCGGGGTCGGTCAGCCACGGCTTCACCCATTTCGGCCTCGACTTGCACCTTGCGCTGTACCTTGGCGCGGATTGGGCTAGTCTCGGCGGCGACGAGGGCGAATGGTGGCCGCTCGACCGGCTCGAGGAGGCCGGCCTGCCCACCCTCTTCGCCAAGGCCGCGAGGCGCGCGCTGGCGGCAACGGGAGAAGACGCCTGACCGATAGCATCAGCAATCTGGCCGCGGCGATGGACCGCCGCATGCTGCTGCGCCTGGGTGCGGCGGCCGGGCTGAGCGCGGCGGCGCTGCCGGTGCTGGGCCGCGCGACACGGAGTCACGAGCTGGCGCCCAACGTGCGCGCCCTGATCGAGCGCTGGGTCGGGCCGGGGAAGTTTCCAGGCCTCGTCGCCTCACTGGCGCTGCCGGGGCGCGATCCCGAATGGATCGCGCGCGGTACCGACGGCTTCACCGATTTCGACGCGGTCGGGCCGGATAGCCTGTTCCGGATCTATTCGATGACCAAGCCGATCACCGGCATGGCGGCGATGCAGCTGATCGCCGAGGGCAAGCTGGCGCTCGACCAACCGCTGCACGACATCCTGCCGGCGTTCCGCAACATGCAGGTACAGGATACTTACGACGGTTCGATCACCGCGCTGCACCCGGCACCGCGCTGGATCACGATCCGCAACCTCGTCACGCATACCTCGGGGCTCGGCTACGTCATCATCCAGCAAGGCCCGATCCGCGATCTGATGCAGGACAAGGGCGTGGTGCCTGGCGTGATCAGCCGGATCAAACTGCCCGGCCTGTTCCGCGGCGACCCGGTGAAAGGGCTCGATACTTTCGCCGATCGGCTGGCCGAAGTGCCGCTGGTCTACGATCCCGGCACCCGCTGGAGCTATTCGGCCGGGCTCGACCTGATGGGCCGCGTGATCGAGGTCGTCTCAGGCAAGAGCTTCCCCCAATACCTTCAGGATACGATCTTCGGCCCGCTTGGCATGACCAGCACCTGGTTCCAGGTGCCGCAGCGCGAGGCCCACCGGCTCACCACCAATCATGCCGTGATCGCGGATCGGCTGGTGCCGATCGATCCGGGCGAGACATCGATCTTTCTCGATCCGCCGCCGTTCCCGATGGGCGGGGCGGGGCTGGTCAGCAGTCCGCGCGATTACGACCGTTTCCTGCGCATGCTCGCGCAAGGGGGGACGTTCGGCGGCAAGCGCGTGCTCGATGAACGCGCAGTGCGGATGGGCACGAGCAACTTGCTCCCCGAAGGCATCGTCCTGCCGACTATGTTCGGCGGCGCGGACAGCGGCTTCGGCGCGGGCGGGCGGCTCGGCCTCAAGGGGCAGGAGCAGGGCGTGTTCGGCTGGGCGGGAGCGGCGGGCACGGTGGGAATGGTCGACATGATCCACGGCTTGCGCTCTCAGATTTTCGCGCAGTTCATGCCGCCGACCGCGCTCGATCTGCTGCCCGAATTCCAGGTGGCGCTGAAACAGGACGTGATGGCGCTGATGACCAAGGCTCAATAATCATGCTGACCAAACCGCTTATGCCTCCCATCGCCTTTTCCGGTGCGCGGATCGACCGCGCCGATCACGTGCGCGCCGATCCGGCCGCGCTGTCCGCCTGCATGAATGCGCGGGCGCGATTGCTGCGGCTCGACGGGCTCGACCCGCTGATCGATGCCGACGGCCGCCTCGAATGGACGAGCCTCGCCGATGCCGCGGCGGACAGCGACTTGCTGTTCCTCGGCATGCTCGACGAATGCGCGCACTTCGCCGAAGTGCCGCCAAGCTTTCCCGAAGGACCGCCCCATGCCGGCCCGCGCAGCTGGCAGGCGATGGCGATCCTCTCGGGCGAGGAGCTGGCGGAGTACGGCGCCGCGCGCGCCCTGGTCGGCTGGCATGCCCGCCACCGCTTCTGCGCGGTCTGCGGCGCTCAGACTGCGCTCGCCAAGGGCGGCTGGCAGCGGAGCTGCACGCGCGAGAGTTGCGGCGCCGAGCATTTTCCGCGCGTCGATCCGGTCACGATCATGCTGGTCGAGCACGAGGGGCAATTGCTGCTCGGCCGTCAGCCGCGCTTTCCCGAGAAGTTCTATTCCGCGCTGGCGGGCTTCGTCGAGCCGGGCGAGACGATCGAGGAAGCCGTGGCGCGCGAAGTGCTGGAGGAAGCCGGCGTCGTCGCGCGCGACGTGACTTACGTGATCAGTCAGCCCTGGCCGTTTCCGTCCTCGCTGATGATCGGCTGCCATGCCTACGCCGACGATCCGGCAATCACCATCGACACGACCGAACTCGAAGACGCGCGCTGGTTCAGCCGTGAAGACGTGGTCGATGCGCTCGAGGCCAACGAACGCAAAGAGAATGGCCGGGCCTTCGGCGCGCCGCCGCCCTACGCGGTCGCGCATGTCCTGCTGCGCTGGTGGCTCGACCGGACATGAGCGAGCCGGTGCGACTGGGGATCGATATCTGGTCGGACGTGATGTGCCCGTGGTGCGTGATCGCCTATCACAATCTGCAAAAGGCGCTCGCCGAGCTGGAAGGCGAGATTTCCGCCGACGTCACCTGGCATCCCTTCGAACTCAACCCCGACATGCCGCCCGAAGGCGAGGGCATGTCCGAGCACATGCTGCGCAAGTATGGCCGCGCGCCCGATGCGCGGATGACGGAGCGGATGCGCCAGCTTGCCGCCGACGCGGGCTACGAAATGCGCTACCTCGGCCCCAAGCCCGTGCCCGAGCGACGGCTCTGGAACACGCGCAAGGCGCACGTCCTGCTGGCCTATGCCCTCCACACGCGCGGCCCCGAAGCGCAGACCCGGCTCAAGCTGGCGCTGTTCGACTCCTACTTTCAGCACCACCGCAATATTCACGATAGCGAGGTGCTGTTCGAAATCGCGGAAACCTGCGGCATCGATCGCGAGGAATCTGCTCAAGCGCTGGCGGACCCCGATCTGGTCGCCGCCGTGGTGGACGAGCAGCGCCGGGTGATCGAAACGGGCGTGACCAGCGTCCCGCTGATGGTAATCGCAGGGCGGTACATGATTCCCGGTTCGCAGGAGCCGGAAGTCTACGCCGCCCGCCTGCGTAAGGTGGCGGATAAACTGGGGGCTGGCGAAGAACGCGAATAGCGCGGACTTTGCGATCGTGGTGGCCGCGCGGGGTGCGTGGTGGTTCGCAGGCTGTGCGAGACCCCTCGCGGCCCAGCGCGCAGCGCCCGGCCGGACCTATGGCCTCAGACCAGCCCCAGTTTGGCCAGTTCGCCGATCAGCCGGGGCGGCAGCACGTCGCCTTGCTCTTCGCCGTCGCCGAGATCGGGGGGCGCGTCCTTGTCCTCGAGGTAGCGCCAGCCCTGGTGCGCGCGCCGCGGCCGGGTGTGGACCTGGATCAGGCGCGGTTCGAGCCGGATGTGCCAGCGCCCATCATCTCGTTGCTCGAAGGCCTTGATCGGCGAGCGACCGATCAGCGCGTGCTCGAAGATCCAGTAGAGCGAACCGCCGATCATTTCCTCGTGCCGCTTGGGCAAGTAGCGCGTGGTCATCAGCGCGCCGTCGGGCTGACTTTCGAGCCACCTGCGCAGGCTTTCCGGACTTTCCGCGCGGAACGCGATCTTGGTCATGTTGAGCGGCATCGACGCCCAGATAGGAAGCGCGCGGCTACCCGGCCAGTCCGCAAGCGACGGCCAGCCCGAGGAAGGCGAAGAAGCCCATCGAATCGGTGATCATCGTCACGAACACTGAGCTCGCGACGGCCGGATCCTGCTCAAGCCGGTCGAAGATCACGGGAACCAGCACGCCCGCGAGACCCGCAGTGAGGATGTTGATCACCACGGCAAGCGCGATCACGCCGCCCAGCATCGGCGTGAAGATCGCGGCGGTGGCGATGCCGATCAGCAGCGCCACGGTGCCGCCGTTAAGCAGCGCGACGCGGAACTCGCGCAAGAGGATTCGCTTGGTATTGGCGCGGGTCAGCTGGTTCATCGCGATGGCGCGGACGGAGACCGCCATCGTCTGCGTCCCCGCGTTGCCGCCGATCGAAGCGACCACCGGCATCAGCACCGCGAGCGCCACCAACTTTTCGATCGCCGCCCCGAACGCGGCGATGATCAGGCTGGCGATCAGCGCCGTGCCGAGGTTGGCGACCAACCAGCGCACGCGCGAGGAATAGGCGCTGCGGATCGGTTCGTAGATGTCGCCGTCGCCCGCGCCCGACATCAGCAGCGCGTCCTCGCCCGCTTCCTCGGAAATGACGTGGACGATGTCGTCGACGGTGAGCTGGCCCACCAGCCTCCCGGCCTCGTCGACCACCGCGGCTGAGATCAGCGCGTATTTCTGGAAGCGCAGCGCGACTTCCTCCTGGTCCATGTCGACCGGGATCAGCGTCTGATCGCGCATCATCACGTCGTAGAGCGGGATCGAGCGCGGCACCCGCAGGATCCATGACAGCGCGCACGTGCCGATCGGGCGGTGCATCGGATCGACGATGAACACCTCGTAGAAGTCGGTCGGCAGCGCGCGGTTGGTGCGCATGAAGTCGATCAGGTCGCCCACCGTCATGTGCTCGGGCACCGCGACGAATTCGCGGCTCATCAGGCGGCCGGCGGATTCGTCCGGGTAGGCGAGCGCGGCCTCGATCGCGACGCGGTCTTCGGGATCGAGCTCGGCGAGGATCGCGCGCTGGTCCTCGCGATCGAGATCTTCGATCATCGCGACCGCGTCGTCGGTCTCAAGCTGTTCGGCGATGCCGGCGACGACGTCGGGCGGGAGCCCCTCGACCAGCGCCTCGCGGACGTGGTCGTTGAGCTCGGCGATGACTTCGACGCCCATCAGGTCGCCGATCGCCTGCGCCAGCGCGAGGCGTTCGTTCTCGTCGGTCAGTTCGAGAAGGTCGGCGACGTCGGCGGGGTGGAGCGGCTCGACCAGTTCGTAAACGCGCGAATCGTCCTCGTCGTGCAGCGCATCGAGCACTTCGCGGACGTATTCGGGGCGGAGCCGGTTCTCTTCGTCGTGGACCTCGCTTTCCGACGTCTCCTCGGCGGGCGGTTCCACCGTCGCGACGTCGTCCTCGAGATCCTGTGCGCTCATGGCGAGGGGTCTAGTCTCGCAGGTGCGAAAAGCAATGGCGGCGGGGCGTTTGTGTCGTGACGGACGTTGGCATCAGTCTGCCCCCGTGCAGCTGTCATCCCGGACTTGATCCGGGATCCCGCTTTTTCGCGTAGGCGCGGGCTCCCGAGGCAGCGGGACCCCGGATCAAGTCCGGGGTGACGGGGAGAGTGATGCGGCGGGGTAAGGATCGGCGACGAGGCTGCGCCAAAGTCCGACCCACCAAAACCACCCCCCACCCGTGACATCGCGCGATCAATCGCTATGTGAGGCGCCAATCACAGGAGATGCATCGTATGGCCGAATACCTTACCCTTTCGCTCGACACCGGCAGCGAGACTGGCGACGTCAAGATCAAGCTGCGCCCCGATCTGGCGCCCGGCCACGTCGAGCGGATCAAGGAACTGGCGGGTGAAGGCTTTTACGACGGCGTGATCTTTCACCGCGTGATCGACGGTTTCATGGCGCAGGGCGGCTGCCCCGACGGGACCGGCATGGGCGGCTCGAAGAAGCCCGATCTCAAGGCCGAATTCAATGCCGAGCCGCACGTGCGCGGCGTCTGCTCGATGGCGCGTGCCTCGAACCCGAACTCGGCGAACAGCCAGTTCTTCATTGTGTTCGACGATGCCACCTTCCTCGACAACCAGTACACCGTCTGGGGCCAGGTCGAAGACGGCATGGAACTGGTCGACGCGCTGCCCAAGGGCGAGCCGCCGCGCAGCCCCGGCAAGATCGTGAAGGCGAGCGTCAGCGAAGGCTGAAGGCTTCACCGCGAATGAACTTTAGAACGGGGTGGCCATCGCCACCCCGTTTGCATTAGGCTCGGGTTATCGCCGCTGTTCTCGCCCGCTCTTCGGGATTGTCCCATCTGCGCATTCTATGCGCCGCGCTGCTTTTGGCGCTGCTCGGAGGCTGCGCGGCAGGTGCGCTGCCTGATCTGACGCAAGCGCACGGCCCCTGCCTGCGCGACGGCAAGGACGGTTGGTGCGGCTTCACGCGCGAGGCGGCGGGGCGTAGCTGGACCTACGCGCAGATGGCGACGAACGCGTATTGCGACGATGCCCGCGAATTCACGCTGCCGACCACGATCCGCGAAGTCGCCCGGCTGCCCGAACGCGCGGTGTGCGAGTTGGAACGCCGCCGATCCGATGCCTCGCTGACGAAGGACGTGAAGAAGGCGCTGAAGGCGCAGATCAAGGCGGTGGAACGCGATCCGCGCGAGAAATCGGGCTTCGCCTATGCGCTGTTCGATCGCAGCGCGACGCCGGGCGGGCCGCCGGTCGAGCGCGTGATCGCCTTTCGCGGTTCGGATATCGCCTGGTCGGACTGGGCGCACGGCAATCTCGGCAAGGAACAGTACGAACAGGCCCAGGCGCTTTACGAAGAGCAGAAGCGGGTCGCGGGCGTGCCGGTGGTGGTGACGGGGCATTCGCTGGGCGGCGCGCTGGCGATGCAGGTCTCGATCGATAACCTCGGTGCCAATGCCTACGTGTTCAACACGTCGCCGCGATATACCGTGCCGGCCGAGCCCAACCGCAACGTGCGCCTTTCGATCAAGGAGCGCGGCGACGTGCTCGATCTGGTGCGCGCACGCTCAATCCCGGTCGAGCAGGAGCTTATCGTGATCAACTGCGCGCCCGAATCGAGCGGGCTGGCGGATCACAAGATGGAGCAACTGGCCGACTGCCTCACCTGGATCGCGGCGAAGGACGTGGCGGCGGCGCGCGCCTCGGTTGCGACGAATGCGATCGAAGCCCCGCCGGGCGAAGCGGCGATGGAAACCTGGGGCCGCAAGGCGGAACCCGAGGAGTAGCCGGACCTCACTCGGAGGTGTCGGCGTCCTCCTCCTCCTCTGCGCGCACCTTGCCCAGCATGGCGTCGAGCTGCGCGCGTTCCTCAGCGCTCAGGTCCTCGACCTTGCGCGGCGGCGGCAAGTGCTTGGTGGCTTCGACGACCTTGCTGGTGATCGCGGGCATCGCCTGCATCATCTGCGGCATGAATTCCTGCATCTTCGCCATGACCGCGGGGTCCATGAACAGGGCAAGAGAATCGGCGGCGTAAAGCGCGCCGGTGCCGCTGGAGAAGAAGGTCGTCAGCTCGTCGAGCTGGGCGGTGGTGAAGCGCTTGGCGTAGGCCTGGGCAAGCCCGTCGCGGATCGACGGCTCGAACTGGGTCATAAGGTTGGCCATCTCGCCGTTCATGGCGCGCGTCGTGAGCCGCATGCGCTCGTCGTAGGCGGGGTCGAGTAGCATCATCATGTCCTTGAGCGGGCCGTCGGGAACCGTAGCCAGCTCCTCCTCGGCAATGCCGCCCATGGCCGCAATATCGCGCAGCGACATCTTCGCGACGCTGTCGAGGACCATGTCCATCATCGGCTCCATCGAACCTTCCATCATCCGCGCGTAAGTGCCGGGCGGGAGAAGGCGCAGGACCGTGCGCTGTGCCGCTTCCAGCCGCGCAGGCTCGAGCGCGCTGGATGGAGCCGCAAGGGCATCCTGCGCAGCGGCGGGCTGCGCCACGAACAGCAGGGTCGCGAAAGCGGACATCACAGGCATCTTCATCGGTTGTACTCCCTTTCTGACGTCGCGCGTCTTATGGCGGGGCCCGTGCAGCCGCGTCCCCGTGGCTACAGCTTGGCGTCGACCAGCCAGGAATGGAATATCTTCACCGGCCGACTTTCGAGGTCCTTGGGGCGGCAGATGAACCAGTAGCGGTAGGGGCTCTCGACATCGATGTCGTAGAGCCGCGCCAGCCGGTCGTCGTGCGATCGGCGGAAGTGATCGTCGTGCATGATCGCGATGCCGAGGCCCTGCGCGGCGGCTTCGAGCACGAGTTGGCCCGAATCGAAGCGGTCGACTGCGGCCGGATCGAGGTCGGTAATGCCGATCGCCTTCTTCCATGCGTCGAGGCTTTCGGGCAGGTCGTTGTGGATCATGAAGGTTTGCTTCGACAGCTTGTCGCGATCGGGCGTGCCGCCCAGATCCTTGGCCATTTGCTGCGAGACGATCGCATAGACCTTGTTCTGGTCGAGCTGGACCTTGTAGAACGTATCCTCCGGCTCCTTGGAAAGCACGATCGCGGCGTCGAGCGTATCGCCCACCCGCGCTTCGAGATGCGGCCCGGTATCGATGTCGATGTGCAGACGCGGGTGCAGCTGGCGCAATTCGGGCAGGCGCGGGAAAAGCCGCTGACCGCCGAACAGCGAGGGCACGCCCAGATGCAGGCGCAGGACTTGCCCGCGCTCGATCTGGCCTTCGACCGCCTCGGCCAGTTCCTCCAGCTTGGGCGCGACGACGTTGTAGAAGGCCAGGCCCTCGTCGGTCAGCTTCATCGCCTGGTGCTGGCGCGTGAACAGCCGCTTGCCGGTGAAATCCTCCAGCGCGGCGACGCGGCGCGACAGCGCGGACGGGCTCAGCGCAAGCTCGTTCGCGGCAGCCTTGGCCGAACCGAGCCGGACGACGCGCACGAACGCTTCGAGGGCGCGCAGGGGGGGCAGGCGTCTAACGGGCAAGACCGGTCTTTCGCATCTCTTTCATGGCGCAAGCGGTGGCCGCCGCTTTGCGTGTACTGGTGTTCCGCCTAGGCGGCGGAAGCGGCCGCGGCGGGAGGATGGAGGCGCAGGCGCGTGACGTGTCGCTCGTTGCCCCCGGTGACCTCGATCCGCCAACCGCTTTCGTGATCGAGCATGCTACCGACTTCGGGCACGCGCTCGGCAAGGACGAACGCGAGCCCGCCCAAAGTATCCACGGCTTCCTCGACTTCGGCAAGCCGGGGATCGACCTTGTCCGCGATGTCGTCGAGCTCGACGCGGGCGTCGGCGTCCCAGACCCCGTCTTCCATCGCCACCAGCAGTTCTTCGGGCGCGTCATCGTGCTCGTCCTCGATGTCGCCGACGATTTCCTCGACCAGATCCTCGATGGTGATGATGCCGTCGGTCCCCGAATATTCGTCGATGACGATGGCGAGGTGAGTCCGGCGCGCGCGCATATCGGCGAGCACGTCGAGCGCGCCGCGCGCTTGCGGCACGTAGAGCGGCTGGCGCAGCAGGCTCGACCAGTCTTCCGGCGCGGGTTCGCGCCGGGCCAGGATCGGGAACACGTCCTTGATGTGGATCATGCCCTTCACTTCGTCGAGCGACTCGCCGTAGACCGGCAGGCGGCTGTGCCCGTGTTCGGCGAAAGCCTCGACCACCTCGTCCCAGCTCGCGCTGGCGGGAATGGCGACGATCTCGCCGCGCGGAATCGCGACGTCGTCCGCATCGTGCTCGGAAAAGTGGAGCAGATTGCGCAGCATCTGACGCTCGAGCGGTGTGAGGTCGCCGTTGTTCGGCCCGTCACTGGTGCTCTCGCCCTCGTGCTCGTTGATGACTTCCTCGATCTGCGCGCGCAGCGATTGATCGACGTCGGACACGAACATCTTGCGGATCACTCGCCAAAGCGAGCCGCTACTGTCCGGGTCCCCTAGTTCGGCATGGCGGCCATTTTCGGCCATTTCGATTGAGCCCCTCAAGACTGGTGAAACCCGGCATATGGGTCCGGGATACCGATCAGGGCAAGAGCCTTTGTCTCCAAGGCTTCCATCGCTTCGGCGTCCGCATCGCCCGTTTCGTGGTCGTAACCGGCGAGATGGAGCAGCCCGTGGATCAGAAGGTGGGCCGCATGATCCTGAATCGAAACGCCTTTTTCCGCAGCCTCGCGCGAACAGGTCTCCAGCGCGAGCGCGATATCGCCGAGCATCACCGGAGGGCCGTCCGGCGCCAAATCGATCAGATCGACAGCCTCCAGCATCGGAAATGACAGCACATTGGTCGGTTTGTCCTTGTCGCGCCATTCACGATTGAGCGCATGGACCTCCGGATCGTCGGCGAACATGACGCTGGCGAGCAGACGCTCATGCGCGAGTTCGGGCGCGACTTGCGCGGCGGCGCCCGCCGCGCGAACGGCGAGCGTCTCCCAGTCGGTATCAGCGGGCCAGTCGGCCTCGATGGCGATGTCGAGTTCCATCTTGGCTCGCCGGCTTGCGCTCAGGCCTCCTCGCCTTCGTAGGCCTGCACGATGCGGCCCACGATCGGGTGGCGCACGACGTCGGCGGCGGTGAAGCGCACCACGTCGATCGCCTCGACGCCTTCGAGCCGCTGCACCGCATCGGCGAGGCCGGAGAACGAATCGCCGCCCGGAATGTCGACCTGCCGCGGATCGCCGCACACCACCATCCGGCTGTTCTGGCCGAAGCGGGTGAGGAACATCTTCATCTGCGCTTGCGTGGTGTTCTGCGCCTCGTCGAGAATCACGAAGGCATCGGCCAGCGTGCGGCCGCGCATGAAGGCGATCGGCGCGACCTCGATCACGCCACTGGCGATCTGCCGCTCGACTTGCTCGGGCGGCATGCAGTCGTAGAGCGCATCGTACAACGGCCGCAGGTAAGGATCGACCTTCTCCTTCATGTCGCCCGGCAGGAAGCCGATCTTTTCGCCCGCTTCCACGGCGGGGCGCGAGAGGATCAGGCGCTGGACCGAGCCGGTCATCAGCTGGCTGACCGCCTGGGCCACCGCGATATAGGTCTTGCCGGTGCCCGCCGGGCCGAGCGCGAAGATCAGGTCCGAGCGGCCGAGCGCGCGCATGTATTCGATCTGGGTGCCCGAGCGAGGCACGATCGTCTTCTTGCGCGTGCGGATCATGATCGGCGGGACACCCGCCTTGTCCTCGCCGCTGATGATGCCTTCCAGCGTGGGCTCGGCGGACATCGCGATCAGCGCCTCGATCGCCCCGGCATCGATGTCGGTGCCCTGGAGCAAGCGATCCTGCAGCGACTTGAGGACGTCGCGCGCGCGCGCGACCGCCTCTTCGGGTCCCTCGATCTGCACGCGGTTGCCGCGCGCGGAGATGTAGACACCCAGCCGATTCTCGATGAGCACGAGATTGGCGTCGTATTCGCCGAAGAGCATGCCGAGGTCGGCGGGGTTCTCGAATTCGATCTCGGCGCGGAACCGGCGGCGCTGGCCAGGGCGTTCGCCCGATGCGGGGAGCGTCGCCTGCGCGTCGCGATGGGCTTTCCGACTCATGCGATCCTTTCGCTTGTACGAGGCAAAGGTGCGCCGCCCCCGCGTCGAGCGCAAGCGATCACGATGACGAGCTCGTGACTATCCACATGATCTGCAAGCGCGATTGCTCGGGGTCGGCAGCGTTTAGGCCGTCGCGGGCTCGCGCCGGATCGCCGAGAGCGAGTTCGGGCCGGCGGCGGTGAGTTCGAGCGCGACCATTTCGCCCACTTCGGCTTCGCCCTCGAAGTGCACCGATTGCAACCAGGGCGACTTGCCGAGCCATTGTCCGGGATGGCGGCCCTTGCGCTCCACCAGCACCTCGCAGGTCTTGCCCACGCTGGCGGCGTTGAATGCGTGCTGATCTCGGTTGAGCGCGGCCTGGAGGCGTTGCAGCCGCTCGTCCATCACGTCCGCCGGAATCTGCTCGGCCATCGTCGCGGCAGGGGTGCCTGGGCGGGGCGAGTACTTGAAGCTGAAGCACTGCGCATAGCCGACGGCATCGACCAATCGCAGCGTGTCCTCGAAATCCGCGTCGGTCTCGCCGGGGAAACCGACGATGAAATCGCCCGACAACGCGATGTCGGGGCGCGCGGCGCGCACCTTGTCGAGGATCGCGAGGTAGCTTTCGGCGCTATGGCTGCGGTTCATCGCCTTGAGGATCCGGTCGCTGCCCGATTGCACCGGCAAGTGAAGGAACGGCATCAGCTTGTCGACCTCGCCGTGCGCGGCGATCAGCGCCTCGGTCATGTCGGCGGGATGGCTGGTGGTGTAGCGGATGCGGGCCAGATCGGGCAGTGCCGCCAGTTCGCGGATCAGGCCTTCGAGACCGATCGCGCGGCCCTTCGCGTCCTCACCGGTCCAGGCGTTGACGTTCTGGCCCAGCAGCGTGATCTCGCGCGCGCCGGCCTCGACCAGTCGCCGCGCCTCGGTGGCAAGATCGGCGAACGGACGCGAGACTTCGGCGCCGCGCGTGTAGGGTACGACGCAGTAGGTGCAGAACTTGTCGCAGCCTTCCTGCACCGTGAGGAAGGCGGTGGGGCCGACCTTGCGCCGCGCGGGCAGCGCGCCGAACTTGGTTTCCGCCGGCATGTCGGTATCGATCGCGCGCCGCCCCGCGACTGCGTCCGCGACCATCGCCGGCAGCCGGTGATAGGCTTGCGGGCCGACGACCATGCTGACCGCGGGCGCGCGTGCCATGATTTCCTCACCCTCGGCCTGTGCGACGCAGCCGGCGACCGCGATCAGCGGGCTGGTGCCGTTCTCGCGGCGGCCGTCCTTCACGAGGCGGCCGATGTCGGAATAGACTTTCTCCGCCGCCTTCTCGCGAATGTGGCAGGTGTTGAGGACGACCAGATCGGCCTCTTCGCCTTCGGGTGCGGGCGCAATGCCCTGTTCGGCGAGCAGTTCGGCCATGCGCTCGCCGTCGTAGACGTTCATCTGGCAGCCGAAGCTCTTGACGCGGTAGGTTCGTGGGGGCGCGACTTTCTGCATGGTGCGCCGATACCCCAAACGGCCGCGATTGCACAGAGGCGCGGTCGTGGCGAAATGTGGACGCGAGTATAGGCGGCGCGGTTATGATGTAGCGTAGTTGAGGGAAACTAATACGGGTGGGTTTAGCTAGTCATTTACCCTAAGTCTCTTATTGGCAGAGAATGACGCGGGGGATTTTCTACAGGTACAGCGGTTTAAGCGCTTTTGCGCTCATGGCCGCAATTTATGCGGTCGCGGGATTTCTTGCGATCGCCTTCAGCGGCGATGCCGTGGGCGTCGTTTCGATTTGGCCCGGCAGTGGTGTGGCCATTGCCGCGCTGGTCATCGCCCCGCAGCGCTTGGCCGGCTGGGTCCTGGCCGGAATCGCGGTCGGCAGCGCGGCCTGCAACCTCTCGATCGAGATCGGTTGGCGCGCCGCGCTCGGTTTCTCTCTGGCAAACGCCTTGGAACCGGTCATCGCGCTGAGAGTCGCGCGCCTGCTCGGCGTGAGCCACATTCACTTCGAACGACCCCGGGCGGTCGCCCTGATCGCGATTTCCTGCATGGTTTCGGCGGCGGTCAGCGCCGTGATCGCGGCGATCCTCGGGGGTGGCTGGACGCTGGCGTTTCTATGCTCGTGGTTTCTCACGGCGTCGCTCGGCCAGCTCATTTTCGCTCCGCTGATCCTGACGGTCTATCAGGAGCACGAGCGGATTCGCAGAGGCGAGCGCACGCTCGATTATCGCAGTCTGGCGCTATGCCTGGGCGCGGCCGCCGCGATCTGCGCCGCGGTCTTCGTGCAGTCGTCCTTGCCGCTGTTGTTTCTGCCGATTCTCCCCGTGCTGCACGCCACCTATCGCCACGGGATCCTTGGAGGCGCGCTGGCGGTCGGCATCGTCGCGGTGTCGTCCTCGCTGTCGATCGCTTTCGATACCGGCCCGTTCCACTTGCTCGACAGCGAGGTGAACACGGTCTTCTTCGCAGGAGTTTATCTGCTCACCATGTTGACGGCCGTGCTGCCACTGGCCGCGACGCTGGCTGCCGGACGCACGATCTTCGAAGAGATCACCCTGCAGAAGCGCTACTTCGAGCTTGCCTCACAAGCGGCGCGCATCGGCCATTGGCGCATCGCGATCGAGACCAATTCCCTCACTTGGTCCGATGCCATGTTTCGTATCCACGGCTGGATTCCCGGCTCGGTGGCGCCCAGCTTCGCGACCTGGATCGAGACCTATCATCGCGAGGATCGCACGCGCGTCACGCGGTTGCTGGAGGATTGCGCGATGCTGGGGGGCGAGGTCGCTTTCGACGCCCGGATCGAGACTGCCTCGGGCGAAACCCGCCATGTCGAGTGTCGCGGCAGCGCGGAATACGATCAGAATGGCGAAGTCCGCGCCATCTTCGGCATTCTGCAGGACGTGACCGAGCGGGTCGGGATTCAGCACGAGCTGGAACAGGCCCGGGTCCGGGCCGAGCGTGAGGCCCGCAACGCGCGTCAGCTAGCCGAGACCGACCCCCTCACGGGCATCGCCAGCCGGCGGCGGATCATGACGCTGCTGGAACAGGCCACCAAGCGCGCGGTCGCGGACGGGACCGACCTGACGATCGCGGTGATGGCCATCGATCATTTCAAGACGATCAACGACCGGTTCGGCCATGCCACGGGCGACGATGTGCTGCGCGCGGTGGTCCAGGAAGCGGCCGAAGCGATGCACCCCGCCGATGCGATCGGCCGGATCGGCGGCGAGGAATTCCTGCTGGTGCTGGACGATATCGCCATCGACGAGGCCGAAGCGATCGCCGAACGCATCCGCGAGCGCATCCACGCGATGACTCGCGAACATCCCGAACTTCCCGAGGTCACCGTCAGCATCGGCCTAGCCGTCCATCGCGCCTCGATGCAGCCGGGCGATCTATTCCGCATCGCCGATGCCGCGCTTTATGCAGCCAAGCGCGAAGGGCGCAACATGATGCGCGTGGCCTGAGCCGCAGCGACGGAAGCGGTGCAAATCGACCAGGCTGTTTCCAGAGGGGTGCAAACCGGCTAATTGCGCGCGCCATGAACGCGAACCAGACTCTCTATGCCACCTATTCGGCCCACCTTGACGCGGCGCTCGACGCGCTGGAAGCGGCGGGTACGCTGCCCGGCGGTCTCAAGCGAGGGGCGGTGACGGTCGAACCGCCGCGCGATCCGTCGCACGGCGATCTCGCCACCAACGCGGCGATGGTGCTGGCCAAGCCCGCGGGTATGAAGCCGCGCGACCTGGCCGAAGCGCTGGTCGCCGAACTGAATAAGCTGCCCGACGTCACCAGCGCCGAGATCGCCGGCCCCGGCTTCATCAACTTGCGCCTCGCGCCCGGCGCCTGGATCGGCGAACTGCGCACGATCGCGGCGCTCGGCGATGACTACGGCCGCTCGGCGATGGGCGCGGGCAGCACCGTCAATATCGAATACGTCTCGGCCAATCCGACCGGCCCGATGCACATGGGTCATTGCCGCGGCGCGGTGGTGGGCGATGCGCTGGCGAGCCTGCTCGAATATGCCGGCCATAAGGTGATCCGCGAATACTACGTCAACGATGCCGGCGCGCAGGTCGAAGTGCTCGCCCGCTCGGCGCACCTGCGCTACCGCGAAGCGCTGGGCGAGGACATCGGCGGCATCCCCGAAGGCCTCTATCCCGGCGATTACCTCAAGGGCGTGGGCGAGGCGCTCGCTGCCGAATTCGGCGACCGCTACGTCGCTGCGCCCGACAGCGAATGGCTGGTCCTGTTCCGCGAAAAGGCGGTCGCGGCGATGATCGTCATGATCCAGGCCGATCTCGCGCTGCTCGGCATTCATCACGATCTGTTCGCGTCCGAAGCGGCGGTCGTCGCGGCGGGCAAGCCCAGCGAGGCCGAGGCCTTTCTGCGCCAGCACGATCTCGTTTACGACGGCGTGCTCGAAGCACCCAAGGGCAAGACCCCCGAGGATTGGGAGCCGGTGGAGCTTCCGCTGTTCCGCTCGACCAAGTTCGGCGACGATCAGGATCGCCCGATCCGCAAGTCGAACGGCGCCTGGACCTATTTCGGCATCGACCTCGCCTACCATTACCAGAAGGCGCAAGGCGCGGACGCGCTGGTCGACATCTGGGGCGCCGACCATGCCGGCACGGTTAAGCGGATCAAGGCCGCGGTCGCCGCGCTGACCGGCGCCGACGGCACCGCGATCCCGTTCGAGGTCAAGCTGGTGCAGATGGTGCAACTGCTGCGCAACGGCGAGCCGGTGAAGATGTCCAAGCGTTCCGGACAATTCGTCACGCTCGCCGACGTGGTGCAGGAAGTCGGCAAGGACGTTGTGCGTTTCACCATGCTGACGCGCAAGCCCGAGGCGCAGATGGACTTCGACTTCGCCAAAGTGGTCGAGGCGAGCAAGGACAATCCGGTGTTCTACGTCCAGTACGCGCACGCCCGGATCCGCTCGACGCTGCGCAAGGGCGCGGCCGAGGGACTGGTGCCGGCGGACACCCATCTCGACATGCTCGGCGAGGAAGAGATGGATCTGATCAAGCTGGCCGCGCAATTCCCGCGCACGGTCGAAGCCGCCGCCGCGGCGCGCGAACCGCACCGCATCGCCTTTTTCCTGCAAGAGCTCGCCGCCGGGCTCCACGGCTACTGGAACCTGGGCAACGACCGCCCCGAAAAGCGGTTCATCGTGGTACAGGATGGTAACCTTACCTCGGCTAGGCTTTATCTTGCGACCATGATCGGTCAACTTGTGCGCAACGGCCTATCGCTCCTGGGCGTTGAGGCGGTGGAGGAAATGTGACGACATCTCACTCGGATTTTGGTCGGGAAGACGATCGCGAAAAGCCCTTCGATCCGTTCGCGGAAGAAGGCGATTCGCCGTTCGCGGAAGACGCCGCGCGCCACGATGCGCAGGATTTCGACGGCAATTCCGATTTCGACGAGGACCAGGCCGACTACGAAGAAAAGACGCAGCGGGATCCGGCTGGCGACCAGTTCGAACGTCCCGCGCAGCTCGATCTGGGCGATGACGATCAGCGCCTTCCCTGGCTGGAAGGCGATCCCGACGAGGACGAGGATCGCGGTGCCGGTGCCGGGCAGATGTTCCTGCTGGGTCTGGCCGCAGTCGCTCTGCTCGCCATCGTCGTGGGCGGTATCTGGTGGGCGACCCGCGCCGGGCCGGATCAGGAACTCGTCGCCGATGGCGGCACGATCACTGCCCCCGATGGACCGTACAAGGAGCGGCCCGAGGATCCGGGCGGGCGCGTCGCCCGAGGGACCGGCGACACCGCGTTCGCCGTCGCCGAGGGCCAGACTCGCCCGATGCGCGTTGGCGAAGGCGAGACCGCACCTGGGCCGGGTTTCGATTCGGTGCCATCGAATGCCGCCAGCCCCTCCGCAACGCCAAGCGCAGCGCCTGCTGCGCCTGCCGAAGCCGATCCGCCAAAAGGTCCGGGTGTGCAGGTTGGCGCCTATTCGAACCGCGAATCGGCCGAGCAGGGCTGGCAGAAGCTGAGCGCACAGTACGAAGGTCTTTCCGGCATGCGCTACCGCATCGTCGAGGGTCAGGCCGACATCGGCAAAGTCTATCGCCTCCAGGCGCTGCCCGGCGACGCCGCGGCCGCGCAGAGCTTGTGCCGAGGCTTGAAGGCCGCGCGGATTCCGTGTCAGGTGAAGAACTGAGTTGAGGGCTGGCCCGGGGCGTTCCTCCCCAACCGCCACCTCTCGTCATTCCCGCGAACGCGGGAATCTAGATAGCGCTGAGCTTTCGGATGGCTTCGAAGCTGGATTCCCGCGTTCGCGGGAATGACGAAGTGAGAGTTTGCGGGAATGACGAAGTAAGGGTGGCGGGCCTGGTCCAACTCAGTGCCTCCCCCCACACACCCATCACTCCATCCGCGTCAGCGTTCCTTCGCGAACCTGCCACACCGCGGCTTCGCCGAGAATTGCCTCGAACGGTGCGGGTTCGGTCCCCGTGAGCCAGATCTGCCCGCGTCCATCGCGCAGCCGGTCGAACAGGGCTTCGCGGCGCACTGGATCGAGATGGGCGGCGACTTCGTCGAGCAGGAGCACGCGCGGACGGGATTGCCCGGCAACGTCGCCCGCACGTTCGAGCATGCCCGAATGCGCCAGCACGATCGCGATCAGCATCGCCTTCTGCTCGCCGGTGGAGCATTCCGCGGCGGGCTGGTTCTTGCCTTCCATCGTGACTTCGATCTCGTCGCGATGGGGGCCGGTCAGAGTGCGCCCGGCGGCCAGATCGCGCGGGCGGTTCTCGCGCAAGGCGGCGGCCAATTCGTCGGCCAGCACCGGTCCGCCGGGACGATAGGCGAGGCGTGGGCGAGCGAAAGGCGCGTCGGGCTGTCGCTCCAGCGCGGCGCCGAGCCGCGCGAGCATCGCCCCGCGCGCGCCCGCGACTTCCGCTCCGGCCTCGGCGACTTGCGTTTCGATCGCATCGAGCCACGCCGGGTCGGGCCGCGCATCGAGCGAGAGCAGCCGGTTGCGCTCGCGCAGCGCGCCTTCCAGCCGCGCGGCGGCGCCGGCGTGCCCCGGGACCAAGGCCAGCACCAGCCGGTCGAGAAAGCGCCGCCGCCCGCCCGCGCTGTCGACGAACAAGCGGTCCATCGCCGGCGTCAGCCAACCGACCGAGAGCCATTCGGACAAGCGCACCGCCGGCGCTTCCGCGCCGTTGACTTGCACCAGCCGCCGCCCCGGACGATCGGACGAGACGCCCGTGCCGATCCGCACCGGCTCGCCATCGGGCGTCGAGAGCGCGGCGTTCACGGCGAAGCCGCCGTCGCCGTCGTGCGCGGGCAGGTCGGCCAGTGCGGCGCGGCGCAGCCCGCGGCCCGGCGCGAGCAGTGAGATCGCCTCGAGCACGTTGGTCTTGCCCGCGCCGTTCTCGCCCACCAGCAAGTTGAACCGGCGGCTGCCTTCGACGAGCGTCTCGCGGTGATTGCGGAAGCGGGACAGCAGGATTCGATCGAGCGCCATCAGTGGACGGTCGGGACCTGCTCCACGCCGCCAGCCTTGGCGAAGGGCGAGAAATCGAGGTTCTCGTCGTAGACGTCGACGCCCTCGCGCGCCTTGAGCCAGCCGACCACGGCATACGTGACGGGTGTCAGCACCGCTTCCCACAAGACCTTCATCAGCCAGTTGGTGACCATCACGATCAGCACCGATTGGGTTTCCCACACGCCGAGAAAGGCGACCGGATAGAAGATCGCGCTATCGATCGCCTGCCCGAACACGGTGGAGCCGATCGTGCGCGCCCACATGTGCTTGCCTCTGGTCCAGACCTTCATCTTGGCGAGGACATAGGAATTGACGAATTCGCCCGCCCAGAACGCGAGCAGCGAGGCGAGGACGATGCGCCAGGTGCTGCCGAACACCGAAACGTAGGTCGACTGGCAGATCGTGCCGGCATCGTTGGCGCGCAGCACGCCTTCGTAGATGGGGTCCGCACTCGCCGCGCAGCCCCAGTCAGCCGACGGCGGCATGGCGACGACGACGAAGCTCATGAAGGCCATGAAGATCAGCGCGAAGAAGCCCGCCCACACGCAGCGGCGCGCGTTGGCATAGCCATAGACTTCGGTGAGCACGTCGCCGATCACGTAGCTGACCGGGAAGAACAGGATGCCCGCGCCGAAGGTGAAGCCCCACACGCTGGTGAGCTTGGCCGCGCCGATCAGGTTCGACAGCAGCAGGATCGCGACGAACCCGACCATCACGAAATCGAAATAGCGAAAGTGCCGCCGCGCGCCGGTGCGGCCATCGATGCGGGAAAGGTGCGCGTCGCTCATCGGCCTTGCCTAGCGCGAGCTTGCGGCGGAGCAAAGCGGCGATATCGCGGCGTTGCAGACAAGGTCGAAGCAGCGGCGCGCAGCGGTTTGCGCCTTGCCCGAAGCACGCTATGAGGGCCGCCGCGCGCGCCCGTAGCTCAGCTGGATAGAGCACGAGCCTTCTAAGCTTGGGGTCGCAGGTTCGAACCCTGCCGGGCGCGCCATTTCCAGAGCAGATGGCCGCTCTGATCCTACAAACGCGTTCGAACCTTGTTCGAACGGCGCGCCAACTCTCCTGCGATTTTGTTGCGTGACCCGCTTGAGGCGATGGCTAACGCACCGTTTCGAGAAAGGGCGCTAGCGCGAATAGTCCGGCTGCTCGATATCGGCCACGATACCGGCTTGCTCGGGATTCCAGCCAAGCGTCTTTTTCGTCCACTGGTTCGAAGCAGGGCCGTTATTCGCCACCCATGTCGCCAGCGGGCCGAAATGTGCGTTCGCCTCCTCCGGCGTCAGCGACTTGACCGGCACGCCGAGTTGGCGGCCGATCGCCGCCGCGATCTCGCGATAGGGCACACCCTCCTCGGCGACCGCGTGATAGGCTTCACCACGCGCTCCGCGTTCGAGGGCAAGACGATAGACGCGCGCGGCATCCAGACGGTGGACCGCGGGCCATAAGTTCGCGCCGTCCCCGACATAGGCTGAAACGCCCGTCTCACGCGCCACGGCGGCCAGCATCGGCACGAATCCGTGCGTCTCTCCCTTGCCGTGCACGGAGCGCGGATTGCGGACCACACTCGCGTGCACGCCGCGGTCTGCAAGCGCGAAAGCCGTTTGCTCGGATGCACGGGGAAAATCGGGCATGATCTCGGGACGTTCGTCTTCTATCGCTTGCTCTCCCGTGAGGTGCAGAAAGCCGCTGGTGACAATGATCGGGCGCGCCGATCCCGAGAAGACCGCGCCGAACGTTTCGATCGCAGCCTTGTCCTCTGCGGCCAGTTCGCCAATGCGGGAGATGTCGAGGCCGAACGCCGTGTGGATGATGCCGTCGGCATCCGCCGCTCCCCGGCGAAGAACGTGCAAATCTTCAAGTGCGCCGACCAGCACCGTTGCGCCGGCCGACTCGAGAGCGGTCCCCTTCTCCGACGATCGTACCAGGCCGACAACGGAATGACCGGCCGCTATGAGCTCTTGTGTGATCACCGAACCGATCCAGCCACTCGCACCAGTGAGAAATACACGCATTGAGTCGTCCTTGCTGCGTCGGGCGGAATGGGCGTATTGCCGCCGTCAGTGGCTGACATAGGGGGTATGTCAGTCACTGACAAGGAGTGGCATGGCAGGATCGACATCAGGGGCGCGGGCGCGCCTGCAACAATCGGCCGTGGAGCTGTTTCGGGCGCGCGGCTTCGATCGTACCACGGCGGCCGAAATCGCTGCGCGCGCCGGGGTGACGGAGCGAACCTTCTTCCGTTACTTCCCCGACAAACGCGAAGTGCTGTTCGATGGGCAAGCGGTATTGGTAGAAGCGCTAATTGCAGCGATTGCCGACGCGCCACGAGAGCTCGGGCCACTCGACGTCTTATTTCGAGCGTTCCGGGCGGTCATACCCCTCCTCGAAAACAACCGTCCCTTCGCCAAGCCCCGGCAGGAGGTCATCTCGGTGACACCGGCGCTGCAAGAGCGCGAGCTCGCGAAGCTGGAGGCGCTTTCTGACGCGCTGGCCGCCGCCTTGGAGGCGCGGACTGTTTCGCAGCTCCATGCCAGCTTGGCGGCTCGTGCCGGAATGGCCGCCTTTGCCGAGGCCACCCTCTCGTGGCTAGATGCGTCGGAACCGGGATTGGCCGAACGTCTCGATTCTGTTGAAGCGGCCTTGAAAGACCTCCTTCGGCAAGACTTGTGAACGTTCCCGAGGCTCCGAATGGGGGAATGAAGAGGGGGCGCTTGCAGTCAGAAGATGGGCACGGCATTTCAGATAAAGATCGGAACACCTCTATTGGAAAACGCAAAAATGAGAACGCGGGCGGCATCGGCTGATGATGCGGAGGCCATGGGGCAAGTGCTTGGGGAGATCATCAAAGCCACCGGCCGCCAGCGTCCAAACGATGTTGAATTCATCATGGGCCGCTACATTGCTGATCCTACGAGCATACGCTGCACCGTTGCTATCGACGGATCAGGACATATCGTCGGCTTTCAATCATTGAAGAGGGCCTTGGCCGGCAACCCGTATGACACACCGGAAGGGTGGGGCATTATCGGTACCCATATCAGTCCCATGGTCCATCGGCAGGGCGTCGGCAAACTTTTGTTCTCGGCAACCCGGCAAGCCGCATTTCATGCAGGCTTGGAAAAGATCGACGCCTACATCGGGTCCGACAATCCATCGGGCTTGAAATACTATGATGCTATGGGTTTCCAAACCTATCGAACGCCCGAAGGGATTGTTCAAAAGGTCTTCGAGCTTTAGCTTGCTCGTCTGTGCCTGCCCCAAGACGTGCGGACGCTCGCGAGGCGGTGAACCGAGCTGCGGCGGCGAGAGCGGCAAGCAACTTTCTGGTCACGCGGCGCTTCTATGCGAAACGCAGTTCGACCATTCTTCGATCTGCTTCAGGACGATAGGACCTAATCGTGAGCGATGAGGACGTTTCCGACGCTCACCTTGGTCTCGGCAAGTCGCGAAAGCCTGCGACCGACGATCGGAACTACGCTCTCGATGTTATGAAGGGTCTGCTCGTCGCGGGAATGGTCCTTGCTCACACCATTCAATTCCTGAACGGTCGCGACAGTTCCTTGCTGCGGTTGGGCTCGCATTTCATCAATCTCGTGTCGTTTTCGGGGTTCCTGTTCTGCTTCGGTTACGCGTGCTGGATCGCCTATTTCTCGCGTGCGCGCCTGCCGACGTCCCGCATCCTCTCGACGGCGCTGAAATGCTACGGTGCCTTCGTGGTATCGGGACTGGCGTTGCTCGTCTTGCTCCGTAACGAACCGCTCAGTCTGCAACTGGTCTGGTCGGTCGTTCTGGTCAGGAATTTGCCGGCCTATTCCGAATTTCTCCTCGCCTTCGCGCTCGTGATTCTGATCGCGGCCTTATGCGCCAAGGCCGTACGGTATCTGGCCAACAACCTCACTCTGCTGCTGGGCTTCAGCATCGCGATGCTTGTCCTGGCCTGGTTCGTCCCCGATGCGCCGAGCGTCGACCCTGTGGTCGGTGCCTTGATCGGGGGTGGCGATTTTTCCTATTTTCCCGCGCTCACCTATTCGCCGATATTTCTCGCAGGGGCCTATCTCGCAGCCAAGCCGGCCGTTCCAACGCGATGGATTGTCGGCATCGGGCTCGCGACATTTTCGCTCTTCGTGCTGGCCTGGATTGCCGGATTCGGAGTGGAGCGTTTCCCGCCGGAGCCCATCTGGATCGTGAGTTCGTTCGGGGCATCCCTGTTGTATTTCGTCCTTTCGGGCTGGCTCGTGAAGACGTTGCCCATGGCCGCGAGCAATGTCCTCATCGCCATCGGGCAGAATTCGCTCGGGTATCTCGTTCTTTCCAACCTGACCTTGTTCGTTGTCGCGCAATCTTATGCGCGATCGTTGTCATGGCAGAATACTTTAATTGCTTACGCTCTCGTCATGGCGCTCATCCGTTTTGTCCTTTGGATCACGGTCCAGCCCAAGACGCGAAGGAAAGTCGTGCTTTAACCAATATTTACACGTGTCGTCTAAGGATTGTGCCGATCAAGGGAACGCGTGCATGAAAATGGGTTGCAACGGCTGTAGGTCCGACCAGGTCGAATTCGAAATCGCAATGGCGTTTCAGCCGATCCTCGATGCTGAAACCGGCCGGGTGTTCGCCTACGAGGCGCTCGTTCGCGGAGCTGACGGGCAAGGCGCTGCGGACGTGCTCGCGCAAGTGACGCCGGAAAACCGCTATGCTTTCGATCAGCAGTGCCGGGTCGCTGCCATCGAAGGTGCCGTGGCGGCCGGGATCCTGAAAAGCGATGCGAAGCTGTCGATCAATTTCCTGCCCAACGCGGTCTATTCGCCGCTCGCGTGCATCCAGCTCACGTTGAAGACCGCTCACGCGACTCGGCTGCCGACCGACCGGCTGGTCTTCGAATTTACCGAGAACGAGCAGATGACCGACACCGATCACGTCGCTGGCATCGTCAAGTGCTACCAGGACATGGGATTCGGCACCGCGCTCGACGACTTCGGCGCGGGGCATGCCGGCCTCGGCCTCCTCGCGAAATTCCAGACCAACCTCATCAAGCTGGACATGGAACTGATTCGCGGGATCGATACCAGTCTGCCACGGCGCATGATCGTCGAAGGCATGATGCGGATCGCGGACAAGATGGGGATCACGGTGATCGCCGAAGGGATCGAGACGGTCGAGGAATACACCGTGCTGCGCACGCTCGGCATCCGCTATATCCAGGGGTATCTGATCTCGCGTCCCGCGCTGAGGGAGTTGCCGGACCCGATCTGGCCCGACGCGCCGCATGCGCCGACCGCAGCAGTAGCCTGAACTCCAGGTAAGATACTGCTCGAAACTGCGGGTTTCTCCGATCGGCTCCGTCTGACTTGGAGACTATACGTAGTCAATGCTATTGCTTGCATGGGCACAATTGCTGTACCCAGTGCCTTAGTAACGCGGGCGAGAAATCATGAAATACAAAGTACTGAACAGGATGATCATCCTGTTCGGCGCGGCTTGGCTGACGAGTGCAGCGCCTGCGGCCGCAGCGCCGTCGGACCCATCGCTGGCGGAGCGCTTCGGCGCGCTCGAGAGCGTCATGCAGATGAGCCTGTCCCCCTCGGGGCGGAAGGCCGCCTATATCGGGCCCAGCAAGGACGGCACCTTGCTGTTCGTCGTCGATCTGGTGGCCGGCGGTGCGCCGAAGGCGATCAGCGGCCTCGCCAGCAAGGATGGGCGTCTGTACCGCTGTTCGTGGCTGTCCGACGAGCGGCTGCTGTGCACGGTTACTTTCGCCCGCACGCAGGTCCGGCCCTATCTCACCTATAGCCGGACCTTCGCGCTCAATGCCGACGGCAGCGATCTGGTGCAGCTTTCGGCGCGATCCTCGATGCGCTCACTGGGTATCGCGCAAGGCGGTGGAACCGTGATCGACCGCGACATCGATGGCGACCAGAATGCGGTTCTGATGACGCGGGTGTTCGTTCCCGAAAGCACGATCGGCACACTCACCGCCAAGACCGATGAGGGGCTCGGAGTGGAACTGGTCGATACCGTCAACGGCCGTCGCCGGACGGTCGAGAAGGCGCGCAAGGACGCTTCGACTTACATTTCCGACGGGCGCGGAAACGTGCGCGTGATGGGCTACTCCCAGGTGGACAGCTTCGGCGCCCTCATGGGGACGGCGAAATACTTCTACCGCCGGCAGGGCTCGAGCAAGTGGGAGCCGCTCGCCCAGAGCGGTTACGACGGCACCCGCAGCTCCGGCTTCGATCCCTACGCGGTCGATGCTGCGAAAAACGTCGTCTATGGCTTCGAACCGGACAACGGCTACCAGTCGCTCTACGCGATCGCGCTGGACGGCACGCTCAAGAAGACCAAGATCATCGGGCGCAACGATGTCGATATCGATGAGCTGCTGACGATCGGCCGGAACGAGCGCGTAGTCGGCGTCAGCTATGCGACGGATCGCCGCATGATCGAATTCTTCGATCCCGAACTGGAGAGCCTGGGCAAGGCGCTGCAAAAGGCCTTGCCGGGAAATCCCGCGATCGCGTTCCTCGATGCCAGCGCCGACGAGGGCCGCTTGCTGCTTTCGACCCAGACCGACGTCGATCCGGGCATGACGTATGTCTACGACAAGGCGACGCACAAGCTCGAAGCCGTGCTGCCGCTGCGCAGCGAACTGAAGGGACTCAAGCTGGCGCCGATGCAATCGGTGACGTATCGCGCCGCCGACGGTACCACGGTGCCCGCTTACTTGACGCTTCCGGTCGGCTCGTCGGGCAAGGGCCTGCCCGCGATCGTGATGCCGCATGGCGGCCCTTCGGCGCGGGACGAATGGGGCTTCGACTGGCTCGTGCAGTTCTACGCCGCGCGCGGCTATGCCGTGCTCCAGCCGCAATACCGGGGGTCCGCCGGGTTCGGGACGGATTGGTTCGAGAAGAACGGGTTCCAATCGTGGCGAACCGCAATCGGCGATGTGAACGATGCGGGCCGGTGGCTCGTATCGCAAGGCATCGCCGCGCCCGACAAGCTGGCGATCGTCGGCTGGTCCTATGGCGGCTATGCCGCCTTGCAAAGCGCGGTGCTCGATCCCGACTTGTTCAAGGCGATCGTTGCCATTGCGCCCGTGACCGATCTCGCGATGCTCAAGGACGAGGCCTTCGAATATACCACGAAAAGTCTCGTCGAGACGATGATCGGGTCGGGGCCGCAAGTTCGCGAAGGATCGCCGGCGCAGAACGTCGAGAGGATCAAGGCGCCCGTCCTCATGTTCCACGGCAAGTACGACCAGAACGTGAGCGTGGAGGAAAGCCGCCTGATGGACCGCGAACTGCGGCAGGCGGGCAAGCCGGTGACTTACGTCGAGTTTCCGGAACTCGATCACTACCTCTTGGATGCCGCGGCGCGCACCCGGGTGCTGAGCGAGAGCGATGCCTTCCTGCGCGCCAGCATGAAGATTCCCTAAGTTCACCTCGCTGGGGGCTTGATCGCAAGTGCCCCGGCGAGGCATGAAGGGCGTATGGGAGACGTAGTCAAATTCCGGCGCCCGCCGCGCAACACGGGCCAGTTCAAAGGCTACCGGCCCACGCCTGTGCCCGGCGGCCCCAAGGGGCCCAAGCGCAAATGGGGCCTGCTTCACTCGTTGCTGGTGATCGTGGGCGGCGCGGTCGCGATCTACGGATTGATGGCGCTGATCGGGTAACCGAAGCCGCGATCGGGCGTTGCCTCGACATGAGCGGCAGCGCGCGACATCCCCATACGCCGGATGGCCGGTATTTCGTGGTCGATGGCCGCTTGTGGCGCTGTTCCGATCCGGCGTTGTCCGAGGATCGCCGCGCTGTCAACGGCGGAGTAAAAGTCGTCCATTAGGCGGAGTAAAACCAGGCCACTTGATCCGGGTGTTGGCGAGCGCCGTGAGGGCGTAGCCCGAGCGGGGGTCGCCAACACCCGGATTGTCAT
>NZ_WRPO01000017.1 GCF_009746585.1 Novosphingobium aquimarinum
CGGGCAATCAGATCATGGGGGGCATGCCCCCCATGATCTGATGATCAAACAGGCGGCATGAACGACAACCGGGATTAGCTTAACTCAGCCGCCAAACTGTCCAAGAACGCGGGACCACCTCAGTGCTGCCACGTACGGAGAGGCTTCGGGCGATCGCACGGCGCGTGACGTTCTCGGACTCAGACCTCGGGAAACTCGGCATCTCGAAAGAAGAGCTCGCCCCGTTCATTCTCGACGAACAATATCACCCTAATCTGCTCAATCCCATTCCTGGCGACAGTCCGCTCGAATTCCACCCGCTAGCATCGACAGCCAATGGCATCCTTGTTTGGAACCCAGGAGCGATGTCGCTCGCGGTCCGAGCGTTACTGATTCTCGCCGCCCAAAAAGGGGGCTTTGAAGCGGAGTTCTGTTACCGCTTGATGGTTGTCCAAGAGGCCTATTCCGAATGGACGGGCTTCTGGCCAACAAGAGAAATCCAGTTGACGGGCCCGAGCAAGGACGGGCTGCGCGGCAGCGTATGCCGTTTCTCTTCTGGCCGTTTTCTACACGTAATCCAGCTTCCTGTTTCACTCGCGGATTTCCCAAACATGGCATTTGGCAGTGTCGTCAGGATCGGCGAACAGACGACTTTGGCGATACAGGAAGACATTGAGCGTTTCTGGCAGCTTCTGAGTGAACAAGAGGATTATCGCGAGGCGATCACGGTCATTCTAATGGGTGGATGGGGCGGCGGCTTCGCCTTCGCCCCCGAACTGGATGAGAGCAAAATTCCGTCAGGCTGGCGGTATTTGCCTCTATGGTTTGTCGAAGCCGCGCAGCTTGGCGCGTGCAAGGAAGGCAAGCTTCACAGCCTTTGGCGGGTCATCACTCAGGTCGAGCTGCTGGAAGGCCTCGGCTATCGGGTCGATAACGTCAATGGCACTTTGAACCTTTTCGGAAATTGGCGGCACGGAATAGAGATTTGCGAGCGCTCCCCTTTCCGGACGGCACGTTCAGGAAGGTTCAGCGCATTGATTGGGGGCCGGATGGTCTCAAACCCGTCTATGGTAGTATCGAAGATGCTATTGCCCAGCGGCTCATCGGCGCAATTGCGCTAAGAGGCCAGGTCTGGTGGGTCGAAGCGGTACAGGACGGCACAGAACCTGTCTCCTTCGAGTGGCTCTATCAAGTCTGGAATGCCGCCATGCAGTGGCTGGCTGAGGTTGCGCCGCAAATTCTTGATGATTTCGGAAATCGTCTGGGTGGCGGTCCCCGCTATGTCTGCATCGAAACGGAAGAAGGTAACGGCACGCAGCGTGGGAAGATTTTGGGTGACACTGACCCAGTCCAGCATATTCAGGCATCCACGCATACAGACGGTACTCGAAAAGTACGATTGGGAGCGCAGTGGATTGAGGCGCTCTGGCAAACCGAGAACAAGGCGGAACGGGCTTTCGCCGTAACCCTAATTGAACAACTGCTGAAAGATGGCGAAAGCCGCCCCACGAGGGATGAGATTGCTCAGAGTGTCTGGCGTGGTATCCCTTCCCCGGACTGGCGTTGGCTCCATGCGGGTGAAGTTAAATCCGTGATGGAAAGGATGTCAGCGGGAGGACTGATCGAGAAATTCCGCAAGATACCGCTATCAGCTTCCTCGCTGGTAAAGTGCGGCTCCGTGTGGAGATTCCATAGCCGATCGGACGGCTACGACTTTAAGGGCGAAGAGGAATGCAGGGGCTTCCTGAGGTCGTACTACGATTTCGTGCTGAGTGAGCTAATCGAGCAAATCAAAGGCTTCAACAGAGAGCAACTGATCGAAGTGTCTGCGCAGCGATACCAAGCTGCGCGAGATGAGCAGCGGATTTGGCGAACGAGCATTCGGGCATTGAGATCGATCAGAGGGCAAGCCGCTGATTTGGCAGCGATGCAGCGCCAAAACGAAATCAACGCGGTCCAGCGAGCATCGAAAACCATCTGCGAGATTGCTGCATGTGAAGCCCCGGACAGTGGCGGGGCACATGCAAGCCGCGAAGACCTCGACGAGATGTATGCGCGCGCACTGCTGCTTTTCGGCAATGGACAGCTCTACGCGACAATCAGGGCTGGTCTCGTGCCGCCGCACCTCAAGATCAGCCCAGGCGGCGACTTGATGAGCGATCGGTCTGTATTCGAGAAAACCATGCTTCCAGCGACCGAGCGCCACCATGCCAAAGCATTGGACGAAGCGGCTGATGGTTATGCGGCAAAGTCTGAAAAACCCGCCACTCCGCAACAGGATGGAATCCCTTGGGACAAGGACTTCCGTAAGGCGATCGAAGCTGAGTTTTCGACTTCCGCCGAAGCCTTGGTCGATCTGGCTCCGGCCTTGCTGCAATTGGCGGAAAAGCGAGGCGAAGGCGCATTCACGATCAAGCGATCGGAAATCGTGGCATGGCTCGAAGGGAACAAAGAGTACCCGCAAGGCGATATTGCCGCCTTGCTGGAACGGCTGACACTCAAACGGCGCGAAAATTGGGGCAAGGAAGAGGATTGGTTGAGCCCCAGAGACCTCGACCTTTCGAGGTTCGATAGACCGAACTCTCTCATCAACCGCCCTCTCCTGGCCGTGAGCGATGGCGACGACCCGACCGTGCTGGTCGCGCCAATGATAATCAGCGACGCGCTCATGTATGCCGTCGGAACCATGCATGAAGGTAGCATGCATGGGGAGTTCTGGTCATCGTCCGAAGCCCGTAAATATGCAGGGCGCCGCGCGGACGAGTTGGGCCGAGAGTTCGAGGACGAGGTGGCAGACACGCTAAATGGTCTGGGCCTGCAAGCATCAACGCGTAGGACGGTGAATGACCTCCTACAACAGGGTTCGGACACAGACTTGGGCGATGTCGATGTTTTCGCCATCAGTGCCGATCAGTCGAGAGTGTGGGTCATCGAGGCAAAGAACTTGCGGCTATGCCGGACTGAGTCTGAGGTCGCGGCACGCATGACCGAGTACCGAGGTCAATCGCGACCTGACAGGAAAGGCGTAGAAAGACCGGACAAAATGCTAAGGCACCTCAACCGCGTTCGGCACTTAAGGAATCATGCTCAAGAGCTCGGTCAACGTCTCGGACTACCTGCTGCGCCAGAAGTTGAAGGCCTGATGGTTGTCGATGCGCCGCAACCAATGAACTTCCATATGCTGGAGGATGACCGTGATGCACAATCTTGCATGTTGGACGACCTAAAATCGATTGTGCCTGTTGGCCCTGGAGTCCGGTAAGAGTCCGTAAATCGAGCGCCTTCGAATTGACTGGCGCAACCCTGACATGCGCGGCGCTCAATCGCCGCACGGCTTTCTCGCCACTGATGTTTCTCAGATTTGACCAACCGAAGCATCGAGCAATCACCGACAAACCCGCGCACATATCGGACTCTGGCGAGCACACCGTACCCCGCCAATTCGGGGTTTATCCATCTAATATCATTGCGAAATTTAGGATTGGGCGAAAGTCACCCGTCTACGAGTTGCGCGGGTTTGCACCGAACCGTTGGCAACCCACTTTACGATAAGTATCTGTAAGAGCACGGTATTTCGTTGTACTCGCGCGGGTCGCAGAAGAGTTACGGGTTTTGGCGCAATCGCTCATCGCTTCACCGTTTTGATCGGCATCACCTCAGCCCCTGCAGGAAGCTTATCCAGGTAGTCGCTCCACCATTGCGCCATCTTCACGCGCTCCTTCCAATGGGCACCGCGATGATAGGCGGCGCGGACCTTGTCGCTATCGCCGTGGGCCAGGGCGCGCTCGATGGCGTCAGGATTCCACTTGCCGCTTCGTTCAGCAAGGTGGAGGCCATCGCGCGGAAGCCGTGGGCGGTCATTTCATCGGTGGTGTAACCTAGGCGACGCAGGCCAGCGTTGATTGTGTTGTCACTCATCGGACGCCTGCGAGTGCGGACGGACGGGAAGACATAGCCACTAGGACCGGTCAGCAGTTGGGCCTCCTGCAGTATCTTGATGGCCTGGCGTGAGAGCGGGACGAGGTGGTCTTTGCGCATCTTCGTTTTGCTGGCCGGGATCGTCCACAACGCGCCATCAAAGTCGAATTCGCTCCATTCTGCATGGCGAAGTTCGCCCGGTCTGACAAACACATGTGGAGCGAGTTGCATGGCAAGCTTGGTGATCGGTTGGCCTTCGTAGCCATCGATTGCTCGAAGCAACTCCCCAGCCCCGTCAGGATCAAGGACTGCGCCGTAATGCGTCATGGCAGGGTTCATCAGCGCACCCCTCAAATCGCGTGTGGGATCGGATTTTAGGCGCGCTGTGGCGACCGCATAGCGAAAGACCGAACCTGCCAGTTGCAGAGTCCGTTTAGCGCTCTCCAGCTTGCCCTTGCTTTCGATCCGGCGAACGGCGGTCAGGATGTTGGCAGGCTCAATGTCGGAAATTGGCAGAGTGCCAATCGAGCTGTTGAGAACCGAAAGAAGGTATTCGCAGCGCTTTGCCGTGGCGGGTGCCCAAGCCCGCGAGCCATCATTCTTGCGCTTTTCGCAGAACTCGGCAGCCAGTGATGCAAAGGTGTTTTCGGCACCAAGCTTCGCGCGCGCCTTCTCGCGCTGTTTTTCGCGTGAAGGGTCCTTGCCCTGCGCCAGCTGCTCTCTCGCCGCGTCTCGCCTTCTGCGGGCATCTGCCAACCCAATATCCGGGTAGCGCCCGATCGCGAGCTTCTTCTCCCGGCCATCGATGCGATACTTCATTCGCCACAGTTTTCCGCCGGTTCGCTCCACCAACAGGAAAAGCCCTGACGAGTCGCTCATTTTGTAGGCTTTCGGACCAGCCTTGGCCTTGCGAATTGCAACGTCAGTTAGCGCCATGATTTCAATCCTTTACCCAGAAAAGGCCCCCAGACTTGGGGGCCTCTCGAATTGGCGGAAACCTGTATGGCCCCCAAAAAGGCCCCCAGTTTCGAGAGATTTGGCGAGACTAACCGGGCAAACGCAGGACAATCGCGCGCCAGAAACCCTAGGATTTCCAAGGGTTTTATAGCGTTTCCGGGATGTTTTGGGAAGGCGGCGCTGGAGCGGGTGAAGGGAATCGAACCCTCGTCGTCAGCTTGGGAAGCTGCTGCTCTACCATTGAGCTACACCCGCGTCGGCGGTGGCTGCGCTTGCCACAAGGGTGGCACGGCGGTCAACGGATTCGCGCGAGCCGCGCCTCGGGCCCGTCGCGCGAGATCGCGGATGTCATACGTCGTCGAGCGGCCCGAGGGCCTTGATTCGTCGGGAAAACCCGGATCGGGCCGCAAAAACACGAAAATCCGGCGATTCGTGCGATGAACTGTGCGTAAAGGGGTCTCTGCCCACTGGAACTGGCGCGAATCCTGTTTTAGACGCGCACGCCTATTTCATTGGGAGTCACATTGATGAACAACAGCGACATCGCCGAAAAGCTTGCCAGCGACCACGATCTTTCGAAGGCCCAGGCGCGTGAACTCGTGGACGGCGTTTTCGACGCCATCGCGGACGCGGCGAGCAAGGGCGAGGAAGTCTCGTTGAGCGGCTTCGGCAAGTTCAAGGTCAAGGACCAGCCGGCCCGCGAAGGCCGTAACCCCTCGACCGGCGCGACCATTCAGATCGCCGCCTCGAAGAAGCTGACCTTCTCCGCCGCCAAGGCGATCAAGGACAAGCTGAACGGCTGATCCGGTTCGGGCGCTCCGCTAAGGCGGGGCGCCCACCGCGGCCCTCGAGGGCCGATCCCTGCTCGAGTTTCGCCGAATGCGGCAGGCCACGACGATCCTCGAAATCCGCACCTCCGGTCGCGGGTTCACCGACATCACGCGCAGCATTGCCGACTGGCTGGGCTCGCAGGGCTTCGCCGAGGGCCTGCTGACACTGCTGTGCCGCCATACCTCCGCCTCGCTCCTCATCCAGGAAAACGCCGCGCCTGCGGTGCGTGACGATCTGACCGCCTGGTTCGAGCGGTTGGCGCCCGAGGGCCCGCACTACGCGCACGACGACGAGGGGCCGGACGATATGCCCGCCCACCTCCGCGCCACGCTGACGGGCGTCAATCTGCAGATCCCGATTGCGCAAGGTCGCATGCTGCTGGGAACCTGGCAGGGGATTTACCTTGCCGAGCATCGCCGCATCCCCCACGATCGTCAGATCGCAGTGCACGCGATCGGGGAGTGAAGACGCGCGTGAAAGCCCAATCTGTCGTCCCGCCGCCACGCGGTGGCGATCTCGTGAAGCGGCACCGCCTCTCCACCCGCATCTGGCACTGGATCAACGCGGTTACGCTGGTCGTGCTGCTGATGAGCGGGCTGATGATCTTCAACGCCCATCCGCATCTCTATTGGGGCCAATACGGGGCCAACTTCGATGCATCGTGGCTCGACATCGGTGCCACGCGCAGCGGCGAGGGCTTCGTGCGGATCGGGCCGCTGCGATTCGGCACGACCGGCGTTCTCGGCATCTGGACCGATCCCGAGGGCGTAACCAGAGCCCGCGCCTTTCCGTGGTGGGCGACGATTCCATCCGGCTACAGTCTCGCCGATGCGCGGATCTGGCACCTCGCCTTCGCCTGGGTGCTGGCGCTGGGGCTGCTGGCCTACATGTTGTGGTCGCTGATCAACGGGCATTTGCGGCGCGACATTCACATTCACCGGCGCGAGTGGAAGCCCGCGCACATCTGGCACGACGTGAAGCAGCACGCGCGGCTACGATTCCCGACCGGCGAGGCGGCGCTGAAATACAACGTGCTGCAGAAGCTGAGCTATGCGGGCGTGATGTTCGTTCTGATCCCGCTGATGATCGTGACCGGCCTCGCGATGTCGCCGGGGACCGACGCCTGGGCGCCGATCGTGACCGAGGCGTTCGGCGGACGACAATCGGCGCGTTCGGTGCACTTCATCTGCGCCTGGCTGCTGGTCGCGTTCTTCATCGTGCATATCGTGATGGTGGTGCTGGCCGGGCCGATCAACGAAGTGCGCTCGATGATCACCGGCCGCTACCGGCTGCCTCGCGAAAAGGCCGAAGACGCATGACCCAGCGCAAGATCCTGACGCGCCGCGGTTTGATCCATGGGGCGGCATTGGGCACCGGCGGGCTGCTGCTGTCGGGCTGCGACAAGCTCTATTCGCAACCCGGCTTCAGAGCAACGCTGGAAAGCGCCGAGCAATGGCACCAGGCGACGCAGCGCTGGCTCGGCGGCGGCGCGCTGGCGCGGGAATATGCGCCGTCGGACATGTCGCCGGTGTTCCGCGCCAACGGCAATCGCAGCGTCGCCGATCCGTCCTACCGCCAGCATTTCGATCAGGCGTTCGAGCGCTGGGTGCTGACCGTCGACGGGCTGGTCCGCCAGCCCCTGGCGCTGCCGCTCTCGATGCTGCGCACGATGCCGCAGCGCACGCAGATCACGCGCCACGATTGCGTCGAGGGCTGGAGCGCGATCGGCAAGTGGGAAGGCCCGCAACTCAAGCACGTGCTCGACATGGCCGGACTCGGCGAAAAGGCGCGCTATATCGTCTTTCACTGCGCCGACAGCTTCGGGGCCGCGCGCTACTACGAATCGATCGACCTTGCCGACGCCTACCACCCGCAGACCATCCTTGCCTGGCGCCTCAACGACCGCCCGCTAGACGAAGCCCACGGCGCCCCGATCCGCGCGCGGATCGAACGCCAGCTCGGCTACAAACACGCCAAGTACGTGATGCGCATCGAGGCGGTGGAAAGCCTGGACGGCGTCTACGGCGGCAAAGGCGGGTTTTGGGAGGATTCGAGCGGCTATGCCTGGTACGCGGGGATCTGATCCGGAACCCTCGCAAGCCGGTGTAGCGGGCACAGGCAATTCACCTATTTTTTAGAGCCGCGCGCTAAGCCCGCGCGATGAAAAAAGCGCTCTATCCGCTCGTGCTCTTGTCGCTGTGTTCTTGCGGCGTTTCTCAAGAGGATCGCGAGCAAGAGGCCGCCACCGCCTATCAGCGGCACGACTATGGCGCCGCGCGGCTCCATCTTGTCGAGGCCCTGAAAGGCGCCCCGAACGATACCGCGATGCGACTGCGGCTGGCGCGCACCCAGATTGCCTTGGGCGACGGCTTCGGAGCGCAAACCTCGCTCGATCAACTCGATCCCAAAACCAAGGCCAGCGATGCCTGGCGCGAACTGTCCGCCGAAGCGGCGCTGCTGCGCGAAGAGCCGGAGGCGCTCGCCGCCGCGCTCGGCTCGCTGCAAACGGTCGAGGCCGAACGCCTGCGCGCGGTCGCGGCGCTGCGTGCGGAAAAGGGCGACGAAGCCCGCGCGCACTTCCGCAAGGCGATCGAGCTGGGGGGAAGCGCAAGGGCCTATGCCGATTTCGGGCGGTTCGAACTGATGACCGGCGATACGGACGCGGCGCGTCAGCTTGCGGCCGAGGCGCGCAAGCGCGATCCCGAAGCGCTCGATACCTTGTTGCTCGATGGCCAGCTGGCGCTGCGGTCGGGCGACTTGGCACGCGCGCTCATCATCTACGACAAGGCCGGCAAGGTCTGGCCGGGCAACAAGGCGGCCCTGCTGGGCAAGGCCTCGGTGCTGGGCGACCTTGGCCGCTACGACGAGATGGCAACCGTAATGAAGGGCTTCGAAAGCAGCGGAGCCAAGGATCCTACGGTCACATACTTGCGCGCTCGCCTCGCCGCTGCCCGCAACGACTGGGCGGACGTCCGCAAGATCGTCGAGGCCGCCGCGATCGACATGGGCGTGCGCGATCCCGCGCGGATCGTCTATGGCGAAGCGCTGCTGCGGCTCGATCAGCCCCAGCAGGCGATCGCGCAGCTTGTCCCGCTGGTGCGCGCCGAGCCTGCGAACCGCAACGGCGCGATGGTGCTGGCCGAAGCGCAAATGGCGGCAGGCGATCCGGCTGCCGCTGTCAGAACGCTGCGCCCGCTCGCCAATTCGGCGATGGCGCGGCGCGACGAGCTGGAACTGATGGTGAAAGCGGCGCGGGCGAGCAAGAACCCGGCGCTGGCCCAATACGAAGCCAAGCTGAAAATGCCCGCCGCGCGCGCACTCGCCGCCGATCTCGCGGATGGCGACACCGCCATGCGCAACGAGAATTGGGCGGGCGCGGCCGAAGTCTATGCGCGCGTGCTCGATCAGACCGACGGCAAGAACCCGATGGTGCTGAACAACATGGCCTACGCGAAATTGAAGCTGGGCGACTATCAGGCGGCGGACAGCTATGCGCGGCGCGCGCTCAAGGCTCTGCCGGATAACGCATCGGTGCTCGATACCGCCGGCTGGGCGCGCTTCAAGCTGGGCATGGACCTCGACGAAGCAAAGCGCCTTCTTCGCCTTGCGGCTCAGAAGGCGCCCGAAAACAAGACGATCCGCTCTCACCTGGCCGAGGCGGAACGCTCGGCTGGGTGAGGCTTCCTGTCGAGAGGATTTACATAGAGATCAGGCGATCGCCGGAACCGCGCCCCGAACGCGCCTGACGGCGACGGCGACGCAGCACCGCAGTAGCGATCAGCGCCGAACCAAAGAGACCGAGCATGCCCGGTTCGGGAACCGGCGTGGTCCCGCCAGACGTGCTGCCGCCCGAAGTCGTGGTGATGGTGCCGGCGCCGCTCGCGGAGCCGCCGTGCATGCCCGGCGCGTCGATCGATTGGTAGCGGGTGTAGAAGTCGCTGAGCGTCACGCTCTGGATCGGCTCGGCGAACGACAGCGAGAAGCTGCCCGTACCGGTTTCGCCCAGCAGCAGGCCACCGCTACCGCCGCCAGCGCAGCTGCCGGTCGACGCGTCCTTGAAGCACACGTCGACGTTTCCGATGCCGTTCGGGTAGTTTTTGCCCAGCGACGTGTAGGCGAAGTCGCCCGTGCTGGTTGCCGAGATGATGTCCGGATCGGTGTTGAAGGCGAAGCCGGACAGGCGCGAGGCGGTGACCGGATCCGAGCTCGTGTTCGCGATCACGTAGTCGAAATTGTAATTGTTGCCGTTGATGCCCGTGAGAGTGAACGTCGCGGTCGAGGAAAGTCCGTCGATCGTGGAGCCGCCGGTAAAGCCATCGAACGAGAGGTCGAAGGATGTGCCGATGTCGGACGCGTCCAGAACTATGGAATCGGCCAGAGCGGGAGTCGAGAAAAGCGCGGATACCGCAAGGACAATGGCAGTGAGCTTCCGGTTCAAATGTACCTCCCTTTCGAAAACCGACGTGGTTTCCGAGCGCTTAAGCAATCTGCGTACCAAGCGCAGATTCTTGCGACTTCCGATGGTTAACGAGGGGCGGCCCAATCGTAAATTGTAAGAAAAAGCGTCAGAATCGGCCCATCAGGCAACGATGTTTCAAGGCCGGTGGAGCCGCAAATCCTCCCATTGCCAAGGCCACGACGAGTCAGCCCGCCAGGCGGACCGGTTGCGGCTCCTCGCGCAGGGCCTGGGGCTGGTCGGGCCAGATGCCGCGCGTGTCGTAGACGATCTTGCTCGCGCGCTCGGCGAGCGGGACGACGCGGAAAAAGTCGTGATCGACCAGCACAATCAGGATCTCGCAATTCTCCAATGCCTCGTCGATGTCGATCTGGGTGGCGCCGGTGTCGGTGAACTCGATCGGAAGTTCGGCACAGTGCGGCTCGACGATGTGGACGCGGCTGCCGAACTTGCGGGCGATGCGCGCGGCGACGAAGCGCGCCGGGCTTTCACGGAAATCATCGATGTTGGCTTTGAAGGCGAGGCCGAGACAGGCGACCTCGGCGTTGGGATGCGCAGCGACCAGTTCCTCGGCGCGGGCGACGACGTGGTGCATCTTGCCGTCGTTGACGCCGCGCGCGGTGCGGATCAGCGGAGTTTCCTCGGGCGCGCCGTGGACGATGAACCAGGGATCGACCGCGATGCAGTGGCCGCCGACGCCGGGGCCGGGCGAGAGGATGTTGACGCGCGGATGGCGGTTGGCGAGCCGGATCACTTCCCACACGTCGAGGCCCATGCGGTCCGACACCATCGAAAGCTCATTGGCGAAAGCGATGTTAACGTCGCGATAGGCGTTCTCGACCAGCTTGGTCATCTCGGCCGAGCGCGCATCGGTGGTGACGCATTCGCCGCGCACGAAGCGCTTGTAGAACGCGAGCGCCTTCCTTGCACAGCGCGGCGTGATGCCGCCGATCGAGCGGTCGTTGTTGGTTAGCTCCTCGAGGATGCGACCGGGCAGGACGCGCTCGGGGCAATAGGCGATCGAGATGTCGGGCGTCTCGCGCGAGAGCCCGGGCACTTTCAGATCTGGCCGGCGCGCGGCGATCATGTCGCGCAGCTGCTCGGTGGTGCCGACGGGCGAAGTCGATTCGAGGATCACCACGTCGCCCTGCTTGAGCACGGGCGCGATCGCTTCACCGGCAGCCAGGACATAGGAAATATCGGGCGCGTGGTTCTTGTCGAACGGCGTCGGCACCGCGATCACGAAGACGTCGGCGGGCGCGACTTCGGTCGAAGCACTCAGCAACCCGCGCGAAACGACACCCTGGACCAGGCCATCGAGATCGACTTCCTCGATGTGGATCTCGCCGCGGTTGATCGTGTCGACCACCTTTTGCGACACGTCGATGCCGCGCACGCGGCAACCGGCGCGCGCGATCACGGCCGCGGTGGGAAGTCCGATATAACCCAGGCCGATGACGCTGACGTCAGGCTTCGATTCCGATTTCATTGGCAAGCAGCTCCACGATCCGTGCAGAGGCCTTGCCGTCGCCGAAAGGATTATGGGCGCGGGCCATGGCCTCGTAAGCGCCCTTATCGTCGAGCAGGGTTGATATTTCGGTAACGATGGTGGCGGCGTCGGTGCCGACCAGTTTCGCGGTCCCCGCCGCGACGCCTTCGGGGCGCTCGGTGGTTTCGCGCATCACCAGCACTGGCTTGCCCAGCGCGGGCGCTTCCTCCTGCACGCCGCCGCTGTCGGTCAGCATGATCTCGGCCACATCGAGCAGGCGTGCGAAGTGCGGATAGTCGAGCGGCTCGATCAGCGCGACATTGTCGAGCCCTGCCAGTTCGGCGTTCATCACTTTGCGCACGTTGGGATTGAGGTGGACCGGGAAGATCACGGCCACGTCGGGCCGCTGCGCGATGGTGCGGATGGCCTCGGCTATGCCCGCCATGCCATCGCCGAAGTTCTCGCGGCGGTGGCTGGTGACGCCGATCACGCGTTTGCCGGCGAAGCGGGCTTCGAGCTCTGCGAGACCGTTCGCGAGCGCGGGTTCCTCGCCGATCCGAGCGGTCACCCAATGCAGCGCGTCGATCACCGTGTTGCCGGTGACGTGGACGCGCGCGGGATCGACGTTTTCCTTGCGGAGCGCGCCGGCCGCCGTTTCTGTCGGAGCAAGATGCAGGCTGGCGATCGAGCCGATGATCTTGCGATTCACTTCCTCGGGCCAGGGGTGGTAGATGTTGTAGCTACGCAGCCCCGCCTCGACGTGATCGACCGGGATCTTGCGATAATAGGCCGCCAGCGCGCCGCACATGGCCGTCGCGGTATCGCCCTGCACCATGACCCGGTCCGGCTGCACCTCGTCCATCACGGAGCCCAGACCCGTCAGCAGCACCGCAGTCAGCGCGTCGAGCGATTGATCGGGCTTCATCACGTCGAGATCGTGATCGGGGACGATGCTCGCAATTTCGAGCACCTGATCCAGCATCTGGCGGTGCTGCGCCGAGACGCAGACGACGGGTTCCAGTCTGGGATCGGCGGCAAGCGCATGGACGACCGGGAAAAGCTTGATCGCTTCCGGTCGCGTGCCGAAAATGGTGAGAATGCGGGCGGGGCGGTGCTTGGCGCTGAGCTGGTTCATCACGCCCCGCTTTAGCAAGGGATGGTTAACCCCACTCTAAACCGGGCGTGGCCCTCAGCCGTTTCGTTGGAGCAGGAGGTCGTCCAACGCTCCCAGCAGCGTATCGGTCGGAACGGGCTTGCGGCATACGATACAGCCGGGAAATCGCCTGGCGAGTTCGGCGCGCGATGCATGGCCGGTATGAAACACGAACGGCACCCCTGCCCGCTGCAACCGTTCGGCCACGGGGTAGACGTCGCTATCCTGCAAGTTGACGTCCAGGATCGCGACGTCGATCGGCCAGTCGTCATCCAACAGCGAGTGCGCAATCGCAACGCTGGGGGCCGGGCCGTGAACAAGCGCACCGGCATCTTCCAAAGCCATTTCAATATCGAGCGCGACCAAGGGCTCGTCCTCGACCAGCAGGACTTGCAGTCCGGCAATGGCGAGCCCTGGGGCCCGTCTTGCGACATCGGCGTGAGTCAAAGGGGCGTTCATTTCAAACATCTCGACTTTTAAAATTCATCAACAAGGTAAACAAAACCTTAACATCATCTACAAAGACACTCCAATTTGAGCCCTTCGTGGCGGTTACTAGTCTTAACGGATAAATCGCCGATTCGATCCCGGCATTTTGAGATTCGGGACAAAGCGTTGCCCTCCGGCCAGGCCTCGAAGATGCGCATCGGGCCGATTCCCGAAGGCCGCCAAGACAACTTGCGGGGGAGAATTCGGCGGCTCGGCTTGTCCACGTCCGCGGTCCTGCGAGAAGGGCAGACATGGCGATTCTCAGCGACAAATGGATTCGGGAACAGGCGCAGACCAACGGCATGATCGAGCCGTTCGTCGAAGCGCAAAAGCGTGACGGCTGCGTGTCCTACGGTCTTTCGTCCTATGGCTACGACGCGCGCGTCTCGGACGAATTCAAGATCTTCACCAATATCGACAACGCCGTGGTCGATCCCAAGAATTTCGCCGCGACCAGTTTCGTCGACCGCAAGACCGATGTCTGCGTGATCCCGCCCAATTCCTTCGCGCTCGCACGCACGGTCGAATATTTCCGAGTGCCGCGCGACGTCCTGGTGATTTGCCTGGGCAAGAGCACGTATGCGCGCTGCGGCATCATCGTGAACGTCACCCCGCTCGAGCCCGGCTGGGAAGGGCACGTCACGCTCGAGTTCTCGAATACCACGCCCTTACCCGCCAAGATCTACGCGCACGAAGGCGCCTGCCAGTTCCTGTTCCTGCAAGGCAACGAACCGTGCGAGACGAGCTATGCCGATCGGGCGGGCAAATACATGGGGCAGATGGGCGTCACGCTGCCCAAGCTATAGCGCGACTATTCGGCGACCCGCAGCTTGGCGCCAAGAGTTGTTCTGGTGCCGGAACATTTCGTCGCACGGTTCGCTCTGCCTGTCAGGGTAATGACGACGGGAGTGCGAAGCCATGTCGAAGATCGCAGCGATTATCGGGCGCATATTGCTGGCGCTCCTTTTCATCTTCTCCGGCGCCAACAAGATCGTGGATCTTGCCGGGACCGAGCAAATGATTTCCGCCGCCGGGCTGCCGAACGGGCTCGCCTTGCCAGTGGCCTTGTTCGAGATCATCGCCGGCCTGTGCCTTGCGCTGGGCTTCATGGTGCGGCTCGTTTCGATCGTCCTGATCGTGTTTACCGCAGCCACCATCTTGTTCTTCCACAACCGCTTTACCGATCCGATCCAGGGCGTGATGGCGCTCAAGAACCTGGCGATCATGGGCGGACTGTTCCTCGCCTTCGCGCACAGCCAGATGTGGTCGCATTACTATCACATCAAAACCGAGCGCCATGGCGAGCTTGCCGTGCGCAAGGCTGAAGAGCGCGCGCGTGAGGCCGAATTGCGGGCCGCCCGGGCCGAGGCCGTGGCGGAAAATCGCCCGGTCACGCCGACCCCCGCCGCGACTTACACCGATGTCGACGGCGACGGCGTTCTCGAACGCGTCACCCGCCGTCGTCGCTGGTTCGACTGGTAATCGCTCGCGACGCCGGTTGCTCGCAGATCGTAAGCCGCGCAGAAGCGGTGCACGAATCAGCGAGAGAAGGCGTTCATGCAGATTGCAGTTCTGACATTCGAGGGCTTCAACGAACTGGATTCCTTCATTGCGGCGGCGCTTCTCAACCGGCTGAGTGCAAAGGGCTGGAAAGCCCATATCACCTCGCCCGATGAGCTCGTCACGTCGATGAACGGTGTGGTCGTTCAGCGGCAGAAACCCCTGGAGTTCGTCGAAGAGGCAGATGCCGTGCTCATCGGCAGCGGAGTGCGAACGCGCGAAATCGCTGCGGACAGCGAGTTGCTATCGCGGATCCGGCTCGATCCGACGCGCCAACTTATCGGTGCGCAATGCTCGGGCGCGTTGCTGCTCGCGAGATTGGGCCTGATCGGTGATTTGCCCGCCTGCACCGATCTGACCACGAAGCCGTGGCTGATCGACGAGGGCGTGGACGTGATCGAGGCGCCGTTCATCGCGCATGGCAATGTCGCGACCGCGGGCGGGTGTCTGGCCTCCCAGTATCTGGCCACCTGGATGATCGCGCGCGGGGCCTCGATCGACGAGGCCAGGGACGCGATGCATTACGTCGCGCCGGTCAGCGAAAAAGCGCTGTATGTCGATCGTGCCATGAGCGTGATCGAGCCCTTCATGGCCGAGGCCATGGCCTGAGCGCACCGGCGCAAGCACGGTCTCGGGTGTGTCGCCATTCGGCGACGACCACGCGCGCGGCGATTGGCTTCACAGCAGTCCGGCGGATCGTGCCTTTTCCGCAACCTCGCCGAAATAGGCCACGTGATCCGCAGGGGTCGTAAAGCCCAGCCCCATGGAATGGACCGCAGCGTGGGTTCCGCCGGCGTCGCGCCACCGCAGTGCCGTTTCGATCGCTTCGTCCGCAGTCTTCGCCTTGAGCATGTTGATCTGCTTGCCAAAGGCATCGGCATCGCGGCCCTTTTCGGTCAAAAGCTCGTCGAGCCGGGCAATCTGCTGGAAGGCATCGGCCGAGCCGTCGGCGCAGATGAAGCCATCGGCGATCTCGACGGCGCGGCGTAGCGCGACATCGGCAAAGCCGCCGAGCCAGATCGGGATCGCCCGACCGGGACGCGGGACCAGCGCAGCGCGATCGATCGTATCGAACTCGCCTTCGAAAGTGACCAGTTCCTCGCTCCACAGCCGGCGCAGCAGCGGTACTTGCTCGGCCACGCGCTTGCCGCGTTGCGAGAAGTCCTGGCCCAGCGCATCGTACTCGACGTAATTCCAGCCGATGCCCACGCCCATCCGGAAGCGCCCGCCCGAAAGGAGGTCGAGGTCGGCGGCCTGGCGCGCGACAAGGACGGTCTGGCGCTGCGGCAGGATGAGAATGCCGGTCACGAACTCGATCCGCTGCGTCAGGCCCGCGAGATAGCCGAACATGACGAAGGGATCGTGGAACGGGTCCTTTTCGGTATAGGGTCCATTCAGCTTCGGCTCGCGATCGGCATGATCGGCACCAACGACATGATCGTAGGCCACGAAGTGGTCGAAGCCCATTTCGTCCGCCGCCACCCCGATCTCGCGCACGGCGGCGGGGTTCCCGCCGAGGCCGTTCTGCGGGTAGATCACGCCGAGTTTCATCCGTTTGTCTCCAAAGTCGCGCTGCGGCGACCTAGCGGTTGAGGCGGCCCTCGATCAGGCCATCGACCAGCGAAGGATCCGCGAGAGTCGAGGTATCGCCCAGTGCGCCGAAATCGTTCTCGGCGATCTTGCGCAGGATGCGGCGCATGATCTTGCCCGAGCGAGTCTTCGGCAGGCCCGGCGTGAAGTGGATGTGATCGGGCGAGGCGATCGGGCCGATCTCGGTACGCACCCATTGGCGCAGTTCCGTCGCCAGTTCGTCGCTGGGCTCGATCCCGGCGTTGAGCGTGACGTAGCAGTAGATCCCCTGCCCCTTGATGTCGTGCGGATAACCGACGACCGCAGCTTCGGCGACTTTTTCGTGCAGCACCAGTGCGCTCTCGATCTCGGCGGTGCCCATGCGGTGCCCCGAGACGTTGAGCACATCGTCGACGCGGCCGGTAATCCAGTAATAGCCGTCCGCATCCCGGCGACAGCCGTCGCCAGTGAAGTACTTGCCTTTGTAAGTCGCGAAATACGTCTGGATGAACCGCTCGTGGTCGCCGTAGACGGTGCGCGACTGGCCCGGCCAACTGCGAGTGAGGCACAAGTTGCCTTCGGCGGCCACATCGTGTTCCTCGTCGGCCAGCACCGAGCCTTCGTTGTCGACCAATTGCGGGCAAACGCCGAAGAACGGACGGCCGGCGCTGCCCGGCTTCATCTCGTGTGCGCCGGGAAGAGTGGTGATCATGATGCCGCCGGTTTCGGTCTGCCACCAGGTGTCGATCACCGGGATGCGGCCCTTGCCGACCAGCGTGTGGTACCAGCGCCAGGCCTCGGGATTGATCGGTTCGCCGACCGAGCCGAGCAGGCGCAGCGACGACAAGTCATGGCGCGTGACGTAGTCATCCCCCTCGCGCATCAACGCGCGGATCGCGGTGGGCGCTGTGTAGAGAATGTTGACCTGGTGCTTGTCGACCACTTGCCAGAAGCGGTCGTGATCCGGGTAGTTGGGGACGCCTTCGAACATCAGCGCAGTCGCGCCGTTGATGAGCGGACCATAGACGATGTAGCTGTGCCCCGTGATCCAGCCGATGTCGGCCGTGCACCAGTAAATTTCGCCCGGCCGGTAATCGAAGGCATAGCGGAAGGTCGTCTCGGTCCACACGGCATAGCCGCCCGTGGTGTGGACCACGCCCTTGGGCTTGCCGGTCGAACCCGAGGTGTAGAGGATGAACAGCGGATCTTCCGCCTTCATTTCCTCGCACGGGCATTCGCCGGTGACGTCGGCGAAGTCGTGGTACCACTGGTCGCGGCCCTCGGTCATGGCGACGTCGCCGCCGGTGTGCTTCACCACCAGCACGCCCTTGACCGAGACCTTGGCGAGCGCGGCGTCGATATTGGCCTTGAGCGGGATGCGCTTGGAGCCGCGCAAGCCCTCGTCGGCGCAGATCACCCAGTCGGAGCGGCAATCCTCGATGCGTCCGGCGATGGCATCGGGCGAAAACCCGCCGAACACCACCGAGTGCACCGCGCCGATCCGCGCGCAGGCGAGCATCGCCACTGCGCCTTCGATCACCATTGGCATGTAGAGCGTCACCCGGTCGCCCTTGGCGACCCCCATCGCCTTGAGAGCGTTGGCCATGCGGATCACTTCGGTGTGCAGTTCGGCGTAAGTCAGCCGGCGGACTTCGCCCGAGGGATCGTCGGGCTCGAAGATCAGCGCGGTCTGGTCGCCGCGACCCGCCTCGACATGGCGGTCCACCGCGTTGTGGCAGATGTTGAGCGTGCCGTCCTCGAACCAGCGGATGTCGACCGGATCGAACGACCAGGCCGCGACCCTGGTCGGCGCGGTCATCCAGTCGATACGTTCGGCCTGCTCGGCCCAGAATCCGTCGCTGTCTTCGATCGAGCGGCGGTACATCTCCTGGTACTGCGCGAGGGTGCAGTGCGTACCCTGCACCGCGCTCGCGGGAACAGGGACAGTTTCCGTCTGGGCGTCTTTGGCATCCTGCATGGTCTCTCCCCCGCTTTTGAAATCGCTAAGGACTTCTATTGGCGCGGAGAGACCGAATTTTCCAGCCCGCATCGTGCGCGGGCGGACAGAATGCCCGGTCTTGCGCCTGGCTCAAGCGGGTTGGGCCGGCTCGATATGTGCAATCAGCCGTATTGCTGGCCGCTGTCTTGTCGCTCGGGTACGGGAAACCGGTTGGGATTGGCGGGCACGCAATCCTGCGATTCCGGGGGCAGAGAAGCGTCGTGATTTTCTGGCATGATCCTGCAATCCCAAAGGCTTATGTGCAGCAAACGCGCTACGGTCGAAAAATTTCCCATCGCTCGCGACGATGTGACTTACCGTTGCGGCTGACCGTGCGGACATCGCTCATGCCCCGCGTCAGGGGCGCGCCGAAAGGCACGTTGTGCCCTTGCGCTCGCTCCTCTAGAGTACGCCGGACCGTATCTTTGATTGGGGAACGATCGGATGCGCGGAAAGTGGATTTCGAAGGGTCGGGGCGACACTCTTCCCTGATCGGTTCGGCGATCGACCGGCAATCCATGACCGCATCATTCCGAGCTATCGTCTGCTGGGGGGCGTCGATGCAGAATATGCCAGGATGGTTCGCTGCCAGACGACCGGCGACCACGCCCTTGTGGCCCCTGCCTGATGGGTCGCGTGCTCCGCGATGAACGGGACCCCTCCCAAGGACGACGATGATCGAGGCGGTCACGAACCGCACGAGCCTACGGTGTTCGACGGGCAAGGCAGCCAGCCTCCTTCGACCCAACCTCCTTCGACCCAACCTCCTTCGACGACCCCCGATGCCGATCCGGACCGCACCGTGTTCGTCCGATCGACATCTCAGCCACCCGCCCCGCAACCGCCCGCGCCGCCACCGCCCACGCCTCAGCCGACCGCCGCCCCGCCGCCCGCATCCGGGGCCGCGCCTACCACACGGCGCAATGCGATCCAGCCGGGCGACGTCCTCAATCACATCTACGAAGTGAAACGTCTGATCGCGCGTGGCGGGATGGGCGAGGTCTACGAAGGCATCAACGCCAATCTCGACGAACGAGTCGCGATCAAGGTGATCCTGCCCGAACTCGCCGCTGATCCGCTCGTGGTCGAGATGTTCCGCAAGGAAGCGCGCAGCCTCATCGGGCTCAATCACGAGGCGATCGTTCCTTATCGCGTCCTCGCGATCGATCCCGAACTCAATGTCCTCTATTTCGTCACCGACTTCATCGACGGCGACAATCTGAGCGACGTGCTGCGCTCCTTGCGGCCTTCGCTCGAGGACGTGTTCGACTTCGCGCACCGGCTCGCCACGGGTTTGCGCGTCGCGCATCTCGGCGGCGCGGTTCACCGCGATCTGGCGCCGGACAATATCCTTCTGCCCAACGGCGAGCTGCTCAAGGCTCGGATCATCGATTTCGGCATCGCCAAGGATCTCAATCCCGGCGCGCGCACGATCGTGGGCGACGGGTTCGCCGGGAAGCTTGCCTATGTTTCGCCCGAGCAACTCGGCTCCTACGGACGCGACGTCGGGCCGTGGTCGGACGTCTACAGCCTCGGGCTCTGCCTGCTTGCGCTCGCGCGTGGGCGCAACGTGCAGATGGGCGCGACCCCGGTTGAGGCGATGGACATACGACGCTCGGTTCCCGATCTCGCGGACATCGATCCGTCGCTTCAGGCTCTGCTGCAGCAGATGCTCCAGCCGGACCCGCAGCAGCGTTTGCGATCGATGGATGCGGTTCTCGAGACCATCGACGATTTGCGCAGGCGCCCCTCCTCGCCACCTGTCACCAACCCGCCGCAGCAGCCCGAGCCCGGGCCGCCCGCGAACCTGGAGCCGGTGGCGATCGCGCCAACGGTGCTTGCGCCGACGCAACCGCCCGCCCCGCCGCAACCTGCACCTCCCTCGCCGGCCCCGCCGCCGCCGCCTCCGCCTCCGCCATCCCCGGAGCCTGCACCGCCACCGCCCCCGCCTGCTTCGCCGCCGCCAGCCGCGCCACAGGCTCCCGAGCCGCTTGCTGCGTCCAGCGCGTCGGAGGCCGTCGCTAAGCCATCCCGGAAGCCCTTCCCAATCCTGCTGCTCGCGGTCGCGTTGCTGCTGATCGGCGGGCTGGTCGCATGGCTGGTCTGGCCCGGCAAAGGACCGACAGAAGGCGGGGTTGACCTGGCGGGAACCACGGCGGCTCCAGCGGCCGCGAGCGGGCCCTCGCTTGTCGAGCAAACGCAGGATGTGCTCGACGCGACGCTTCCCCAAGTGGGCTGCAGCTGGCTTTCGGTGAACGACGTTCAGGCAGCCGGCGGCACGGTCTCGATCGATTTTCTCGGGATTGCAGGCGCGCCGGCCGATACGCAGGAAGTGATCGCGCGCCGTCTTGCGACGGCCGGAATCGAGCGCGCCAATCTCGATTTCAACGGCGTCGCGCCGATGACCCAAGCGGGCTGCAGCGCGCTCGACGCGTTCCGGCAAGTGCGCGATCCCGGGATGCGCCGACTGACCGTTCCGCAACGCCAATTCGAAATGCGAATCCAGCCGAGCGGGTCCAACTTCGCCGGCAAGCTGGCAGCGAACGCGGTGGTGGAACTCAATGCGGACCTCGCGAACCGCGATTTCGCGCTGCTCTCCATGGGGCCGACCGGCAAGCTCATCATGCTGGCCAAGGACAAGGCACGGTTTCGCGAAATCTACGAGAACAAGCTGGCGCTGATCGAGGAGACCGGGCCGGACCGCTATCGGATGGGGATCGATCTCGACCGTGAGGGATGGTCGGGGCTGCTCTTGATCACGGGCGAGGCGCCGTTTCCCGAGGCCATCGTGGCGCCACCGCCCGGACAGCGCGATGCCGATTGGCAAGCCCGGTTCGCGAAGACGGCCGCCGAGCGCGGCTGGCAGACGCAGACGGTCTGGTTCAAGGCGGCCAAGGAGGCGTCTGCACCGGGATCCACGCCGGCGCCGCCGGAATAGGGGAACAGTTGATTAGATCATGGCGCTCGCCTTAGGTTTGGCGCCGCCGAGGGGCTCGATCTGGAGGGGATGCGCATGGCCAGGCCTTTTGAAATCCGTAGACACGCGAGAATCCCGCTTTCGCTGGTATTGCTCGGCCTTCTGGCCTGGGGGGTCGCGGTTGAGCCCGTCGCCGTGGCGCAGATCTTTTCCCGGCCGGGCACCTCGACGAGCGAGCCCAAGCCCCCGCGCCGCGAAACGACGCCGAACCGCAAGAAGCAGGAGACCGTCAGACGCAGGCGTCCCGCGAAGTCCGAGGCGCCGCCGCCGCAGCCCGAACGCGCCAGCTTCGCCGATCCGATCGAGTACTGCGCCTACTACCAGGACGTCGACGCGCCCGACAACGCGTACACCGGGGACCGCAACCCGTCATGGGTTCGACAGGCAGCAAGCGGCGCGTCGGCCGGGGCGGCGGATACCTTGTTCTGGCGGTGCGCTTCGGGCCGTGTCATCGCGTGCCTCGGGCCTGAGGATGCGCAGCAAGACGGGGGACGCTGCGCCAGGGCAACGCAGCCCGACGATGCCGATATCCGCGGTTTCATCGCAGCCAACTGGATCGACGTGACGAGCTACGATGCGCGCTTCACCAAGGGCGATGTTGCCGGTCAGTACCTGGGCGCGCGCAAAGGGCTGGCCAGTGGCGAAGCTTATGACGAGGACGATTACCTCGTGCAGATGACCATCACCGGCGGCGCGGTGAACGACATCGTTGGCGAAGCGACTTACGCGAGGCCCGGACCTGACGGTGCGGCGGCGCAAACCGTCTGCACAAGTCAGTTGCGGCTCGTTGCAGTGTCGGACAGCGCGATCTCCCTCAACCAGGAGAGCCCCAAGTCGGCGAAGACGCCATGCCGCGCTTCGCGTCAGCTCGTGCTCCAACCCGTGGGCGCAACGGCCCGCCTGCAATCGTTCGAAGTCCGTCGCGGCAAGCGGAATCTCAAGATGGAGACCTGGCTCTACTAGCGGATATTCGGCGACTATAACGACTTGTCGACATCACGGATCAACTCGTCGCAAGTAAGAAAGGACTTGGAAAGGTTTTGGCGAAGTACGCGCGTTAGGCCTGTAGAAAGGATCTGATGCAATGTCCCGTTTACTCAGCTTTATGCCGAACGGTGCGACTTCAGCCGATCAGGCGCGAAATCTTCCAGTTCCGGTGGCGCGGCGCCCCATGCGACGGCCCGTGATCCCGATCGAGCGGCCCGGTGAATTCAGGCCCGGATTGCGCGTGGTGGTGCTCGCAGAAGACGCTTGAGTTCCTTCACCGCATAAAAGGACCGAGGCCGGCGCGGGCGTGCTGCCCCCGTCGGCGCCGAGATATATCGCCGCAGGCCCGGTTGTCCGGCCGGCGCGCTGAATGTATCGAATCCGAGCGTTTCTACGCTTGCGAAACTTTCGAGCAATGCCCTAAAAAATGAGCGCGAGGCGCACGTGCGCAGCGTTTTGAGGTCTTCCCGAGTCCGGGGCGATTCGCCTCCGCGGATCAGCGCGCGCAGGGCTTGGCAGGATTCTTGGCAAGATTGAAGCCGTAGGATCGGCCGGTCCGATCCTAACTGGCGCGCATGGAAAGGTCCGGTTTGGATTTTCGGTTGGTCCCCATCATCGGCGCGCTCCGGGTCTTGCGCGGGATCGATCCGACTGTGGATCCTCGATGAATTATTTGTCGCGGATTTTCGGCACTGACGGCGCTCCCAAGGAAACCGCGACACAGCAGGCGATACGAAAGGCAGACACGGCCCGCGACCGACGGGACTGGTTCAGCGCAGCGACCCACTATCGCAGCGCGCTTCGCGAAGATGACGCGCAACCGCACATCTGGATTCAACTGGGCCACGCTCTGAAGGAGAGCGGAAGGCTCGACGATGCGCTGCAAGCCTACCAGGAGGCGACGACGCTCGCGGCTGCGGATGCCGACGCGCATTTGCATCTCGCGCATCTGTACAAACGGCTCGGCTACATCGATCCGGCAATCAGGCATTTCCTGCTCTCGATCCATTACGGAACCGACAGCAAGGCCGAGGAGCACGAACTGCTGGCGCTAATGGCTCAGCAGGTGGAGCGCGGCGAATATGCGAAGATTGCCGCAGCGGTAGAAGCGCTGGATGCCCCCCCGCCGGGCAAGGACGCTCCGATTTTGTCGAAGCTTCGAGCCATAGTGGCAAGCCGGGGTCCTGCCGCTGCCGCCCCCGCGTCACCAGCGGATCCGACGCTGAATCTGGCGATGGTCTTCGACGTTTCGGATCTGATCGGCTTCTGGCGGGCTTCGCGCCTGCCGACGGGCATTCAGCGCGTTCAGATCGAGGCGATCATGGGCGCCTTGCAGCGTGAGAACGGCCGGGCCATCCGCTTATGCTGCTTCACGTCCCTGCGCGAAGACTGGCTCGAAGTGCCCGTGGCATCCTTCCGGCGCCTTTGCGCGTTGGCGACGACGGCCGGCGCCACCGACGATGACGACTGGACCGAAGCGGTGGCCGAGCTCGATCTCCAGCTCACGCTGACTCCGCCTTTCGTCTTCCCGCATGGGGCCCTGCTCATCAACCTCGGCACAAGCTGGTGGCTGCAGAACTATTTCCTGTTCGTGCGCCAAGCGAAAAAGACTCGAGGGATCCGTTACATTCCGTTCGTGCACGACATGATCCCGATCATCGCGCCCGAACACTGCATCGAGGGTTTGACCCAGGATTTCATCAGCTGGGCCCTCGGCGTGTTCGATCACGCCGACCATTTCCTGGTCAATTCCCGGGCAACCGCGAAGGATCTTCGCACGGTCGCAAAAGAGCTGGGCCACACCATAACGCCGGACAATATCGCAATCGTCCCGCTCGATAGCGACTTCCGCAAGAGCGGGCTCCGCGAGTTGGAAGCCGACGCGCTCGACCAGTGGCAGCTGGAGGACGGCGGGTTCGTCCTGTTCGTGTCCACGGTGGAATCGCGCAAGGGCCATCTCGTCGCTTTCGCGGCCTGGGCCGAGCTCATCGCACGGCTCGGACCCGACAAGGTGCCGCAGCTGGTGTGCGTCGGCAATCGCGGGTGGTTGAACGACAAAGTCTACGAACGGCTCGCGACCGACTTGTCGCTGTCGCGCAAAGTCACGATGCTGTCGGGCTTGTCCGATGCCGAACTGGCCCTGCTCTACCGGAGCTGCCGCTTCACCATATATCCGAGTTTTTACGAGGGCTGGGGCCTGCCGGTCACCGAGTCGCTTTCCTACGGCAAAGTTCCGCTGATCTCCGATGCCGCCTCCCTGCCCGAAGCCGGCGGCCGTTTCGCGGTGAGCTTCGCAGCCGGCAACCAGGCGCAATTGGTCGAGAAGGCCGAAAAGCTCATCAGCGACGATGCCTATCGCGCGCGCCTCGAGGCTGTGATCCGGGCCGAGTTCAAGCCGCGCAGTTGGCCTGATCTTGCGGGCAAGATCATCGCGGAGCTCGATCATTTCGCAGCGATCGAAGATAGTCCGCAAGGAACCGACCTGTCGTCCCAAGGTGCGCATCTTACGGCACCCAAGGCCATCCCCGGCAACTGGTATTCGCTGGTGCGCAACCGCTCGATACGGATCTGGCCCGGCATGAGCACGGCGGAAAAGTTCCGCTCCAATCTGGGCTGGCACTGGCCCGAGGATCGCGGGTGCCGCGTGCGAAAGGGCGGCGGGGATTTGACCATGCAGGTCGAGCCGATCGCGCGGCGACTTCGCGTCTACATCGGCCTTCGCGGCGACGAAGCCGTTCGGGCAGGATACCGCATTTCCCTTGGCGATCAGGTGCAGGAAGGCTGGCTGGAACCGGACGAGATCGTCTGGGTCTGGTTTGACATGGCTGCAAACGAATGGAGCGGCGAGCAGACGATCGCTTTCGGAGCCGTGATCAAGCCCAATGACGAAGCCCCCACGTATTTCGTGCGCGGCTTCTTCCTGTGTCTGCGCGATGAACCCGAAATGCGGGAGGACTTTCTTGAAGCGGTTTCGCTCGGCCGGCTCGATCGGCTGAACGCGTATCGCGAGACAAAAGGACAGTCACAAAAGCGCTGAAAGCGCCGCCACATCGGCCCTCGCCGGAGTTCAGGTTCGCCACTTCCGATTTTGGGTGTAGAAGAACATTGCAGATGTCGAGACGCCGATATCGGACTCGTGGGGTGCTATGCGAGGATCATTCTTCCTGGCGATCGCAGCGGCCGCAGCCGCATTCCTGATTGCAACATACTGGGATCCGGCCCGCGCTGGCGGCCAGCAAAGCCAGGCTGCGGCTTGGCCTGACGACGGGATTGATCGAACGGCGCTCGACAATGGCACCTCGGCCTGTACCGATTTTTACCAGCACGCGTGCGGCGGCTTCATGGCCGCGCATCCGGCGACGGCCGAAAGGCCCGTCATCAGCCGGGTCCAGTCCAAGTTCGAAGCCGATCTCAATCGCGATCTGATCAGACTGTTCGACGAACCATCCACGCGCGCTTCCGAACTGGGACGCTTGAAGACCTTTTTCGCGTCCTGTCGCTCGGGCCATGCCAACGATGCCGCAACCGTGAAACGCTGGCTCGCGCGGATCGACGCCGCGACGGACCGCGCGACGATACAGCAAGCGATTCGAGATCTGGCGAGCATCGGCGTCAACGCGTTCTTGAGCTATGGCGGGCGCCCCGATCGGACCGATCCGAACCGCTATCGCGGCGAAATTCACAGCGCCACGCTTTGGGCCGATCCAGGCCCGGTCCAAGAGGCGTTTCAGAGTGCGGGTTTGAGCGAAAGCGATGCGCGGCGCGATGCAGCGGCGGTCGCCGAGATTGTCGAAGCCTTGCGCAAACACCGCGTCGATCGCTGGGATGCGGCGAATGCGGAAAACCCCGCGTCTATCGATCAGCTCAGACAACTCGCGCCCGCTTTCGAATGGACACCCTATCTGGCCCAAGCCGGTGCGGATCCGTTGCAGCGCATCAATGTTACTTCGCCCGCCTATCTGCGCGCTCTCGACCACGAGCTGCGGACCCGCTCCCCAGCCGATTTGCGCGCCTATCTGCGTTGGGCTTTTCTATTCTCGCTGCGGGGCGAGCTGCCCGCCCCCTATAACGCGGCGTTCTCCCATCTTTCCCCTGATCTGCGCGCAGAGATCTACGATACCAATTCACGCTGCCGCGATGCCACCGTTCGCGCGATGGGGGTGGAGTTTTCGCGCCAATATGCGACGCGCATTCTCGGAACGCCGGCACGCGACTCCGCGAAACAGCTTTCCGAGACGATCAAGGATGCAATCGTCGATTCGCTTGCAGGGGACGACTGGCTTTCGGCTGAAGCGCGCCGAGCCACGGCGGACAAACTGCGCCGGACCGACTTGAAGATCGGCTTTCCAGATGTCTGGCCCGCCGTCGGGCACTATCGACTTCGCCACGACCGGTTCCTGGAAAACGTGCTTGCCGCAAGACGCTTTGAACAAAAGCGCGAATGGGGCCGCGTCGGCCAAGCCCGGTCGCGTACCGATTGGGAAATGAAAGTCGATCCCTGGGTCGGCGAAGGCATGGCGGCCGCCCGCCTCGTCATTCCGAACGGCTTTCCCGATGCCTTTACCAATTCGCTCATCATGACGGCAGCCTTCCTATCGACGCCGCGCTTTGTGGAAGGTGCGCCGCCCGAATGGAATTATGCGACGTACGGAACCGTGTTCGCTCATGAGTTCGTGCACGTCGCGCAACTTCACATGTTCGGTCCCACCGGCCTCGATGAGGAACTTTGGACCCCGGCCGACGAGCAGGCTGCCAATACGCGAGGCCAGTGCGTTATCCAGCAGGCCAACGACTACCATCCTCTGCCCGGTGTTTCCCTTCCCGGGAGCGAGCAATTCGACGAGAACGTCGCCGATTACGGCGGCGTCCGATTGGCGTACGAGGCCCTTAGGAGAACGCTGGGAACCAGGATCGATCAGACCGACGAAACCGGCACGAGCCCGGCGCAACGCTTCTTCTACCGCTACGCTCAGAACAATTGCGTGTCGCAGAGCGAAGCAAGCCTGCGGCAATCCATTGAACGCGACGGGCACGCTCCGCCCGCATTTCGCGTGAACGCACCGCTCTCGAACATGCCCGAATTCAGTCGCGCATTTTCATGCCCTGCGGGAGCGGCAATGGCTCGCCCCGCTGCAAACCAATGCCGCGTTTGGTGAGCGCCATTCTTGCGTTGAACACGCCCGGCCATTGTCGATGCGGTAGCGGATGTCCGCTCCGCAGCTGCGCTTCATGCGAGGCCAGGTTTGCTGACGGACCCAGCGGCAGATCAAGAAAATGGAGGCCCGAGCCGGAATCGAACCGGCGTATACGGATTTGCAGTCCGCTGCGTCACCACTCCGCCATCGGGCCTTATCGAAACGGGAGCGCCTGGTGCTTGGCGCTACGCGGCATTTGCCGGGTTTCTAAAGGGGCGCCTAGCCCGCTTCTGGTCGGCGGGCAAGAGGGATGTGGTCGGCAACCGAACGCGGCGAGCCGGTAAGTCCAGACGGCCGCGCCCCAAAGGCGGTTTGTGTCGGGGGGGGTTTTGATCCAAGCAAGAGCCCCGAATGCCGCAATCAGGGTCTCTATCATGCCAAATGCCAGAACAGGCGTCTCACCACTTCGTCACTGTCCCGCGCGGGACGCTGGAGCATGATTCTCGGAGCGGTGCTCGCGGGCGGCAAGGCGACGCGGTTCGGAAGCGACAAGGCCCTTGCCGAGCTGGACGGCCGCAGCCTGCTGGCGCGATCCGTCGATACATTGTCGGGCTGGTGCGAGCATGTGATCGTCACCGGTCGCTCCGTCGCCCCCGCGCCGACACTGCCGGACTGGCCGCGTTCCGACATGGGGCCGCTCGCCGGCCTCGCCGCCGCGCTGCATCACGCGCGCGCCGAGGACTACGAAGCGGTGCTGAGCTGCGGGGTCGATACGCCCGATCTGCCCGAGGGCTTGCCGCGCCTGCTCGGGCCGGGCCCCGCGTGCCTCGCCTCGCAGCCGGTGATCGGCTTGTGGCCGGTGGCGCTGATCGAAGTCATCGAGCCCTTGTTGCTCGATGTCTCGCAAAAGCACTCGATGTACCGCTTCGCCGAACTGAGCGGGGCCCGCCTGGTCGAAGTCGAGAGCCCGCCTGCCAACATCAATCACCAGGCGGACCTCGAGGCGTTCGAGGGAAAATCGGGCTAAGCCGGCGCCGTTATGCGGCGGTGCTGTTGACCCCCATGCTGGCCAGGTAGCGCTTCACGTTGCGCGCGGCCTGGCGCAGCCGCTGTTCGTTCTCGACCATGGCGATGCGCACATACCCTTCGCCGTCTTCGCCGTAGCCCACGCCCGGCGCCACCGCGACTTCGGCATGGGTGAGGAGCTGCTTCGAAAATTCCAGGCTGCCCATCTCCTTGAGCGCGGGCGGGAGCGGCGCCCAGGCGAACATCGAGGCCTTGGGTGGCGGGATCTCCCATCCGGCGCGACCGAACGCCTCGACCATCACGTCACGGCGCTTCTGATAGAGCTGGCGGTTCTTCTCGACGATGTCCTGCGGCCCGTTGAGCGCCGCGCAAGCCGCCGCCTGGATCGGCGTGAAGGCACCGTAATCGAGATAGCTCTTCACCCGCGTCATCGCCGAAATGAGCTTCTGATTGCCGACCGCGAAGCCCATGCGCCAGCCCGCCATCGAATAGGTCTTGCTCATCGAGGTGAATTCGACCGCGACGTCCTTGGCGCCTTCGACCTGCAGGATCGAGGGCGTCGGATTGCCGTCGTAATAAAGTTCGGAATAAGCGAGGTCGGACAGGATCCAGACCTTGTTCTCCTTCGCCCAGGCGACAAGCTTTGTGTAGAACGCCAGATCGACCGTTTCCGCCGTCGGGTTCGAGGGGTAGTTCACCACCAGGATCGAGGGGCGCGGCACGGTGAAGGCCATCGCACGGTCGAGCGATTCCCAGTAATGCTCGTCAGGCGTCGTCGGCACCGAGCGGATCGTCGCGCCGGCAATGATGAAGCCGAACGTGTGGATCGGGTAGCTCGGGTTCGGCGAGAGCACCACGTCACCCGGCGCGGTGATCGCGGTGGCAAGGCTGGCCAGCCCTTCCTTCGAACCCATCGTCACCACGACTTCGCTTTCGGGATCGAGATCGACTCCGAATCGGCGGCCATAGTAATTGGCTTGCGCGCGGCGCAGGCCCGGAATGCCCTTCGATTGCGAATAGCCATGGGCATCCGCGGTCTGCGCGACTTCGCACAGCTTGTCGATCACGTGCTGGGGCGGGGGCAAGTCGGGATTGCCCATGCCGAGGTCGATGATGTCCCGGCCCGCCTGGCGTGCTGCGTGCCGCATCGCGTTGACTTCGGCGATGACATAGGGCGGCAGTCGCTTGATGCGGTAGAATTCGTCGGACATCGGACCTTTCCAGAAAAGGCTATTAGGGACAGTTGCGAGTAACGCGCCCTTATCACGGATTGCGATCACGGGAACCTGTTGCATCACGGGCTCACCCTCGCGTGAGGGCATGTCGGCGGGAACGCGCTGCGCCGGCCCCTTAAATCCGAACCCGAAAAATCGGATCCCGCAGTTGTTACGTATCGACGCGCGGCGAGACTTTCCAAGCCGTGTCGACATGTTAGGGTGCCGACGACCGGCGGATAACATGCAGGCATCGGGGCGAGGCTCGGTTCCCGCACCGCGGATTTCAGACAGGAGCCTTGTCGCTCCAACCAGAGGTGACGGCTTTTTCATGAACGACAAGACTCGCGAGCCCACTTCGCCCACGGATGCCTTTTCCGATCTCATGCGCCGCCAGTCCGAAGGCATGATGACCCTGTTCGGCGCGATGGCCCCCGATGCCGACCAGAGCGGTGCGAAAGACGCGGTTCACTGGGCGGAAGTGGTCGGGCGAATGCAATCGATGCTGGTCGATTTCCAGGTCGAACAATTGAGCAAGGCGAGCACAAATTCCTCCCACTTCAGTGATCCGGCGAAGTGGGTCGCCACTGCCGAGTCGGTGATGCGCCAGCTTCCGCTCGCGTCACCGGAAAGCAAAAACAAGATCTGGAGCGATTCGCTCGAGCTGTTCGAAACGGTTCTGGGGCAGTTCGGCATCGGCCCGCGTGGCGAGGATGCGGCGAACGCGAGCGGCAATGCGCGCGACCTGCCGCGCAGCGATCGCCGTTTCAACGATCCGGCGTGGCGCGAGCAACCCTTTTTCGCAGTGCTGCACCAAGCCTATCTGATGATGGCCGAGCATCTCGTCGGCGCGGCACAGTCGGTCGAAGGCATGGATCCGGCACGCAAGCGGCAACTGGTTTTCGCCACGAAGATGCTGGTCGATTCGATCTCACCGTCGAACTTTCCGCTGCTCAATCCGGTCGCGCTCGACAAAGCGGTCGAAACCAAGGGCGAGAGCCTGGTGAAGGGCATGGAGAACCTGCTGGCGGACTTGCGCCGCGGGCAACTCACGCACACCAATCCGACCGCCTTCACCCTGGGCGAGAACATCGCCGTCACGCCGGGCAAGGTGGTCTACGAGACCGACCTGTTCCAGCTCATTCAGTACACGCCCACGACCGCCAAAGTGCTGGAAGTGCCGCTGATCATTTTCCCGCCGTGGATCAACCGGTTCTACATTCTCGATCTCAACGCGAAAAAGAGCTTCGTGCGCTGGGCGGTCGAGCAAGGCGTGAGCGTGTTCATGGTCTCGTGGAAGTCGGCGGACGCCAGCATGGCCGACATCGTCTGGGACGATTACATCGCCGCGCAGGTCGAGGCGATCGATCACGTCTGCGCCCGGCTCAAGGTGCCTTCGGCGCACACCATCGGCTACTGCGTGGCCGGAACCACGCTGGCGGCGACGCTCGCGATACTGGCGAAAAAAGGCGAGGCGCAAAAGGTCGCGAGCGCCACGTTCTTCACTGCCCAAGTCGATTTTTCGAATGCCGGCGATTTGCTCAATTTCGTCGACGATCAGCAGATCGAGACGATCGGCTACCTCTCTCCCGAAGGCTACCTCGATGGTCGCTATCTGGCCGCCACGTTCAATCTCTTGCGCGGCAACGATCTGGTCTGGACTTACGTCGAAAAAAATTACCTGAAAGGCGAGGAATATCCCGCGTTCGACCTGCTCCACTGGAACGGGGACGTGACCAACCTGCCCTTGCGCTGGCATCGTGAATACCTGAGCGATCTGTATCGCGATAATCGGCTGGTCGTGCCCAATGCCTTGTCGGCCTGCGGCGTCGGCATCGATCTGTCGAAGATCAGCACCCCCTGCTATATTCAGGCCGGACGCGAGGATCACATCGCGCCGCCCGAAAGCGTCTGGAAACTGACGCATCACCTGAAAGGCCGGTACACCTTTTTGCTGGCGGGCTCCGGGCACATCGCGGGCGTGGTCAACCCACCATCGGCCAACAAGTACGGCTATTGGACGAACGACGAGCCCGTCGAAAACCTCAACGATTTCATCGCCGGGGCGAGCGAGCACAGCGGCAGCTGGTGGCCGCATTGGCGCGAATGGCTGGAATCGATCGACGATGCGATGGTGCCGGTAAAGGGCAAGCGACGGCCCGGCGGACGCGGCGATAAAACCATCGAAGATGCGCCCGGCCGATACGTCGCCCAGAGATAAAGCTAAACCAAGCTTCACCTATTTCCGAGGCGCTCGCGCCTTGCGGTGACCATCCTATATTTCAGTTTGTTGCACTGCAGCAAAACGCGTTGACTTCGCCTGTGCAAAACTCTATGTTGCGCCGCAACAGAATGGGCAGTGCGATTTCGCGAAGTGTCCATCCACAACGAGACCATAGGATTGCACATGGCAGATGAGATCGACACGAAAGACGGCACCAATTCGGAGATCGCGGACAAGGTGGCGAAAGCCGATACCTCCGGTTCCGCAGACACCGCCGAGACGAAGCCGGCAACCGACACTTCGGTGAAAGCCCTGGCCACCGCTCCAGAAGTGAAGCCGGCTCCCAAGCGTCGTGGCCGTCCGCCCAAGTCCGCCGAAGCCAAGCTGGCGGATGCCGCCGCCAAATCCCGGGCCAAGACCGCGAAGAAAATGACGATCGCCGCGAAGCCCAAAGCGTCCAAGCCGTCCAAACCGACTAAGCCGGCCAAGACAGTCAATAACAAGTCGGCCAGCACCGAAGCGGTCAAGGCTCCGCTCGCTGCTGCGAAGACCAAGACCCCTGCCCCCAAAGCGGCGTCGAAGGCCCCTGCGGCGGCACGTCAAACCGCCAAACCCATTGCCGTAGCACAACCCATTCGCAAGGAACCCAGCATCATGGATATGAGCGCCAATTTCAGCACGTTTCAGGATTCGATGGCCGAGGCCCAAGCCAAGGCCAAGGAAGCTTTCGAGAAGACCACCGGCATGTTCGGTGACGCCAGCGAGTTCGCCAAGGGCAACGTCGAGGCTATGATGGAATCGGGCAAGATCTTCTCTGAAGGCGTCCAGGAAATGAGCACCACGCTGGCCGCCGAAGGCAAGGCCGCATTCGAGACGATGAGCGCCGACATGAAGGAACTGGCGGCGGTCAAGTCGCCGACCGATTTCTTCAAGCTCCAGAGCGAGATGATGCGCAAGAACTTCGACAGCGCCGTCGCTTACGGTTCGAAGAACAGCGAAGCGATGCTCAAGCTCATGAGCGACAGCATGGCGCCGCTTTCGGGCCGCGTCAGCATGGCAGTCGAAAAGGTGCGTCAGGCGTCGATCTGATCGCATCGCAATAAACGCTGCAAGGGGCCGGGTGCGGAGCGCATCCGGCCCCTTGTTGTATCCGCTCCGTCACATTCTTGGCTCGCGCATCTTGTCGTCGGGGCCCGCGATACGATATTCTGCCAGCAATGATTCCCTATTCCGACACGACCCTACTCGATCGCATCGCTCCCCGGCTCGCCGGCGAGGGGGATGATTCCGGCCCCGGCGGACCGGACGACGGTCAGGTCGGCACGGCCACGAAGACCCGTGCCAAACCCAAAAAACCGAGCCAATTCAAAGTATTGATGCTCAATGACGATTACACCCCGATGGAGTTCGTGGTGATGGTCCTCAAGCGGTTCTTCAATATGGACCTCGAACAGGCGACACGCGTGATGCTTCATGTGCATCAGAAAGGCGTCGGCGTCTGCGGGATCTTTCCCTACGAAATCGCCGAAACCAAAGTGAATCAGGTGATGGATTTCGCTCGCCAGAACCAGCATCCTCTCCAATGCACTCTCGAAAAAGCCTGAACGGCCGATCGAGCCAGTCGGGCGCTGCAGGAACCTAGGTCGCGCTCGGGGCGTTGCCTGAATTCACGTCAGCGGGGGAAGCGCAAATGCCTATCGAGATCGCAATTCTTGGATGGGGCGCCGTGCTGCTGATCGTACAGATCTTCATTGCCGGTCATTTCAAGACCAAACAGTACGGCAAGAACTGGAACATCGGTCCACGCGACAAGGACATGCCGCCGCTCAATCCCGTCGCCGGTCGCGCCAAGCGCGCGCAGGACAATTTCCTCGAAACCTTCCCGGTGGCGATCGTCGCGCTGCTCGGCGTGGTCCTGGCCGAGCGCACCAGCACGATGACCGCGCTGGGCGGCGGACTGTGGCTGGTGATGCGGATCGCCTACGTGCCGGTCTACCTCGCAGGCGTATCGGGCATCCGCACCGTGATCTTTCTGGTCAGCCTGGTAGGACTGCTTCTCGTCCTTTGGCCGCTGCTGCTGCCGTGAAGGGCCTTTCGCCCGGGGTTGCGACGGGTTAAGGCGGCAAATCCGCCCGTCCCCCAGATGCCAGGTTGCCGCGACCCTCTGCCGTGAAATTTTTCAGCGCCATCGACCGCTACATTTTCCGGCTCGTGCTGATGCCGATGCTCGGCATCTTCGTGCTCGCGGCATCGCTGCTTGTGCTCGACAAGATGCTCCGGCTGTTCGATTTCGTGGCGACCGAGGGCGGGCCGATCGGCGTCGTCTTCAAGATGCTGGTCAACCTGCTTCCCGAATATGCCAGCCTCGCGATCCCGCTGGGGCTCATGCTCGGCATCCTGCTCGCCTTCCGCAAGCTGGCGACATCGAGCGAACTCGATGTGATGCGCGCCGTCGGGCTCAGCTACACCCGGCTGCTGCGCGTGCCGTACATGATCACCATCGTGCTGGTGGCCGTGAACTTCGCCATTGTCGGCTACCTCCAGCCGCTGTCCCGCTATTACTACGAGGAGCTCAATTACGAGCTCAAATCGGGCGCGCTCGGGGCTTCGATCAAGGTCGGCGAATTCACCACCCTCAAGGATCGCATCGCGCTGCGGATCGAGCGGAGCGAGGACGACGGTCGGCGCCTGCTCGGCATTTTCGCCCGCGTGGCCAACAATAAGGGGCAGGTCCTTTCGATCTCGGCGCGTGAGGGAAGCTTTCTGGCTCTGCGCGAGCGGCCCGACACCATCATTTTGCGGCTGAAAGAGGGCCAGATCATTCAGGATCAGCCCGGCGCGCAAGCCCGAGTCCTGACGTTCACTCGTCACGATCTGCCGATCGACCTGCCTGCGATCGAACGCTTCCGCCAGCGCGGCGAAGGCGACCGCGAGTATCTCCTGCCCGAACTGCTGCGCGTCGGCTGGAGCGAGGAACTGCCCAAGTCGGAACGAGTCTCGAGCCAGGCGAACTTCAACTACCGCGTTGTCGAAGTGGTGATGATGCTGCTGCTGCCGCTGCTTTCGGTGGCGCTCGCGATCCCGCCCAAGCGGTCGACATCCTCGCTCGGGCTGTTCGTCTCGATCGTGATGGTGGTCGCCTATCACAAGATCAATCAGTACGCGAACGACGTGGCTTCGCTCGGCCGCGTCGATCCGATCCTGGCGCTTTGGGGACCGTTCCTGTTCTTCGCGGTGATGATCCTGTGGATGTACTATCGCGTCGCTTACGTGCCGGGCGGGCAAGCGATCGGCTGGCTCGAAAAGGCGGCGGAAACGGTCGGCAAGAAGCTGAAGTCGCTGCTGCGCCGACGGCGCGGCGTGGCAAGCCTGCTCCCGGTTTCGGCGACGCCCAACTAAGATGCTTCTCGATTTCTTTCCGTCGCGGACCCTGACGGTCTATCTCGCGCGCCTCTTCCTGACGCGCATCGTCGCGGTGCTGGTGATGCTGGTGCTGGTGCTGATGATGCTCGACCTGCTCGGCGAGAGCGGCGATATCCTTGCCGTGCCGGGCAATGGCCAGGCCGAGCTGTTGCGATACGTCTCGCTGCGAATCCCGCAGCTCGTGGCCCGGTTCCTGCCCTATTCGGTGCTGCTGGCGACGATTATCACATTGGCGACGCTCAACCAGAACAGCGAAGTCATCTCGATGAAGGCCGCCGGGCTCTCCGCGCATCAGGTGCTGGCGCCGCTGGTGCTCACCGCGATCTTCATCGCCGGGCTGAGCTTCGTTTTCAACGAGCGCGTGGTCACGCGCGCGACGGCCTCACTCGACGCCTGGTCCTCGGCGGAATACGGGCCGATCCTGCCGGATTCGGGGGTGCGCAACAACGTCTACATGGCCGAAGGGCGCGATATCCTGCTGGCCGCGACGGTGGCCGGCGATGCCAGCAACATGGTGCTGAGCAAGGTCACCTACTATCGCCGCAACGCTTCGGGCATGATCGTCGATGAAATCCGCGCGCCTCGGGCCACGTTCACGCGGTCCGGCTGGGTGCTGACCGACGCGACCCGGTTCGACGTGCGCCGCACGCAGACGAGCAAGCTGCCCCGCGCGACAGTCGCTGCGGGCATCACTCCCGAACGCGTCCTGATCAGCTCGGTCGACGCCGATTCGCAGGACATCTTCACGCTGGCGAAATCGATCGACGCGATGAAGGTGGCCGGGCGGCGGACGAGCGAACTCGAAGCGGCCTGGTGGCACAAGATCTCGGGCCCGCTCTCCTCGGTGCTGATGCCGATTCTCGGCGCGGTCGCGGCCTTCGGGCTCGCGCGCTCGGGCCAGCTGCTGGTGCGCTCCGTGATCGGCATGGCGCTCGGCTTCGCCTACTTCGTCATCGACAATGCGGCGCTCGCGATGGGCAATTTCGGCGGCTACCCGCCGTTCATCGCGGCCTGGGCGCCGTTCCTCCTGTTCGCGCTGGTCGGCGAGACGGTGCTGATCCGCACCGAGGAGTAGCTCAGCGCGGCCGGATCGTGCTCGAGGCGAGGCGTCCGACCAGCGGCAGCAGACCCGTGTGGCTGGCGCGCGCATATGTCGTTTCGGGGCCCAGATGGTCGCTCAGGCGGCGATGGCATTCCGGCAGGGCGTGATAGGGCATGCTCGGCAGCAAGTGATGCAGCGCGTGGTAGCGCAGACCCACCGGCGCCCAGAGCTCCGCCAGCAGCCCGGGGGGCGGAACGTTGACCGAATCGAGATATTGCGCGGTGACGGTCATCGTGTCGCCTTCGTTCTCCCACAAGTGCGCGACCAGAGTGCGGACCTGATTGAGCACGGCAACCGCGGCCAGCACCGCCAGCGCGATCAGCAAGGGCTTCCAGCCGATCACGAAGCCACTCGCGATCAGAAAAAGCGACCATGCGGTTGTGCCGACTTCCTGCCAGATCACTTGCCGGCGAAACGCACCTTCGGGCGCCCGGCGGCGGAATGCGGGGTTGATCGCCAGCGCGGAGAACCGCTGCCACACGAGGCGGCGCAGCGGCGGAATGAGAGCGCCCAGCGGCACAAGTATGGCCGAGCGCAACAGCAGCGCCGGCGGGAGGAGGATCGCGGTGATCAGGAACACCGGCAGCGACCAGGGCTTCATCAGAGCCAGCGGCAGGTATTCGGGATCCTCGATCGTTCCGTAGCGCGTTCGCGCATGGTGCAGCGTATGCACGGTTTCGTACATGAACGATGGCGTCAGCATGGGAATGCCGACCAGCAGGTTCCACCCGAGCCGGAAGCCGGGCAAGGCATCGCGGTGAATGTGGGTCAATTCGTGGATGAACAGCAGCGCCCGATACAGCGCGAGAACCGCGATCACGGCGCAGCCGATCGCCAGCCAGGGGTTCGACAGCAGGATCGCCCCGGCGAGCCCGGCATAGCCGATCCCCGCGGAGAGGATCATGTCGGGCCAGTAGATCTGCGGTCGGGCCTCGGCGATGTCCTTGGTGAGATCCACCGCGGCGCGCAGCATCTCCTTGTCGTCCGCCACGGGCACGCGGCTCGCGCGCACCGATATCGACGCGGGGACCGCGTTCGAAGCGGGTCGGAAACTGCTCTCGTGTGCCGTCATCATCACTCGAAATCCAAACAGAGATGGGTTGGAACCTGGCCCAACCACAGGAGCGCGGCCTTGCCGGTGCTGGCCGTGCTTGACAAGATCGACCCTGCAACCGCACTTCGCCGCGAGGACCTGAACTAACCCGGAACAAAGGCGATATCGTGGCCGAGCTAAGCATTGATCCCATCAGCAGCAAGGCCGATCGGGCCGCTTTCGTCGACGTCGCCTATCGACTCAATGCCGACGATCCCAACTGGGTCGGCAATTTGCGAATGGAAGAGATTGCCAAGTTCACGCCCGGCAAGAACCCCTATTTCGATCATGCGCGCTGCCAGTTGTTCCTGGCCCGGCGGGGCCAGGAGATCGTCGGGCGCATCGCGGCGCATATCGACGAGCTGGCCCTCGGCCAGCCTCCCGAGCAAGGCATGGGCCCCGGCACGGGCATGTGGGGCGCGATCGAGGCCGTCGACGCGGATGTCGCGGCCGCGCTGATCGCCACGGCCGAGGATTGGCTGCGCGCGCACGACATGCACCGTGCGATGGCGCCGATGAACCTCTCGGTCTGGGAAGAGCCCGGACTGCAGGTGGTGGGGTTCGATCATGCGCCGATGTACATGATGGCCCACCACAACGCGGCTTATCGGCCCTGGATCGAAGGTGCCGGCTACGAGCGAGTGAAGACGCTCCACACTTACGAGATCGATGTGCGGATTCCCTACCCGCCGCTGATCCAGCGCATCATCGCCTCGGGCGAGAAGAATGCGAAGATTCGCGTGCGCGAAGTGGTGCTGAAGAATTTCGCCGCCGAGGCGGCGATCATCTGCGACATCCTCAACGATGCCTGGTCGGACAACTGGGGCTTCGTGCCCTTCACCGACGACGAGATCGAACATATCGGCAAGGCGCTCAAGCCGATCGTCCATCCCGAGTTGATCCGCATCGCCGAATACGAAGGCGAGCCGGTCGCTTTCATGATGACTCTGCCCGACATGAACGGCGTTCTGAGCAAGGTCACGGGTCGCACCGGCAAGCCTTCGCCGCTGGGCTGGCTGCGGCTGCTCAAATGGCTGAAGCGTCCACGGCCCGCGGACATGCGGGTCCCGCTGATGGGGGTGAAGAAGCGCCTGCAATCTTCGCGCCTCGCCAGCCAGCTCGCCTTCATGATGATCGAATACATCCGCCGTTCGTCGATCGAGAAGTTCGCTGCCGAAAGGGCCGAAATCGGCTGGATCCTGGAGGACAACCAGGGGATGGTGGCGATTGCCGAAGCGATCAACAGCAAGATCAACCGCGAATACGCGATCTACGCGAAGCCTCTCTAGGCCCGCCGGTCAGGCGTGGCCGGTCTCGCTTGCGAGGAGTGAGGGATCGATGCCCTCGGCGCGCCAGGTCGAGGCCCAGCGACCGTCGGCGGGCGTGCCGAACACGACCTCCTCGTGGCCGTTCGCGGCGAACCAGCCGTGAGCCTTGAGTTCGTTCTCGAGCTGGCCGGGTCCCCACCCGGCGTAGCCGAGCGCGATCAGCCACCGGCTGGGGCCGTCGCCCGCCGCGATCGCCTTGAGGATCTCCATCGAGGCCGACAGCGTGCAGAAGGGCGAGAAGGCGATCGAATCGCTGCCGCTCCAGTCCGGCGAGTGCAGCACGAAACCGCGCCCCGGTTCGACCGGCCCGCCGTGATGAACCTCGACATCGGGCGCATTGCGTGGCGCGATCCCCACTTCCTTGAGCAGGCCGCGAAAGCGGATACCGTCGCGAATGTGGCCGATCCCGATCCCGAGTGCGCCGTTGTCGTCGTGTACGCACATCAGGTTCACCGAGCGATCGAACCGCGGATCGAACATTCCCGGCATGGCGAGCAGCAGCCTGCCGGTCAGAAACTTGCTATTGGACATCGCCCCACTCTACGCCAATCCGCGCCGGGCGAAAACCACAGCCGGAAAAATCGGCCTGGCCGGCGGCTGGCGAGAACATCCGATTGCCCGCTCGAGCGCAGGAATCGGGCCATCGCCAAAGAAAGCTCGGCACTAGCTTGCGCGGCCATTGCCAATTAAGACCGCGCGCGTGCCGAGCCTGACCGTCAACCAGAAGCCCGTGTCGATTGCCCTCGATCCCGCGACGCCCCTGCTGTGGGGCTTGCGCGATGCGATGAACCTCACCGGCACCAAGTATGGCTGCGGCGTGGGCGATTGCGGCGCGTGCATGGTGATGGTCGATTCCGAACCCTTGCGGTCGTGCCTGATTACCCTGGGCGAATGCGAAGGGCGCGAGATCGTCACCATCGAAGGGCTTTCGCGTGATCGCTCGCACCCGGTGCAGCAGGCCTTGGTGGCCGAGCAGGCGATCCAGTGCGGCTTTTGTACGCCCGGCATCGTGATGGCCGCCGCCGCGCTGATCGAGCGCAACGCCGCGCCGTCCGAGGCCGAGATCAAGGCGGCAATTCCCAATTTGTGTCGCTGCGGCGTTTATCCCCGACTGGTTCGCGCGGTCCAGCGCGCCGGGCGAGTGGCGCGCCGCGAGGAAACGCTGAGCGCGGCGCCGGCTCCGGGCATCGATCCGGCCGATGCCGCAAGCGCCCTGCCGGCGCTGCGCCCCGGCCCACCGCACCTTGAAAACGATGGAGAGCAACCATGAAAGCGACAATCTGGCACAACCCGAAATGCGGCACTTCGCGCAAGACCCTGGCGATTCTCGAGGAAACGCCCGGGCTGGACGTCGAAGTGATCGAGTATCTCAAGACGCCGCCGACGGCGCAGAAGCTTGCCCAGCTTTATGCCGATGCCGGCCTGACCCCGCAGCAAGGCTTGCGGCTCAAGGGGACCGATGCGGCGGAACGCGGACTGCCGGATGCCGACGACGCGACCGTGCTGGCCGCGATGGCCGCAGAGCCGATCCTGATCGAGCGGCCGCTGGTCGAGACCGAAAAAGGCGCACGGCTCTGCCGTCCGCAAGACAAGGTCCATGAAATTCTGTGAGTTCTCAGCGGTGAATACCACATCGGGACGAGAGCGAACTGGCCGACAGCTTGCAAAGATTGCCCCGATCTGCCACCGCACAGACCCCTAACCGACGAATAAGCGACACGAGAGCCTCCGCCAGCATGTCCAGCAACGAGCTTGCCCGTGAGGCACTGCCGACGAAGATCAAGAAGAAGGTGAAGCGGGCACTCGGCCCCTGGGGCGTATTCCTGGAAGGGTTCGTCCGCCACCCGGTCATGGTCGGTTCGATCATTCCCTCGTCGCGTTTCACCATCCAGCGCATGCTCGGACCAGTGAAATGGGACGAATGCCGGCTTTTCGTCGAATACGGGCCCGGGATCGGAACCTTCTGCCAGCCCGTGCTCGATCGCTTGGGCCGGGATGGCCGCCTGATCGTGATCGACACCAATCCGCTCTATATCGACTACTTGCGCAATTCGATCACCGACAGCCGCTTCACCGCGGTGCTCGGCTCGGCAGCTGACGTCGAAGAGATCGTGCGTGCGCACGGGCACGATCATGCCGACTACGTCCTTTCGGGCCTGCCGTTCTCGACGCTTCCGGCCGGCGTCGGCCCGGCGATCGCCGAGGCGACGCATCGCGTAATTCGCCCTGGCGGCGCGTTCCTCGTCTACCAGTTCTCGACTCGCGCACGGGCGTTCATGGCGCGCCATTTCCGCCGGATCGACAGCGACTTCGTGTTCCTCAACGTGCTGCCGGCCTTCCTCTTCTGGGGCTGGAAGTCCGACACCGACTAGGCGGCGTCAGGCGCTCTCTGCGGAGAGTTGCCGATGGACCGCGACGACGATCGCGACGAAGTAGAGCGCCAGCAAGGCGTTGACCGTGGACGAGACGATGGCGGTCACCACGCGTGCCGTCTCGGCCGAACCGAGCAGGTTGACGGGTATGCCGACGATCAGCCCCAGCACGATCGCGATCACCATGAACGCGATGAACACCAGCAGATAGAAAACGAAGAGGCGCAGGCCATGGCCCCGCGTGACCGCGAAGGCCCGGCGCAGCGCTTCGATCGGGTTCCGCAGCCGGTCGGCGACGATCACGGGGGCCGTAACCGAAGAGCGGACAACCACGACTGCGACGAGCGCAAACACCACCGCAAGCCCGAGGCTGGCGAGTGCCGGCACGCTGGCAAGCGAGAAGATCGCGAGGATCAGTCCGCCCACGATCCCGACGAACAGGCCCAGGATGAGCTGGGCGAGCAAATACGTCACGATCGAGCGCGCACCGGTCTTCATCGCTTCGCCCACTGTCGGTCGCGAACGGTCGGTCAACAGCTCGACGAGGGACAGCGTGCCGAGTGCCTGCAGCACCAGGATCGGGATCAGGACGGGAATCAGCGAGAGATAGTAGTTGCTCGCCAGTTCCATGATCGCCTGCTCACTCATCCCGGCATTGGGTTCCGGCTGGGGGAAGAACAATTGAAGCACCAGCGAGGGCAGCAGGAAACATACGCCCGCGATGGCCAGCAGCACATCGCGATTGCTTTTCACCGCAGCAGACGCCTGCTTCCAGGCGAGCATGCTGTCGAATTTCATGGGGGCACTCCGTCACATCTGGCCCCTTGATAACCGCAGCGAATGCCGCCACGCAACGCGCCATGCAGTTTCCTGCCGATATAGAGCTGAAAGTCGCGAGCGAGCCCGTGCCGTATCGCGATGCGCTGGACGAAATGACTACACGCAATGCCGCGATCGCGGCGGGCGAAGCGCGCGAACTGATCTGGCTGCTCGAGCATCCGCCCGTCTACACCGCCGGAACCAGCGCAGCGATCTCCGAACTGCTCGACCCGCGCTTCGAGGTCGTCGAGGCCGGGCGCGGCGGGCGCTATACCTACCACGGGCCCGGCCAGCGCATCGGCTATGTCCTGCTCGACTTGCGCAAGCGGGCGCGCGATGCGCGCGGCTTCGTCCATGCGCTGGAAGGCTGGGTGATCGAGACGCTGCGCGGCTTTGGCGTCGACAGCTTCCGGGCCGAGGGCCGCATCGGCATCTGGACGCAGGATGTCGACGGACGCGAAGCCAAGATCGGCGCGATCGGCGTGCGCATCCGCAAGTGGGTGACGATGCACGGTTTTTCCGTGAATATCGCGCCCGATCTCTCGCATTTTACCGGCATCGTGCCTTGCGGGATCGAGGAGTTCGGCGTTACCAGCCTGCAGCGGCTGGGCCTCTCGGTGGATATGACGCAATGGGACGAGGCTCTGATCGGCAATGCCCCGGCATTTCTCGCCGCGCTCGAGCAGCCCTGTCGGACGGAGGTAGCGAAGTGACAACCAGGACGATCGTGACGGCCATCGGCCTGGGAACGGCGCTGTTGCTGTCGGCCTGCGACGGATCCAAGAAAGCCGACGATGGCGCCGCCGATGCCGGTGGCCGCATACTCGACCGCTCCGTCACCGACGACATGCTCCCTTACGACACCGTCCGCTCTCGGCCTCCGTCCGCGATGATGACGGACGAACCGGAAAGTGGCGGCGCGTCGGGCAACGGTGCGAGAGCCACTGGTTCGGCAGCCACCGATGAGGCGGACGATGCGACGCCGGCCGACGACTCTGCCGGGGACGAAGCGGCCGCCAACGACGAATGATCGACGGGGCCAGCTGAGCGACGCGAAGCGCCTCAGGGCCGCGCGGGCGGATCTTCGACGAGATCGCCGGGCCGGTCGATATCGAAGCGGATGCACGGATCCGCGCAGTCCTCGGTCACCACGTCGTCACGCCCGCGCAGCAGGCGGCCCGCCCCTTCATCGCCCGCGAGCCTCATGACATCGGCGAAGGCGCGCTGGGATAGGAGTACCGGGTGACCGGGCTTGCCGTCATGGCGCGGGACGGCGGCATAGGCTTGGCCGATCCGCTCCGCGAGCCGGGCCGCAAGATCGTGCGGAACCAGGGGGACGTCGCCGAGAAACACGAATGCGCCATCGCATTCGCGGACGGCGGCAATGCCGGTGCGCAGCGACGTCGAAAGCGAGGTGCTGGCAAGGCGTAGCACCTCGATCTCGGGCGCATCCGGCCAGACGCCGATGTCCAGCGCGGGATGGGCAACGATGACGATGCGGCCGACCGGCGCGGTGCGCGCGGCGCGGATCGCGTGATGCACCAGCGGCTCGCCGCGAAAGGGCGCCGAAAGCTTGTCGCTGCCGAAGCGCGTCGCCGAACCGGCGGCGAGCACCAGCGCCGCCAGTGTCACGCGCGTTCGTGCGCGGGATTCAGCGCCTGCATGACTTCGGCGAGGATGCCGGTCGCGACTTCCCACGGCGCCTTGCCCAGTCCGGTGATCCCAGGCGAGAGACTGAGGCGCTCAAGTTCCTCCGCCGTCGCTCCGGCCGCTTCGAGCGCGGCAAGCCGCTCCGGTGCGCGCGAGCGGGCGCCGATCATGCCGACATATCCGGCCTTGCCGCGCAGCGCGGCCAGAATGCCGCCCAGATCGTGATGATCCTCATGCGTCGCGCCGATGTAGGCCGTCCAGCGATCGATCCCGAGTTCGGCAACCGCATCCGCAGGCTCCGCGCGCAGATACTGGGAGACCGCGAAGGGCGGCGCGTTTTCCGGGCCGGAAGGGCGCACGAGGATCGTCTCGAATTGCGCGGCTTCGCCCAGTTTCGCCAGGGCCAGCGCACCCGGATCGCCCCCGGTGACGATCAACCGGCGCGGCGGATCGTAGCGTCGCGCGATCCGGAACGGCTCTGCCTCGAACGCGAGCAGAGGCCCTTTTGCCTGCGAGACGGTCTGCGCGACGCCGTCGCTCGTCCAGATGCAGGTCTGCCGTTGGCGCGCGCGTTCGAGCAGGCCGCGCGCCGCTTCGCTTCCCGGCGCGATGCGCTCGACCAGCAAGTGCAACGCACCGCCGCAGCGCAAGCGAATGTCGATCCAGGGGCTGCCCATGCCGTAATGCAGCCGCTGCGGCTCACCGGTGCGCAGCACCTCGCGGGCATGGCTGGCGACGTCGCCCTCGATGCAGTCGCCGGAAAAATAGCCGGTGGCGCAAGTCCCGTCGAACAGCATCTGCGCGCCGGGCCCGCGCGGCGCGCTGCCTTCGACGCGATAGAGCGTCGCGAGCGCGACCGCGCGGCCCTCGCCCAGCGCCTCGGCCAGAGCAGGCCGCACGTCCTCGATCCAGCCGAACGTCGGCCAGTCCGCATCCGCCAGTCCGAGATCCTGCGTTTCGACGTCCATGCGCTGTCCTGTGTGGGGCGTGCGGCGCACCATGCGCCCTCACGCGCGAGATAGGGGCGGCAAAGGAGCTGCGCTAGCCTTCGGGTGGTGAGCGTTAGGGTTGTGGAGTGGGCTCGAAGGGCAGGCGCGCGTCGCTCTTCGTGCCGCCGAGGATACCCGTGCGACCTCCCCATCCCCCGTCATGCTGAACTCGTTTCAGCATCCATCGGGCCTTCCCGCTCAGGTCCGGATGCGGGGCGACATGGATGCTGAAACAAGTTCAGCATGACGAAGGAGAGAAAGAAGGCCAGCTCACCAGAGTGATTCAACCTGGCACGCCTCGAACCGGCGACTTCAACCTTCGCCGATGCGATCCGCGAACAGCAGGCGGCCACCGGAAAGGTGCCACAAGGCCTCGTTGAAATCGGGCTGGCTCATCGCGAAGCAGCCTTCGCTGCGGCCGATCTTGCCCCATTTCTCGATCATGGCATCATCGACGTACCACGCCGGGTGCATGACGATCAGCCGGTCGAGCGCCGTCGAATTGTCGGCATCGAGGCCGACCAGACGGATCGAAGTGCCGTACTTGCCGGTGTACCACTCGCACGTGAGATACGCGCCGCGCGAGGTCGCCTCGGACCCCGGTTCCTTGGAGAAGCTTTGCAGCCAGCCGCTGTGTTCGGGATCGGAGCCGCGACCATGGGCGGTCAGGAACGACCGGATGGTGCCCTTCTCGAGATCGGCGAAGTGCAGGCGCGGTTTCCAAGAGGGCAGGCCGTAATCGGCAATGCCGACCAGATCGTTGCGCCACAGACGGCTCGCGACTCGCTCCTGCTGGGCCTTGGCGACATCGAGGACGCGCCGCTCGTACGGAGAAAGGGGCGAAGCCACGGCGAATGCGCGAGACGGCAAGGCTGCGGTAAGGCCCGCAGCCATTGCTCCGCCCAGAATCTCGCGTCGGTTCAAACCTTTCGACATCGCGTCCAAGATAGCAACTCGCCGGGCGGTTCGCCAGTACCGCCGTCGCGCCTCAGGCGACCACCTTGAGCGCGGGCCGGCTGTTCTGCGCGATCCATTCCTCGACCACCGGCGCGATTCGATTACGCCACTTGCTGCCGTTGAAGATGCCGTAGTGCCCCACGTCCTTTGCGAGGTAATAGCGCTTCTTCGCCTCGGACAGATTCTTTGCCAGGTGCAGCGAGGCGCGCGTCTGGCCGATTCCCGAAATATCGTCGTTCTCGCCCTCGATCGCGAGCAGCGCGGTGTCGCGGATCGCACCGAGATCAATCCGCTGACCGCGGTGGACGAACTGGTTCTTGGGGAGCGAATGCTTCTGGAAGACGTGCTCGATCGTCTGCAGATAGAATTCGGCCGTCATGTCGCAGACCGAACGGTACTCGTCATAGAATCCCTTGGTCGCGTCCGCGCTTTCGCCATCACCTTCGACGAGATGCTTGAACATCGCGTAGTGGCTCATGATGTGGTTGCCGAGATTCATCGAGAAGAACCCGGCGAGCTGCAGGAAGCCGGGATAGACCTTCCGGCCCGCGCCCGGATAGGACAGCGGGACCGTGGCGATCACCGAATGTTCGAACCATTCGAGCGGACGCTGCATGGCCAGATCGTTGACGCTGGTCGGCGCCTCGCGCGTGTCGATCGGGCCGCCCATCATCGTCAGCGTCGCGGGCCGGCACGGGTGCTGGTTGGCGCCCATCACCGCTGCCGCGGCGTAGGACGGCACCGAAGGCTGGCAAACCGCGAGCATGTGGGTGCCGGGGCCGATGAATTCGAGATAGCTGATGATATAGTCGATGTAGTCGTCGAGATCGAACCGGCCGGCGTGAGTCGGGACCAGCTTCGCATCGGCCCAGTCGGTGATGTAGACGACGTTCGTTTCGAGCATCCGGGCGACGGTGCCGCGCAGCAGCGTGGCATAGTGTCCGCTCATCGGCGCGACGATCAGCAGGCTCGGCGCGTCGTCGGGCAGGCCGTCATGCGTAAAGCGCAGAAGATTGCCGAACGGCTTGTGCAGCACGATCGCTTCGGTGACGCCGTGCGTCTTGCCGCCGACGGTCACACTCTCGATGTTGAAGGCCGGCTTGCCGCGCGGCGTGGCCATGTGGGCGAACACGTCGAGCGCGGAACCGAGGACCGGGGCCAGACCGAAATAGCCGAAGGGAAGCATAGGGTTGGAAAGCAGCTGGGCGCTGACCGAGGCCATGGCGGCCGCGCTGCTCAACATGGTGCGTTGCAACTCGTAAGCGTTGTAGAGCATGGGTTCGGGTTACCTCCTGAAACGGCTGCGGCCGCGATATTTCGCGCGCCTAAATGGGCATTAGCGCATCATTGTGCAATGCGGCAAAAGAGTCACCAAGCCTTATGTGTAGCCAGACAAGGCCGCGGCGGCATCGCTCTTTCGCTTTGGCGGGAGAGTCTGTAAGGCGCCTGCGATGGACGCCACGATGGCCAGCGAGACTGCCTCGAAAGAGGCGGATCACCGGGACGAAGCCGAAGCGGCGGCGCCGCCCCGGCGCAGCCTCGGCCCGCTGCGCATGGTCTACCGCGCGGCGCTGGCTTATCCCGGACGCGTCGCCACCGCGATCGCCGCGCTGATCGTCACGGCGCTGGCGACGCTGGCCATTCCCGCCGGGTTTCGCCTGATCATCGACCGTGGCTTCGGCGAGGGCGGCAATCCTTCCGACATCGCCCGCTGGTTCGAATACCTGCTGATGATCATCGTCGTGCTGGCCGTGGGCACGGCGGTGCGCTTCTATACGGTCTCGTGGTTGGGCGAACGCGTCGTCGCCGACATCCGCCTGGCCGTGCAGCGCAATCTCCTGGGCCTGGCGCCGAGTTTCTTCGAAGAGAACAGCCCCAAGGAGATCTCCTCGCGCATGACGGCCGACACGGCCGTGGTCGAGCAGGTCGTGGGGACCACCGTCTCGGTCGCCTTGCGCAACGCGATCATGGCGGTCGGCGGTGTCATCTATCTGTTCGCGCTGGCGCCCCAGCTCACGCTGGGACTGGTGATCGCGATCCCTTGCGTGGTCCTGCCGCTCAGCTGGTTCGGACGACGGTTGCGCAACGTCTCGCGCACCAGTCAGGACCGCGTGGCCGATATCGGCGCGATGACCACCGAAGTGCTCGCCGCACTGAAGGTCGTGCAGGCCTTCAATCAGGAACGGCGCGAGCAGGAGCGGTTTTCCGGCGCAGTCGAACGGACCTTTACCACGGCAAAGCGCCGCATCGTCATCCGCTCGGTGATGACCGGCATGGTGATGATGCTGATCTTCGGGTCGATCACGCTATTGATGTGGCGCGGCGCGATCGGCGTGGCCGAAGGCTCCATCACCGGCGGCACGATCGCGGCCTTCGTGGTGACCGGCGGCCTTGTCGCCGGCGCGTTCGGTTCGCTGACCGAAGTCTACGGCGATCTCGTTCGCGGCGCGGGCGCGGCCAGCCGGCTGGCCGAATTGCTGGAGGCCGACAGCACGATCACTCCTCCGGCGCGGCCGCAAGCTCTGCCGGTGCCGCCGCGCGGCCAAATCGCGTTCGAGCGCGTGACGTTCCGCTATCCCTCGCGGCCCGAGATCGCCGCGCTGGCCGATTTCAGTCTCAAGGTCGAGCCGGGCGAAACCGTCGCGATCGTCGGCCCTTCGGGTGCGGGCAAGTCGACGCTGTTCCAGCTTGCCGAGCGGTTCTACGATCCGCAGGCCGGCACGGTGAAGATGGACGGCGTGCCGCTGGTCTCCGCCGATCCCGCCGAGATCCGCTCGCGAATCGCGCTCGTCCCGCAAGAAGGCGTGCTGTTCGCGGCAAGCGCGCGCGACAATCTGCGCTACGGCAATTGGAACGCGAGCGACGCGCAGATCTGGGAGGCCGCCCAAGCCGCCAACGCCGATCGCTTCTTGCGCGAGCTGCCGGAGGGCCTCGACACGTTTCTGGGCGAGGACGGTGCGCGGCTGTCCGGCGGCCAGCGCCAGCGCATGGCGATTGCCCGCGCCCTGCTTCGCGATGCGCCGATCCTCTTGCTCGATGAAGCCACCAGCGCGCTCGATGCGGAAAGCGAGCGACTCGTGCAGGACGCCCTCGAACGCTTGATGGAAGCACGCACCACGCTCGTGATCGCACACCGCCTCGCCACCGTGCGCAAGGCGAGCCGCATCATCGTGCTCGATCAAGGGCGCATCGTCGAGCAAGGCACCCATGCCGACCTGAGCGCCGGCAGCGGGCTTTATGCGCGACTTGCCTCGCTGCAGTTCGACGATCCCCGAGTCATGCCTTTCGAATGAAGCGTCCGGGCGGTCGCCACCGCGTTGGTGCCGCATCGGTCTCGTTTCATTCCGCAACGCAGCAGCCGCTGCTTGACTTGTCGGCACGGCACGTCATGTCTTCGCGGCGATGGACCTGACGCTCACTGCGATCCTCCTCGGCATTGTCGAGGGATTGACCGAATTCATTCCCGTATCCTCGACGGGCCACCTCATCCTCGCCTCCGAGGTGTTCGGCTACGATGCCGAGCAATGGAAGGTGTTCAACGTCGTGATCCAGCTCGGCGCGATTCTGGCGGTCGTGGTGCAGTATTGGCGCACGTTCTGGGCGGTGGGCATGGGCCTGCTCAAATGGGCGCCGATGAGCGTGCGCTTCGTACGCAACGTCCTGCTCGGGTTTCTCCCCTCGGCCATATTGGGGCTGATGCTCAAGGACTACATCGACATCATGCTCGGCAGCCCGATGGTGGTCGCCTGGGCGCTCGTGCTCGGCGGCATCGCCATTCTGGGGATCGAGAAAGTGGCCAAACCGGGGCCGATGAGCGGGGTCGGAGAACTGCCGGCGATGAAATCGCTCGGCGTCGGCCTCGCGCAGTGCCTGGCGATGGTGCCCGGGGTCAGCCGATCGGGCGCCACCATCATGGGCGCGCTGTCGATGGGGATCGATCGCCGCACGGCGGCCGAATTCAGCTTCTTTCTCGCGATCCCGACGATGCTCGGCGCGACCACGCTCGAACTGATCGACAATCGCGAAGCGCTGATGGCGGGCGCGGGACCCGTGGGCTGGGGTGAGATCGCGATCGGTTTCGCGGTTTCGTTCGTCGTCGCGATCGTCGTCATCAAGGCGTTTGTCGCCTTCGTCAGCAAGTCGGGCTTCGGACCGTTCGCCTGGTACCGGATCATCGCCGGTGGCCTTGCCATCGTGCTGCTGTCGATGCGCTGAGGTTGCACACCCGTCGCCGATGGCGCACGGTTCGATGCGATGAAGAAAAAGCATTACGAAGCGGCGGTCGACGAGCTGCATTGTGAACTGGTCGCGATGGCCCGCTGGGTCGTCACCAGCGGCGCGCGGGTGGTGGTGCTGTTCGAAGGACGCGACACCGCGGGCAAAGGCGGCGTCATCAAGACCTTCTCGCATTACCTCAACCCGCGGATGTGCCGCGCCGTTGCCTTGGGCAAGCCCGACGACCGCGAGCAGGGCCAGTGGTATTTCCAGCGCTATGTCGAGCATCTGCCGACCGCGGGCGAGATCGTGCTGTTCGATCGCAGCTGGTACAACCGCGCCGGTGTCGAGAAGGTGATGGGTTTCGCCAGCGACGAGCAAGTGCAGGCGTTCCTTGCGCAGGCCCCGCAGTTCGAGCGGCAGCTGACCGACGATGGCGTGCTGCTGTTCAAGTATTGGCTGACTTGCGACCAGAAGAAGCAGGAGGAACGCTTCGCCGAACGGCTCGAGGATCCGCTCAAGCGCTGGAAGCTCTCGCCGATGGATCTGGCCGCGCGTGAGAAGTACCGCGAATACACCAAGGCGCGCGAGGCGATGCTGGCCGCGACTCACACGCCGCATGCGCCCTGGACCCTGGTCGACTTCAACGATCAGAAGCGCGGGCGACTGACCCTGATCCGCGATTTCCTCGACCGCATCCCCGACCGGCACGTCGATCCGCCAGAGATTTGCCTGGACGATCTCGACGGAAAACCGGCGAAAGAAGAGTTCGACATCGTTCAGCCGATTCCGCCCTTCCCGCTCGATTGAGCCGGTCGAACGCGCGCGCGGCTTGACTTTCACCGCGCCATGTATCAAGGGCCGCTGGCTTGAAGGGCGGCGTGCGCGTCGCCTTTATTGTATTGAACCGACGCCGGCGCCGAACGTTCGGCTCGGAACCAGATATTACAGGAACGCGCCATGGCGAAGCCCGCAACCGTCAAGATCCGGCTGGTCTCGACCGCCGACACCGGTTTCTTCTACGTCACGAAGAAGAATCCCCGGAACACGACCGAGAAAATGAACTTCCGCAAATACGATCCCGTCGTGCGCAAGCACGTCGAGTTCAAGGAAGCCAAGATCAAGTAAGGGTTCAGTGCCGGTTCAAGGCATGGGCCCCACAAGGAGCCCCATGAACCGCATTCTGAAATCCTTCGCGAACCTGACGGGCGCGGCCGCTTTGGCCGCGCTTGCCGTTCCAGCCGTCCTTCCCGCATCCACCGCCGTTGCGGCGCCTTCGAGCGCGCAGACGCGGTTGAACGAAGCCGTCAGCGCGCTGCGCGGCATCAGCACTCTGAAGGCCGACTTCATCCAGACCGATCGCAGCGGGCAGTCGGTGTCCGGCGTGCTCACGCTCAAGCGGCCTGGGCGTATCCGCTTCCAGTACGAAAAGAGCGTGCCGATGCTGATCGTCGGCGACGGCAAGGCGCTCACGCTGATCGATTACGAGGTCAATCAGGTCCAGCGCTGGCCGATCAGCAATTCGCCGCTCGGCGCGCTGCTCGATCCGGGCCGCGATGTCGCGAAGTTCGGCACGCTGAAGCCGACCGGCGATCCCAACGTGATCTCGGTCGAAGTGCGAGATCGCAAGCATCCCGAATACGGCGTCATCACCCTGATCTTCACGCGCAATGCGGCTGCGCCCGGTGGGCTGGAGCTGTCGTACTGGGTGGCGCTCGATTCGCAGAACAAGCGCACCACCGTGCGGCTGACCAATCACCGCTATGGCATCGCCGTCCCGGACTCGACATTCCGCTGGAAGGACCCGCGTCCGCGCGTTCGTCGATGACCAGAACCGGACTGGCGCGGGACGTGGCGCCGCCGCGACAAAGTGCGACAAGTCTGACCCTATCGTTCACTTGGCAGAAAGCCGGCGAGGCCTATCTAGGGATGGTCAAGACGGTCCGAGGCGGGTTTCCCCCCTGTTGCCCACGCCTCAACCAAGACTACTTGACGCAAGCGTGACGAACGCAAACGGAACCCTCGTCCCTCTGCCCCCGGGACGAGGGTTTTCCTTTGCGCGTGTGCTTGTCCCCGGCGGTTCCGGTGCCTAAAGCCCCGACATGGTCAGCATCGCCACCTGGAACATCAATTCGGTCCGCCTGCGCATCGATCAGGTCGCGCGGTTCCTTGCCGAGGAAGCGCCCGACGTCCTGTGCCTGCAGGAGATCAAGGTCGCCGAGCATCTCTTCCCGCACGAAGCCTTCGAGAAGATGGGCTACACCCACCGCGCGGTGCACGGGCAGAAGGGCTACCACGGCGTCGCCACGGTGAGCCGCATCCCGTTCCGCGACTTCTCGAAGCATGACTGGCAGGACAACGGCGAGGCCCGCCACATCGGCGTGGAGCTGCTGGGGCCGGGCCAAGGCATGATCCTCGAGAACGTCTACATTCCGGCGGGCGGCGACGTCGCCGATCGGGAGGTCAATCCCAAGTTCGGCCAGAAGCTCGACTTCCTCGAACGGATGACGCGCTGGGCCGAAGCGATCGAACGGCCGACGCTGATCACCGGCGATTTCAACATCGCCCCGCTCGATTGCGACGTCTACGATCACAAGGCCTTGCTGAAGGTCGTCAGTCACACGCCCATCGAGGTGGAGACGCTGCGCCGCTTTCAGGATTCGCACGGGTGGCACGATCTTGGCCGCACGTTCATTCCGGCGCCCGAACGCAATTATTCCTGGTGGTCCTACCGCAGCTACTGGCGCCAGAAGGATCAGGGACGGCGACTCGACCACATGTGGGCCTCGCCCGAGCTGGCCGCGCAGGCCACGTCGCACCGCTTCGTCGAAGCGACACGCCGCTGGGAACAGCCGAGCGACCATATCCCGCTCGTGACCGAGTTCGCCCTCTGAGCGAGGACGCTCCGGCAGGCCGGCCGCGCCGCGCCGCGCTCGCGATCGATGCGCTGCGCCATGGCTGGCCGATCCGCGTTGCCGATGCCTTTACCGTGCTGCCTGCCGAAACCGGTTTCGCTCCGGGCGTGCGCGCCGACCGCATGCTGATTTCCGCAGCGCGCGCGGCCACGCTCAAACTCGCCAACCAGCGCGAAGCGGCGGTGCCGGAAGCCCCGGTGCTGATTCGCGCGGCCGAGCCGTTCGATCTCGAAGCCGCGCGCGCCCTCGCCGATCCCGCGCTCGATCTGACGCATCCGATGAAGGGCCCCTTCGCGGCGGAACGGCTCACGGCGCCCGAGGCAGCGCGTACCGCGATGGAGCTGGCGCGACTTGCCGGCGTGCTGCCCGCCTTTCTGTTCGATCCGGTGCTCGACGAGGACATCCAGCTCGTCGATCCCGCCGACCTCGACGCGTGGAAGGATGCAGGCCGCCTCAAGATCGCCACGAGGGCCCGCCTGCCCGTTGCCGCCAGCCCCGACGCCGAGATCGTCGCCTTCCGTTCGGTCGACGATCTGCGCGAGCATGTCGCGCTGGTGATCGGGCGCCAGACCGGCGATGTCGTGCCGCTGGTGCGCCTCCATTCCGAATGCCTGACGGGCGACATCCTCGGCAGCCTCAAGTGCGACTGCGGGCCGCAACTCGACGCGGCGTTGCGGGCTATGGCAGCGGAAGCAGAGCAAGGCGGCTGGGGCGTGCTGCTCTATATGCGGCAGGAAGGACGCGGCATCGGCCTGGTCAACAAGCTGCGCGCCTATCGCCTGCAGGACCAGGGCTTCGACACCGTGGATGCCAACAACCGCCTGGGCCTGCCCACCGAGGCGCGCGATTTCCCGGTCGCGGCCCGCATGCTCGACTTGCTGGGCGTCTCGCGCATCCGGCTGATGACCAACAATCCCGCCAAGGTCAGCGCGCTCGAAACCGAAGGCGTCACGGTGACCGAACGCGTTCCCCACGCGCTGCCGCCCAACCCGCACAACGAACGTTACCTTTCGACCAAGCGCGACCGAACCGGCCACTTGCTCTGAGGGAGTCGGTTTCGCGGTAAACTGTCAGCGGGCGGACGGAACCCCGTGACTGGCGTCATGCGCCCCGCCGCGATCCCGACGCGGGCGGCCGCTTTCGTGAAAGCGCCCGAAAGCGGCCCTTTCCGGACACGACAACATTTCGGACATTCCAAGCATACCTCGGTCCCAATTGCGGTCATTGAGTTGATAGCTTTGTCGGCTATCAGAAGGTCCGAACTACGCTATTGAATGACCCGGATTTCGAACGATGGATCTGCATATTTGGCTAGCATTCGCAGCGGCTTCTTTCGTGATGGCCATCATTCCTGGTCCAGGGGTCGCGAGCATCGTCGGCTTTGCAATGAGTTCAGGCAGGAGCACGGCATTAGCGTCCGTGGTCGGAATGGCATTAGGTAATGCCCTGGCGATCTCAATCTCGCTTAGCGGTGCTGGTGCTATCCTCAGCACATCAGCTCTGGCTTTCGCAGTACTGAAATGGATCGGTGCCCTGTATCTAATAGCCATCGGCTTGATTGCGATTGTTAGAAGTGATGAGCGTTCTTCCACTGGAAAGTCTGCTCGGCCCATCAGCGCCCGAGCGGCCTTCATGAGCAATATCGCGGTCGGCACCTTCCATCCGAAAACAATTCTATTTTTTATGGCTTTTGCCACTCAGTTTATCCGCGTCGACGAACCGTATCTTTTCCAAGCTGCCATTCTCGTGCTGACGTTCACGGCAATCGCGGCCGCAACAGACATGATATATGCGTTGACGGCTTCGTCGGCGTCAGGGCTTATCCGTCGGCCAAATGTGAGAAAATGGTCGCAGCGTGCCGGTGGAGGAGCTGTCATTGGCGCCGGCATTGCGATGGCTGCTGTGAGGCGTTGACGACGTTCCCATTTGCGGAGCGCATGTTACTTCGGCTTTTCGAGTTCTGCGCTCATGGAGCAGACTGTCACAAGACCTCGACTCTCGCGACATGCGCAGTATGCGGGACTCCTCCTGAAACCTGCCATCATCGCGCTCTACGCGGACGTTCCCGGCTTGTCGAAGGACTGTGATCCATCATGCCTGACCCGCGCGGCGCAGCAGACGTTCGGCGCGGGCGAGGAAGGGGCGGTCGAGCATGCCGCCCTTCCAGCCGATCGCGCCCACGCCGGGGTTGGCGGCGAAGAGGTCGACGATCTCACGCGCTTCGGCGATCTCGGCTTCGGTCGGCGTGAAAGCCGCGTTGATGACCGGCACTTGCGCGGGATGGATCGCGAGCATGCCGAGATAGCCGTCGCGGCGCACGGCTTCGGCGCGCGCCTTTAGCGCATCGAGATCGCGGAAGTCGGCGCTGATCGTTTCGATCGCCGCAACCCCGGCGGTCGCCGCGCCCAGCACGCAGAAGCTGCGCGCCATTTCGTACGTGAACGTGTAAGCGCCTGCCGCGTCCCGGTTGGAATTCGCCCCGACCGAATCGGCAAGGTCCTCCGCGCCCCAGGTCATCGCCACCAGGCGCGGCGCGCCCTTGTAGTCGCCCCAGTGGAACATCGCCTCGGCGGTCTCGGTCATCAGCACGATCACCGGTGTCGAGCCCTGCTCCATCCCGTGCGCGACTTCGAGCGCCGAGAGGCAGTGATCAAGCCGCTCAACCTCGGCGCGACCGTAGATCTTGGGCAGCATGATCCCGCCCGGCCGCGCGGGCATGATCGCGGCGAGATCGCGCAGCGTGTAAGGCCCGTCGAACGGATTGATCCGCACCCAGAGGCGGTGGCGCTGTTCCGGATGGGCCGCCAGAAAATCGTGCACGATCGGGCGCGCGGCGGCCTTGCTTTCGGGCGCGACGGCATCCTCCAAGTCGATCAGGACGATATCGGCCTCGCCCTCCATCGCCTTGGTCATCTTCCGTTCGCTGTCACCAGGCACGAACAGCCAGGAGCGCATGTTGAGGGCGGGGGCTTGGGTCATGACTTCCTCTGGCTTGGGGCTCAAGTTCCCGCAAATCCGTCATGCTGAACGCGTTTCAGCATCCATCGCGCGGCAAGCGGGATCTAGTCTGTGGCGCGGGATGGATCCTGAAACAAGTTCAGGATGACGGAGTGTTAGGTTGCGGACCCAAAAGCGCGTCGCTTGTATACGGGTCCGTCCGATAGCCGCCCTTATGGAAATACGTCGGCGTCCTCGCCCGACTTGTCTCGCCCTCGCAATAGGCGCTAAGCTGGAAACAAGATTCCGTCGCACGCGAGACATTTCCTTATGAAGCTTTCCTTGACGACCGCGCTGGCCCTTGCCCTTGCCGCGCAGGCCGCCTCGCCCGCCTTGGCCCAAGAGCAGCAACCCGTCGTGACCGACGATGCCGCCGCCGATCCGAACGAGGCGCCCGAAGACGAGATCATCAGCCAAGACAATCCGCCGCCGCCGCTCGACGCGCCGACCCCCGCCCCCGCGCCGTCGCCCACGGCGGCGACCAATATCGTCACGAGCACTCCCGGCGCGCCCGACGCCGCCAAGTGGGACGTCAACGCGCCGCGCGGCCTCAACCTGCGACAAGTGCCGATCCGCACCGACGAAGGCACCTGGATGAACGTCGACGTCTCGCCCGACGGCCGGACGATCGCCTTCGACATGCTGGGCGACATCTATACGATGCCGATCGGCGGCGGCACGCCCACGCGCATCGCCGAGGGCCTCGCCTACGAGCACCAGCCGCGCTTCTCGCCCGACGGCAGCCGGATCGCCTTCACTTCGGATCGCGGCGGCGGCGACAATATCTGGATCATGAACGCCGACGGTTCGGACAAGCGGCAAGTCACGAAGGAAGACTTCCGCCTGCTCAACCAGCCGACCTGGAGCCCGGACGGCCGCTTCATCGCGGCGAAAAAGCACTTCACCACCGGCCGTTCGCTCGGCACGGGCGAAGTGTGGCTCTACCACGTGTCGGGCGGCGGCGGCGTCAAGCTGGTGAAGCGCGCCAACGAAGCGCTGCAAAAGGAACTGGGTGAGCCGATCTACGCGCCCGATGGCACGGCGATCTACTACACGCGCAACGTCACGCCGGGGAACACCTTCATCTACGCGCAGGATTCGCACGGCGACCTGTTCAACATCGAACGCTATGACTTGAAGAGCGGCGAAGTGACCACCGCGGTCTCCGGCGCAGGCGGCGCGGTCCGCCCGACGCCCGCGCCCGACGGCAAGCAGCTCGCGTTCGTCCGCCGCGACGGCGGCCAGACCTCGCTGTTCGTCAAGGACATGACCACCGGCGCCGAGCGCAAGATCTACGCCGACCTCGACCGCGACGTGCAGGAGACCTGGGCGGTGACCGGCGTCTATCCGAACATGGACTGGACGCCCGATAGCCGTTCGATCGTGTTCTGGGCCGGCGGCAAGCTGCGCCGGGTGAACGCCGACGGTAGCGGCGCGGCGGAAATTCCCTTCGCGGTCAATGACACCCGCGTGATCGCCGATGCGACGCATCCGACCGTCCAGGTCGCGCCCGATACTGTGACCACGAAGATGACGCGCTGGGCCAGCGTCTCGCCCGATGGCGGCCGCGTGGTCTACGAAGCGCTGGGCAAGCTGTGGACCAAGTCGACCTCCGGCGGCGTCGCCAAGCGCCTCGTCTCGAACGGTGGCGATCAGTTCGAGCTGTGGCCGAGCTGGTCGCGCGACGGGCGCAGCGTCACCTTCGTCGGCTGGACCGACGACGGCCTCGGGCAAGTCATGACCGTTCCGGCGGGCGGCGGCTCGGCCAAGGCGGTCACGCGCACCCCCGGCCACTACGCCTGGCCGCGCTTCTCGCCCGATGGCCGCACGATCGTGTTCGAACAGCGCGACGGCGGCTACCTCACTTCGCCGCGCGGCGGCGACAATCCCGGCATTTATCGCGTGGCCTCCGCCGGCGGCGAAGCGACCCGGATCATGGCCGACGGCAGCGAGCCGCAGTTCGGCGCCTCGAACGACCGCGTGTTCTATGTCGGCGCGGCGGACGGCAAGTACCAGCTCGCCAGCGTCAGCCTCGATGGCAACGACAAGCGCGTCCACGCGACCGGCGATCTGGTCAACGACTTCGTCGTTTCGCCCGACGGGCAGTTCGTCGCCTTCCACCAGAACTACCAGGCCTTCGTCATGCCGCTGATGCCGGGCGGACAGGAAGCGGGCGTCGACATGAAGGGCACCGCCCTTCCCGCCACGCGGATCAGCCGCGACGGCGCGGACTTCGTCAACTGGTCGCGCGGCGGCGAGACGATCCACTGGAGCCTCGGCCCCACGCTCTACACCGCGCGGCTTCAGGACCTGTTCCGCAACGCGCCTGCCGAAAAGGACGCGCCGGGTTTCGTCGCGCCGACCAGCGGCCTCGACCTCGCGATGACGGTGCCGGCCGACAAACCCACTGGCGCCGTCGCGATCACTGGCGCCAAGATCCTGACGATGGCGGACGCGAATGGCGGCGTGATCGAGAACGGCACGATCGTCGTGCGCGGCGATCGCATCGTCGCGGTGGGTCCGGCCAGCAGCGTCAGCATCCCGGCGGGCGCGACGCGCGTCGATGCGACCGGCAAGACCATCGTCCCCGGCTTCGTCGATGCCCACGCGCATGGTCCCCAGGCGGAAAACCAGCTGATCCCGCAGCAGAACTGGTCGGCGATCGCCAATCTCGCGCTCGGCACGACGACGATCCACGATCCCTCCGCGCGCCCCGCCGAGATCTTCGCCGCGCAGCAGCTGCAGCGCACCGGCAAAATCCTCGCCCCGCGCACCTTCTCGACCGGCGAGATCGTCTACGGCGCCAAGAGCCCGGACGTGTACATGCAGATCGACGGGTATGAGGACGCTCTGAACGCGGTGCGTCGCCTGAAGGCGCAAGGCGCGAACTCGGTGAAGAACTACAACCAGCCGCGCCGCGAGCAGCGCCAGATGGTGGTCGCCGCCGCGCAGGCCGAGGGGCTGGAAGTCGTGCCCGAGGGCGGTTCGCTTTACACGATGGACGTCTCGCTGATCCAGGACGGCAACTCGACGGTCGAGCACAACGTGCCGGGCGAAGTGTTCTACGACGACTTCATCCAGCTTTGGACACAGACCCGCGTGAACTACACGCCGACGTTGGTGGTGACGTATGGCGGGCCGGCGGGCGATCCCTACTGGCGCTCGCACACCAATGTCTGGGAACAGCCGATCCTGGCGCGCCACGAGCCGCCCTCGATCCTGCAAGCGCAGAACATGCGCCGCGAGATCGCGCCCGACGCCGACTATGTCGACGACGATTCGGCGCGTGAGGCCAAGAAGCTCGCCGACAAGGGCATCCAGGTCTCGATCGGCGCGCACGGCCAGCAGGCGGGCCTGGGCACGCACTGGGAAATCTGGAGCTTCGCGCGCGGCGGCTGGAGCCCGATCGAAGCCCTGCGCGCAGCGACGATCATGCCCGCGACCTCGCTCGGCATGGCGGCCGACATCGGCTCATTGGAAGTCGGCAAGCTGGCGGACCTGGTGGTGCTCGATGCCGATCCCACGCAGAACATCCGCAACACCGAACAGATCCACCGCGTGATGCTCGGCGGCCGGATGTACGATCCGCTGACGATGAACGAAGTCGAGACCGGCAACCGCCAGCGCACCGCATACTGGTGGGAGCAAGCGGGCATGGCCGGTGGTGCCGGCGCGAACATGACGTTGGCCGAAAGCTACGGCCACGGGGATTGAATTTCCGGGGGGTGGGGACAGCCTGCGGTTGCCTCGCCCCCCTACACATGAACGAAGCTGAGGCTTGTCGTCTTAGTCCGGCCTACCTTGACCGGAATGAAACCGCTTAACAATGGTGGGCGGTGAGGGGCTCGAACCCCCGACCCTCTCGGTGTAAACGAGATGCTCTACCAACTGAGCTAACCGCCCTCGCCCGGTTTCCTGGGCGTTTCCCGACTTCGATCTTCTGGCCTCTCATCGGATGGTCAGAACGTGTACGGAGCGCCAGCGATCCGCTTCGCCATGTATGGCCTTTCCGATCCGAGTCAGGATGGATCTGAGAGGTTCCAGATGCCGTACATTCCACTCCGCGTACGTCAACGTGTTTTCTTCATCATGCGCTGACCGGGGCTGCCCGGCTATCGGGCCGTCGGCAGCAACCCAGAACAACGATCCTGCAGAGTTCTACTCACGCATAAGATGCCGCGGGCTGAGGAGCGGCGCATCGTTGTTCGGTCGAAAGGCTGCTCGAAACAGATACTCTGTTTCGCCCAGCGGCCTTTGCGGCATAGAGCGCCATGTCCGATCGTCTCCCCAGGTCGGAAAGCTGATCGCCGGCCTCAAATTCGGCCACGCCAAAAGAGGCGGTAACGATCCTGGTCTCGTCGCAACTCACTCGAAGCGTCCTGGCAATCAGGATCCTGATCGTCTCCGCGATCTGGCGGGCGTCCTCTGCCGTTCGGCCTGACAGAAGCAAGGCGAATTCCTCGCCCCCCATCCTGGCGACCTGGTCCCGATCTTCGAGGTTTTCCGTCAACAACGCGGCAAGCGCGACGATAACCCTGTCCCCCTCGGCATGGCCATATCCGTCATTGATCGCCTTGAAGCGGTCGACATCCAGAGTGACGTAGGCAAGGGGCTCGCCGCTACGCCTCGCTCTCTCGACCGCGCGAACCGCATGCTTCTCGAATCCTCGACGATTGAGGACACCGGACAAGGGATCGGTTTCGGAACGAGCCACCATTTCGATCGTCACGTCGCGCATGATGACCAGCATCAGCACGAGAGCGAGGGCGATCAGCGCGACCGCACCGATCGTCTGCGATACGGCGGCATACTGCGACGCGATGTAATTCTGCGGTCCATCCGCCGCACCGATCGTTCTCGCAATGGCGGGCTTCGAAAGGCAAGCAAGCGCGACGAGACCACTCACGCCTATCAGAAGCCTGTCGAGCAACGTCCGCCGGCCGGAACGCAGGACCACGGCGATCATCAGCAGATGCATCGCGACGTACGGCAATTGATAAAGAACAAGGCGGGGTGTCGAGCCGTAGGGCCAGGTCAGGAGGAACGGGATCGACACGATCGCGCCGGCCCAGACGATACCCAAGGCCAGGCTCGGCCATCGCACGCGGTAATGGGACGCCAAACCCTTGAGACCGAAGGTGAGGGCCAGAAGATAGACCAGATAAATGGCGATGCCAGTGACCGCCGGCCTAGCAAACCACGGAAGACTGAACTCCAGAGCGACATCGAGAACCCCGACGCCGTATGCCGCCGCCAACCAACGCGCCCCGCGAACCGCGGGATTGGTCGCTGCGAAAACCGCGAATGCGACAGCAAACAAAGCGGCGACCGACACGTTGATGATGAGGATAAAGGCGGCTGTCATCGAACTCTCGAATCGTGATGGCCGAGGGCCTATGTGAGAAGTCCGCACATTTCGTGAAGATCGGCGGCAGAATGGCTCGGTGAGCGGCAAACGGATCAAGGTGTTCTTCGACGGCGGCTGCCGTCCCAATCCCGGCCGGATCGAGGCTGCGGTGGTGATACGCGGCATGACGTATCGCTTCGATGATCTCGGCTATGGCAGCAACGCGGATGCCGAGTGGCTGGCGCTGATCCGGGCGGTGACCGTCGCGAGCTCTGTCGGACTGGCGCAGGTCGAACTTGTCGGCGACGCGAAGGATATCGTCCGGCGCGCGCGGGCGATCCTGAACGAGGGCGCGGCCACGTCGGGACATGCGGTGGCGTTTCGGGCTGCCGTCCACGCAGCGGCGCCGATGCGGGTCGACGTCCGCTGGATCAAGCGACAGCAGAACCTAGCAGGGATTGCGCTGGCCGCGCGCCATCCCCGCTGAGGGCCCGCTGAGAGAGCGAGTGGGGGCATGGGAGTGCGTAGCGCCGAAGCCCCCGCAGTCGACGTCAGCTAAGCGCCGCGGCGCGTCCGCTTGGCCGCGTAGAGCGCGGCGTCCGCGCGGACGAACAACTCCTCGGCATCGTAAAGATACGGATTGGGCGGGGTGGCGATACCGGTCGACGCCGCGATTGCGAGCATCTGCCCTTGCCATAGCACCGGCGCATTCAGGAGCTTGTGAAACTCCTTCAACTGGCGCTCGAGCGATCCGAGCGGACTGCCTGCGCCCACGATCACCGCGAATTCGTCGCCGCCGATGCGGGCGGTAAGCAGCGCTTGCGGAAAGCTCGCGGACAGTCGCTCGGCGAAGACCCGGAGGCAAGTGTCGCCGGCGGCGTGACCGAACCGGTCGTTGATCTCCTTGAATCCGTCTAGGTCGAAGAGCAGCAGCGCTCCCACCGGCGCCAGGACGGCGAACGTGTTGGTTCGGTTGAGGAAGCGGCTTTCATACGCAGCGCGATTGGCCAATCCGGTGAGCACATCGTTTTCCGCGCGCTGCCGCATCTCCTCCCAGCGCAACTTCTCCTCGGTGATATCCTGCTTCAGTCCGTGGAGCCGCGGCGCTTGTCCCGCCTGCTTCACCATCTCGCCGGTCAGCCGCATCCATCGGCGGGCGCCATCAGCGGCCACGATCTGCGCATCGAGCGTGAAGGTCCCGCAACGGGCGATCGCCTGACTGCGCAAGCGTAGCATCGCCTCGCGGGATTCCTCTGCATACATGTCGACGATCTCTCGCCGATCGATGGGGGCGCCGGCCGGCAGCCCGAACAGATCGTAGACACCCGGCGTCCAGCTCAGACGCTCGTCGGGCAAGGTGCATGACCAGGCGCCCACTCTCGCCAATGCCATGGCCCGTTCGAGAAGAGGATCGATGCATGCGACCGGCTGCTGCTCTGGCGAAGCCGAACAGATCTGCTCCGGAACAGGGGCATAGGCGTGCCGCGCATGCAATGACATCCGGTGTCGATAGGCGCACAGCGGTTAAGACGCAGTGTATCCGCGCGAGAGCATGGTTAGCGCGCTGACTGGGATAAACGGACCTTCATGCGGGATGCTCTCCCTGCCCGGAGGATTCTTACGCTGCCGTCGCAGGAAAGATGGCGGCGGCACGGGCCCGTAATTCGCGCAAAAATTCCATGTAAGATCCATGCGCCGTGCGGATCGATTTGCGCGGGGCTTCCTGCCCCCTCTCAAGCGGCCAAGCGGGCACCCGCGCCGATCTCGTCGAAATAGCGGGCCATGGCGTTCGCTGCCTTTTCGCTGAGCGTAATGAAGGCGCGGCGGCGATCGGTATCGTCGCATTGCCGCTCGAACAGTCCGGCTTCGACCATTTGCGTGAACCAGCGCAGCGCAGTGGTGGGCGGAACGTCGGCGGCAATGCACAGCGAGGTTACCGAGACGCGGGCATGTTCGGCGCGCGCGGCGGTGAGATCGAGCAGCATGTCCCAAGCCGGATCGGCGAACAGATCGCCTTCGAAGAAGCGACCGCGCAACCGGCGGTGCTTGATGATCGAGCGCACCAGCCGCGGATCCGGCAAAGGCGGCCGGATCGAGCGCAGCGCCGTGTGTCCCGCATGCTCGTCGACGCGCGTGGCGGCGGGGCCGGGCGCGGACTTCAAGGCGACGGGGGTTCCGGCGAGGCGATCGATGCGGCTGGCGATCTGCCCGACTTGCTCGGTCAGTCGCAGCAGCATCAAGCGATCCTCCTCGGACAATTCACGCAGGCGGCCGGACGGAAAGCCGGCGAGGACTTGCCCCAGCGCGATCACGCGATCGGCGCGGCTCGGATCGACGAGGAACTGCGGCGAGGAAGCATCCATGCAGGCGAAAACCGAATCGAGCGCCTCGACCGAGGTCGACACCAAGATCCGCGCGCCGCTTCGAGCCGCCCGCATGTCGAGCCGGGCCAATGCGGCGAGGCACGCGGCATCGGCGACCGGGCAATCGACCAGAACCACGTCGCCCAGCGACCGCGGGCCGCCGGTGAGCAAGGCCGAGAGATTGTCGATCGCCATCACTCGCAGCCCTGCGGCCCCCGCATCCTCGCGCGCGGCATCGCGCACGTGGCCCCGATCGGCATAGACCGACAGCGAGACGGGAATTCCCGCAGTGTCGCTGTGCGTCGCGTCGTAAATCAGATCAGACTTCGGCCCGGCTTCGTATGCATTCTGGAACATCGACTCGCCTCCTGTCCAAATACGCGAACAGGATGAGAACAAAACGGGACTAAGTCAAGAAACCTATGGACTATTCGCGTGAGTACTTGGTGGGAGCCAGCCGGATAGTTCGCGTCGCACCAGGGTTTCGAGCATTGCCATCCCTGCCGCGCCATCGTTGAGGCACGTAAGCGCCGCGAAATCCTCGCCGCCGGCTTCGCGGAACTGCGCTTGCCCGCGGATCGCCAGTTCCTCCAGCGTTTCGAGGCAATCGGCGGAAAACCCGGGCGCGGCGATCGCGAGGCGGCGCGTGCCGGCGCGCGCTTCGGCCTCCAGCACGTCGTCAGTCGCGGGTTCGAGCCACTTGGCGCGGCCGAAGCGCGACTGGAACGTCGTATCGATGCGCAAATCGGGGTAAGTCCCGGCGAGCTTCTCGTTCAGCAGGCGCGCGGTCTTGCGGCAATGGCAGTGATAGGGGTCGCCCAGGCGCAAGGTGCGCAGCGGCATCCCGTGGAACGAGAGCAGCAGCACTTCGGGCATGAAATCGAGCGCCGCGATCTGCGCGCCGAGATCGCTCGCCAGCGCATCGATATAGGCGGGATCGTCGTGATAGGGCGGCAGGGTCCGCAAGGCGGGCTGCCAGCGCATCGCCGCCAGCGCCGCGCCGACCGCGTCGAGCGCCGAGGCAGTCGTGGCGCCCGAGTACTGCGGATAAAGCGGGGCAACGAGGATGCGGTCGCACCCTTGCGCCTTCATCGCGGTCAGCCGATCGCCCACTGCGGGCGACCCGTAGCGCATCGCCCAATCGACCCGCACGCTCTCGCCCAACCGCGCTTGCAACGCCTCCGCCTGGGCGGCGGTGATCGCGGCCAGCGGCGAGCCCTGCTCGGTCCAGACTTGCGCATAGGCGTGGGCGGACTTGGCCGGGCGCGTGCGCAGGATCACGCCGTGCAGGATCGGCTTCCAGGCGATCGACGGGATCTCGACCACGCGCTTGTCGGAGAGGAACTCCGCCAGATAGCGGCGCACGGCCTCGGTCGTGGGCGCTTCGGGCGTACCCAGATTGACGAGCAGCACGCCGATCCCGCCGGTCGCGATCGCGGGATGATCGGCGGGGCGCGGCATGGCGGGGCGGGCATCGGCGGGAACAGGCAGAGTCACAACTCCTCGGAAAGCAGCGGCAGGCGGCGAAAGCGCAAGCCTGTCGCGGAAAATAAGGCATTGGCGACCGCCGGCGCGACCGCCACGACGCCGATCTCGCCCGGATCGACGGGATCGGCCTCGGACGCGACGAAATCGACTTCGATCGCGGGGCAATCGGCCAGCACCGGCAGATTGAGATCGGCGAGCCGCTGCGCAGCGGGCACGCCGCCGGCATAGCCCGTGCTCGCACCAAGCGCGTGGCCGAGGCCGAACACCAGGCCGCCTTCGATCTGCTGGCGCGCGATATCGAGATTGACGATGCGGCCGATGTCCGCGACCGCGCTGATTCTTTCCACGCGTATCCCCATTTCACCTCGCCGCGCGCTTGCCACTACGGCAATTCGGCCATCGCCGATACGGTGGCAGGCGATGCCCTGCCCGCTGGCGTCGCCGCCGCCGCCCCAGCCCGAGAGCGCGGCGACGCGCTGCAGGCATTCGGCGAGGCGCGGGTCCTTGCCGAGCATGGCCATGCGATAAGCCAGCGGTTCGCGCGCAGCGAGATGCGCCAGTTCATCGACGAAACTCTCGACGAAGAACGCGGTGTAGCCGTGCGCGTTGCCGCGCAGGCGGGCGGTGGGCAGCGCGATCGTCGCGGGCACGTGATCGAGCGCGATGTTCTCGATGTCGTATGGCGGCACGGCGCCTTCGGTCGCAAGCGCGTCGGCCTCGCCGGCGACTTCGCGGCGCGCGGCGACGGGATCGCGACGGCCGAACAGGCGCGCGCCGAACTCGCGCGCGCTGGGGGGGACTGCGATCCGCGTGCGCCAGGCCGAAATCGCCCCGGTCTCGCCGGTTTGCGCCGCCAGCACCGCGACTGCGGGCGGACGCGGCCAGCCCGCGACATGCTCCTGCCAGCGCGACCAGGTGAGTTGCACTGGGCGACGCACCTGCTGCGCGATGATCGCCGCCTCGACGACGTGATCGTGCTCCAGGCGCCGGTCGAAGCTGCCGCCCGCGGGCATCGGGTAGAGTACGACATCGGCGGTCGACATGCCGAGCGCGGCCGCCGCCGCGCGCCGCGCGCTTTCGGGCGCCTGGCTGGCCGCCCATAGCTCGAGCTTGCCATCCGACAGCCGAGCCGTCGCGCTGGCCGTCTCGATCGTCGCGTGCAGCGCGGGCGCGGCCTCGTAGCGCAGCTGATGCGTCAGCCGCCCCGTCACTGCAGCGGGATCGCCTTTCTCGAACAGGCGCTCGGCCGTGCCAGACTGCAGCGCCTGGGCCAGCGCGTCGTCGATGCCCGCGCTGTCGGCGGCATCGCGCACGGCGAAGCGCGGGGCGATCCGGGCGAGGGCCTGTTCGGCGGCCCACCAGTTGGTCGCTACCGCGGCGAGCCAGCGGCGGTGACGCACCAGCGTGATCAGCCCGGAAACGCGTTGCGCGGCGTCCTTGTCGTATTCCGCCAGCGTGCTCTCGCCGATCTGGCCGTGGCGGATCGAGGCATAGACGAGACCCGGCAGGCGCACGTCGCCGGGAAAGACGTAGGTGCCATCTACCTTGGCCGGCAGATCGAGGCGCGGATAGACAAGCGCGCCGCCCGTCATGGCGCTGTCGGACCCGCCTTCCCCGGGATCCTGCGCCGCGGGCTCGGCCCGCAAAGGCGGCGGATCGGGCGGATCGAAGCTGGCCGCCTCGGCCGCCAGCGCGCCGAGCGTCAGGCGCTTCTGCTCGTGGGTGACGAAGCCGCCGGCGACCTGGCATTCCTCCCAGGCAACGCCCCAGCGCGACGCGGCCGCTTGCGCCAGCATCGCTCTGGCCGACGCCGCGGCGCCGCGCGCGAGCCCCTCGTAGGCCGCCAGCGAGGTGCCGTCGGCAGTGGCATCGAAGCGATGGCTTTCCGCCCAGCGCCGCGCGATCAGGCCATCGGGATCCTCGGCCAGATCGGGCAGCACGGGCATCCACAAGGTGCGCCAGCGCGCCGCCAGCGGCAGGTTCGCATAAAGTGCGCTGACCGGAGCGGGCTCGACCGCGACTTGCCGCCAGTCCGCGCCCAGTTCGGTCGCGACGATCTGCGGCAGCAGCGTGGTCACCCCCTGCCCCATCTCGAGCTGCGGTACCGCGACCGAAACCACGCTGTCGGTGCCGATCTTGAGCCACGCTCCGAATGCGACTTCGCCGCGTCCCGGATCGAGCGGCAAAGGGTAGCTGTGCGGGCGCAGGACGTAGCCGAGCGCGAGGCCGCCTCCCGCCAGCGCTCCGATCAGGACCGCGCGCCGCGTCGCCATTCAGCCTCGCGCCCGCACCGCGCCAGTGCCGCAAACCCCGCTCGTCACGCAGTCTGGCCCTCGAGCCAGTCGCCGATGCGCGCGGCAATGGCGCGAAAGGCCTCGCCCTGTTCGCTCTCGCTGGCGGCCGGCGGGCGACCGGAGTCGCTATCCTGCCGGATCGCAAGGTGCAGCGGAATGCGGCCGAGAAAAGCGTGCTCCATGCCTTTGGCGACCGCTTGCGCGCCGCCCGCACCGAAAGGATCGGACACTTCGCCGCAATGCGGGCAGACATAGCCCGACATGTTCTCGATCACGCCGATGATCGGCACCCCGGCCTTGTCGAACAGTTCGATCGCGCGGGTGGCGTCCATCAGCGCGAGGTCCTGCGGGGTCGAGACGATCACCGCGCCGTCCGGCTTGAAGCGCTGCACGAGGGTGAGCTGGATGTCGCCGGTGCCGGGCGGCATGTCGACCACCAGCACTTCGGTATCGCCCCAGGCCGCTTCCAGCATTTGCGTCAGCGCGTTGGCGGCCATCGGCCCGCGCCAGGCGATCGCCTGCCCCGGATCGGCGAGCTGCGCCATCGAAAGCATCGGCACCCCCCAGGGGCTCAGCACGGGGATGAGCTGTTTTTCGCTCGCCTTGGGGCGCTGGTCCTCGGTCGCGAGCAGCCGCGCTTGCGAGGGCCCATAGATGTCGGCATCGACCAGCCCGACTTTGGTGCCCGTACGCGCCAGCGCGACGGCGAGATTGGCCGCGACGGTCGACTTGCCGACGCCGCCCTTGCCCGATCCGACCGCGATGATCCGCCGGCGCACTTTGTCCGCCGTCATCGCCACGCGCACTTCGGTCACGCCGGGCGCATCGCGCAGCGCCGCCTTCGCCGCGATTTCCAGCTTGTCGCGATCGAGCGCAGAAAGCCCCGTCGCGTCGCAGACCAGGATCGCCCGGCCCTCCGCCAGGCGCAGCGATTGCACGCGTCCCGCCACCGTTTCGGGCAGCAGCCCCATCAGTTCGGAGGGGGCCTCGCTCATCGTCCGGTATCCTGCGTCGCCAGCATGGGCGTGTCCCTAGAGCATCGCGACGCGCCACGCGAACCCAAAACGAAAACCGCCCAAGCGCCTCGGAACTCTGCCTATCGGAAACGTTTTTGCGCGAAGGACCACTGTTTTTTGCGCGGTCGCGTTCCTATAGTCAGTGCCATGAAGGGATTTGGTGGGAAGATGGTGCGAGGCGGTTTCGCCATGGCGGGTCGCCGCAGCCCCTGGGGTGACCGGGGCGGCGCGGACGATGGCCAGGCCGACGGCAGCGCGGGCGAAGGCGATGCGGGCGAAAGCGAGCCGCCACGTTCGCGCGGCAACAGTCCGTGGTTGCCGCCTTCCAACGGACCGCGGCGTTCGCCCAACATTCAGGACATTTTCGGAGCGGAACGGCGCAAGGGCGGCGGTGGCGGCGGAGGTGGCATGCCCAGCATGCCGCGCCGCCCCGACGGCAAGAGCTGGCTTCCGCTGATCATCGGCGCGATCGTGCTGATCTGGCTGGGCCTTTCGACCGTGCACATGGTCGGCCCCAAGGAAGAGGGCATCGTCACCACCTTCGGCAAGTACACCCGCACGATCCAGCCGGGCGTGTCGCTGTCGCTGCCCTGGCCGTTCCAGACGGTGGAAGTGACGGACGTCACCTCGATCAAGGTCTACACGATCCCCGAAGGCGAGGCCGAAAAGCTGATGCTGACGAGCGACCAGAACCTGGTCGACCTCAGCTATCTGGTGCGCTGGAACATCAAGGACCTGAAGAATTTCCGCCTGCGGCTCGCCGATCCGGAAGAAACCGTGCGCGAAGTGGCCGAGGCGGCGATGCGCTCTTCGATCGCGGAAATCTCGCTCAACGGCGCGCTTTCCGGCTCGGGGCGTGCGCAAGTGGAGCAATCGGTGCGTGAGCGCATGCAGCGCGTGCTCGATGGCTACCGCGCCGGCGTCGCCGTGCAGGGTGTCGAGATCAAGAAAGCCGATCCGCCCGCCAAAGTGATCGGCGCCTTCCAGCAAGTGACAGCCGCGCAGCAGGATGCGGAGCGCGACCGTTCGAATGCCCGCGCCTGGGCGCAGCAGCTGCTCGCCCGCGCGCAGGGCGACGCGCAAGCGTTCGACAAGGTCTACGAGCAGTACCGGCTCGCGCCCGAAGTCACGCGTCGGCGCATGTATTACGAGACGATGGAGCGCGTGCTGAGCAAGAACGACAAGGTCGTGATCGAGGCCGATGGCGTCACGCCGTACCTGCCGCTGCCCGCGATGCGCCAGCGTAGCGGCGAGACGGTGCCGGCTCCCAATCCGCCCACGACCACGACGCAGGGAGGACAGTGATGAACGTCCTGCGCGAATACAAAGCCGCGATCGGCGCGCTCGTCGTCGTCCTGGTGGCGCTGCTGGCCAGCGTGATCATCGTGCCGGAATCGGAACAAGCGGTCGTGATCCGCTTCGGTGATCCGATCAAGGTCATCAACGGGTATAAGGACAACGCCGATTTCGGCCAGACCGGCGCGGGCATGCTGCTGCGCATTCCCTTCGTCGACCGGGTCGAGCGGATCGACAAGCGCTTGCTCTCGGTCGACATGCAGCCGCAGCAAGTGCTGTCGACCGACCAGCTGCGCCTCAATGTCGATGCCTACGCGCGCTTTCGCGTGATCGATCCGGTGCGCATGGTCCGCACCGCGGGCACGACCGAGCGCGTCAAGGAACAGCTCGAGCCGATCATGACCTCGGTGCTGCGCCAGGAACTGGGCAAGCGCACCTTCCAGTCGCTGCTCACCGCCGAACGCGGCCGCGCGATGGAGAACATCCGCGACGGGCTCGACAAGGAAGCGCGCGAGTACGGCGTCAAGATCGTCGACGTGCGGATCAAGCGCGCCGATCTTCCCGAAGGCGCACTCGAAAGCGCGTTCTCTCGGATGCAGGCCGCGCGCGAGCAGGAAGCCGCCACGATCCGCGCGCAAGGCCAGAAGCAGGCGCAGTTCATTCGCGCCGATGCCGAGGCCGAAGCCGCCAAGACCTACGCCGACAGTTTCGGCAAGGATGCGGACTTCTACAATTTCTATCGGGCGATGCAGAGCTACGATTACGCCTTCAACGACGATGCGGGAGCCACGACGATTCTGCTCTCGCCCGACAACAGCTACCTCAAGCAGTTCAAGGGACCTTGAGGGAGCCAATCCGGCGCTGGTGGAGCAAGGAATCTGCCGGGCCCGGTGCCATTCAATCCCGGTTAAGCCGATGGGGCTTCAATCGCGATGCGAAGAAGAAGTGGGGCCGATGACCGCTAAACGGAAGGATCAAGAGGACGTGAAGCCCGTGCGATATGCTTATGGATTGACCACAGCGCTCCTAATCGGGGGCGCCACGATTTCACTGGTGACCGGACTGCCCGCCGGCGCGCAAGTCGCGCAGAACGAGAGCAGTCAGATTAGCCGCATGGTGCCCCGCTCCGGAGCGCCTGCCAGCTTTGCCGACCTGACCGAACAGCTCGCGCCCGCGGTGGTCAATATCTCGACGCGCCAGCGCGTGCAGGTCCAGCAGCAGAACAACCCCTTTGCCGGGACCCCGTTTGCCGACTTGTTCGGTGGCCAGGGCCAAGGCGGACCGCAAACCCGCGAGGCGCAATCGCTCGGATCGGGTTTCATCGTTTCGGCGGACGGCTATGTCGTCACCAACAATCACGTCATCTCGGCCGGCAATCGCAGCGCCGAAGTCGAATCGATCACTGTCACCATGCCCGACGGGACCGAATATCCGGCCAAGCTCATCGGCAAGGACCCGCAGTCCGACCTCGCGGTGCTGAAAATCAACGCCGGCAAGGCGGTGCCGTTCGTCAAGTTCGGCGATTCGGCCAATTCGCGAGTCGGTGACTGGGTCATCGCCATCGGCAATCCGTTCGGCCTCGGCGGCACGGTGACTTCGGGGATCATCTCGGCGGTCTACCGCAACACCGGCCAGGGCGGCGCTTACGATCGTTACCTGCAGACCGATGCCGCGATCAACCGCGGCAACTCGGGCGGCCCGATGTTCGACATGAGCGGCAACGTCATCGGCATCAACAACGCGATCTTCTCGCCTTCGGGCGGCAGCGTCGGCATCGGCTTCGCGATTCCGGCGGAGACGGCGGCGCCGATCGTGCAGAAGCTGATCCGGGGCGAGACGATCGAGCGCGGCTACCTCGGCGTGCGCATCCAGCCGATCAACGAGGACCTCGCCGATTCGCTGGGCATTTCGCACAACAAGGGCGAATTCATCCAGATGGTCGAGCCCGGCGGCGCCGCTGCCAAGGCGGGAATCCAGGCCGGCGACGTCGTCATCGAAGTCGATGGCAAGGAAGTCACGCGCGACCAGACGCTGTCGTTCCTCGTTGCCAATACCGCGCCCGGCAAGCGCATCCCGATCAAGCTGATCCGCAACGGCCGCACGATGACGGTCAACGCCACGGTGGAGCAGCGCCCGTCGGACGACCAACTGGCCCAGCAGCAATTCGATCCCGATGCCGAGCAGGAGGACGATCAGTTCTCCAATCCGCAGCCGCAAGGCGAAGGCGTGGCGGAACAGGCGCTCGGCATTTCGGTCATCCCGCTCACGCCGCAGATCGCGCGTCAGCTCGGGGCGTCCACCGATACGCAGGGTGTGGTCGTGTCCGCGGTCGATCCCTCGTCCGATGCAGGGCAGAAGGGTCTGCGCCGCGGCGACATCATCCTGTCGTCCAATTATCAGGATGTGACCTCGCCCGAAGCTCTGGAAAAGACGGTGCGCTCGGCCAAGGGATCCGGTCGCGACGCGCTGCTGCTGCGAGTGCAACGTCGTGGCCAGCCCGCGACCTACATCCCCATCCGCCTGCGCTGAGGCCATCCCCTCATGTCGGCGCTCGCCGCCACGCGGCGGCGAGCGCCGAAGGGTGTGGCCCCTGGCGACAACGATCGCTCTAGCGAACCGGGCACCGTTCGCGCGCTCGCAGTCCGTTCGCGGATCGCGCTGACATATCTGTGGCGGCATGGCCGCTGGCCCCGGCTGGCCGATCCCGTCCGCTTCACCGAGTACGTTCAGCGCCGCAAGCTGTGCGAGCGCGATCCCGCGCACATCGCCATGACCGACAAGCTGGCCGCCAAAGCCATGGCCGAGACCGCCCTGGGCAAGGATTGGGTCGTGCCGCTGCTGTGGCAAGGCCACGCCTTGGCCGATGCACCGCCGTTCGCCTTCCCGGCGATGCTGAAGGCCCGCCACGGCTGCAAGCAGTGCGTTTCGCTGCCCCATTCTCCAAGCGAGCGGCAATGGCTTCAGCTGATGGATCGTACGGACCGGTGGACGCGCAGCAGCTACGGCACATGGCTCGACGAATGGAGCTATGCCGACGTGCCGCGCGGGCTGCTGGCCGAAACCCTGCTCGGCGACGGGCGCATTCCCCCGATCGACTACAAGATCTACGTGTTCGGCGGCAGGGCGACGCACATCCAGGTCCATCTCGGCCGCGAAAGCGAACACCGCTGGATCCTGCACGATCGCGATTGGCGGCAGCTGGTACCGCAGCCGGAGCAGCCGCTGCGACCGCGCAGCCTTTCGGCCATGCTCGACGCCGCGGAAGTCCTCGCCGCGGGCCAGGCGTTCGTGCGCGTGGATTTCTACGAGGTCGGCGGTTGCCCGCTGTTCGGCGAATTCAGCGTCTATCCGGGCTCCGGCCTCGATCCCTTCGCGGCGCCTTGGATTGATGTCGAACTCGGACGGCTGTGGCGCGATGCCCTGCAGGCGTCTGGCGCGGACACCTTGCAGCGCTGAGCCCGCTTAACCCGGAAACACCCCTCAATACGGGTTCGGGCGGTACTCGCGATCATCCCTGCCCCGACCTTGCTGCTGTGGCGGTGGCTGCGGCACGGATTGCCGCTCCGGCGGGCCACTGCCGCGCCGGACGGTCGGCAGCGGTGGCGGGTTCGCCCCCTGGCCCTGTCGCAGACCGGGATCGGGCTGGTCGCGGCCCAGCGCGCGATCGAGAAAATCGTCGCTGGCGGCCGGCGGCGGCGCATCGCCAGGGCCCGGGCCGGGGCCGACCGAGCCATCGTCATAGCGGCCGAGCCCGTCGCGGGGGCCATAGCCGGGGCTGCGCTCGGGACCGATCATGTTGCCGTTCTCGTCAGCATAGAAATAATCGTCGGGACTGCCGTTCATGTATTCGTCGTCGGGCTCGAGCTGCCATTCGGGCAGCTTCAGCTCGGTGTCGAATTGTTCGACCGGGCGGGACTTGACCGCAAAGCGCATGAACTGCGCGAAAGCCGCCGCCGGCGCACGACCGCCCTGCAGCCCCGGCACCGCCTTGGCATCGTCGCGGCCCATCCACACGCCGGTGGTGATCCCGCTCGAGAAGCCGAGGAACCAGCCGTCCTTGTTGGACGAGGTCGTGCCAGTCTTGCCCGCGACCGGTCGCCCGATCTGCGCCGCGCGGCCCGTGCCGGTAGCAACCGCCGATTGCAGCAAGTCGGTAATCCCGGCCGCGACGTATTGCGGCACCAGCACGTCGCCCCGGCGCGGATCGTGGCGATAGAGCACTTTGCCGTCGCTCGTCTCGACTTTGGTGATGCCATAAGGCTCGATCGCGCTGCCGCTGGCCGAGACCGCTGCAAAGGCCCGCGTCATATCGATCAGCCGCACTTCGGAGGTGCCGAGCACCATCGACGGCAGGGTGGTGATCGGCGTGGTGATGCCGAAGCGCCGCGCCATGCTGGCGACGGTGCCGAAGCCGACTTCGTTACCCAGGCTCGCCGCGACGGTGTTCTTGGAATAGGCAAAGGCGGTGCGCACATCGATCGGGCCGGCATAGTTGCGACCCGAATTGTGCGGGCTCCAGCCGTCGATCGTCACCGGCTCGTCGACCACGCGGTCGGACGGCGTGTAGCCCGCCTCGAGCGCGGCGAGATAGACGAACAGCTTCCAGGCAGAGCCGGGCTGGCGGACCGCATTTACCGCGCGGTTGTAGTTCGACGTGACGTAATCCGTGCCGCCCACCAGCGCGAGCACCGCACCGTCGCGGTCCATCGCCACCAGTGCACCTTGCGCGCCCTTGGGCACCTTGGACTTGATCGCCTCGGTCGCCTCGGTCTGCATCTTCGGATCGAGCGTGGTCCACACCTCGATCGGCTCGTTGGTGGCGGGGATCAGGAGATCGAGCTGCGGCAGCGCCCAGTCGGTGAAATAGCGCACCGAGTTCTGGCCGGCTTCCTTGGCGATGCGGACCGTATCGAGATCGATGTTTCGTTCGGAGGCGGCAATCTTGCCCTGTTCGGCCATGAGCCGCAGGACCACTTCGCCGCGATCCACCGCGGCATTGACGTCGGCGGTGGGGGCATAGCGCGAAGGCGCCTTGACCAGGCCCGCGATGATCGCGGCCTCGGGCAGCGAGAGTTCGGACGCCGGGTGGCCGAAGAATTTCCGGCTCGCCGCATCGATCCCGTAAGCGCCACCGCCGAAGTAGACCTTGTTGAGATAGAGCTCGAGGATCTGTTCCTTCGAGAACTTGCGCTCCAGCGCCAGCGCCAGCACGCCCTCGCGCACTTTGCGCGTATAGCTGCGGCTGTTGTTCAGAAAGATATTGCGTGCGAGCTGCTGGGTGATCGTGGAAGTCGCGGAAATGCGGTTATCGCCGGTCGCGGCGGTATAGATCGCGCGTAGCAGCCCGAGCGGATCGACGCCGATGTGCGAATAGAAGCGCCGGTCCTCCACCGAGACCATCGCATCCTTCATGACCTGCGGCATACTCTCGTGCGTGATCCAGCGGCCGTAGCTCGGCCCCAGCGTCACCAGTTCGGAGCCGTCGCGCGCGCGTACGACGATCATCTGTCCGTTCTGGCTGGTCTTGAGCGTCTGGAAGCCGGGCAACTCGCGCGCGGTCATCAAGACCGCGGTGACGAGAAAGATCAGGCCGAGAATTGCCAGCCCGCCGCCCCACAGGAACACGGCACGCAAGGCGCGGCGCCAGAAGGGTTTCTCCGGCGGTCGCGACGAACTCGACGAGGACCGCCGGCGCTTGCCTGAATCCGATGGCATTCTTAGGCTCGAACCCCTGTCGCGGACCCTGCGTCCGATCGCTGATTACTCTTTGACCACGGCAAATGTAACCTGCGGTTAACAGGGCCCCGACGGAAGCTGTGGATGGGTCGGCGCGGCGCTCAATCGTCCTTGGGTTCGAACTCCAGCGCCGCCGAGTTGATGCAATAGCGCAGGCCTTCGGGTCCCGGTCCATCGGGGAAGACATGGCCGAGGTGGCCTTCGCACGTGGCGCAGCGCACTTCGGTGCGGACCATGCCGTGCGACACGTCGCGGTGCTCGTCGACGGCCTCCTCGTCCACCGGCGCGGTGTAGCTCGGCCAGCCCGAACCCGAATTGAACTTGGTATCGGACGAGAACACGGGCGTGCCGCATCCGGCGCACAAGTACATGCCGGGCTGCTTGTTACTTTCGTACTTGCCGGTGAACGCGCGCTCGGTCCCGGCTTCCCGCAGCACGTGGTACTGCTCGGGGCTCAGGGTCTCGCGCCATTCGGCTTCGGTCTTCTCGATCTTGTCGGTCATTCGCGGCTTCTCCTTGAACAGGAATATGGCCCCAGAACGGCCAAATTCCAGAGCTCCGCACGGGCAGAAGCGTTTGCAATACCGGATCGGCGGCAGCCTCAGACGGGCTCCACCACCAGCACCGTGCCGTCGTGGCCGACAACTTTGAGGCGCGTGCCCGGAACCGCATCGGGGCCGCGCGCGAGCCATTCGCTGTCACCCAGACGAACTCGGCCCGAGCCACCTGCGATCGCTTGCGTCACCACCACGGTTTCACCGACGAGGCGATCGCCGCGCATGTTCATCATCGGGTCGGCCGCCACGATGGGATTGTCGCGCAAATAGCGCCGCCCCACGAAAACCGCGGCGATCGAGAGCAGCGCGAAGAGCACGACCTGAAGCGGAACGCCGATCGGCACCACCCACGAAAACAGCCCGACGATGACCGCTGCGCCCGCCATCCAGATCAGGAACACGCCGGGGATCGCCATCTCGCCCACTGCCAGCACCAGCCCGATCGCGAGCCAGGCGTAGTGCGGTTCCAGGTCGAACAGCGTGTCCACGCTCACGTGCTGCCCGATGGCAAGTTGGACGGCGGCACCGACGCTTGCGGCTGGACCGGGCGGCGCGGCGCCGGCTGCGGCGGACGCGGCGGGGCGGGCGAACTGCCGTCGGGTCCAATCGCTTCCTTCACCAGTTCGCCGATCCCGCCCAGCGTGCCGATCAGCTGCGTCGCCTCGACCGGGAACAGGATCGTCTTGGCATTGGGCGAGGTCGCGAACTTGCCCACCGCTTCGGTGTATTTCTGCGCGACGAAGTAGTTGATCGCCTGCACACCCGATTGCGCGATCGCGTCGGAGACCAACGTGGTCGCCTTGGCTTCCGCCTCGGCTTCGCGTTCGCGCGCTTCGGCATCGCGGTACGCCGCCTCGCGGCGACCTTCGGCGGACAGGATCTGCGCCTGCTTTTCGCCCTCGGCGCGCAGGATTTCGGAGGCCCGGCGCCCTTCGGCCTCGAGAATCTCGGCGCGCTTTTCGCGCTCGGCCTTCATCTGCCGCGCCATCGCGTTCGAGATATCGAGCGGCGGGCGAATGTCCTTGATCTCGATCCGAGTGATCTTCACGCCCCAGGGCGAGGTTGCGTGATCGATCACCGAGAGCAGGCGGGCGTTGATCTCGTCCCGCTTCGACAGGGTTTCGTCGAGGTCCATCGAGCCCATCACCGTGCGCAAGTTGGTGGTGGTGAGCGCCATGATCGCGCCGTAGAGATTGGCGACTTCGTAGGCCGCCTTGCCCGCATCGAGCACCTGGAAGAACACCACCGCGTCGACGCCGACCATGGCGTTGTCCTTGGTGATGATCTCCTGGCCCGGAATGTCGAGCACTTGCTCCATCATGTTGACCTTCTGGCCAACGCGATCGACGAAGGGGATGATGAGGTGCAGCCCCGGATTAGCCGCAAGCGTAAACTTGCCGAGCCGCTCGATCGTGTAGACGTAGCCCTGCCGGACGACGCGCACGCCCATCATCAGGAACACGACCACGACCACGATCAACGCGATCAGAAAACCACCCATGGCCGTCTCTCCTCAAGCTCAGGGCAAACCCTAGCGGCACGGGGGGTGGGGGCAAGCGAATCCGGACAAACACGGCCTGCCCCACCCGCCGCTACGGTCACAGCCCGGAGAACAGTGCCAGCATGCGATCCCAGGCGCGATCGGCCGCGTTGGGATCGTAGGACGGGGAATCGGGCACGCACCAGCCGTGGTCGGCATCGTAGACTTCGATCTCGGCTTTTACGCCGGCGGCATCGGCGGCCTTGCGCAGCGCCTCCTTGTCGCCGGGGCTCTGGGCATCGTCGTTGCGCGCGATGGCGAAGAGATAAGCCGCCTGAGTCTGCGCCAGCAGCTTGTGCGGGCTGTCGGGCTCGTCGGTGACGAGACCGCCGCCATGGAGCGAAGCGGCCGCTTTCACCCGACTGGGCACCGCCGCTGCGGTCCTGACGGTGAACGGCCCGCCCATGCAGTAGCCGTTCGATCCGATCCCGCGGGCCTTGTCGACGGCCTTCTCGCCATCGAGGAACGCGACATAGGCCTTGGCATCGCGTGTCACGGCTTGCGGCGTCAGAGCCTCGCGCATCGGCTTGATCTTGGCTTGTCCTTCGGGCGTGCGCCAGTCGGAGAAACTGTCCAGCGGCGGCGGGCCGCCGCGATAGTACTGATTGACGCACAGCACCGCGTAGCCGGCCGCGGCGAGGCGACGTGCCATGATCTTCTTCGCTTCGCGCAGCCCGGCGATGTCGGGCCACATGACGATGCCCGGATGCGCGCCGTCGACCGGATGGACGAAGAACCCGTCGGCGATCCCGTCGGCGGTGGTGATCTGCACCATGGCCTCGGAAATGTCGTTTCCGCCCGCGGTCATACCTCCGGACGTCGCGGCGCACCCGGCCATCGCGACACTGGCGCCCAGCGCGGCAAAATCGCGGCGGGACAGACCGCGGCGCGCCAACGCCTCGTCCTCGGCTTTGCGGGTAAAATCATCGCACATCGTCGGCCTCCGGGCTTTGTCTTGGAACGCATGCAGGCTAGCGAAGCGATGGCCGCGCGACCAGCCGTCGCTTCGGGCATGGGAGAAAGGCCGTGGAAGACCCCTCGCACATCGCCTGCTGGCAGCGCCTCGATGCGCGCACCACGACCTCGGGCAAGCTGGTCGCGGACGATATCGCATCGCTGGATGCTCTCGGCGTGCGGCACGTCATCAACCTGGCGCTCGACAGTTCGCCCCACGCGCTGGTGGACGAGGCGAAGCTGCTGGCGGCGCGCGATATCGATTACACCCACATCCCCGTGCCGTTCGAGGCGCCGGAGGATGCGCACTATGCGGCCTTTCGCAAGGCGTACGAGGACACCTCGGAGCCGGTTCACGTCCACTGCATCATGAACTGGCGCGTCTCCGCCTTCTTCTACCGCTACCACCGGGACGTGGTGGGCATGCCCGAGGCGGAGGCCCGCGCACTGATGGAGCGGCAATGGGCGCCTGATCAGGACGAGCGGTACGCGTCCGTCTGGGGTGCCTTCATTGCGAGGGGTGCGTGACACGGCTTGCTGCTACTGCTTCATCCTAATTGAAATGCCCGGGCGTCGCGAATGGCATCGCTGAGAGCGATGGGCCCCACATCTCGTCATGCTGAACTTGTTTCAGCATCCATGGTGCCGCCCCGTGGGACCTCGGCTGTGAGGCGAAATGGATGCTGAAACGAGTTCAGCATGACGGGGAGGGTAAGTTTCGAAGCAACCTCGAGGGGTAAATATCCCTGCCTCTAATCGGCGAAATTGAGCTCGAGGTTCACTGCGTTGGGATCGGTGAGAAAGATCTGGCGCAGTCCCAGGTGCGACAAGTCGTTCACGCGATATTCGATTTCGAGACCCTCGAGCCGCTGCACCATGTCCTCGAAGCCCGCGCACTTGAACGCGACGTGGTGCACCGCGTTGGTGAGCGCACCGGGCTCGTAGCCGGCGTAGTGATCCGTCTCCGGGTCCTTCCAGACGAGGTGAACGAGCGCATTGCCCGCCGCGTCGCGCATCCATGCGCCTTGAAAGCCTGCCTTGATCGCCGGGTTCTCGGCGCGCGCGAGGCCCATGACGTCCGCGTAGAAGCGCGCGGTCGCATCGAGATCGCGCGTGAGGATGTTGACGTGATCTATGCCGCTGACCTGCATCGCTTCGTCCCTTCTGCGGGTCTTAGCTGCGGAACACGACTGTCCGCGTACCGTTCAGCAGGACCCTGTCTTCCAAGTGCATGCGCACCGCTTCGGCGAGCACGCGCCGCTCGATGTCTCGTCCCTTGCGGACGAGCTCCTCGGGAGAATCGGCGTGCGTGATCGGTTCGACATCCTGATGGATGATCGGCCCTTCGTCGAGGTCCCCCGTCACGTAGTGCGCGGTGGCGCCGATCATCTTCACGCCGCGCGCGTGCGCTTGGTGATAGGGCTTGGCGCCCTTGAAGCCGGGCAGGAACGAGTGGTGGATGTTGATGCAGCGCCCCGAAAGGAACGCGGCCATCTCGTCCGAAAGGATCTGCATGTAGCGCGCGAGCACGATCAATTCCGCTTCGCCCTGTTCGACCAGCGCACGCACCGCCGCCTCCTGTGCGGCCTTGGTATCTTTCGTGACCGGAAGATGGTGAAACGGAATGTCGCCCAGCGACAAGTCGCCCAGCGCCTCGCGCGGGTGGTTCGAGACCACGCCGATCACGTCCATCGCCAGTTCGCCGATGTGCAGGCGATAGAGCAGGTCCGCCAGGCAATGGTCGAACTTGCTGACCATCAGCAACACCCGGCGCGGCCGATCGCGGCGGCGCAGGGTCCAGTCCATCGCATAGTTGTGCGCGATCGTTTCGAACCCGGCGCGCACCGCGTCGCGGTCGGCGAGACCGGGATCGAATTCGACGCGCATGAAGAACTGGTCTTCGGCAAGGTCGTTGAACTGCTGCGCCTCGATGATGTTGCCGCCAGCCTCGAACAGGAAGCCCGTGACGCGTGCGACGATGCCGGGGCGGTCACGGCAGGACAAGGCGAGGATCAGCGGATCGGCCATGGTGCCTCCTTCAGGCCGCGACGCGCGTGGAAAGCGCGGCCTCGCACTCGGCCATGAGCTTGGCGATGATCTCGGCGGCGGGCTCTTCCTGCGTCACCATGCCCACGGACTGGCCCGCCATCAGCGAGCCGTTCTCGATATCGCCGTCCACCACCGCGCGGCGCAGCGCGCCGGCCCAGTAGTGCTCGATCTGGAGCTGCGCCTCGGTCATCGCCAAGGCCGCTTCGTCGACCTGGCGCGCGACTTCGATCTGCTTGGCCGAGAACGCCTCTGTGCCCTTGTTGCGCAGCGCGCGCACCGGAATCACCGGCAGGCGCGGATCGACTTGCACCGAGGCGATCGCATCGCGGGCCGAGGCGCGGAAGAACGCCTTCTTGAAATCGGGATGCGCGATCGATTCGCTGGCGCAGGCGAAGCGCGTGCCGAGCTGGACGCCCGCCGCGCCCATTTCGAGATAGCCTGCGATCGCTTCGCCGCGGCCGATTCCACCGGCTACGAAAACCAGATTGTCCGCCGCCAGCGTGGGCAGAATTTCCTGTGCCAGCACCGAGGTCGAAACCGGGCCGATGTGGCCGCCCGCTTCCATCCCCTCGATCACCAGCGCGTCCGCACCCGAGCGCAGCAGCTTCTTGCCCAGCGCCAGCGTCGGTGCAAAGCAGATCACTTTGGCGCCGCCCTGCTTGATCGCCTCGACGCTGCCCTTGGGCGGGATGCCGCCGGCCAGCACGACGTGCGTGACATCGTGCTTGGCGCAGACCTCGATCAGATCGAACAGCTGCGGGTGCATGGTGATGAGATTGACGCCGAACGCGCGGCTCGTCAGCGCCTGAGTGGCGGCGATTTCCGCGTCGAGCAGCTCGGGCGTCATTGCGCCGCAGGCGATCACGCCGAAGCCGCCGGCGTTGCTGATCGCGGAGACCAGTTTGCGTTCCGAAACCCAAGACATCGCCCCGCACAGGATCGCGTAATCGCTTCCCAGGAACTCGGCGCCACGCGCCATCAGGGCGGAACTCTTGTTGAACGCGCTCATCCATGCTCCATTCGGGACTGTATTGCGGGCATGCGCCTTTATAGAGCGCAGCCGCGCCGGGCAAGCCGCGCCGGTGGTCGAGCGCTGGATGGAGGCAGCCATCGCGGAAACAGTCAGGAGACGAAGTCGGCGACGCCATCGCAACCGTCAGCAGCGGTCCCTGCGGCATGCCCTCCTGCACGCCATGGTGCACGATCGCCAGGCCCACCGGGTCCTGTGGGGTCTGCTGGCCGTAGGATTCGCGGTCGCCTGCGCGCTCGGGTACGTACAGACGTACCCGCTTGCGGTAAGGACGCCGCCCGTCATCGGCGGCAAGGCCGTGCCCGCGCTGATGATCGCGCGGCGGCAATACGTCACGGATCAGCTCTATGCCCTCGAAAGGAGAGCGTTGCGGGCCGCCGATCGCCTGGAAGGCGCGCATCCAGCGAGTCATGTCCCGCCGCGCACCTTTCACGAGCTGCGACGCCTCCATCTGCAATTCGGCGCCGCTGCGGACAGGCTGGATGAGGCCGGACGCAAGCGCCTCTGGAAGGCCCTGTCGCGAGCCCGCAAGGCCGCGCTGAACGACGACCCGGCGGCAACGCGCGAAGCCTTGCGCAAGTTCGAGGTCAAGCTGGCCGTCGCGCGCTACATGCAATAAATGATCGTCAGAAACGATCATAATCTTCGTTTCAATCGCTTTCACAATTTTATGTGCAGCGCCTATCTCGTCAACACACAGCAAGGACCGGGTCTCCCCCACCGCCCTGTCCCAGAGGTGAAATGCCGGGGCGGCCGAGCATGGCTCGACTCTCCCTCTCGCTCCCGGACGACTTGGGCCCCGCGCAGTTCGTACTTTGCCGCGCGGGGCCCCTTCCGGTGTCCCGGACCGCTTCCGCTCCACCCTGCCGGAACACATCACCGCGATCCGCATTTCCAATGTGGGGCGACGAAGGAACGGGCATGGCAGCCAAGGCGAAGTCTGAAGCGAAGCAGGCCAACCGCAGCGCAAGCCCCAAGCGCACGCGCAAGTCCGCAAAGCCGCCCGAAAAGCCCGCCATGAACAGCCGCCAGACCAAGCTGGGATCGCGACACGACGCCTATCGCGAGCTCGCTGAACGCTATGCCTCGGGCGCGGCGATCGCTTTGCCGACGATGCTGTCGGGCCACGCCCGCCGGATGCACGTGCGCGCCTGCGTGCTCGACGATCACGCCGAACGGATCGATACCCACGCGCAAGGCACTCAGGAGAAATTCGATGCGCTCGCGGACGATCTCTACTCGTTCTTCCGCGGCACGGCGCTATTGTTCTACCGCGACATCGCCGGTCGCGACGCCGCCCGGCCCAAAGTCCTGCTTCTGGGGGACGTTCATCCCGGCAACTTCGGGGTCATGCCCAATGCCGACAACATCCCGATCTTCTCGGTCAACGACTTCGACGAAGTGACTTACGGGCCCTATAGCTGGGACATCAAGCGCGGCGCGACGGGCTTTCTGCTGGCTACCAAATGCAAGGGCTCGATGAAGCACAAGAAGCGCCGCAAGGTCGCGCGCGCGTTCGTCAACGGCTACATCGAAGGCTTGCGCCACTTCGCCCGCCACGCCACCGAATCCCGCGACGTCTTCCGCATGGACAACGCCCCGCCCATCATCCGCGCCTTGTTCGACGACGCGATGACGCCGCGCAGCGAATGGCTGGCGGACAAGCACCATGACGAGACCCGCAAGGGCTTCCGCGCGAGTGACGAGTTGCAGCCGATCTCCGGCCGCGTTGCCGAATTCCAGGAGCTCATCGAGGCGCTGGCGAAACGCAACGGCATCGAGCCGGGCGGCCGTTTCGGCGAGTTGCGCGTCAAGGACGTGGCGCTACGCCACGGGGCCGGCTGCGCGTCGCTGGGCCTGGTGCGCTATTACGTGATGGTCGAAGGGCCCGATGGAGATGGCAGCGACGATCTCATCATCGAGATGAAGCGGGCCCGGCGCAGCGCGCTCGACGGGGTGGTGCCCACCGGCGATCTCGATCCGGGCGATCGCGCCGAACGCATCGCCGCCGGTCAGCGCATTCATCTGCCGCATGGCGACGTGTTCTTCGGCGCGGTCGAAATCGAAGGGCACAGCTACATGACGCGCGAACGCGCTCCGTTCCGCGACGACATGGACCTCGACGATCTCGATTACGACGGCTGGCGGCAATACGCCGAAGCCTGCGGTCACTCGCTCGCGCTCGCCCATGCGCGCAGCGACGAGGCGGGCGCGGTCGACTACGACATCGAACCCGCGATCCTGCAAGACATGGAACCGCACAGCCTGTTCGTGGACGACATGGTCTGCTTCGCCGAGGAAGCGGCCAAGCGCGTCAAGTCCGACTGGAAGGCCTTCGGCCGCGACTACGCCAAGGGTGCCTTTTCGCGCAGAGTGGCGCGTTACGATTGAGTATTAGCGGCACCGGCCCGCGCCCCCACCCGGCCTCCCGATCAGGGTATACTCATGGGAGGCCGGGTGGGGGCGCG
>NZ_WRPO01000018.1 GCF_009746585.1 Novosphingobium aquimarinum
CCCTGCCAGTTGACAGCAGGTCACCGCCGCTTGGGCTCATGCCCCCTCACAGCAGAGGGCAAGGCATTCGTTCAATTCCTCCTTTCTCCTTTGCATTCCAGTCATATGCGCGCGAGGCGCACTCTATGAAATATCTGACCGCCATTGCCTTGCTGGCGTTGCCCGGGCTCGCGCTGGCGCAAGACCTGCCGGCCGACGATGCCGCGCCGAAGCCCGCCGCGATCACGGCCGACGGCATACCGCCGGTGCCGGCCGAACTCGCGGCCGAAACGCGGCCCTACTTCGAATATCGCACTGCCTCGTTCTCGGGTTGGGACCCCAAGGACAAGTCGATGCTGATCGCGACGCGGTTTGCCGATACGGTGCAGCTGCACACGGTGGCGCGGCCCGGCGCGGCGCGCGAACAGATCACCTTCGAGGCCGAGCCGGTGCGCAGCGGCAGCTATTCGCCCGAGAAGGGCGACGTCCTGCTCGCCAGCAAGGACATCGGCGGCAACGAGTTCTACCAGATCTACCGCATCGACGGCGGCAAGCTGCAGCTGCTCACCGATGGCAAGAGCCGCAACGGCATGGGGGCCTGGACCGACGACGGCAGCCTGGTCGCCTTCAGCTCGACCAAGCGCAACGGCAAGGACACCGATCTCTACGTGATGGATCCGCGCGATCCTTCGACCACGCGCATGCTTGCCGAGCGCGAGGGTGGCGGCTGGTTCGTGGTCGACTTCCTGCCCGATGGCTCGAAGGCGCTGGTGGTCAATTACATCTCGGTGACCAACAGCGAGCTCTATCTCGCCGACGTCGCGACCGGCGCGATCACGCGGGTGACGCCCAAGGGCGAGACCGTCTCCTACGGCGCCATCGCGGTGGCGAAAGACGGCAAAGTCTGGGCGACGACCGACGCGGGCTCCGACTTCAAGCGGCTCGGCACGGTAAACATCAAGACCGGCAAGTTCACCCCGGTGGTCGAGGAACCCTGGGACGTCGACGAGTTCGACGTCTCCGAGGACGGCAAGACGATCGCCTATGTCGTCAATGCCGCCGGCCGTACCGAGCTCAAGCTCTACGACGTCGCCAGTGGGCAGACGCGCAAGGTCGATCTGCCGCCGGGCATCGCCAGCGGCGTCGAGATCGCGCCGTGGGGCGAAGTGGGCTTTACCTTCATTTCCAACCAGGCCGCGGCCGATGCCTACAGCGTCTACCCCGCGACGCTGAAAGTCACGCGCTGGACCACCAGCGAAATGGGCGGGCTCGATCCCGAGGACAATGTCCTGCCCGAACTGGTCGAAGTGACCAGCTTCGACGGCGAAAAGATGTCGGGCTTTCTTTATCGCCCCGACCCGAAGAAATTTCCCGGCAAGCGCCCGCTGATCGTCAGCATCCATGGCGGACCGGAGGGTCAGGCGAGCGCCAGCTTCATCGGGCGTTCGAACTACTACGTTAATGAACTGGGCATCGCGATGCTGCTGCCCAACGTGCGCGGCTCCTCCGGCTTCGGCAAGCGCTTCGTGGGTCTCGACAATGGGCCGTTCAAGCGCGAGGATTCGGTCAAGGACGTGGCCGCCTTCCTAGATGCGATGGACAACGACCCCGGCATCGACACGGCGCGGATGGGCGTCGCGGGCGGCTCCTATGGCGGCTACATGTGCTATGCGAGCGCGATCCGCTATGCCGCCCGGTTCAAAGGCGCGCAGTGCACGGTGGCGATCTCCAACTTCGTCACGTTCCTCGAGAATACCGAGGATTACCGCCGCGATCTGCGCCGTGTCGAATACGGCGACGAACGCGATCCGGCGCAGCGCAAGAAGCTGCTCGAGATCAGCCCGTTGACGCGCGCGAGCGAGATCCGCATGCCGCTGATGGTCGCGACCGGCGCCAACGATCCCCGCGTGCCTGCCTCCGAAGCCGATCAGGTGATCGCCGCGGTGCGTGGCACCGGCAACGAGGCCTGGCACTTCCTCGCCGCCAACGAAGGACACGGTTTCCAGAAGAAGGAAAACGCCGACTACTATACCTGGGCGGCGATCCTGTTCTGGGAGAAGGTGCTGCTCGGCAAATAGGATCGGGGCGGGGTCGACGTTCGTCGATCCCCGTCCGCGCTTCGTCGAACGCTGGGCCTGCAGACCGTCGCGGCGCTTGTGGCGCGGGTGGCCTGACTGCGTCATGCCTTGCGATCGCTGCGGACGACTGCGCGCTTGCATTCACTTGCGGTTCATGGTTACAAACGTAGTCGATTACACGCGTAAACGAAGGAGGGGTCCTTGGCGCATTCGAACAGCCAGCCCGAGCGGATCAGTGATGCCGAGCACGCCGTCATGGAAGTGCTCTGGACGAAGAGCCCGCTGACTGCGTCCGAAGTGTGCGAGCGTGTCTGCGGCGAACGCGACTGGAGTCTGGCGACGGTCAAGACGCTGCTCTCGCGCCTCGTCGCCAAGAACGCGCTGGCGACCAAGCCCGACGGCAAGCGCTTCCTCTATTCGCCCGCGATCGCCCGGTCCGACTATGTCGGCACCGAGAGCCGCCGGCTGGTCGATCGCCTGTTCGGGGGGCGGGCGGCACCGCTTTTCGCGCATCTGGCCCAATCGGAATCGCTGACCAATCAGGATATTGCCGAGATCGAGGCGCTCTTGCAGGAGCTCAAGCAATGACCGCGTGGCTGCTCGATACGCTGTTGATGACCGGGTTCCTGATGGGGCTGGTGCTGCTCGTCCGCAAGCCGGTCGGCCGCTGGTTCGGCCCCAAGGCGGCTTACGCGCTCTGGGCGCTGCCGATGATCCGGCTGTTCCTGCCGCCGCTGGTCCTGCCCGAAGCCGCTGTCGCACCGCGACCTTCGCTTCAGTTCGTGCCGATGCCGGACGAGAAGCTCATCCTCGTAAGCTTTCCGGCCGAACCTGCGACGCCGATGGCGATGCCGGTCGAGACCCAGCCTGCGGGCCTGCTCGAGTCGCTGCCTTGGAGCCAGATCCTGCTGACTGTGTGGCTGGCGGGCGCCGCGATCTTCCTGCTGCACCGTTTTGTCGCCTATCACGCCATGCGCGCCGAACTGCTGCGCGGATCGCGCCGCGTCGGCCATTCGGGCAATGTGCGCATCGTCGAGAGCCCGGCGGTCGCGGCACCGCTTGCCTTCGGCGTGTTCGATCGCGTCGTCGCGCTGCCCGCGGGATTTCTCGCGACGGCCGATTCCGACGTGTCCGATTTCGCCATCGCGCACGAGTTGGAGCATCACGCCGGCAACGACCTGGTCGCCAACTTCGCAGTGCAGCCGCTGTTCGCGCTGCACTGGTTCAATCCGATCGGCTGGATGGCCTGGCGGTCGCTGCGCAGCGATCAGGAAGCCGCTTGCGACGCGCGCGTGATGGCTGGCCGGGGCCGCGCCGAGCGGGAACGCTATGGCCGCCTGATCGCCGAATTCGCGGTCGGTCCGCGGCTTGCGCTTGCCGCGCCGATGGCGGGGCCGTTGCGTGGCGACAAGCCCATCATTCATCGGCTGAAGGCACTGGTCCGCAACGACGTTTCGGAGCGGCGCAAGCTGCTCGGCCGCAGCCTCTTCGCAATGGCGGTGATCGGCGTTCCGGCGACCGCGACTGTGACTTACGCGGCGGTCGAAAGCGACGAGGCCCCCGAAAGCATGGCGGCGCGCGATCCCCGGACCGAGCACGCGGCGCTGACCGGGCGCGGCATGCGCACGATCGTGAAAGGGAACTGGGCGGCCGACTGCCCCGAGGGTCGCCATGACACCGATTGCCTGGAACGCGCCGACCACGGCCCGACGTTCGAGCGGCACGTCGAGCACAACGACACGGTCTACCGTCTCCTCACGTCCGAACCGATGAGCGACGAACAGGCTCTCGCGGAAATCGATCGGGCCGAAAGCGAAAGCGCTCGGGCCGAGCGCGAGAGCGACTGGGCCGAGCGCGAAGCGGATCGAGCCGAGCAGGAAGCCGACCGTGCCGAACGCGATGCCGATCGGGCGGAACGCGACGCCGACCGCCTGGCTCGCCGACAGGAGCGGCTGGCCGCGCGCATGGAGAAAGAAGCCGACCGCGCCGAGCGCGATGCCGAACGGCGTGCCCGCGATATCGAGCGCGATGCCGAACGGCGTGCCCGCGATATCGAGCGCGAGGCCGACCGGATCGAACGCCGCGCCGAGGCCGCGGCCGCGATGGCGCCCACGGTCGAACATTCGATGTCCTCCGATGGGAAAGTGCAGACCATCCGGATCGCCAGCAAGGACAGCACGGGCAAGCACCGCCTGGTGCAGAAGATGGTGATCGACAGCTCGTGCGCGGCCGGAAGTCGCGCGCACGCTTCGGCCAGGGACTCGCACGGCACGATGGTCGCCTACATCTGCGCCGGGGCGCCGAATACCGCCGGCTACGTCCGCCAGGCGATGTCGCAGGCGCGCGCGCAGATCGTCGCCAACGGCGCCATTCCGGCAAGCGTGCGGGCTCAGGTCCTCAGCAATTTCGACCGCGAAATGGTCCGCGCCGAGGCCGAAGCCGACTGATCGACGATCTCGACCATGGAGTGGAGGGTCAGGGCCCGCAGGTCCAGGTGCCGGGGACGGGCTCGGGCTCTTCGGCGCCGCTGGTGAAGCGCAGCGAGGCATTGCGCGTGGCGGCTTCGCTTCGATCGGCGAGCGGCTCGCCTTGCGTTTCCACCCAGATGTTCGCGTCCTCGCCTCCCAGCGCTGCGCGGGTTTCGAGCGCTCCGAAGCCGCCGCGACCAAGCCCCATCAGCAGAATCGGTCCCTGGCCGGTGCGGGCGAGGCCCATCGACCGTTCCTGCGAACCGACGTTGGCACGTGCGATCAGCAAGGTGTGGCCCTTGAGATTGGTGAAGGCACAGGCAAGCTCGCCTTTGAGCTCGGCGTTCTCGATGTCCTCGGTCCGGATCGGCAGCAGCAGTCCGCGTCTCTCGATCCGCTCGCTGCCGTCGAGCGATGCGGCTGGGGTTGGGGCGGGGGCAGGCGTCGCGAGCGTAGCCGTGTCGTCGGACGCGTCGCGGTCGCTCGGTGCCGTGCAGGCGCTCAGCAGGAGCGTGGCGGCGAGCGTGAGGCCAGGTCCCTTCATCGCGCGCCGCCCATGCCGCGGTCAGTGCTTGATCGCCTTCGTTCAGGATAGGGCAACTTCCCGAGCCTGATGAGGGCGAAACGTTCTCCACGAGCGATGAACCGTTCGTGGGCCGAAAGATTGCCAAGTGGGAGGCGCGAAATGGAAACCGAAGCCGCAGACGTCCGTCGCGAACGCTCGCCCGGAGTGAAACTGCTCTTCGCCGCGCTGATCGGTGTGGCCCTGATGATACCGCTGCTCCTGGTCTATGCGCTCGTCTACGATCGGCAGGACCAGTCGAACACCGCGCAGGCCGCCATCAATGCCGGATGGGGCGGTCCGCAAGTGATCGCAGGGCCGCTGCTGGTCGTCCCCTATCGCACCACCGAGACCCAGGTCGAGACCATCGGCGGCAAGCCGGTGCCAAAAACGGTGGAAGTGGAACGCGAACTGTTCCTCTCGCCGGTTAGCAACGACGTCACCACCAAAGTGCGGCCGCAGGAACGGCGCAAGTCGATTTACCGTGCGGTGCTGTTCGAAGCCCAGATCGCGGGCCGCGCGCGGTTCGCCTTGCCGACCGACCTGCCGCGTTTCGGCGTCGAAGGCAGCAAGCTCGACTGGAATCGCGCGCAACTGCGCGTCGGCGCCTCTGATGCGCGCGGCCTGACGCGCGGGGGCCGGATCGTCGCCGACGGCAAGCCGCTGACCGTGCAGCCGGGCAAGGGGCCTGCTGCCACAGGTGGGCAGGGCTTCTTCGCGTTCGTGCCGTGGGACGGCGCGGGCCAGCTCGACGTCGCTTATGACTACGGCTTGCGGGGCAGCGGCTCGCTCAGCTTGGTCCCGCGCGGTGGCCGCACGCAGTGGCAAGTCGCCTCGTCATGGCCGAGCCCCGGCTTCAGCGGCGGCTTCCTGCCCGAGACACGCGAAGTCGGCGACCAGGGCTTCACCGCCAGCTACGCGGTCGACAAGCTGGCGCTGGGGCAGCCGCCCGTCTCGATCGGCGAAGAACCGGGCGCCGCCGAGCCAGCCAGCAGCTATCGCGGGAGGGCCGGTCTGAGCGACCAGACCACCACGATCACGGTCGGACTGGTCGAACCGGTCGATCTCTACGCGAAAGTCGATCGCGCGGTGAAGTACGGCTTCCTGTTCATCGGCTTCACTTTCGTCGCTTATCTGCTGTTCGACGTCGTCGGCGGAGCGCGTGTCGCGCCGGCGGAGTATCTGCTGACCGGGGCAGGGCTGGTGCTGTTCTTCGTGCTGCTGCTCGCCTTTGCCGAAGTGATCGGCTTTACCGGCGCTTACTTGCTGGCGAGCGGCGCGGTGATCGGACTGCTGACGGCCTACAGCGCTGCCGTGCTGCGCAGCTGGCGGCGCGCCGGGTTCATCGGCGCCTTGCTGGTGGGCCTCTATGCGACGCTGTTCGTGCTGCTCAATCTCGAGGCGCTCAGCCTGCTGATCGGCTCGGTGCTGCTGTTCGCGGCGCTGGCCGGGGTGATGTACGCCACGCGCAAGGTCGACTGGGGCCAGGTCGGCCGACACGTGCCGGCCGAAGCCTAGCGGGAGCGCGTGCTCAGCCGTTCGGCTTTTCGGCGGCGGCGGGCTCGAGCGTGGCCGAGGTGATGTGCCAGCCCTGCGAGCGGCCCATGCCGCGGTTGGGCTGGCGCAGCACGTACTTGCCGGTAAAGCGCTGCTTACGCCCGTTCTCTAGCGTGGCTTCGACCGTCACCGGCACTTCGACGTAAAGCGATCCCGCCGCGCCTTCGACCCGGCCGGGCTTGCCGGTCTTGACCGAAGTGCTCGCGGTCTGGGCGTAGCCCTTTTGGAATTCCTCGAAGGTCTGCTCGGGATTGCCGTCCGGCCCCCAGGCTTGCCATGCCGTGCCGAGGTCGTGCGCGCCGATTGCATCGTAATAGCGCTTTACCGCCGCCACGGCGGCAGCAGCGCTGCGCGGCGGCGGCGTGCAGGCATCGGGCAGGAGGCCCTCGCCATCGTCGAACACCGCGCAGGATCGCGCGATCTCGCCTTCGATCATCGCGCAGGAATTGAGCGGGTTGCAGGGTGGGTGAGTCGCCGGCGAGACCTCGCGGCACGTGCGCGCGAGTTGCCAGGCGGTGCCTTCGCCGCGCTGCGAGGAACACGTCAGCGTCTCACGTGCCGCCGGCTGCCCGTCTTCGGCGGGCGTGGTCGCGGCGGCATCGATGGCGCTCGCCTCGGTCGAAGCGATGCCCGCCGGATCCGCGGCTTCGCTCGCCATCATCGCGGTGTCCGGCGTCTCCGTCGCGGTGTCAGTCGGCGCCTCGCCCCCACAGGCGGACAGCGCAAGCGCAAGAATGGTCGCGAGCGTTGCCGCGCGGGGCGCTGTCGCATGGTTCGGGCTGCGTCGCATCGTGATCAATCTCCCTCGACGATCCAACGCGCATGACCGCAGACGGCTCCCGCACGCGGATCGATCTAGCGCCACCGCAAACGCTCCGGCGAAAGCTGGGCGACGCTGGTGACGCCCATCAGCTTCATCCCGCGCTCGATCTCATCCTTGAGGATCGCGATCGCCCGCTCGACCCCCGGCTGTCCCGCCGCCGCGAGTGCGTAGAGATAGAGCCGGCCACCGCTGGCACAATCCGCACCGGCGCACAGCGCTTTCAGCACGTGCGTGCCGCGTCGCACGCCGCCGTCGCAGATCACTTCGATGCGCCCATCCGCGGCGTCGACGATCTCGCGCAGCTGGTCGAACGGCGCGCGGCTGCCGTCGAGCTGGCGGCCGCCGTGGTTCGAGACCATCACCGCATCCGCACCGATCGCGATCGCGCGCTTGACGTCGCTGGCGCTCATCACCCCCTTGAGCACGAAGGTGCCGCCCCAGTCCTGCCGGATCTGCTCGGCGGTCTCCCAGGTCATCGAGGGATCGAGCATGGTGTTGAAGTAGCCCGCGATCGAGACCGCTTCGCCAGTGCCCGCATCGACGTGCGTATCGAGGTTGGGCAGCGCGAACTTCTCGCGAAACACATAATCGAGCGCCCAGCGCGGCTTTATCGCGTAGGACAGCGCCGACGACGGCGTGAACCGGGGCGGCGACGTGAAGCCGCTGCGCGCGCAGCGTTCGCGCTTGCCCGAGACGATCGTATCGACGGTGAGCGCGATGGCATCGAATTTCGCGGCCTGGCAGCGCTGGATCATCGAGGCGTTGAGGCCCTTGTCCTTGTGCACATAGAGCTGGAACATCTTGGGGCTGTCGCCCATCGCGCCGATTTCCTCGATCGAGACGGTCGCGAGACTGGAGATGCCGAACCACAGCCCGAATTTGCTCGCCGCACGCGCCACCGCGCGTTCGCCTTGCCAGTGAAACACCCGCTGCAAGGCGGTGGGCGAGAGGATCAGGGGAAGAGCGGAGCGGCGCCCGAGGATCTCGATCGAGGTGTCGATCTCGGCGACGCCCGCGAGCACGTCGGGCACCAGATCGGCATCGTCGAACGCGGCGGTGTTGCGGGCTTTGGTGGTTTCGTCGTCGGCGGCGCCGTCGATGTAATCGAACACCGGCCAGGGCAGGCGCTGTTTCGCAAGGCGGCGGAAGTCGGCAACGTTGTGGCAATCGGCGAGGCGCATCGCGTCGCTCTAGGGCGGCAAGGCCTTTTCGGCAATCGCGTGGGGGGGCGTGTTGTTGGGAGGACGCGCAGGGGGACGCATGGCGGATCGTCCGCGAGAGGCAACGAGCCATGCCCTCCAACACCGTCATGCTGAACTCGTTTCAGCATCCATGTCTCTGTCCGGCAAAGCGCTCGACGTGTGGCAAGATGGATGCTGAAACAAGTTCAGCATGACGGGTGATAGAGGATTATCGACGATCCGACTGTTCAGTCCGAACGACTCAGCCTCGTCCGGCGGTCGCCAGCATGGACCCACCACCAATGGCGTCAGTCGTTGTCTTTGTTTTTCTCAGCCTCTTTCTCGGCCTTTTCGCGCGCTTCCTCAGCGTCGAGTGCGGCCTTGTATTTCGCGACGACGGCGGGCGTGGCGGGTGAGGCGGGATATTTGCAGCCCTTGGCGCCGCCCACGCCTTTGAGATACCCGCGCCGCGCCAGCCCTGCCTGGATGGCGGCCCGGAACTTGCGCTCGTGATCGTTCGCGCCCGAAACCTCGCGGATCAGCCCGCGAAACGGAATGAACGAACTCACCACCCATTTGCCGACGCGGCCCGCGCTGATGCGCTTGCGCTCTTCTTCGGGCAGATCGATGTCGGGGCCCAGGATCGCATCGAGCTGCCGCACTTCCTTGGACAGGTTGCTGCACTTCGAAAGGCCCGCCAGCGAATAGGGGCGCTCCTGCGCCGCGACGAGCATGGCCGGGATCGGGTCCTTGCTGATGTTCAGATCGCTGATCGGGGTCTTGGCGATGTCCATCGCGTTCGGGTCACGATCGGTGACTCGCGCGTTCTGGTCCTGTGCAGCCCAGGCAGGCGCCGCCATCAAGCCGGCTCCTGCCAGGATCGTCAGCATTTCGCGTCGCATATCGGGTCTCCTGTTGCCCGGCGAGGTCAGGCCCCGCCGGCGAATGTGTCGCACTGGTCTTCGTCGCCCGTTTTCAGACCGCGCTCCAGCCACTGCATACGCTGTGCGCTTGAACCGTGGGTGAAGCTCTCGGGATTGGCGGCACGCCCGGCGTTGCGCATCAGCTTGTCGTCGCCGATGCTGCTCGCTGCGGTGAGGCCTTCCTCCATGTCGCCGGGCTCGATCCGGTCGCGGTTGAGACCCGCCCAGACACCCGCATAGCAATCCGCCTGCAGTTCCATGCGGACCTGCAGCGCATTGGCGCGGCTGCGGTCCTGCGCCTGCGCGCTGCGGACCTGATCGGCGAGGCCGGTGAGATACTGCACATGATGGCCGTACTCATGCGCGATGACGTAATAGCGTGCGAAATCGCCCGGCGCGCCGAGCTCGCGGTTGAGCTGATCGTAGAAGCTGGTGTCGATGTAGATGCCCTGGTCGGCGGGACAATAAAATGGGCCCATCGCGCTTTGCGCCGCGCCGCAGCCCGATTTGGTGCCGCCGGTGTAGAACATCAGCTTGGGCGGCGTGAACTGGATGTTCGCCTCGCGAAACAGCGGCTCCCAGGTGCGGTTGAGCGAATCGAGCGCGTTGCAGGCTTCGAGCGAATAGGCATTCTGCTCGCAGATCTCGGTGACGCTGCGATTGTCGGGCGCGGATTGCGGCGCGCTGCCGCCTTGCTGCTGCACCGATTCGATGGTGCCGATCATCTGCCCGGGATCGACCCCGAAGACGAGCGCGCCGATCAGCGCGATGACCAGCGTGCCGCAGCCCAGCTTGCCGCCGCCGCCGCCCGGAAAGCCGCGTCCACCGCTGCCGACATTGATATTGGAAGGATCGAACCGATTGAGTTTCACGCCGCGAGTGCCCCCGTATTTGCGCGCCAGCCCTTCGAAAAGTGCGGACGAGCCTCGCGCCAATCCCCGCGCGTCCGGTATCTAAATCGAGAAAGGGCGCGCGGGTTCCCCACCATTGCGCGCAGGCTCACCTTGCCGGAACCGCGGGTTAGTATAGAAAAACTCATAATGAACAGGGGCATCTCCGCTTTATTGCCGCGCCTTGCGGGCGTGTGTTTTGCGCTCGTCGCGCTGGCGGGCTGTGCCCACGCGGCGACGTCACGGGTGGACCGCGACATCGCGGACCGGCTGCGCACGCATATCGAAGTGCTCGCGGCGGACGATTTCGAAGGTCGCGAGCCCGGTACCGAGGGCGAGGCGCAAACCTTGCGCTATCTTGGCCGCCAGTGGTTCGACATCGGCCTCGTGTCCGGCACCAACGATCCGGGCAACGAGTGGTTCGCCCCGGTGGAACTGGTCGCGCGCGAGCCGGCGGGCTCCACCGTCCAGTTTTTTCGTCGCGGGCGTCCGTTGTTCGTCGATCCCAGCGAAGTGATGGTGCTCACCTCCGGCCGCCGCGCGCTGGTGCGCGATGCGCCGCTGCTGTTCGTGGGGCGGGCCGAGGATCTCGACTTTACCCGCACCGAACTGGCGGGCCGCGTCGCCGTGCTGCTCGACGGCGATATCGAAGGCGGCGAGCGGCAGAACGCGCTGCTCAAGCAAGGCGCCGCCGGCGTGCTCACCGTGCTCGACGGCGAACGCACGCTCGAGCAAGTGGAGGCGCGGCGCCGCCGGTCGGGCTATGCGCTCGCCGACGACAGCCTGGGCGGAGACCTGGAAGGGTTCGTCACCGGCGAGGCGATGACGTCGTTGCTCAGAGGATCGAAATACACGCTGGCCGGGCTCGAGAAGATGTCCCGAGAACCCGGGTTCTCGCCGATCGCGTTCGAATTGACTGCCTCGCTGGAGGCCACGACGCGCGAGACCACGATCCGCACCCACAATCTGATCGGCAAGATCCCGGGCCGTCGCCCCGATGCAGGCGCGGTGCTGTTCGTGGCGCACTGGGATCATTTCGGCGTCTGCGGCGAGGAAACCGCCGAGGACAGGATCTGCAACGGCGCGATCGACAATGCCAGCGGCGTCGCCGCGCTGACCGAAGTCGCGCGGCAACTGACCAAGGGGCGCCAGCCCGACCGCGACATCTATTTCCTCGCAACGACCGCCGAGGAGCTTGGGCTGCTCGGCGCCCACGCCTTCGCGGAAAATCCGCCGCTGCCGCTCGAATCGATCGTGGCCGCGTTCAACATCGATTCGATCGCGCTGGCACCGGCGCATACGCCGGTGGCGATCGTCGGGCGCGGGATGACCGGGCTCGACAGCGAGATCGAACGCGTCGCGCGCCGCGAGAAGGTGAAAGTCGTGCCCGGCGACGAGGCCAACGAATACGTCAAGCGGCAGGACGGCTGGGCGCTGCTGCAGCACGATGTCCCGACAGTGATGGTCACGACCTCCTATGGCGAAATCGACCGGATGCGCCGCTTCTTCGACGGCGACTACCATCGGCCGAGCGACGATCTGTCCCATCCGCTCGAATTGGGCGGCGCGGTGGAAGACGTGCGCATGCTGGTCGCGCTCGGCCGCTGGTTCGCCGATGTCCGCCGCGTTCCGAAGCCGCCGTCGACACCGGCCAACTGACCCCTAGCCCAATCCCCTCCGCTTGGTTACATGGGCCGCCACGATTCCAACCGGAGGGCCATAGTGGCGCATCTCGAAATTCCCCTGGGCCTCACTTTCGACGACGTGCTGCTGCGCCCGGCGCGATCGGACATCATTCCGACGCAGGCGGACACGCGCACGCGGCTGACGCGCACGATCGAGCTCAACATTCCGGTGCTCTCGGCGGCAATGGACACCGTCACCGAAGCGGACATGGCGATCGTCATGGCGCAGATGGGCGGGATCGGCGTGCTTCATCGCAATCTCACCATTGAGGAACAGTGCCTCGCAGTGCGGGCGGTCAAGCGCTTCGAAAGCGGCATGGTGGTGAACCCCATCACCATCGCTCCCGACGCGACGCTGGGCGATGCGCAGACACTGATGGCGCAGAACAAGATCAGCGGCATTCCCGTGGTCGAGCACACCGGCAAGCTGGTCGGCATCCTCACCAACCGCGACGTGCGGTTTGCCGACAATCCGCGCCAGCCGGTGTACGAGCTGATGACGCGCGACAATCTCGCGACCGTATCGGCCGCGGTCACGCAGGAAGAAGCGCGCCGCCTGCTGCACCAGCGCCGGATCGAAAAGCTGCTGGTGGTCGATGACGATTTCCGCTGCATCGGGCTGATCACTGTCAAGGACATCGAAAAGGCGGTGAACTATCCCGAGGCCACGAAGGACCCGGCGGGCCGGTTGCGCGTCGCCGCGGCGACAACCGTGGGCGAAAAGGGCTTCGAGCGGACCGAGGCGCTGCTCGATGCGGAGTGCGACGTGATCGTGATCGACACCGCGCACGGCCACAACAGCGATGTGGCGAGAGCCGTCGATCGGGTGAAGCGGATCTCGAACTCAGTGCAGGTCGTCGCGGGCAACGTCGCCACCGGCGAAGCGGCCAAGGCGCTGGCGGATGCCGGGGCGGACGGGATCAAGGTCGGCATCGGCCCGGGCTCGATCTGCACCACGCGGATCGTCGCGGGCGTGGGCGTGCCACAGCTCACCGCGGTAATGGATGCAGCCGAGGCGGCGGAGAAGGCGGGCGTGCCGGTGATCGCCGACGGCGGTCTGCGCACTTCGGGCGATGCCGCCAAGGCGCTCGCCGCCGGGGCCTCGACGATCATGGTCGGCTCGATGCTGGCGGGCACGGCCGAAGCACCGGGCGAGACGTTCCTTTATCAGGGCCGCGCCTACAAGTCGTATCGCGGGATGGGCTCGGTCGGCGCGATGGGGCGCGGGTCGGCGGACCGCTATTTCCAGGGCGACATCAAGGACGCGATGAAGCTGGTGCCCGAAGGCATCGAGGGGCAAGTCGCGTTCAAGGGGCCGGCCAAGGACGTGATCCACCAGCTCGTCGGCGGCATCAAGGCGGCGATGGGCTACACCGGCTCAGCGACGATCGAAGACTTGCGCAGCAATGCGCAGTTCGTGCGCATCACCAATGCAGGCCTGAGCGAGAGCCACGTCCACGACGTGACGATCACGCGCGAGGCGCCGAACTATCCGACAAGGTAAGGCTTCATGGGCTTCGCAAACCGCATCCGCGGTTTGCGGCGGCACCAGCCCACGCCCCCACCCGACCTCCCATACAGTGTATCCTGCCGATGGGAGGTCGGGTGGGGGCGTGGGCTGGTGCCGCAAAGGTTCGGACGGATGTCCGGAACCTACAAAGAGATGACTCCCGCCGCGCGCATCCAGGCCGCGATCGAGATTCTCGATCTCGTGATCGCCGCCGCGCACAGCGATGGTGCGCCCGCCGACCGCATTGTCTCGGACTGGTTCCGTACGCGCCGCTTTGCAGGCAGCAAGGATCGGCGCGCCGTGCGCGAGCTGGTCTATCAGGCGATCCGCAGCTGCGGCGAGATCCCGGACACTGGCCGCGCGGCGCTGTTGCGGCTGGCCGAGACCGATCCGCAATTGCTCGCGCTGTTCGATGGCTCGACGCACGGCCCGGCGCCGGTGAGCGAAGAGGATCATGCCGCGGCCGGCGGCATCGCGCCGTCCTGGCTGATGCAGCGGCTCGCAGCGAGCGGCGTCGATGAGGACGAGGCAGCGCATCTGCTCGATCGCGCCCCACTCGACGTGCGGATCAATGCATTGCGGGCCGGCCTCGCCGAACCGCCCGAAGGCGGCGAACCGCTGCCGCTGACCGGCGGGCTGCGCTATCCGCCGGGCGCCGCGATCGACCAGAGCGAGGCGTTCCGCACAGGCGCGATCGAGGTTCAGGACGCCGGCTCGCAGCTCGCCTGCCTCGCGGCGGGCGTGCGCGCAGGCGAGCGCGTGATCGATCTGTGCGCGGGGGCAGGGGGCAAGTCGCTCGCGCTCGCCGCCACGGTGGGTGAGAGCGGCACAGTGATCGCCAGCGACACCGATCGCTCCCGGCTCTCCCGACTGATGCCGCGCGCGGTGCGGGCCGGAGCCGATGCGATCATCGAAACCGCGCTGCTCGATCCCGGCCGCGAACTCGAGGCGCTGAGCGCCTGGCGCGGCGCCGCCGACGCGGTCCTGGTCGATGCGCCATGCTCGGGGACAGGAACCTGGCGGCGCAATCCCGAAGCGCGTTGGCGGCTCAATCCGCAGCGTCTGGCGCGCTACGCGGCGCTGCAATCGCGCGTGCTCGATGTGGCGGCGGACCTGGTCAAGCCAGGTGGCTCGCTGACCTATATCGTCTGTTCGCTGCTCGACGAGGAAGGCGCCGCCCAGGCCGCCGCGTTCCTCGCGCGCCATCCCCGGTTCCGCACCGCCAACATCGAAACCGGGGCCGGCACCGTCCACGGAGACGGGGTCCGGCTGACACCCCATCGCGACGGAACGGATGGGTTTTTCATCGCACGTTTCGCTTTGCTGTGATAGCGTGACGCCATCATGACCAGGACCCAGCTCTCGGCCAAGGATCTGTTAATGCGCTTCACTCCCTTCGCTCTGGCGCTGTCTTTAGTTGCCGTTTCCACGTCCAGCGTTCTTCATTCCTCTTCCGGCCCGGACCTCGATCCGCGCGCCGCGGCGCTCGTTTCGCAAAGCCATGCGTTGATCGCGGCGGGCAACGTCAACGAGGCGATCGGCGCGCTCGAATCGGCGCTGACTCTTGCGCCCGCGAATGTCGAAGTGCTGCTGGCGCTGGCCGCCGCCAATCGCCTGAACGGCATGCAGGGCAAGGCTCTGCACTACTATCGCGAAGCGCTGCAGGGCGATCCGCGGAATCTCGCCGCGATCGCGGGTGAGGGCGAGGCGCTCGCCGAAAAGGGCGCGACCGAGAAAGCGAACCGCAATCTGGCGCGGCTCAAGGGCCTGTGCGGCACAAGCTGCGACGAAACCCAGCAGCTTTCTGCGGCGATCCAACGCGGCCCCGCCAAGCGCATGGTGAGCGCCGAGGCCGTGACCCCCAAGCCGGTCGTTCAGGAGAATTGACGATCGCGTTGCCCTCGCTCCGGCGGGCAGAGGCGGGCGATGCGGCTGCCATAGCGCACCTGCTGCGGACCTCGATCGAGGTGCTTTGCACTGCGGACCATCAGGGCGATCCGGCGCACCTTTCGGAGTGGCTCGCCAACAAGACCCCCGAGGAAGTGAGCAGCTGGATCGCCGATGCGCGCAACCAGATCTTCGTGGCCGTGGACGGACACGGCGTCGCCGGGGTCGGCGCTATCCGCGACGCCTCGATGATCATGCTCAACTATGTCTCGCCCCGCGCGCGATTCTCGGGAATCAGCAGTGCTTTGATGGCCGCGCTGGAGGCCGTCGCTCGCGAGGCCGGCAGTGCGCAAGTCCGGCTGGAGAGCACGATCACGGCGCGCGAATTCTATCAGGCGCGCGGCTATCGCTTGCTGGTCGGAGCGGACGCCGGTTGCGGCTCGCGCTGCCTCGCGATGGGCAAGGATATCGCTGCCGCCCCTCAGATCAGCGGGCGGAATTCATCGAGCACCGTGCGGTAGATCCGCTTCTTGAACGGCACGATCAGGTCGGGCAGCAACTCGGGATCGATCCAGCGAAATTCGCAGAACTCGGGCGACTTGTGGGCCTTGAGGTCGATGTCCTCATCGGTGCCGATGAAGCGCGCGAGGAACCAGTGCTGGCGCTGGCCGCGGTATTTGCCGCCCCACAGCTTGCCCATCAGCTCTTCGGGCAGGTCGTAGAACACTTCTTCGCGAGTCTGCGCCAGGATCTGGACGTTGTCGTCCTTCACGCCGGTCTCTTCCCACAGTTCGCGCAGCACCGCTTCGCGCAAGTCTTCGCCATCGTCGACCCCGCCTTGCGGCATCTGCCACCAATCGCCTTCGCGATTGTCGATCCGCTTGCCGACGAAGGCCTTGCCCGCCGCATTGACCAGCATGATGCCCACGCAAGGGCGGTACTGCATTTTCGAAATGTCCATCATCGGCAGGCCCTATGCTTGACCGGCGTGGAGCTTGCAACGATTTGGGGTGGAGATCGAGCTGATCCAAGTCCGCTTCATGGAGGAAACCATGGCGCATGGGACCGCGCTTGACTAGCGTCTTGCCGGCACATTCACCGAACTTCGCTTTGACCCCAGAAGGTTTTTCTAGGTTGCGCGAAGGGTTGAACCCAATATCGGGGAAGCCGACATAGCTTGTATTCGGAGCAGAATGCGCTTCGCGGGCACCGCCCCGGGCAAGGTAAGGAAGACAATGGCTACGATTATCGCCGAAAGAGATACCGCAAAGACCGACGGCACGGATTCGCCCGAGGCGGTTGTCGTCCGCTTCGCGGGCGATTCGGGTGACGGGATGCAGCTCACGGGCGGGCAGTTCACGCTTTCGACCGCGCTTGCCGGCAACGATCTTGCCACCTTCCCGGACTTTCCTGCCGAGATCCGCGCTCCGCAAGGCACGCTGTTCGGCGTCTCGGCGTTCCAGATCAATTTCGGTTCGAGCGAGATCACGACCGCGGGCGACGCACCCGACGTTCTGGTGGCGATGAACCCGGCGGCGCTGAAAACCAATGTGCAGGCGCTCAAGCCCGGCGGTCTGGTCATCGCCGACACCGGCGAATTCACCAAGCGCAACCTCGACAAGGCCAAGTACGAAACCAGCCCGATCGACGATGGCAGCCTCGCCAAGTGGGACGTGCTGGCGTTCGACATCAGCGCGCTGACGCTCGAATCGGTGAAGGAGTTCGGCCTCGGCAACAAGGAGGCGCTGCGCTGCAAGAACATGTGGACGCTGGGTCTGGCGCTCTGGATGTTCGATCGTGATCGCGCCCCGCTGATCGATTGGCTGCGCACCAAATTCGCCAAGAACCCCGTGCTCGCCGACGCCAACATCGCCGCGCTGAACGCGGGCCATGCTTATGGCGAGACCGCCGAGATTTCCGGGCCGCTGCGCAAGCTGCACGTCGATCCGGTCGCTGCCGAAGCCGGGGTCTACCGCACGATTACCGGCGCCGAGGCGGTGTCGCTCGGGCTGGTGGCCGGCGCGCAGCTGGCGGGCCTGCCGATGTTCTTCGGCGGCTATCCGATCACGCCCGCTTCGGCGATCCTGCACCACTTGGTGAAGATGAAGGAATTCGGTGTCACCACCTTCCAGGCCGAGGACGAGATCGCCGCGATCTGTGCCGCGATCGGCGCGTCCTATGCGGGAAGCCTGGGCGTGACTTCGTCCTCCGGCCCAGGCATCGCGCTCAAGGGTGAGGCGATGGGTCTCGCGGTGATGACCGAGCTGCCGCTGGTGATCGTCAATTCGCAGCGCGGCGGGCCATCGACGGGTCTGCCCACCAAGACCGAGCAATCCGATCTCTATCAGGCGGTCTACGGCCGCAATGGCGACGCTTCGCTGCCGGTGGTCGCGGCGCGCTCGCCGTCCGATGCCTTCGAATGCGCGATCGAGGCCTGCCGGATCGCCACTCAGTTCATGACGCCAGTGATGCTGCTGACCGACGGCTACATCGCCAATGCGGCCGAGCCCTGGAAAGTCCCGGATCCCGCCAACTACGCGCCGTTCCCGGTCGAGTTCCTCGAGGAAGCCAACGGTCCCGACGGCAAGCCGCTGCCGTACAAGCGCGACGAGAACGGCGTGCGCCCGTGGATCAAGCCCGGCACCGCGGGCCTGATGCACCGGATCGGCGGCATCGAGAAGGGCATCGACACCGGCAACATCGACTATGCGCCCGACGTCCACCAGACGCAGACCGATGCCCGCAAGGACAAGGTCGATCGCGTGGCGAAGGCTGTTCCTGCGCAGGAGGTTTCGCTGGGCGACGAGACCGGCAAGCTGGCCGTGGTCGGCTGGGGCTCGACGTACGGCCCGATCAACCAGGCCGTGCGTCGCGCCCGGCGCAAGGGGATGGCCGTCAGCCATATCCACGTCCGCCACGTCTGGCCGCTGCCCGCCAACCTCGGCGAGCTGCTCACCGGGTTCGACAAGGTGCTCGTGCCGGAGATGAACACCGGCCAATTCAAGACGGTGCTGCGCGACCAGTTCCTCGTCGACGCAGTGCCGCTCAACAAGACCAGCGGCCAGCCTTTTGCCATTGCCGAACTCGAACATGCCATCGGCACGTTCTTCGACGGCATTCCCGGCCACGACGAAGGCGAAGTCCCCGTCAACGACACCCAGCTTCCGAGCCCCGAGGCCTGACATGAACGACATGACCCCCATCACCACGACGCTCAAGGACTGGGAAACCGACCAGGAGGTCCGCTGGTGCCCCGGCTGCGGTGACTACGCGATCCTGAAGGCGGTGCAGCGCACGCTGCCGCAGATCGGCGCGGATCCCAAGAACACCGTGTTCGTCTCGGGCATCGGCTGTTCCAGCCGCTTTCCGTACTATGTCGAAAGCTACGGCTTCCACACCATTCACGGCCGCGCGCCGGCGTTCGCGACGGGCATCAAGCTCGCCAACCCGGACCTCGACGTGTGGCTGGTGACGGGCGACGGCGACGGCATGTCGATCGGCGGCAATCACACGATGCACGTGTTGCGCCGCAATCTCGATTGTCAGATCCTGCTGTTCAACAACGAGATCTACGGCCTCACCAAGGGTCAGTTCTCGCCGACCAGCCGCCTCGGCACGCCGAGCCCGTCGAGCCCGCTCGGTTCGGTCGACCGGCCCGCGAGCCCCTGCGCTTTCGCGCTGGGATCGGGCGCGCGGTTCGTGGCGCGGGGCTTCGACGTTTCGAAGAAGCTGCCCGACGTGCTCGTCGCGGCGCACAAGCACAAGGGCGCGGCGTTCATCGAGATTTTCCAGAACTGCATCGTCTACAACAAGGACCGCTTCGACGACTTCGCCAAGGCCAAAGGCGTCGATTCCGAACAGCTGTGGTGCGAGGACGGAGAGCCGCTGCTGTTCGACGGCGGCACCAAGGGTCTGGCGCTGTGCGTCGAGACGCTGACGCTCAAGATCGTCGACGTAATCGACGGCGACTGGAAGGCAGCGGGCGTGGTCGTGCACAACGTCAAGAACCGCGGCCTCGCGCATATGCTGGTCGACTTGCGCGTCTCGCCCGCCTTTGCCGACTTCCCCATGGCGCTCGGCGTGCTTTACGACGATCCGCGCCCGACTTTCGAAGGCGCCATCGCCGAGGAGAAGGCCAGGGCCAGCCAAGGCAAAGTCGCCGATCTCGGCAAGCTGCTCGCCAAGGGCCAGACCTGGACCGTCGAGGAAAAGGACGCGTCGCACGGCCTGATGGAGTAATGGCCGGGGCGACCCGAACTTGGACAATCTGACTCACAGCCTCGCCGGCTGGGTTCTGGCCGAAACCGGGCTCAAGCGCCGGACGAGGAAGGGCCTCGCCGCGCTGGTGCTCGCCGCGAACATGCCGGACATCGACGTGTTCCTCGGTTGGGTGCCGTGGCTGCCGCTCGCCACGCATCGCGGCTTCACGCATGGCCTGCTGGGCGGAGTCGTGGTGATGCCGCCGATCCTGGCCGGGCTGTTGTGGCTGCTCGATCGCTGGCAGCTCTCGCGCGGCACCAGTTTTCGCAGTGGCTTGTCCATGCATTTCGGCTGGCTGCTGGCGCTGTGCTATCTCGGCGCGATCACCCATCCGCTGCTCGACTGGCAGAACACTTACGCGGTGCAGCTGATGTCGCCGTGGAACGCGCGTTGGTATCACAACGACGCGCTGTTCATCATCGATCCGTGGATCTGGCTGACGCTGGGCCTCGGCATCTGGCTGTCGCGAAGGCGGGCGAAGCGGAGCGGGCCGCATGACGGAAGGCCCGCGATCCTGGCAGCCCTGGTGGTCGTGATCTACATCGCTGGCAACGGCGTGATCTCGCAATGGGCCCGCCAAGCGCCCGCGGCGGGGCCGCCATTCGCAAATCCCGAACGGGCCTTCGCGTCTCCGCCGCCGCTGGCTTTCTGGAAGCGCGATGTGGTCTGGCTGGAGAAAGGCCGGGTCGGGCGCGCTCAGTACAACGTCTTCGCCGATCATTCCGAATTGGCGCGTCAGGCCTCGCTCATGCCCAACAATCTTGCGGACCCGATCGTGCGCCAAGCGATGCACGGCGATCCGGAGGTCGAGAAGTTTCTGCGCTGGTCGGTGATGACCACCGCGAACGTCGAGCCGGAGGCTTGCAGTGCGATCGTCACCTTCGGCGATGCGCGCTTCTCGGTCCTCCCAACGCGCGGCAACTTTACGGAAAGCACGCGCGTGCCGCTCCGGCGACCCGGCTGCCCCTAGCCGGCGCGCGCTTCGGCGACATCGACGGTGGCGCGCGCCGGGCTGTAGAGCAGGGCGCTCGCGAGAAACGCCCAGCCGGCCCCGCCGAGCCAACCAGCGATAACGTCGCTCGGCCAGTGGACGCCCAGCCACACGCGGCTCCAGGCGATCAGCGCGCTGATCACGAGCGCGGTGGCGACCACCGTGATCCGGACCGACTGGCGCGGGCTGATCGCGGCGAAGGCCAGTGCGATCGCGATGTAGACCACCGCCGCGTTGAAGCTGTGTCCGCTCGGGAAGCTGTTGCCGCCCGCGTCCATCAGATGCGGCACGATCTCGGGGCGCGGGCGACCGACCAGCAGCTTTGCGCCGCTATTGACCAGCCAGCCCCCCGCCACGGTGAGCGCAAGCAAGGTCGCCTCGCGGCGCAGCTTCATGAACAAGAGCGCGACCACCGCCATGATCGCGAACAGGTTGCGCAGCAGTACGCCGCCGAGCGCGGTCGTGTCGCGCACTGCCTCGAGCACCCATTTCGGGCCGAGCGGCTTGAGGTCGGCATTGCGCCAGAACAGCAGGCCCGCTTTGTCGATAGTGTCGGTGTGGCCCGTCGAGACGGCCCAGACCATCGCCGCGAACCCGGCCCAGCACAGGCAGGCCACCACCAGCGCGCGGCGCGGATCGATGCGATAGCCGCGTTCGGGCAGCGTTACCTGTTCGGCGGGTACGGTCATAAGGGAAAGGAACAGGGCAGGGGGGACAGCGTTCCCGATGGATGTCCGATACGTCCGAAAACGTCCAGATCGTCTGGTTCCGCCGGGATCTGCGCCTCGCCGACCAGCCCGCCCTGCATGCCGCCGCTGCCGCGGGACCCGTCGTTCCGGTGTTCGTGCTCGATGACGAGCGCGCGGGGGATCGCAAGCTGGGCGGTGCCTCTCGCTGGTATTTGCACGGCAGCCTCGAATCGCTGGGATCGAGCCTCGCCCGGCACCGCTCGCGGCTGATTTTGCGCAAAGGCGATGTGGTCCAGGAACTGATGGCGATCGCGCGGGCGACGGGGGCGACGCGCATTCACGCGATCCGGCACTACGAACCCTGGTGGCGCGAGGCCGAGTCCGAACTCGGCAGCGAAATCGAGCTGTGCCTCTACGATGGCAATTACCTGATGCCGCCCGGAAGCGTCACCACCGGATCGGGCGATCCCTACAAGATCTATACGCCGTTCGCGAAAGCTCTGGCGCAGGAATTGCCCGCACGCGACGTGCTCGAAGAGCCTTCGCTGTCCTTGCCCGACAGCTGGCCCGATAGCGACGCTCTGGACGACTGGGACCTGCTGCCGACCAAGCCGGACTGGGCGGGCGGCATGCGCGGGTTCTGGGCACCCGGCGAAGCGGCGGCGCACGAGACGCTCGCGGGGTTCAAGGACCGGGTGTCCGACTATGAGGACGATCGCAATCTTCCGTCGATCGACGGCTCCTCGCGGCTCTCACCCCATCTGCATTTAGGCGAGATTTCGCCGGCGCAGGTGTGGGACGCGCTTTCGCGGCACAGCGGCAAGGGCGCGGATACCTTCCGCGGCGAAGTGATGTGGCGCGATTACACGCAGAACGTGATCTACCAGTTCCCGAAATACCCCGAGAGCAGTTACCGCGACACCTTCGGCTCGGGCTTTCGCTGGCGCGATCCCAAGCAGACCAAGGGCGCCGCCGAAGACCTCGAGGCCTGGCAGAAGGGCATGACCGGCTATCCGATCGTCGATGCCGGCATGCGCCAGCTCTGGGCACTGGGCTGGATGCACAACCGCGTGCGGATGATCGCCGCGAGCTTTCTGATCAAGCACTTGCTGATCGACTGGCGATATGGCGAACGCTGGTTCTGGGATACGCTGGTCGATGCCGATTACGCCAACAACGGGGTGAACTGGCAATGGGTCTCGGGCAGCGGCGTCGATTCCAACATGTTTCCGCGAATCATGGCGCCGCTGACTCAGTCGGACAAATTCGATGCCGCCGATTACATCCGCGAATGGGTGCCCGAATTGAAGCAATTGCCCGACGACGAGATTCATGATCCGGACGATGCCAAGCGCGGCGATTATCCGGCGAAAAGGATCGGGCATAAAGAGGCCCGCGAGCGCGCTCTGGAGGCGTATCACGCATCAAAGGACTAGGCAGGCCGATTGCCACAGCTTCGTTAATCGCGCATACGTAACATCATGAATGCGCAGCTTCCGGGACGTGGGGACAAGCTGGTTGCTGGCGGTCGTGGCCTTGGATTCGGCTCCTCGTGGGTCGGACGGCTCTGGGCCGGCGGAGCCAACCGTCTGATCGACCGCATCGATAGCGGCCTCGATCGTGGATCGATCGAGGCGACTTTGCCGGATGGCACGACGCGGTTGCTCGGCGGGCGCGCGCCGGGCTTCGACGCCGTCGTCCATCTCAAGAGTTACCGGGCGCTGGTGCGGCTCGCCACCGGCGGTTCGGTCGGCTGGTATCAGGCCTGGGAAGCGGGCGAGTGGTCGAGCCCCGATCCGGTGCCGCTGTTCGCGCTGTTCATGGATTGCGCGGAACCGCTCGGTAACGCGGCGCGCGCGACCGGACCGTGGCGTTGGCTGGCGAAGCTCGCCCACCGCTTGAATCGCAACACCCGCGAGGGCTCGCAGCGCAACATCCATGCGCACTACGATCTCGGCAACGATTTCTACCAGCAGTGGCTGGGCGAGACGATGATCTATTCGAGCGCAATCTATGCGCCCGTCGCGCCCGGTCCCAGTGCCGCCTCGCAGTTTTTCGAGACGCTCGATCTTGCCCAGTCGGCCAAGGTCAGCGCGATCCTGAAGCGGCTCGATCTGCAGCCGGGCGACAAGGCGCTGGAAATCGGCTGCGGCTGGGGCACGCTCGCGGCTTTCATGGCCGAAGCGCACGGTGCGCATGTCGATGCGATCAGCTTGTCCGACGAACAGCTCGCTTACGCCCGCAAGCGCTGGTCGGTGGCCTCGGGCAGCGTCGACTTTCGCCGCCAGGACTATCGCGATGTCGCAGGGCGCTACGACGCGATCGCCAGCGTCGAAATGGTCGAGGCGGTCGGCCGCGAATACTGGGGCGAGTTTCTCGACTGCCTGGTGCGCAACCTCAAGCCGGGCGGGCGCGCGGCGTTGCAGTACATCGCCATTCGCGACGAACTGTTCGAAAACTACGCGCGCAGTCCGGATTTCATCCAGTCCTACGTTTTCCCCGGCGGCATGCTGCTCAACGAGCCGGAATTCCGGGCGCTGGCGCACGAACGGGGGTTGTCTTGGGAGGACAAGCTCAGCTTCGGTCAGGACTACGCCCGCACGCTAAAGGAATGGCGCGCGAATTTCGATGTCGCCGTCGAAGAGGGCCGGTTGCCCGCGGGCTTCGACCGGCGTTTCGTCGAGCTATGGCGCTATTATCTGATGTATTGCGAAGGCGGATTCGCGGGCGGCGGCATCGATGTCGCGCAAGTGACGCTGGTCAAGCAAGCCTGACCGATCGGTCGCGCCGGGCAAAGCCGGCGCGGGGCCCCTCAACGGCGGTAGGTGCCGTCGCCACGCCAGCGCGAGAGCAGGTTGTCGTGGATGATCGGGCTCAGCAAGTGATCGAAGGCGCATCCGACCAGTCCGTTGTCCCACCAGACCACCGTGGCCTGCAGCGATTCCATGCCCGGCAGCGTCAGCCAGACGAGAGTGCCCTTGTTGAGCCTGTTCAACGCGGTGGCCGAGAAGCCCGACAGCGAAAGATCGCGCACCACCGTCTGGTAGCTCTTCGAGCCGGAAGGCCTGAGCCCCGCCGGGATCGAGAGGCGGGTTCGCGGCGCGCTGCGGTCTTCCTGGGCGGCCGTGGAATAAGAGTCGCTGTTCTGGTTTTCTGTCATCACCGCACTGCTCATCGTTCGAACGTCTGGCACGCTCCGCCCTCAAAATGCGCGCCTTGCCGAAAGATGTCAGTCGAAAGTTAACGCGAGCTTACGTCGGTTGGTTAATCGTCTCGCGATGCCCGGTCTCGAACGGTTCGCCGAGCAATGCCAGAATGCGCTCCGCAACGGCCTCGGGAGGCTTGAGCGAAGCGGCGTCCTCTCCTGGAAAGGCGCGGGCCCGCATCGCGGTGCGCGTGGCACCCGGATTGACCAGCGCGACTCGCAGCTTCGCGAGCTTGGCGGTTTCCTGCGCGTAGCACTGCAGCAGCGTGTCGAAGGCGGCCTTGGTCGAGCCATAGGCGCCCCAGAAGGCGCGCGGATTGGCGCCGACGCTGCTGGTCACGCCGATCACGCGGCCATCGGCGCTTTGCCGCAACATCCGGTCGAAATTGGCGATCAGCGCCTGCGTCGCGAGCACGTTGACGGTCAGCGCCTTGTTGAACGATGCCTGGTCGATATCCGCGACCGAGGTGAGTTCGGGCAGGAACGCAGCGTTGATGACGAGAATGTCGAGCTTGTCCCAGCGCTGTCCGACCGCGGTGGCGAGCCGCGCGATGCCGTCGGGCTCGGTCAGATCTACCGGAGCGATCGTCGCCGATCCACCCGCTTCGAAAATGGCCTCCTCGACCTTCTCGAGCGATGCGGTATCGCGCGCGGTCAGCACGACATGCGCGCCGGCCCCGGCCAGCGCCCGCGCCGTCGCGGCGCCGATGCCGCGGCTGGCGCCGGTGACCAGCGCGATCTGTCCCGAAAGGTCGGTCATTCAGGCAACCTTGTTGATCGGCAGCGTCAGCAGGTCGTGCCGCTCGCGCTCGGCAAGATCGGTGAGGCTGGTCGGGTATTCACCCGAGAAGCAGGCATCGCAGAATTGCGGGCTCTTGTTGTTGCGGTTCTGCTCGCCGACGGCCCGATAAAGACCGTCGATCGAGACGAAGGCCAGACTGTCGGCCTTGATGAACTCCGCCATGGCCGCCGTGTCCATCGTCGCGGCGAGCAGCTTGGAGCGTTCGGGCGTGTCGACGCCATAGAAGCAGGAATTGCTGGTCGGCGGGCTGGCGACGCGGAAATGCACTTCGGCGGCGCCGGCATCGCGCATCATCTCGACGATCTTTTTCGACGTCGTGCCGCGCACGATCGAATCGTCTATGAGGACGATGCGTTTTCCCTCGACGATGGCCCGGTTGGCATTGTGCTTGCGCTTCACGTCGGCGTGGCGCGCGCCTTCCGACGGCTGGATGAAGGTGCGCCCGACATAGTGCGAGCGGATGATGCCGAGTTCGAACGGTATGCCCGATTGCTGGGCATAGCCGATCGCGGCGGGCATGCCGCTGTCGGGAACCGGGATCACGGCATCGGCCGCGACGACCGATTCCTTGGCCAGCTCCACCCCGATCTGCTTGCGCACGGCGTAGACCGAGCGGCCGTCCATCACCGAATCGGGACGGCTGAAGTAGACGTGCTCGAAGATGCACGGCCGCGGCTTGGGATTGCCGAACGGGCGATGGCTCGAGATCGTGCCTTGCTGGTCGACCTGGACCAGTTCGCCGGGCTCGATCGAGCGAATGAATTCGGCACCGATCACGTCGAACGCGACGCTCTCGCTCGAAAAGACGATGGCGTCGCCCAGCCGGCCCATCACCAGCGGGCGGATGCCCAGCGGATCGCGGCAGGCGATGATCCCGTCCGGGGTCATGCAAATCAGCGAATAGGCGCCCTCGACCATCCGCAAGGCATCGACGAAGCGGTCGAGCAGGGTCGGGTACCGGCTCGTGGCGACGAGGTGGATGATGACTTCGGTGTCGGACGTCGACTGGAAGATCGCGCCGCGCTGCACGAGTTCGCGCTTGAGGCTGGCGGCGTTCGAGATGTTGCCGTTGTGTGCGATCGAGAACCCGCCCGAGGCGAGGTCGGCGAATAGCGGCTGCACGTTGCGCAGTCCCGCGCCGCCGGTCGTCGAATAGCGCACGTGGCCAGACGCCATCGAACCGGGCTGGACATGGTGGAGATCGCCGCCTTCGAACACCGAAGCGACATGGCCGATGCCGCGCTGGGCATAGAATTCCTTGCCGTCGTACGTGACGATCCCGCAGGCTTCCTGGCCCCGGTGTTGCAGGGCGTGCAGCCCCAGCGCGGTCACCGCAACGGCGTGTTCGGCGCCGATCACGCCGAAAATGCCGCATTCCTCGCGCAGCTTGTCGCCGTCGAGGTCACAGAAAGGATTGGTGAAATTCATAGACTCGTCCGGCCCGGGAGCGCTTCTCACGACGCGCATGTGCCGCCTGGCACCCGCGAAAGCAAGGGCCAGTTGTTACGGATTGATGGCAGTCGCATTCCCGAGACGCCCCGGCGCGGTACGCGATGCCCGCGTGCGACCGCTTGCCAGCCTCGCGCCGGGGCCCTAATCGCGAGGCTCAACGACGCCGAACCGGCATTAACGACGGGCCCCCCGCTTGCTTCTCTCTCCCTTCGAATGGACCATCGCCAAGCGCTACATGCTTCCCGGCAGGGGCGAGGCGTTCATCGCGCTCGTCGCGGGCATCAGCCTGTTCGCGGTGATGCTCGGCGTTGCCGCGCTTGTCATCGTGATGAGCGTGATGAACGGGTTCCGCGCCGAACTGTTCGACAAGATCACCGGGCTCAACGGCCATGCCATCATCCAGGCCTATGGTGGCCGGCTCGACGACTGGAAATCGGTGCTGCAGGACGTGCGCGAGACGCCCGGCGTCACGCACGCCTCGCCGCTGATCGAGCAGCCGCTCCTGGCGAGCTTCAATGGCCGCGTCGAGGCGATCCTGGTCCGCGGCAACACCAGGCAAGACATCGACGAACTGCGCCCCAAAGTCCTTTCCGGCGACATCGGCGCGCTCGGTCCGGGACGCGACAACGTGGCGATCGGCTCGCAGCTGGCGCAAAACCTCGGCGCGCGCGTGGGCGACACGATCACGGTGATCAACCCGGCGGGTCGAGCCACCCCGTTCGGCACCGTGCCACGACAAATCGCCTATACGATCTCGGCGATCTTCGAGATCGGCGTCTACGATTACGATCAGGCCTACGTCATAATGCCGGTGCAGGACGCACAGACTTTGCTGCTGACCGGCGACACCATCAGCATGATCGAAGTGACGACCGACGATCCCGATCGGGTCGACACGATCCTCGCCCCGCTCGAACAGAAGCTGGCTGGCCGTGCGGTGGTGAGCGACTGGAAGAAGATCAACGCTTCGCTGTTCGAGGCGCTCGCGGTGGAGCGCGTGGCGATGTTCGTGGTGCTCTCGATCATCGTCCTGGTCGCGGTGTTCAATATCCTGTCTTCGCTGATCATGCTGGTGCGTGCGAAAACGCGGGACATCGCAATCCTGCGCACGATGGGCGCGACGCGACGCTCGCTGCTGAAGATCTTCGTGACGACCGGCTTCCTGATCGGCGCACTCGGCACTGTGGCGGGCGTGGCGCTGGGCTTCGTGTTTCTCTATTTCCGCCAGCCGATCGTGCACGGGGTGGAAATCCTCACCGGGCAGAACTTGTGGGACCCTTCGATCCGTTTCCTCACCGAACTGCCCAGCCGCCCCGACCCGGTCGAGATCGTGGTGATCTGCGTCATGGCACTGGTCTTCAGCTTCGTTGCGACGCTCTATCCCGCAATGAAGGCGGCGAGCACCGATCCTGTGCAGGTTCTCCGCTATGAGTAATCCCGTCGTCCGCATTGCCGGCCTCACGCGCAGTTTCGAGCAGGGCGGCGTCACCATCGACGTGTTGCGCGGTGTCGATCTCGTCATCGAGCCCGGCGAGATCGTCGCGCTGCTCGGGCCCTCCGGTTCGGGCAAGTCGACGATGCTGCAGGCGCTCGGACTGCTCGAGGGCGGTTTCGGCGGAAGGATCGAGATCGCGGGCACCGATGCCTCGAAGCTGGGCAAGGACCAGCGGGCGGCGATGCGGCGCGATCACATCGGCTTCGTCTACCAGTTCCACCACCTGCTGCCCGATTTCAACGCGATCGAGAACGTCGTTCTGCCGCAATTGGTGACGGGCAAGCCGCGCGGCGAAGCGGACGAGCGCGCGCGCGAGCTGCTCAGCGCATTGGGCCTCGCGCAGCGGCTTGACCATCGCCCCAGCCAACTCTCGGGCGGCGAGCAGCAGCGCGTCGCGGTCGCCCGCGCGCTGGCCAATCGCCCGCGGCTGGTGCTGGCGGACGAGCCCACCGGCAATCTCGACGAAGCCACCGCCAACAAAGTCTTTGCCCAATTCCTCGAACTAGTGCGCGGGGAGGGCAGCGCTGCGCTGGTCGCCACCCACAACGAACGGCTGGGTGGCTTGATGGACCGGGTGGTGCGGCTGCATGAGGGCGTACTCGACTAGGAACCGGCACCCGGGGTCGCGTGTTCCTTGCACAAGTGACCATTAAAGGAGCCGGATCATGAGCAGCAACCCGACCACATACCAGGGCGAGCCCGGCGACATCGAGTTCGACTGGGACGATGCTGCAGACCTGCAAAAGGCCGAAGACAGCGGCATGCTGCGGCGCTTTCAAAGCGTCCGCCGAGGCACCGTTGCGGAGCTGGTGCGCTTCGTGATGGATCTGCCCGAGGACGAGCAGCAGAACTACGCCATCCAGAAGAGCGGTGATGCCCGCTTCGAGATCGGCGCGATCCGCGCCCTCGCGCGCCGCTCCGGCTTTCCGGGTCGGTGAGGGAGACAGCGCAGATCCATCGCGCCCACGCCCGCGCTCACGTTCGCGCGTCACTATGACGACGATCGGCGATTACACCGTCGCGCGCCCGGACGGGACGCCGCTCGACTTGTCGGAAAAGGCGGGCAAGGTTCTGCTGATCGTCAACACCGCGAGCAAGTGCGGCTTCACGCCGCAGTACGAGGGGCTCGAGGCGCTGTGGCGCAAGTATCGGGATCGCGGCTTCGAGATCCTGGCATTTCCGTGCAACCAGTTCGGGCATCAGGAGCCCGGGACCGCCGAAGAGATCGCGAGCTTTTGCGACGCGAACTTCGGCGTGACCTTTCCCTTGCTGGCCAAGATCGAGGTCAACGGGGCGGGCGCCGATCCGCTCTATCGCTGGCTCAAGTCCGAAGCCCCCGGGCTGCTGGGAAGCAAGGCGGTCAAGTGGAACTTCACCAAGTTCCTCGTCGATCGCGAAGGCCGGGTCGTGCGACGCTATGCACCGACCGACAAGCCGGCCTCGCTCGAACAGGACATCGAAAAGCTGCTGTAGGGTCTGGCTGGCAGTTGGAGAGCCATGGCATTGTGCCGCCTCTAACCCTCGTCATGCTGAACTCGTTTCAGCATCCATACTGCCTCCCGGGCAAGTCTTGCTGATCGAGAGATGGATGCTGAAACGAGTTCAGCATGACGGGGCAGGGCTGATGGCTCGGTGGAGGCGCAAGCGATTCTAGCTGACCAGATCCTCGAGTTCGTCGGGGTCGACCGAAGCGACGGCGGCTTTCAGCTCGTCGATGTTCTGCGCATAGCCATTCGCTTCGACCAGAAATCGATCGGCGACGATGCGGCCGAACTTGCCGCGCGAAGTCGTGTTGCTCCATTGCTCGGTCTGCATGGCGCCGTCGACGGTTCCGGTCCGCTCGTAGCCGTCGGCATCCTCGCGCGACTGCTCGACACCGAGCGCGGAGCCCAGCCCGGCGAGCGCGCCGATCCCGTGCATGTCGGTGATCTTGAGATCGAAGCTGCGTTCCTCGGCAGTGTAGGTGCCTTCGACCGAAGTGCCCATCGAGCCAGCGCCCATCGTTTCGACGGCCGTGCGTTCGTAGGCGCCGAGTTTGGCGGGGAGCAGGCCCTTGAGGCTGTCGACCGCCACCGGCTTGGGCTTGCCAGAGGCCGCGTCTTCCATGCGCTGGCTCATCTTCTCGACCTCGCCGACGTCGATCGAGCCCATGCCGGGAATCGCGACGGTCCCGCTGACTTCGCCGTCGTCGCTGCTGGACGAGATCATGGCCGCCGGTCCGCCGAAGCTCGCCATCGTGATCAGCCCGACGATGGGCGCGATGATCAGCGACAGCACGATCGCGCAGATGATCGTGACCGCGACGTAACCGCCAGCCTTGGCTTCGGGGACTTTCATCAGCAGCGGCGCGCCGGTGTAGAACAGGTAGATGCTGTAGAGCCCCAGCAGCCCGAACACGCCGAGCGCGGGGACGAGACTGAAAATGCCCGCCAGAAAGCTCGCCGTCGCCCCGAAGGCAACGAGTTTGAGCGCGTTCAGGCGATTGCTCTGCCCGTCGAACTTGGGCGCGAGCCAATCGGCGATCAGCGCCAGAACGAAGACGCCGATCACTGTCAGCACGTAGCTCAGCACCGCGCTGGTGATCGCGCTCATCAGTGAGGGGCGGAAGCTGAAACCGAAGCCGCCATAGCCGAAAACCTGGCCGCCGATGAAGCTGGCGACCGGTCCGATCGCGGCGAGCGGCAGCACCCAACTCTTGAAGATATGGCCCTGGCTCATCGGCTCTGCGGCGATGACCGGCCATTCCTCCTTAGGCTTCAGAATGATGGCCTTGGCTCTGTCCACGAGCGACTTGTGCCCGCTCGTCGCTGGATTTTCCATGATCAACCCTCCTAGCTCCTGCCGCCGAAGATAGACCCAATTCTCTGGCAAGTTGCAAGCTTGGCGAGTCCCTGTCCCCAACTTGCGGGGCCGCTGCGCTTGATCGGAAGGCCGCCACGGGAGTAACTATGGGCGATGGCTTTCGTCCCTTTCGTGCCCCTTCGGATCTTCTCCTGCTACACGATGCTCGACGGCGCGATCGATCCCAAAGCGATCGCCAAAGTGGCCAAGGAGCGCGGCTTTCCCGCGGCCGCACTGTGCGATCGCAACGGCCTCTATGCGTCGAGCGCTTATGCCGGCGCGGCGCGCGGAAGCGGCATCCAGCCGATCATCGGCACCTTCCTGGCGGTCGCGCGCGACGAGAAGTCGGGGCTCGGCGAACCGCTGATCGACTGGCTCGGTCTCTATGCGCAGGACGAGACCGGCTGGAACAACTTGTGCCACCTCGTCAGCCTCGCGCATCTCGCGCGCCCGGTCGAGTTCGATCCGCATGTCACGCGTGATGCCTTCGAAGGCCACGCGGACGGGCTGATCTGCCTCACCGGGGGAGCGGAAGGCGCGTTGGCGCGGCACTTTGCCGCGGGCGAGACCGAGGCCGCCGAGGCGGAAGCGACCTGGCTGCAGCGTTGTTTCGGCGATCGGCTCTACATCGAGATTTCGCGCACCGGCGATCCGGTGGAGGACGCCAGCGAAGACGCGCTGATCGATCTGGCGTACGCGCGCGGCCTTCCGCTGGTCGCGACCAACCCCGCGCAGTTCGCCGAGCCGGGGTTCCACAAAGCGCACGACGCGATGCTGTGCATCGCCAATTCGACCCACATCGATGCCGCGGATCGGCCGCGCTCGGAGCGCGAGCGCTGGGTGAAGTCGCACCCGATGATGAAGGAGCTGTTCGCCGATCTGCCCGAGGCGATCGCCAACACGCTGGTCGTCGCGCAGCGCTGCGCCTTTGCGCCGCCCAAGCGCAAGCCGCTGCTGCCCAGCCTGGCGGGCGACCGCGAGGGCGAGGCGAAGATGCTGGCCGCCGACGCGCGGATGGGCCTGGCGCGCCGCCTTGCTCCCTATTGGCCGGAGACCACCGTCGAGGATCTCGACGCCGTGATGGTCTTGCCCGAAGACGAGCGCGCGTCCGCCTTCGCTGAGCGGCTCGCGCCGCAAGGCGTCGAGGACGTGTTTCTGGAATACGCCAAGCGCCTCGATTTCGAAGTCAAGATCATCATCGGGATGGGGTTTCCGGGCTACTTCCTGATCGTGGCCGACTTCATCAAGTGGGCCAAGGACAACGGCATTCCGGTGGGGCCGGGGCGCGGTTCGGGCGCGGGCTCGGTGGTCGCCTGGGCGCTGACCATCACCGATCTCGATCCGCTCAAGCTGGGCCTGCTGTTCGAACGCTTCCTCAATCCCGAGCGCGTCTCGATGCCGGACTTCGACATCGACTTTTGCGAAACCCGGCGCGGTGAAGTGATCCGCTATGTCCAGGCCAAGTACGGCCACGATCACGTCGCGCAGATCATCACGTTCGGCAAGATGAAGGCGCGCGCAGTGCTGCGCGATTGCGGCCGCATCCTGCAGATGAGCTACGGACGAGTCGATGGGCTGACCAAGATGGTGCCCAACCACCCGACCGACCCGTGGACGCTCGAACGTGCGCTCAACGGCGCCGCCGATTTCCGTCGCGAGTACGAGAACGACAACGAGGTGAAGCGCCTCGTCGATCTCGCCAAGCAACTGGAAGGCCTGCCGCGCAACTCCTCTACCCACGCGGCGGGTGTGGTTATTGGTGACCGACCGCTCTCGCAGCTCGTCCCGCTCTACCGTGATCCGCGGTCGGACATGCCCGTCACCCAGTTCGACATGAAATATGTCGAGGATTCGGGTCTGGTGAAGTTCGACTTTCTCGGCCTCAAAACGCTGTCGGTGCTACGCAAGGCGACCGATCTGCTCGAACGGCGCGGCATCACTGTCGATCTGTCCACGCTGCCCTGGGACGATCCACAGGTCTACGAACTGCTCAAGCGTGGCGACACCGTCGGCGTGTTCCAGCTCGAATCGGAAGGCATGCGGCGGACGCTGGCGGCGGTGAAGCCGACCAATTTCGGTGACATCATCGCGCTCGTCTCGCTCTACCGGCCGGGTCCGATGGACAACATTCCACTGTTCGGCCAGCGCAAGAACGGCCTCGCCGAAATCGAGTATCCGCACGAGAAGCTCTCGCTGATCCTCGCCGAGACGTATGGCATCTTCGTTTACCAGGAACAGGTCATGCAGGCCGCGCAGATCCTGGCGGGCTATTCGCTGGGCGATGCCGACTTGCTGCGCCGCGCGATGGGCAAGAAGATCCAGGCCGAAATGGACATCCAGCGCCAGCGTTTTGTCGCCGGCTGCAAGGAAGTCTCCGGCATCGACGCGCCCAAGGCCAACGAGCTGTTCGACTTGATCGACAAGTTCGCGGGCTACGGCTTCAACAAGTCGCACGCCGCCGCCTACGCGCTGCTCGCGTATCATACCGCCTGGCTCAAGGCCCATTACCCGCATGAATTCTACGCGGCCTCGATGTGCTTCGACATGCACCAGTCGGAAAAGCTGGCGATCTTCGTCGACGACATGCGCCGCAACGGCTTCGAACTCGCGCCGCCCGACATCAACGCCTCGGAAGCCGAGTTCATGGTCGACGTCACCGAGGAAGGCCACGCGGTGCGCTATGCGCTCGCGGGCATTCGCAACGTCGGCGAAAAGGCGATGGAGGCGGTGGTCGCCGAGCGGCAGGCGAACGGCCGCTTCGCCGATCTCGACGACGTGTTCCGCCGCGCGCCCGCCGGATCGATGAACCGCCGCCAGCTGGAAAGCCTGGCCGCCGCCGGCGCCTTTGACGGTCTCGAACCCAATCGAGCCCGCGTGCTTGCCAATGCCGATACGCTGCTTGCCGAAGCGGACCGCTCCGCGCGCGAACGCACCAGCAATCAGCATGGGTTGTTCGGTGGCGACGACCACGAGGAACAGTCGCTGCGGCTGATCGATTGCGCGCCGTGGGACCGCGTCGAGCAGATGGAAAAGGAGCGCGAGGTGTTCGGCTTCTATTTCGCCGCGCATCCGGTCGAACAATGGCGCGCGATCGCTTCGGCCAACGGCGCGCGGACTTACGCGAGCTTGATGACCGGCGGCGGCGACGGGCGCTCGGGCGCGGTCATGGCCGCGCTGGTCGAGAACGTGCAGCGGCGCAAGACCAAGCGCGGCAAGGACTATGTCCTGGCCGACTTTTCCGACCAGTCGGGCCAGTTCTCCGCCTCATGCTTCGAGGAAAGCATGGTCGAGAGCTTCGTGCGCTGGGCGAAGGAGGGCACTTGCGTGCTGCTGACGGTCGAACTCGACAGCCCGAGCCCCGACGAGCCCCCACGCGTCACCGTGCGCGGTGCGCGTCCGCTCGCCGAAGTGCGCACCGATGCACGAATGCTGCTCAAGCTCGACGTGCATCGCGTCGAAGCGCTGCGCGAACTGGCGCTGCTATTGCGTCCGGGCGAAAAGAACTGCGGCGAAGTGATCGCCCGCCTGCATCTCGAGGATGGGCAAGTGCAGAACGTCCGTCTCGGTCGCAGCTTCGCGCTCGACGGGGATTTCGCCGAGCAACTGGCGCAAGTCGAGGGGCTGGCCAATGTGGCGCTGACGGCGCGGCGCAGCGGCGATCACTTGCGGCTGGTGGCCTGAACGGGCTCGGCGGGCCGCCTCGAGGCAATCTGCTAGGTTCGAAATCGGACGAAGGCCCCGCTCCCCCAACGGAACGAGGCCTCCAATCTGCGCAAAACGCGTGATTCGCTTACTTGTTGGTCACCTTGTCGGCCGCCGAATCGACAGCTTCGCCGACCGAACTGGCCGCATCGCCGACTTCGTTGGCGGCGCTGGCGATCGCGTTGTCCTTGGCGACCTCGCTCGAGTTGGACTGGCTGAACAGGTAGATCCCCCCCACGACCGCGACCAGAAGCACGAGCGCCATGATGATGCCGGCGCCACCGCCGCTCTTGGTGGGCTCCCCGTCGCGGATGACGGTGGTATGCGCCGACGGAGTGCCTTCCCCTTCGACAGTAGTGATGCGTTCTTCAACCATGACGGGCTCCTTTATGGACCACTTTGTTGTGAGGGGGGTAACGCGCTCGGCCCGAACCGGTTTCAGAAAAATCGTGCTTAATATGAATTTTGGGATGGGAACGTTCATCGCCTCTTTGGTGAGGCGCAGGCCCATCGGCGCATTGGCGAGCATTTCCCCGGCAAGTGCCAGGCCCTTGTCGAGGTCATCGCAAAAGCCCGGCTAGAGCAGCGTGAGTTGCCCGCCGGGGCCGGGTTTGCGGAACTGCGCGCAATCGAGCCGCGCATTCGGCCCGGTCATGCCTTGGCGCTTCATCGCCAGGCGGAAGCGACTGCGGAACAGATCCGCCCAGACGCCTTCGGGGCGCATCCGGTTGACGAAGCGCGGATCGTTGTCGCGTCCGCCGCGGATCGAGCGGATCGTCGCCATCACTTTGCCGGCGCGGTCCGGGAAATGGGTTTCGAGCCATTCGCGAAACAGCGGTGCCACTTCGTGCGGCAGCCGCACGATGATCCAGGTTGCGGCGCGCACGCCGTGAGCGGCCGCCGCTTCGAGGATGGCCTCGATGTATTGGTCAGTGATCGAGGGGATCACCGGCGCGACCGAGACGTGGCAGGGCACTCCGGCTTCGACCAGCGCGCCGAGCGCGGCGATCCGCTTGCCGGGCGCGGCGGCGCGCGGTTCGAGCAGCCGTGACAGGCGCGGCTCCATGCTCGTAACCGAAATCCCGACCGAGACGAGATGCAGCCGCGCCATTGCGGTCAGCACGTCGAGATCACGCAGGATGCGGTCGGACTTGGTGGTGATCGTCACCGGATGGCGCGTCTCGAGGCACAATTCGAGCACCTCGCGCATGATCCGGTATTCCGCCTCGATCGGCTGGTAGGGGTCGGTGTTGGTGCCCATCGCGATCGGGGCAGGGCGATAGCCGCGCTTGGCCAGCGTCTCGCGCAGCAGCCGCGCGGCAGCAGGCTTGGCGAAGAGCTTCGTCTCGAAATCGAGCCCGGGCGACAAGTCGTGATAAGCATGCGTCGGGCGCGCGAAGCAGTAGATGCAGCCGTGCTCGCAGCCGCGATAGGCATTGACCGAACGGTCGAACGGGATATCCGGCGACGCGTTGAAGCTGAGGATCGACCGAGGATGTTCCTCGGTCACAGTTGTCCGCAGCTTGTCCACAGGGCCATCGACAGAGTCCTGCACATCCAACCAGTCGCCATCGGCTTCGCGTTGGTCGAGACCGAAGCGGCGTGATGCCTCACCCGATTGAGCCCCACGGCCCTTGCTCTGCTCCATGCGCAGAACATAATACGAACATTGCGCGAGCGCGAGTCCGAATTCAGCGCCAGTCGAGCATCAATTCCGTGAGCGCACCGACGTTGCCGGCGCGGTAACGCGGGCGACTCCCTGGCGCGATCCGGAAGGTGGGGATGGCGGCAAGCCATTCCTCGAGGAACACGATGCCTTCCATTCGCGCCAGCCCCGCGCCGACGCAGCGATGCGCGCCACTGCCCAACGTCGTATGCCGGATCGGCGGCAGCTTGCGGTCGAAATCGACCTGGCGCGCGCGCTCGAAGCAGCTTTCGTCGAGGTTGTGCATCGAGGCGTTGAGATAGACGAGGTCGCCTTCACGCATGGTCACGCCATCGATCGCGATGTCCTCGGTGCAGCCCCGCGTTACCGAGACCATCGGATAACGGCGCATGAGTTCGTCGGTCGCCGCCGGGATAAGATCGGGTTCGGCGCGCAGCCTTGCCTGGTCCTCGGGATGGCGCGCGAGGTGCAGCGCGAACTGGCCGAACATGGAAACCACCGTGTCGAGCCCGCCGAACAGGAGATTTCGGCACATCCGCATCGCTTCGTCCATCGTCCAGGCGCGCCCTTCGATCGGCACGGCGAGAATGCGGCTGAACAAGTCCTCGCCCGGATCGGCGAGCCGTTCTCGCACGTAGGGCGCGAGATACTCGTCGGCCGCATCGCGCAACTGCTCGACGGTCATCGAGCCGTCGGGGCGCGTCAGCTGCTGGCCGAGCGGTCGCAGCTTCGGGCGGTCCTGCGTGGGTACGCCGATCAGTGTGAGGAAGATGTGAATCGGCAGAACCTCGGCGAAACGCGTCATGAATTCGCAGCTGCCCGCCGGCTTGAGCTCGGCGATCAGTTCGCGCGCGACCTCGCGCACCAGCGGTTCCATCGCGGCGACATGGTGATTGGCAAAGCCCTTCATCACCGCGGTGCGAAACGGCTTGTGCTCGGGAGGGTCCTGCTGGAGCGGGATGAAGCGCATCACTTCGGCGAGGCCTGGCACGACGGCCAGCGGCTCGCTCGAAAGGCGCTCGCTATCTCCCCAGAGCGCGCGGGTGGTGGCCCCATCGGCGGCAATCCAGTGCCCGCCGTTGGCCGTGGTCCAGACGACGGCGGGTCCGCCGCGCAAGCTGTCCCACGCGGCGAAATAGTCGACTTCGGCGCCGGGCGGCGCGAACACGTCGAAATCGACGACGCGATCGGCAGGGACGTGCTCGGGGATTGCTGCAGCGCTGGTCGCCATGACCTGCCTCTCCTTATTATTTTAAGGAGGAAGCTATCCGGAGCGACGGCGCTAACAACTCGCTCTTTGACCAGCCGGTGCCTGTTTTCAGCCTCCGGCCGGTCGTCGCTCAGCTCTCGCGCAGGCGGGGCAGCAGTTCGACGAAGTTGCAGGGCCGGTTGCGGCTGTCGAGCTGTTCGGCGAGGATACCGTCCCAGCCGTCCTTCACCGCGCCGTTCGAGCCGGGCAGGGCGAAGATGTAGGTTCCCCGGCTGACCACGGCGTGCGCGCGCGACTGGACGGTCGAGGTGCCGATGGTCTTGTAGCTCAGCCAGCGGAACAGCTCGCCGAAGCCGGGAATGTCCTTTTCCTTCACGCGGTCGAGCGCTTCCGGCGTGACGTCGCGGCCGGTAAGACCGGTGCCGCCGGTGCTGACCACAACGTCGATCTCCTGGTCGTCGATCCAGTTGTTGAAGCGGCTGGCGACTCGCGCCGCATCGTCGCGCTCGATCGCGCGTGCGGCGAGGCGGTGCCCCGCGGCCTTGATTCGCTCGGCGAGGATATCGCCCGAAGTGTCGTTTTCGGCAGTGCGCGTGTCCGAAATCGTCAGCAGCGCAATCGCGACCGGCTTGAACTCGCGGCTCTCGTCAACGGGCATTCGCGATGGTCCCGTTGGCCGCCATGCGCACGGCCCGCGAGCCGGTGAGCCCCGGGAAAGTCGGCCACATACCTTGTGCGAGCGCGATGCGGCTTTCGGAATCGCCGCCCGCCTGCCGCTCGTACATCCAGTAATTACGCATGACGATGTTCACGTAGCCGCGCGTTTCCCAATAGGGGATCGACTCCATCCACAGCAGCGGATCGCCGCCGTCGTGCACTTCGCTGTTCCAGCGCATCACCGGCGAAAGCCCGGCGTTGTAGGCCGCCATCACCTTGGGCAGCAGTCCTTGCGTGCCCGAGGAGGTCTGGAGCACTTGCATGTGCCGCTGGCCGAACGCGAGATTGACTTCGGGGCGATTGAGATCGCTTTCGTTGCCGGTGTAGCCGAGCGTGCCCGAATGGTCCTTCGCGGCGGCTGGCATGATCTGCATCAGCCCGCGCGCGCCGGCCGGACTGACGACGCTGGTGCGGAACACCGATTCCTGCAGCGCGTGCGCGTAGACCAGCGCCGGATCGACCGTCCAGCCGCCCACCGGCGTCCACTTCGGGGTGGGGAAGCGAGTCGCCGGTTCGGGCTTGCCGCCATTGGGCGCGTTGTACGCCATCCACAGCTGGGTGGAGGGCAGGCCCATGTCGCGCGCCAGCCGGCTGAGCGGCTCGTACTGCGAGGGGCTGCCGATGCGAGCCTGATGCCGCAAGACTTCGTCCGCGAGCGATGCCTGGCCGATCTCGTTGAGCGCGACCGCGGTGCGCACGTTGTCGATACCGCGCAACTGCTGCCAGTCGGCTTGCGCGAAGTCGGCTCCGGCGTGTTGCTCGGGCACCTTGAGGCCCAGGCTCTCGAAGGCGAGCATGCCATAAAGCGTCTCGTCGCGCTTCGCCGCCATCCGCAGCACGTCGGCAGCCGCTTCGGGCTTGCGACAGCGGACCAGCGCGCGGCTCTGCCAGTAGTAGGATGCGGACGTCAGCTCGTCGTTGGTCGAGCGCGCGGCGGCGTTGCGGAATGCGTCGGCGGCGCCGTCGCAGTCGCCCAGGCGCCAGGCCGCGAGCCCCGCGGTCCACCAGGCTTCGCCGACCCAGTCGCCCGTGCCTTGCGCGGCGCGCTGCGCCAGTTCGTAAGCCGGGGCATCCTGATTCTCGATGTAGAAGCTCCAGGCGATCCGCTGGCGCCATTCGGCCAGCGCCGAAGGGCTGAGCGATGTCTCGATCCCGTCGAGCAAAATGCGCGCGCCGAGCGGATCGTCGTTCTTGATGCGATCGAGGATCCCGTCGGAAATGGCGGCGGGCATCGTCCCGTCGTTGATCGCGGCAGGTTTGATGCGCTTGGCAAACGTGGGAAGCCGCACGAACGGCTGCTCGGCGGGGAGGGGGGGCAGCGTTTCCGCGCCACGCTTCAGCGCGAGCCGACCGATCTGGTCTGCCCCGGGAAGGCTGGTGCCTTGCGCGAGCCAGTTCTGCAGTTCGGGCAGCTCGATCCTCGGCGAGCCGGCGGCGAGATAGTATTCGGCGCGGGCCTGCTGGTGCAGCGGGCCGTCGGGCCGCTCGGCGAACATCTGCTGGACTTTCGCCCAGTCCTTGCTTTCGATCGCGGCGAAGACCTGCTTGTAATACTCACGGTCATCGTGGCTGAGCAGCGAAGGCACCGCTGAACGGTCCGCGCGATTGCGGAAGTAATCGACCGCAGCGCTGTTGGCCAAGGCCGGCACTGGCGCGGCGAGGGCGGCGCAACAGGCGGCAAGCAGAACTGTCTTGATAGCAGATTGCAACGTTCGAGTTCCCCGGTTCATCCCCAGCGATTTCCGATCAGGCTCGGTTCCATTCGAGCCATGCTTTCCAAAGAGCCGCTTTCCAGAAGGGACGCTGGTCCATCCCGGCAAGAGCTCTTGCAGCGAGCATCGGTATCGTCACGCCTTCATGCTTAAGAATTGCTAAACTTGCAGGGCCTTGCGGTGGCTCGTTGCCAAGCAGCGGCAGGACGTTGAAACCCAAGACGAGCAAGCGCCTGGGCTCTGCCAATGCGATGTGCCTGAGCACGGCAGGCGCCAATACCGCGGGTTCCGCGCCGTGCCAGTCCGTGCCGGGGCTGTGCCGAGGCAGGAAGCTGGCATGATAGACCGAATCCGCATTGAACTTCGCTGCCTGAAGGAAGCCTTCGAGCAGACGCCCTTGCGGACCTGACAACAACCGCTCGCGGTCGCCGACTTCGGGTTCGGGCACCAGCACCATCAGCTCGGCGCCGTGGGGACCGCGCGGCGGGATCCGCTGCCCGGTCCGGCCTTCGTCGAGCGCGGGCTCTTGCATCCACCACTGCTGAAAGGCCGCCAGATCGGTGGGCAGGCTTTCCGGAGGAATGGTGTGAGCACTTGGGGCAAGCGCCGAGGTCGACGCAATCTGGCGGGGGGCGCTCACCGCTTCGCGAGAGCTTGGGGGGGCCTGGTCGTTCGCCGGGGCCATGGATCCGCGATCCGTCGGTGCCTGGTTGGCCGACGATTCGGCAGCGCCGGACGCGTCGATCCAGCTCTTCGGCTCGTCGACGAAGTCGCAATCCACGCCGGCTTCGCGCCACCAGTCGAGGACGGCAGCGAACTCACGCGCGAAATCGGGATTTGACCCAGTGGGCATGCCACGGGTCTTGACCTGCCGCACTCCACCAATCAAGGCTCTTTAAATGGCTAATCGCCCGGTAAAACAAAAGACGACAGGACACGGAGCCCCATGAGCGAACGCGAATCGATGCCTTATGACGTGGTCGTTGTCGGCGGCGGACCCGCCGGCCTATCCACCGCGATCCGGTTGAAGCAGATCGATCCCGAGCTCAGCGTGGTGGTGCTCGAAAAGGGCTCAGAGATCGGCGCGCACATCCTTTCGGGTGCGGTGGTCGATCCCAAGGCGCTCGACGAATTGCTGCCCGAATGGCGCGAGATGGACTGCCCGCTGGCCGAAACGCCGGTGACCGACAACTGGCACTGGTACATGACCAAGGGCAAGAAGCTCTCGATGCCGCATATCCTGATGCCGCCGTTCATGTCGAACGACGGCAACTACACCGGCTCGCTCGGCAATCTGTGTCGCTGGCTGGCGGAAAAGGCCGAGGAAATGGAGATCGAGATCTTCCCCGGCTTCCCCGCCGCGGAAGTTCTCTATGACGATCAGGGCCGCGTGACCGGCGTTGCCACCGGCGACATGGGTGTGGCGCGCGACGGCAGCCACAAGGGCGACTACCAGCCCGGCATGGAACTGCTCGGCAAGTACACCGTGTTCTGCGAAGGCGCGCGAGGTCAACTGACCAAGCTGCTGAAAGTGCAGTACGATCTGGAGGCCGATTGCGAGCCTCAGGTCTATGGTCTCGGCATCAAGGAGCTGTGGGACATCGATCCCGACAAGCACGTCCCCGGCCGCGTGATCCACACCCAGGGCTGGCCGCTCTCGGAGAGTGATAGCTGGGGTGGCGGGTTCCTCTACCACCAGGCCAACAATCAGGTGGCGATCGGGTTCGTCACCGCGCTCGATTACAAGAATCCCTACGTCTATCCGTTCGAGGAATTCCAGCGCTGGAAGCAGCACCCGGAGATTCGCGCGATTCTCGAAGGTGGCAAGCGCGTTGCGTACGGTGCGCGTGCGATCAACGAGGGCGGCTGGCAGTCGGTGCCCAAGCTGGCGTTCCCCGGCGGTGTGCTTGCGGGCTGTTCGGCGGGCTTCGTCAACGTGCCGCGTATCAAGGGCACGCACACCGCGATGAAGAGCGGCATGCTTGCCGCCGAAGCGATTGCCGCTGCGATCAAGGCGGGCCGCGAGCAGGACAGCCTCGACGAATACGATGCCGCGGTGCGCGACAGCTGGATCGCAACGGAGCTCAAGCTCGTCCAGAACGCCGAGCCGCTTGTCGCCAAGTGGGGCGGCGAGATGGGCACCGTGCTGGCCGGCGCCGATATGTGGCTGCGCACGCTGTTCGGCTTCGGCGTCGCCAAGCCGATGAAGCACCACCCGGACTACCGCGCCACCGGCCGCGCCGATCTGTATAAGCCGATCGCCTATCCCAAGCCCGATGGCCAGATCACCTTCGACCGGCTCACCAGCGTGTCGTTCTCGTTCACCAACCACGAGGAAGACCAGCCGTGCCACTTGAAGCTCAAGGACCCGGACTATCCGACCGCGGTGGAACTGCCGGTCTATGGCGGCCCTTCGACCCGGTACTGCCCGGCGGGCGTCTATGAGTACGTGACCAACGAGGACACTGGCGAAAAGCGTTTCCAGATCAACGCGCAGAACTGCGTCCACTGCAAGACGTGCGATATCAAGGATCCGGGTCAGCAGATCGTCTGGACCGCGCCAGAGGGCGGCGGCGGGCCGAATTACCCGAATATGTGATGGGCGATGAGGGGCGTTGGTTGGCTTTTTGATCGTCGCCGCCGCGCTTTGTTGATCGCCCATCATGATAAATGGTAGCCGTAAACACGCGTCACCCTGAACTCGTTTCAGGGTCCATTTCTCGTAACGCAATGCCGGTCCGGGAGGCGGAATGGATGCTGAAACGAGTTCAGCATGACGGGGTTTCTAGGATGAGGCTCGGTTTCAGGTGACGTGATGTGAGCGCAGAGACCGCCTACGCCAAGATCAACCTCGCGCTGCATGTCCGCAGGCGGCGCGAGGATGAGTATCATGAACTCGAAACGGTGTTCGCCTTCGTCGATCAGGGCGATCGGCTGACGGCGCGCGTGGCGGCGCAGGACGAGCTCCGAACGCATGGTGAGTTCGCCGGGCAACTCACGGATCCGTTTGGCAATATCGTCGCGCAGGCCTTGTCCGGACTGCCGCATGGCAAGGGCTGGGCGGTCGAACTGGAGAAGCGCTTGCCGGTCGCAGCCGGGCTGGGCGGTGGCTCGGCGGACGCGGGGGCGGTGTTCCGGATGGTGGAGACCGAACACGGCTTGCCCGAAGACTGGCATGCGCGCGCGGCGAAGCTGGGCGCGGATGTGCCGGCCTGCGTGCGCAGCGAGGCTTGCATCGGTAGGGGGACCGGCACCGAGCTCGAACCCGTGCCGAACGATCTGGCCGGTTGTCCGGTCCTGCTGGTCAATCCGCGCGTGGCACTGGCGACGGGGCCGGTGTTCAAGGGCTGGGACGGCAAGGATCGCGGCGCTCTGCCCGAGGGCGACTTGCGCGCGATCGCGCTCGCCGGCCGCAATGACCTCGAAGCGCCGGCTATCGTGATCGCGCCGGTGATCGCCGACGTGCTGGAAGCCCTGCGCAGGACTGCGCCATGGCTCGCGCGCATGTCGGGCTCGGGCGCGACCTGTTTCGCGCTCTACGATACCCCGCAAGCGCGCGACGCGTCGGCTGCAGCGATCGCTTCCGAGCATGCCGACTGGTGGCAGATGAGCGGAGCCTTGCGATAATGTCCGAAGCTTATCGCCTTCTCGGTACACCCAGCGCGGGTGGCATCCTCATCGTCGCCGATCACGCCTCGAATCGTGTGCCCGACGACATTGCGCTGGGCATCGATCCCGCGCTCATGAGCGAGCACATCGCCATCGACATCGGCGTCGCCGGGATCGCTGAGCACATGGTCCGCCACGACGGCGTCGCCGCGATGCTGGGCAACGTCAGCCGCCTCGTGTGCGACACCAACCGCACCGAAACCGATCCCGCCGCGATCCCTGAAGCCAGCGACGGCCACCCGATCCCCGGCAACATCGGCATCGACCGCGAGGCGCGACTGGCGCGCTTTCATCGCCCGTTTCACCACCGCCTGACGCGGCTGCTCGCAGACACGCCGCCCGCGCTGACGCTGATCCTGCACAGCTACACACCGCGCCTCGCCAGCAGGCCCGACGAACTTCGCCCCTGGCACTGCGGGCTCCTCTACGACAACGACGATCGCGGCGCGCGCCTCGCGCAGCCGCTGCTCGAGGCCGATGGCCTCGTGGTCGGCGACCAACTGCCGTATTCGGGCAAAGTCTATAACGCCGCGATCGAGCGGCACGTCGAAAGCGCGGGGCGGGCCTATCTCTACATCGAGGTCCGGCAGGATCTGATCGAGGATCGGGCCGGGCAGGCCGAGTGGGCCGAGCGGCTGGAGCGGATCTGCCGGCAGATAGGCGCGCAGCTTGCTCGATGACGGCGGCGCCTATTGCTCGGCCGGCTGCGCGATGAGGGGAGGGAGTACTCGATGCAGTCCTTGCTGATCGATCTGGCACACGCCACTCGGGCCGGGTTCGAGGCGGTGGGGATCCTCGCGATCATTATCGGCGCGGTCTGGTCCGCGCTTCAGGCGCTGATCGACCGGGTTCGCGCGGGTCGTTGGGACGTGCGCTGTTTCCGCTCACGCCTGGGCCGCTCGATCCTGCTCGGGCTGGAATTCCTGGTCGCCGGGGACATCATCAACACCGTGGCGCTCGAACCGAGCCTCGAGAGCGTGGGCATTCTCGGCGCGGTCGTGGTGATCCGGACGTTCCTGAGCTGGTCGCTCGAAGTCGAGATCGAGGGCAGATGGCCGTGGCAAAGCAAGCGGTCACCGAACGAAAACGGCGCTTCCGGCTGAGCCGTCGCCTGGTTTTCGCGGCATAGATCCCCCATTTTTGCATCGCCAGGCGCTGCGGATTCCTTTAGGGCCGGCCCCCGCACCCGTGGTTTTCCACCGCGTTCCACCGGAGTTTGACTGACATGCCCGCCTATCGTTCCCGCACCACCACTCACGGCCGCAACATGGCAGGCGCGCGCGGGCTGTGGCGCGCGACCGGCATGAAGGACAGCGATTTCGGCAAGCCGATCATCGCGGTGGTGAACTCGTTCACCCAGTTTGTGCCGGGCCACGTCCACCTCAAGGATCTTGGCCAGCTGGTCGCGCGCGAGATTGAGGCGTCGGGCGGCGTCGCCAAGGAGTTCAACACCATCGCGGTCGATGACGGCATCGCCATGGGCCACGACGGCATGCTCTATTCCTTGCCGAGCCGTGATCTTATCGCCGACAGCGTGGAGTACATGGTCAATGCGCATTGCGCCGATGCGATGGTGTGCATCTCGAACTGCGACAAGATTACGCCGGGCATGCTGATGGCGGCGATGCGGATCAACATTCCTTGCGTGTTCGTCTCGGGCGGGCCGATGGAGGCGGGCAAGGTCGTGCTCAAGGGCAAGGAGCGCGCGCTGGACCTGGTCGATGCGATGGTTGCGGCCGCCGACGAAAGCTATTCGGACGAGGACGTGACGGCCATCGAACGTTCGGCCTGCCCGACCTGCGGTTCGTGCTCCGGCATGTTCACGGCCAATTCGATGAATTGCCTGACCGAGGCGCTGGGCCTCTCGCTGCCCGGCAACGGCTCGACCCTCGCCACCCACGGCGATCGCGAACGGCTGTTCCGTGAAGCGGGGCGGCTCGTGGTCGATCTTTGTCATCGCTATTACGAGAACGACGACGAAGCCGCGCTGCCGCGCAATATCGCCACGTTCGAAGCGTTCGAGAACGCGATGAGCCTCGATATCGCGATGGGCGGATCGACCAACACCGTGCTCCACTTGCTGGCCGCCGCGCACGAGGCCGGGGTCGACTTCACGATGAACGACATCGACCGGCTTTCGCGCCAGGTTCCGTGCCTTTCGAAAGTCGCGCCGGCCAAGGCGGATGTGCACATGGAAGACGTGCACCGGGCCGGCGGGATCATGGCGATCCTGGGCGAGCTGGACCGTGCCGGGCTGCTTCATGCCGAGTGCCCGACGGTCCATGCGCGCACGTTGGGCGACGCGCTCAAGCGCTGGGACATCGCGCAGACCAACGAACCGAGCGTGCAGGAATTCTACCGCGCCGCGCCTGGCGGGGTGCCGACGCAAGTCGCCTTCAGCCAGTCGCGCCGCTGGAGCGAACTCGATCTCGACCGCGAGGGGGGCGTGATCCGGTCCAAGGAGCACGCCTTCTCGCAGGACGGCGGACTTGCGGTGCTTTACGGCAATATCGCGCGCGATGGCTGCATCGTGAAGACGGCCGGCGTCGACGAATCGATCCTAAAATTCACCGGGAAGGCAAGGGTCTACGAAAGTCAGGACGCGGCAGTCGCCGGCATCCTGGGCGGGCAGGTCGAAGCAGGCGATGTGGTGGTGATCCGTTATGAAGGCCCGCGTGGCGGTCCCGGCATGCAGGAAATGCTGTACCCCACCAGTTATTTGAAATCGAAGGGCCTTGGCGCCGAATGCGCGCTGCTGACGGACGGGCGCTTCTCGGGCGGCACCTCCGGCCTTTCCATCGGCCACGTCTCGCCGGAAGCGGCCGAAGGCGGCGCGATCGGACTGGTCGAGAACGGCGACATCATCGAGATCGACATTCCGGGGCGCACGATCAATCTCGACGTCACCGACGCTGAACTGGCGCAGCGCCGCGCGAACCACGAAACGAAGGGTGACGACGCTTGGCAGCCGGTCCATCCGCGCCAGCGCAAGGTCTCGCCCGCGTTGCAGGCCTACGCGGCCATGACCACGAGCGCGGCGCGCGGCGCGGTGCGTGACGTCACGCAGCTGAAGCGGGGCTGAGGCGATGCGGGTTCTGCTGGCCGGATTGCCGTTGTCGCTGCTTGCCGCCTGCTCTTCGGGCGATACGCCGCCGCCCGTCGCGGAAGGCGAGGAGCATGTTGCCTGCGCCGTCGGCGGCGAGACGGAGATGAAGGAAGTCTGTGCGGTCGAACGGTCCGAAGCCGACGGGAAGCTTACGCTGGTGGTGCGCCATCCGGACGGCGCGTTCCGGCGCTTCGACGTGTTGACCGACGGCCGCGGCCTGGCGGTCAGCGACGGTGCCGAGGAGGCGGTTACGCGCCTCGAGGATGGCAAGTTCGCAGTCACGGTGGGCGAGGACCGCTATCTCTTTCCGATGACGGCGAAGCATGCAGGGCAGTGAGCAAGTCCTGACAGTCGCGCAGATGCGCGCGGCCGAGCAAGCCCTGATCGAGGCTGGGTCGAGCGTCGAGGCGCTGATGGACACCGCCGGTCGCGGGGCCGCCGAATGGATCTGGCGGATCGCCGGTCGTGGCCGGGTGACGGTGTTGTGCGGGCCCGGCAACAATGGCGGCGACGGCTATGTGATCGCGGAAAGCCTGCGCACGCGCGGCGCCGATGTCGCGGTGATTGCGGCGATGCCGCCGACGTCCCAAGCCGCCGAGAAGGCGCGCAGCGCCTATCGGGGCGACGTGCTGGGCCCGGACGCCGCCCGCTCGGGCGAAGTCTTCGTCGATTGCCTGTTCGGAAGCGGGCTGACCCGCGCGCTGAGCGCCGAACATGTCCAGCTGCTGACGAGTCTCGTGGCCGGACATGGCCAGTCGATCGCGATCGACGTGCCGAGCGGGATCGACAGCGATCGCGGCCTCGCGCTCAACGAGGACTTGCCGACTTACGATCTCACGCTGGCTCTGGGCGCCTGGAAGTTCGCGCATATGCTGATGCCGGCGGCTTCGATGATGGGCACGCTGCGCTTCGTGCCGATCGGCGTGGAGCCGGTCGCGGGTGCGGCCAGCATGATCTCGCAGCCCCGGATCGCTGCGCCCGATGCGCAGGCGCACAAGTACAAGCGCGGCCTGCTCGCAGTCGTCGGGGGCGAGATGCAGGGCGCCGCGATGCTGGCGGCGCACGCCGCTCAAGGTGCCGGGGCCGGCTATATCAAGGTGTTCGCCGATAGCGCGGCGCGCGCGCCGCACGACATCGTGGTCGATACCGGGCGCTTGTCCGATGTTCTGGTCGACGATCGCAACACGGCGGTGCTGGTCGGGCCGGGTCTGGGGCGGCGCGGCGAAGCGCGCGAGCGGCTGGCGATCGCGTTGGGCGATCCGGTGCCGGTGGTGGCCGATGCCGATGCGCTCGTGCTGCTTGGCCCGCGCAGCCTTGCCGGACGTGAAGCGCCGACCATCGCGACGCCGCACGAGGGCGAACTGGTCGCGCTCGAACGCGCTTTCGATCTCGACGGCACCGGCTCGAAGCCGGACCGCGCCGTAGCCCTGGCAGCGGCCTCGGGCATGATCGTGGTCGCCAAGGGGCCGGATACGCTGGTCGCCGCGCCCGATGGCCGCCTCGCCTGCGCCCCGCGCGCGACGAGCTGGCTGTCGACGGCAGGGACCGGCGATGTGCTGGCAGGCGTGATCGCCAGTCGCGCCGCGACCGGGGTGGACGCGTTCACCGCGGCTTGCGAGGGCGTGTGGCTGCATGGCGCGGCTGCGCGGCTGTGTCCGCCGGCATTTTCCGCGAACCAGCTTGCCGCTGCGGTTCCCAAGGCGCTTGCCGCCTGCCTGTGAGCGAGATGCCTGTAAACGAACCGGGCACGATCCTGCGCGTCGCCGCCAAGGGCGATGGCGTCACGGCGGATGGACGCCACGTCCCGCTCTCGGCACCGGGCGACGTCTTGCTCGCCGACGGCACGCTGCAACCCGGTCCGCACCACGCCGCGCCGCCGTGCCGCCACTTCGGCACGTGTGGCGGCTGCCAGCTTCAGCATCTCGACGAGGAGGCGCTGGCGGCCTTCGTTGGTGAGCGTGTCGCCAATGCGGCCGAGGGGCAGGGGCTCGAACCGGCGATGGTGGCGCCGCCGCATCTCTCGCCGCCGAGGAGCCGCCGCCGCGCCACGCTTCATGCCCAGCGCAGCGCGGGGCGGATCGTCATCGGGTTTCGCGAGGCGGGCTCGCACAAGATCGTCGACATGGCCGAATGCCATGTGCTCGACCCCGCGTTGTTCGCGCTGGTCGCACCGCTGCGCAAGCTGCTCGCGCGCCAGCAAGGCAAGCGCCTTGCCGCCGACATCGAACTGGCGCTTTGCGATCAGGGCGTCGACATCGCCATCAAGGGCCTCGCGGTCGAAGGGCTCGCCGCCACCGAAGCCATGCTGGATTTCGCTCGCGATCAGAGCCTTGCGCGGCTGACACTCGATCAGGGCTATGGCCCCGAAGCGCTGTGGGAGCCTGAACCCGCGACCGTGACTTTGGCCGGCGCGCCGGTGTCGCTGCCGCCCGGCGCCTTTCTCCAGGCCACCGCGGACGGCGAAGCGGCGCTCTTGGCGGCCGCGCGCGAATGGCTGGACGGAACCGCGACGGTCGCGGACTTGTTTTCGGGCCTCGGTACTTTCGCGTTTGGTCTGGCCGGGCCGGGCCGCAAGGTGCTCGCCGCCGAAGCCGCGCGCGAGCCGCATCTGGCGTGCAAGGCGGCCGCGGGCCGGGCACAGCGTCCGGTTCATGCGCTGCACCGCGACTTGTTCCGCAATCCCTTGCAGGTCGAAGAGCTCGATCGCTTCGAGGCGGTGCTGCTCGATCCGCCACGCGCCGGCGCACGCGATCAGGTCGATCGGATTGCGGCCAGTCAGGTGGCCCGCGTCGTCTATATCAGTTGCAACCCGGCGAGCTGGGCACGCGACGGAGCGCGGCTGCGCGAAGGCGGCTACCGGCTGGAGGCGCTGCGCCCGGTCGGCCAGTTCCGCTGGTCCACCCATGTCGAACTCGCAAGTTACTGGACCCGTTAGGCGCACCGTCGACACCGACCAGTGCGAGCCGATCGGCAGCACTTGTCCTTGCCGCCTCTCCGTCGCGCCGGATGGCGACACCGCACCTCTTGCGCAGACCTTCACGTTCGTCGCCCGGCCGCGACGGACAGGGGTGGCGCGCAACAATGTTTCCGGTCTAGGACAGATGAAACGAGCACGGCGCAACAGGCCTTGTTCGAAACGACAACGCTAGCGGAGAGAATACCCATGCGCGCCACCCCCGATTTCGACTTCGCGCTCGGCGAAAGTGCGGAGATGATTCGCGAAACCACCGCGCGTTTCGCCGATGAGCAAATCGCGCCGCTGGCCGCAAAGATCGATGCGGAAGACTGGTTCCCGCGCGAGGAACTGTGGCCCGCTATGGGTGAATTGGGGCTCCACGGCATCACGGTCGAAGAGGACTGGGGCGGCGTCGGCCTCGGCTATCTCGAGCATGTGATCGCGGTCGAGGAAGTGAGCCGCGCCTCAGCCTCGATCGGGCTGTCCTATGGCGCGCATTCCAACTTGTGCGTCAATCAGATCCGCCGCTGGGGCTCGGAAGAGCAGAAGGCCAAGTACCTTCCCAAGCTGATCTCGGGCGAGCACGTCGGCAGCCTCGCCATGTCCGAGGCCGGGGCAGGGTCCGACGTGGTTTCGATGAAGCTGCGCGCGGCGGCGGTTTCGGGCGGCTTCCGGCTGAACGGAACCAAGTTCTGGATCACCAACGGGACTTATGCCGATACTCTGGTGGTCTATGCCAAGACCGGCGAGGGCTCAAAGGGCATCACCGCGTTCCTGATCGAAAAGGGTATGGAAGGCTTCTCGATCGGTCAGAAGATAGACAAGCTGGGCATGCGCGGCTCGCCCACGTGCGAGCTGGTGTTCGACGACTGCTTCGTGCCCGAAGAGAACGTGATGGGTCCGCTCAATGGCGGGGTCGGCGTGCTGATGAGCGGACTGGATTACGAGCGGGTCGTGCTTGCGGGGCTCCAGCTCGGGATCATGCAGGCTTGCCTCGATACCGTCATTCCGTTCGTTCGTGAAAGGAAGCAGTTCGGCAAGCCGATCGGCACGTTCCAGCTGATGCAGGCCAAAGTCGCGGACATGTACGTCGCGCTGCAGTCGGCGCGGGCATACGTCTACGCCGTCGCAAAGGCTTGCGATGCGGGCCGTACGACGCGTTTCGATGCGGCGGGAGCGATCCTGCTTGCCAGCGAAAGCGCGTTTCGCGTGTCGGGAGAGGCCGTGCAGGCGCTGGGCGGAGCGGGCTACACGAAGGATTGGCCGGTCGAGCGCTATCTGCGCGACGCCAAGCTGCTCGATATCGGCGCGGGCACCAACGAAGTGCGGCGCATGCTCATCGGTCGCGAACTGATCGGCTCGGGAGCCTAGACGCCCGAGCTACGCCGCCATCAGGCTGCGGACCTCGCGGGTCGGCAGCGTTTCGAATGGGGGTTGGAAGCCGAGCAGCTCGTACATCGATTTCTCGAGGTATGGCGCTGCATCGCCGGCGCGCATATCCACTCTGGCGCATTGGCCGATGCCGGGCAGTTCGGTGCGAAAGATACCCTTGCGAACCATGTGTTCCATGCTCCTGAGCTCTGCGCGCTCGATACGCTGTCTCGATGCCGCGAGTCAAACGTATGCGGCACACCGGGCCACCCGACTTTTCCACCTGGTTCTCCACAGGATGACCGGGAATAATTGCAAAAACCGGCGCTTGGGACCTGCAAATTTCATCGAGTGGGCCGCTGCAACAGGGGTCCGCAGTTGCGAAGAGATGATCCTGCCGCAAAGTCAGCAAATCGGGTGAAGTCGCGGCAACTGGCTGAAAGCGCCGCAAGTTTCGTTCGTAGCGCGAAACGGCCCGTCATTGTGCGCTGCAACACGGGAAGCTCCTATGCCCGCGCGTTGCTTCCTGGTGCCCGGTTTCATTGTGTTTTAAGACTTTTTCCTTTAAAATGAACAGGTCGAAAAAGGGAACGAATGCGGGAATTATTCGTTTTCTAATCGCGTTCGAGGCCTGTCGCGAGATGTTCTCAGTGGCTCGCCTGGAGGGTGAGGATAAGAAACACATGGAAGCCACGAACAACTTCGCCGTGTTCGAGAGGGGGGCAAGTCCTTCTCGGGTCATCCCGATCAATGGTCGCTCGGGTGTGTGGCGAACCCAATCAGAAGAGAAGCGCGAACCCAGATCTGTCGCAGGACTGGTCGTCGCAGTGGGACTGAGCTTGTCCGTCTGGGTTGGCGTGGGGTTAGCCGTCCTGAGCTGAACCGGTAGGCGCGACTTGCGCCAACCCGTGTCTGGCTCGCGATGAGAGAGCGAACCGTGATACATTATCGCGCGTTTGCAACACCATGGCGAACCCTGAGGATAATCCAGATGAATGCTGCCGCAATTGCGCGACGCATTTCGTCATGCCGGGTGTTCTCGCAATTCTCCTGGCGTTCTTCGCCCTGTTCATCGCGCCGTTCGCAGCCGATGATCCGGTGATCTCGAAAGAAGCCAATGCCGCCTCGGTCATTGAGCGCGACTGATCGGTTTCAGCCGGGTCCGGTGCTCGGTTCTTCCACCGCCTGATCTTCCAGCAGCCAGCCACCGGCCGTGGCGACACAGAGGCGTGCGATATTCTGCGCCTGGCGCGGGCGCGCTTCGATCAAGGACAGCTGCGCGCGCTGCGACGTCCGCCTGACGTCGAGCACTTGCGGAACCCCGAAGCTGCGCCGCGATAGATGCAGCGATCGCGCCGCGACATCCTCCGCAATCGGGCTGCGAGTTCGCGATCATCGAATTCGGCTTTCCTCTTGCGCTTCGATCGAGATCGGACTTTCGGCGTTCATCATTATTTTTGATAACGGACAGGAAATCGGAGATACTAAGCACGGCTAGTATCGGCAAAAGGGAAGCCATAGATGCCCACGAAGGCGCAGAATGATCGTGTCCTCATGCTGGAGGGCGTGCACAACTTCAGAGACTACGGCGGCTATCGAATTGCGGGTGGCGGCCGCCTCCGGCGTGGCTGGTTATGGCGTTCGGGCCAGCATTACGGCGCGACCGATGCCGATCTGGTGGCGATCGACGCCCTCGGCATCACCGCCGTGTTCGACTTGCGCACCGATGACGAGCGTGCGCACCACCCTTGCCGCCGCCCCGCGGAGTTCTCGGCCACGATCAACTATGCGGATTCGCCCGACCGGGGAAATGCGCCGCATCTGGTCGCCGCGCGCTCCGTGCCGAAGCGCACTCCCGAAGCGACACGAGCCATGCTTCGCAAGACCTACGAAACGATTGCTTTTCGCCCCGAGCTGCAGGCTGCGATCAAGGGTTATCTGGCCGAATTGACTGAAGGTCGCGGGCCGAGCCTGATCAATTGCATGGCCGGAAAGGATCGCACGGGTATCGCGGTGGCGATGCTCCACCTTGCCACCGGCGTCCATCGCGACGACATCATGGCGGACTACCTGCTGACCAAGACGGCAGGCGATCCGGAAGCCCGGATCCTGTCGGGGCTCGAGATCATCCGGCAGAAGGCCTGCGAGATCGACGAGGCTTCCGCGCGCACCCTGATGGACGTCGACGCGGACTATCTGGAAACCGCGCTGGCAGCGATCGAGGATCGCTACGGCACGACCGACGCATTCCTCGAAGAAGCGTTCGGTCTCGACGATCCGAAGCGCGAACGGCTGAGGGATGCACTGGTCGAAAGCTGACGCCAGACTTAGGCTCAGCCGAGAAAGGCCCTGACGTCCTGCATGAAGCGATCGAACTGGTCGTGGTGCAGCCAGTGCCCGGCATCCTCGTACTCGACAAGCTCCGCATTGCGGAAATGGTCGAGTCGCCCATCCGAGGCCGGGCTCGCGGCGAAGCTGTCGGTGCCCCACAGCATCAGCACCGGGCAGGTGATCTCCTGCCACAAGGCCGCCTTGTCTTCATAAGGGATGTCGGTCGCGTTCCAGACGTTGAGGTAGTTGTCGAACTTCCACGACCAGGTGCCGTCCTCGTTGCGGCTGGCACCATGGATCGTGAGATGCCGCGCCTGCTCTTCGCTGAGGAAAGGATTTTCGCTGGTCATGCGCTGATAGGCCGTGCGCAGCGATTCGTAGCGGCGCGGGACGCGGGCGGAGGCGGCGCGCTTAGCCTCGATCCACTCGCGCAAGCGCTTTGCCGCCCCGATCGTTTCGCTTGCGTGATCGGGGGCGGGGCCGAGACCTTCGATGTTGACTAGCTTCGCCACCTTTTCGGGATAGAGCCCGGCAAACCGCGTCGCGATATTGCCGCCCAGCGAATGCGCGATGATCGTGACCGTTTCGTAGCTTAACGTCTGCACCAGTTGCGCGAAATCGTAGACGAAAGCGTCCATGGCGTAGTTGCCCTCGGGCGACCACTGGCTGTCGCCGTGGCCGCGCAGATCGGGCGCGATGACGTGCCAGTCCTTCCGCAATTCCTCGGCCACCCAATCCCAACTGCGGCAATGGTCGCGCCCGCCGTGCTGGAGGATGAGCGGTGGAGCATCGCGATTGCCCCAGTCGACATAATGCAGATTGAGTCTCTGCGAGACGAAGCGGTTGGATGTGGGGCCGGCGAGGTTCTTCATGCCGAAAGCAGTGAACCCGTGCAGCGTGAATTTCAATCGGGCTTGGCTTCAGAGCGCTCGCTTCCGCCCAAGCCGCCGATCGTCATTGCAATCGCAATATTCTTCCTCGAAAGCGCTGATTTGCGGGGACGAAAAAATTCCACGCTGGTCTGTTCCTTGGCAAACGGCCCCCTCCGTCGCTATCTCGCCTATCGGAAGGAACGCGAACCATGGCCACACATACCACCCGCATGCTCATCATCGGTTCGGGCCCAGCCGGGCTCACCGCGGCGATCTACGGAGCGCGCGCCGGGATGGAACCCATCGTGGTGCAAGGGCTGCAACCCGGCGGACAGCTCACCATCACCACCGATGTCGAAAACTATCCGGGCTTCCGGGACGTCATCCAGGGCCCCTGGCTGATGGAGGAAATGCAGGCCCAGGCCGAGCATGTCGGCACCCGGATGTTGTGGGACACGATCGTCGAAGTCGACCTCAGCGGACCGATGTTCCGCGCCATCGGCGACGGCGGCGACGTCTACGAAGGCGAAACGCTGGTGATCGCGACTGGCGCGCAAGCCAAATGGCTGCATGTGCCGGGCGAACAGGAATTGTCGGGCAAAGGCGTTTCGGCCTGCGCGACTTGCGACGGCTTCTTCTATCGCGGCAAGAAAGTGGTGGTGATCGGCGGCGGCAACACCGCGGTCGAGGAAGCGCTGTACCTCACCAACCATTCTGAAGACGTGACCCTGATCCATCGCCGCGATTCGCTGCGGTCGGAAAAGATCCTGCAGGATCGGCTGATGGCCAACCCGCGCATCTCGGTGTTGTGGAACAAGCGCGTCGAGCGCTTCGTCGCGCATCCCGAGGCCGGCGACTTGCGGGCGCTGGAGTTGATCGACACCGAAACGGGCGAAAAGAGCGAATTCGAAACCGAGGGCGCCTTCGTTGCCATCGGCCACGCGCCCTCGACCGAACTGTTCAAGGGCAAGCTGGAGATGGATTCGTCCGGCTACCTGATCGTCGAGCCGGGCACCCCGCGCACTGCGATCCCCGGCGTGTTCGCTTGCGGCGACGTCATGGATCACACGTATCGGCAGGCGGTCACCGCGGCGGGCGTGGGCTGCATGGCCGCGCTCGATGCCGAGCGCTATCTTGCCGAAAAGGCGTTCGCCGAAAAAGTGACCGAAGCGGCCGAGTGAGTCAGTCGCGCAGCGCCGCAAGCGCGCGTTCGACCAGCCAGTCCTGCGCGTGCGGCTCGACATAGCTGTGCGTCGCGCCGGGGCAGCGGTGGACTTCGGCTCCGCTCAAGTCCCAGGCCGAGAGGAAGGCCTGTCCGGTCCGGTCGCGTTCGGCGACCAGCCAGGTGACGGGGCCGCCAAAGCGGGACAGCCCCGCCTTCATCTCCTCGACCAGCGTGCTCGGCGGCGGCGCCGGTCGCAGCGCGCTGATAAGGCTGCCGACGAGGCCGGAGATCGATACCTTGCCGGTCAGGAGCCGGCGGATCGCGGCGGGATCGGCGAGGCGCTGCCGGTAATGACGGCGCACTTCATCCGAGGCCGGCGGGGCATCGTCCTCGACGGCGTCGTACGTCCAGGTGTTGGATAGGATCAGCGCATCGCAGCCGGCGCCGCTCGCGAGAAGCAGCGCGCTCGCCGCATCGCAATTGCCCATGCCGACCACGCGCGAGACTTGCGGACATTGTTCGCGCAATGTCTGTAAGGCGGCTTCTATGTCCTTGTCACTGTTCCGAAATTCTAGGTTCTCGCCTTCGCTGTCACCGGTGCCGCGCCGATCGAAGCGCAGGACCGAGTATCCGGCCGCCGCAATCCGCGCGGCGAAGCGCGCTTGGCCGCCCCAGGCGCCCGAGCGCAGTTCGTTGCCGCCGGTGACCAACAGCAGCGCCGTCTTCCCCGCGGCCTCGTCGAGGGTGCCGACCAGCATGTCGCCAGCACAGTCGAAGGTCAGGAACCGGCGAGTCATGGTTTCATGGCCTCAGCAATGATCGCGGCCAGAGCATCGGCCTGCGCTGCATTTTCGCCCGGCTCGGCTCGCAGCCACAACCCGCTACCGCCGACGCGATCCTGCGCGATGATCTCGGCGTCGGGTGAGGTCTCAAGTGTGTCGAATGCGCATAGAAACGCGGCGCCGAGACGATGTCCGGCAAGCTCGAGCCCTTCGCGCTGGCCGGCTTCGCGCAGGCTCTCGCTGGTCTCCTCGCGACCGGCCTCGCGCGCGGAGACGACGCGGCTGCGGATCATCTGGCGCAGCAGGTTCGCCGCCTTGACCGGGGCATAGTGCAGGACACGTGGCGCCCTCGGCGCAAACGGACACCCGCCGCGAATGCCAAGAACCGCCGTCGCGCCGAACTGCACTGCTGCCGCGTCCATCGCGCGCTGCCAGCCCGATACGGTCTGGTCTTGCAGGCTCGCCAAGCTTTCGTTGGTGCCGGGAAGATCTGGCAGGATCGTATCGATATCCGCCGCGTCGAGCCGGCGCATCGTCTCTACCGTCAGCCGACGCAGGCGATTGGCCTCGTCGAACAACGCGGGAACGATCAGCAGGCGCGCGGCGCGTCCGGAATCGAAAGTCAGGGCATATTCGAAAGTTTCGCCACCGTCGGCGGCGGGGCATGACCAGTGCCGGGGAGTCACGCGGCGGCGGGGTTGGTCGGGTGGCGAGTCACACCGTGGCGCGCTTGGCCTCGACGAACCCGAGCAGCGCGCCGTATGTTTCCAGCATTTCGCCTTCAATTTCATCGTCTTCGATGATGATGTCGAGACGGTCCTCGATCTCGGTAAGCAGCCCCGCGACCGCCATCGAGTCGAGCTCGGGCAAATGGCCGAACAGCCCGGTATCGGCATCGAAGCTGTCTGCCTGACCGGGCTTGAGACCGAGCACGTCCGTCAGAATCTGGCGCAGGATCTGGTCGCTGTCGTCAGCCATCGGGTTTCTCGCTCGCACTGCCAAAAAGTCCATGTCCGGGGGGCTCGCCCTTAACCGCGCTTCGCGGTTGCGGCAAGGCGCCTCAGCCCGATCCGCATGATTTGCGGCCAGTTGCGTGGGACCATCGGGCGATAGAGCATCAGCCGATAGCGGCTGCGGACCTGTTCCATCCAGTCGCGTTTGTAGGGATCGTTGCCGGTGCCGAAATCGATGGCGGCCACGCGGTCCTCGTCGATAACATGGCGGAAGAGCGCTGCCGACAGAACGGTGCCGGGCGAAAGCGGCTTCGCACTCTCGCGATGGGCGAGCTTGTGAATGAAGGCGGTGCCACCTTCGACGGTCCACATTTGCGCGGCGATCGCCTCGCCGCCCGCGTAGGCAACGCCGAGCCGCAAGCGCCCAGCTGCGCCTTCGGCCTCGGCAAAGGCGCGCAGGAACGCGGGGCTGCCTTCTTCGGGCTTCCAGCTTTCGGAGTAGATCGCTTCGTAAGCGGCCCAGACGTCCTCGTCGAAGCGCGTGAGCACCTGGGTTTCGACCTTTCCGGACTTGCGCTTCAGCGTCGTGCGCAGCTTGCCCGGGCGGCCCGCCAGGTATTGCTCGTAACTGCGGCCGTCGAGTTCGAGGTAGTGATTGACGTCGCAGGGCTCGCATACCGCGAACCAGCCTGCCCTGCGGAACGCTTCGGCAAGACGGGTCGCACTGCCGTCTTCGCCCGACAGGCCACGCAGTTCGAGCCGATCGGCCTGTGTCGCAAGGTCGGTCGCGATCGCTCCGAGCAAGCATGCGGCGTCGGCGCCTTCGGAAAGGATCGGCCGCACTCGAAAGCTGTACCAGTTGCCGAGCGCGGCGAAACCGTCGCCATCGCGGCGCAGTGGCAGGATCGCGACCGCCTCGCCTTCGCGCGCGACCGCTAGCAGCGGCGCGATGCCGCAGTGCGCGGCGAGCGCCTGCCACCAGTCGATCCGATCGAACGGCGCATCGCGCGCCCGATCCGACAGCAGGCGACCCAGCACGGCATCGGATTGCACTTCCTTAAGATCGGCGTGATATTCGACCCTGACCACTCGAACCTTCCCGACTTTTCCGGAGCCAGACACGGTAAATGCCCGGCATGCCCGTAACTCCCGTCCTGCCGATCGACCACCTGCCGCTGCGGGGTGCCGACGCCGACCAGGCGCTCGTCCTGCGTTCGGGAACGCTTAGCTACGAGGCCTTAAGATCGCGTGTCTCGAGGTTGGCGGGCTGGCTGGCGCAGCAGTTGCCCGAGACAGGCGCGCGCGTCGCCACTTGGGCGACGAAGGGCGAGTTGACGTGCCTGATGCCACTAGCCGCGGCGCGGGCGGGGCTGATTCACGTGCCGGTCAATCCGCTGCTCAAGCGTGCGCAAGTCGCGCATATCCTCGCCGACAGCGGCGCACGGATGCTGATCGGCACGCCGGCGCGGTTGAAGACGTTGGAACCGGCTGATGTGCCAGGCGATTGCCTGATAACCGATGAAGAACAGGCACTTACTGATGCGACTTCGGGCGAATCGGAATTGCCACCCAGCGACGCAGAACCCGACGCGTTGGCGGCCATTCTCTACACCAGCGGTTCGACGGGACGACCAAAAGGCGTGATGCTCAGCCACGCGAATCTCTGGCTCGGCGCGGAGAGTGTTGCGGATTATCTTGGCCTGACGGCTGAGGATCGAACGCTGGCCGTGCTGCCGTTCGCCTTCGACTATGGCCAGAACCAGCTGTTATCGACCTGGTATGCCGGTGGCTGTGTCGTTCCGATCGACTATCTTTTGCCGCGGGATCTGGTGAAGGCGGTCGGTAGGCATGCGATCACGACGCTGGCGGCCGTGCCGCCGCTGTGGGTGCAGCTATGCGAGCTCGATTGGCCCGCCGATGTTGCAGCCACCCTCAAGCGGCTGACCAATAGCGGCGGCGCGCTCACGCCTGATCTCGTCCGGCGGCTGCGCGGTCTGTTTCCCGAGGCAAGGCTTTTTGCCATGTACGGCCTGACCGAGGCGTTCCGCTCGACTTATCTCGATCCGGTCCTGATCGATACGCACCCGACCTCGATGGGTTCAGCGATCCCCCATGCGGAAATTCTGGTTATCAATGACTTGGGAGGGGTTGCCGAGATTGGAGAGGAAGGCGAACTGGTCCACTGTGGCCCCCTCGTGGCGGCGGGATACTGGCAGGACGCACAGCGCACGGCGGAACGCTTTCGACCTGCGCCTGCGGCATCGCGCTACGGCGGCATGGCGGTCTGGTCCGGGGACCGGGTCCGCCGCGACGCCGAAGGGTTGCTCTATTTCGTTGGACGGCGCGATGCGATGATCAAGTCCGCCGGCAATCGCATCAGCCCGCAGGAGATCGAGGAAGCCGCCCTGGCAACCGGTCTCGTCGCAGAGGCGGTCGCCCTCGGCGTTGCCGACGAGCGGCTGGGGCAGGCGGTGCACCTGGTCGTAAGGCCCGCGGCAGACAGATCCGAAGCTGAAGCAGAACTTCCTCGTAAGCTGATGCAAGTATTGCCGAATTTCATGCAGCCCCAAGTCATCCACTGGAAGGCGACAATGCCCATCGGACCGAACGGAAAGATCGACCGCGCTGGCCTCGGCGCAGAGTTGGCGCGATGAAGCCGCTCGGCCCGATCCCCACCGGCTATTCGGCCATCGACGGCGTGCTTGCCGTGGGCGGGCGCAAAGTCACGGACTGGGTGGACGAGGAAGGCGCAACGCCGCTGTTCCTCTATTCCGCCGATCTTGTCAGGTCGCGCATTGCTCAGCTGCGCACCGCGCTCCCCGAGAGAATCGCGCTGCATTACGCGGTGAAAGCCAATCCCTTTGCGCCGCTGCTGGCGATGATGAACGGTCTCGTCGACGGGTTCGACATCGCATCGGGCGGAGAGCTCGAGATCGTGCGCGCGGCGGGCATCGATCCGCGCGCCGTCAGCTTCGCCGGGCCGGGCAAGCGCGATGCCGAACTCGAAGCCGCCATCGTTGCCGGTGTCACGCTCAATCTCGAATCGGAAGGCGAGGCCGCGCGGGCGCTGGCGATTGCCGAGCGACTTGGCGTGACGCCGCAGCTGGCAGTGCGGGTCAATCCCGATTTCGACCTCAAGGGATCGGGCATGAAGATGGGCGGCGGCGCCAAGCCCTTCGGCGTGGATGCCGAGCGCGTGCCTGCCTTGGTGCGCCATCTGATCGATGCGGGAGCCGACTGGCAGGGCTTTCACATCTTCGCTGGCAGCCAGGCGCTCGATGCCGAGGCGATCGCCGATACGCAAGCGCAGACGCTGGCGTTAGCTGCCCGCCTAACGCAAGAGATCGGGCAAAGCCCGCCGCGCTGCAATCTGGGCGGCGGCTTCGGCATTCCCTACTTTCCCGGCGATACGCCGCTCGACCTCGATCTGGTCGGCCAGCGTCTCGCAGAGGCGATGGCCGCGCTCCCTGGCAAGATCGAATCGACTCAATTCTGCATCGAACTCGGCCGCTACCTCGTCGGCGAGGCGGGGGTCTATCTGGCCCGTGTGATCGATCGCAAGGAAAGCCACGGCGAGATCTTTCTCGTCACCGACGGCGGGCTGCATCACCAGCTCGCCGCCTCGGGCAACTTCGGCACCGTGGTACGCCGCAATTACCCCAGCGCGATCGCGACGCGCTTCGGCGCCGAGCCCGAGGAGGAAGCCACGATCGTCGGCTGCCTGTGCACGCCGCTCGACAAACTGGCGGACAAGGGCGGTTTTCCGCGGGCCGATGTGGGCGATCTCGTCGCGGTGTTCTGCGCCGGGGCCTATGGTGCCAGCGCCAGCCCCGCGTCCTTCTTGGGACAGGGGCCCGCGCGTGAACGCCTCGTCTGAATTCCTGTAAACTTACAAGGATCTGAGCGTCCCGATCTGGGACCGCACCTAAGTTTGGCGGGCAAGGCTAACGCATTGTTCACCCTTTTTTACGATAGCGGAGGCTGGATATAGCCGGCCCCCGCCCGATCGGGACATGCGCCTGATCGGGACTTGCGCACACCGACGGTGGGCACTGGCGTAACGAAGGACGCATTATGCCCAATGCCCGTATTGCTCGCCTGACCGGTGGCATCGCGCTAGCCAGCCTCGCGCTGACCGGCTGCATGTCGGGTGCGAACAAGCCGGAGCTGCCGCCGGCCTCGTTCGTGGCGATGCAGGAAGGCCCCGGCGAGGAATACGTCATCGGTCCGCTCGACCAGCTGACGATCTTCGTCTGGCGCAACCCGGAGCTTGGCGCGAAAGTTCAGGTGCGGCCCGACGGGCGCATCACCACCCCGCTGATCACCGACATGCCTGCCGTGGGTAAGACGCCCTCGATGCTCGCCGAAGACATCCGGCTGCAGCTCTCGCAATACATCGAGGAGCCGCTGGTCTCGGTGATCGTCAACGAATTCGCCGGCACGTTCAGTCAACAGGTCCGCATCGTCGGCGCGACCGAAAAGCCGGCCTCGATCCCCTACCGCGCCAACATGACGGTGCTCGACGCGATGATCGCGGTCGGCGGCCTGTCCGAATACGCGGCGGGCAACAAGGCGAGGCTGATCCGCTTCGACAAGGAACTGGGCAAGCAGCGCGAATTCGCGATGCGGCTGGGCGACTTGCTCAAGAAGGGGGACAGCTCCGCGAACGTGATGCTGAGCCCCGGCGACGTGATCATCATCCCCGAAAGCATGTTCTGAGGACGCGCGGCCACCCATGAACGTCGTTTACGAAGAACTGCTCGCAGCGATCCACAGCGTCTGGCACCGGCGCTGGCTGGCGCTGGCCGTCGCGTGGGCGGTGTGTTTGGTCGGCTGGCTGGTCGTGGCGCTGATCCCGAACAGCTACGAATCGAAGGCGCGCCTGTTCGTGCAGCTCGACGACGCGCTGGCCGAGCAGGTCGGCATCGGCGTCGCCGACCGCAAGCGCGACATCGAGCGCATTCGTCAGACGCTGACCAGCGCGGTCAATCTCGAGAAGGTCGTGCGCTCGACCCCGATCGGCGACACGATCACCAGCCCCAAGCAGCTGGAGGCCAAGGTCCTCGCGCTGGCGGAGAACATCGATGTCGTGAGCCAGCAGGACAACCTGTTCGAGATCACCGCCATTTCCAACGATCCGTCCTTCTCGGACGCCGAGAACGCGCAGCTCGCCCGCAGCGTGGCGCAAAAGCTGATCGACATCTTCCGCGAAGAGAACCTTGCCGGAAACCGCGGCGAAATGAGCGAGACGATCGAGTTCGTGAACCAGCAGCTCGCCCAGCGCGAGAAGCAGCTGGAACGAGCCGAGCAGGAGCGAATGGCGTTCGAAGCGGCGCATCCCGAAATGGCGCAAGGCGCTGCGGCCACGGCCCAGCGGCTCGAAGCCTCGCGCTCGGAACTGCGCGGCGTGGAAGCCGATCTGGCGGCGGCCCAGAGCGCGCTCGCCGCGATCGACGGGCAGCTCGCGGGCACTCCGCAGAGCCTGCCGGGCGGCACAGCCGGCAGCGCCGCCGCTGCGCTGCAACGCGCCCAGACCGAGCTTGCCGGAATGCGCGCGCGCGGGTTGACCGACAACCACCCCGACGTGATCAGCACCAGGAACCAGCTTGCTTCTCTCAAAGCCGCGGCCGAGCGGGAGCAATCTTCGGGCGGCGGCGTGCCGAACCCGGCCTTCACCTCGCTGCAGTCGATCCGCGCCGAACGGCAGGCCAATGTCCAGTCGCTCAACTCGCGCAAGGCGTCGCTGCAGTCGGAAGTCGCCAATTTCTCGGCTGCCGCGCTCGATAATCCCGAGGCTTCGGCCGACTACCAGCGGATCAATCGCGACTACGACGTGCTGCGCCAGCAGTACGACAAGCTCTTGCAGGACCGCGAGGAACTGAAGCTGCGCGGCGAAATCAAGACCGAGCGCGAGGCCGTGAAGTTCGAGGTCGTGGACCCGCCGACGACGCCGGTCGCACCGACCGCGCCAAATCGCCCGATGCTGCTGTTCGGGGTGTTGATCGCCGGTCTTGGCGCGGGCGCCGGCTCCGCCTTCGCGCTAGGCAAGATCCGCTCGACCTTCGCCACCACGGCCTCGCTCGAGCGCGCGACCGGGCTGCCGGTGCTGGGCGCGATCTCGCAGACCATGACCGATGCGGCCCGCAAGCTGCGCCGCCGCCGGCTCAAGTATTTCTACGGCGCCACGGCGGCGCTCGGCGGCTTGTTCGTCGTGCTGCTCGCAGCCGAATTCATCCAGCGCGGCCTGGTCGCGTGAGGAGACGGGAACGATGACCGAACACACCAGGATCCCGCTCCCCGGCGAACCCGGCAGCAAGGACGGGAGCGATCAGGACGAGACCAAGCGCTCCAACTCGCTGCTCGAACGGGCCGTCGATCACTTCAAGATCGCGGGTCTTTCGGCACCCCCGATCCCGCTCGACGCGATCTCTGCCGCGAGCCGCAAGCCCCGGCCGAGCCCCCCTGCCGCCAAGAAGCCGGCCGATCCGGCGACCACCGAGGCGCCTGCTGCAGCCGATCCGGCATCGGCGACGGCGCCCGCTTCGGAATTCGACGAGCTCGTCGCGCGCCCGCTGTTTGCCGGTCCTGCCGGTCCAAAAGCGACGGCGGATACGCCCCAGCCCGAGGTCGCGCGCCATCAGTTCGACGGGGTGCGCCACGAGGTCGATCGCGCGTGGCTGCGGGATAACGGGCTGATCGTGCCGGAAGGTTCGGTCACGACGCTGCTTGAGGAATTCCGCATCATCAAGCGGCAGCTGCTGGTCCAGGCCGCCGATCTCAAGCGCCAGAAGATGGGCAGCGCCGCGCAGCGCATCCTGATCTGCTCGCCGCACCCGGGTGAGGGCAAGACCTTCTGCTCGGTCAATCTCGCGCTTTCGATCGCGTCGGAGCGCGAGACCGAAGTGCTGCTGGTCGATGCCGACATGGCCAAGCCCTCGATCCTGAGCACGCTCGGGCTGCCCGGCGGCCCCGGGCTGATGGATGCGCTGACCGACGAGACGATCGATCCCACCGAGCTCGTCATCGGCACCGACATTCCGGGTCTATGGGTGCTGCCCGCCGGCGACACCACGAGCGCGGACAGCGAATACCTCAGTTCCTCGCGGACCGGCCACGTGCTCGATCGACTGACGCACAATGCCCCGCACCGCATCGTCATCTTCGATTCCCCGCCCGTGCTCGCCGCGTCGCCGGCGGCCGAGCTGGCCCGGCATGTCGGGCAAGCGGTGCTGGTCGCGCGTGCGGATCGGACCGGGCAGGGCGCTTTGGAGGATGCGATCTCGCTTCTCGCGGCATGCCCCAACATCCAGCTTCTGCTCAACGCATCGCAGTTCTCCCCGAGCGGCCGCCGGTTCGGCAGCTATTACGGATACAAGGCATGATGAAACGATCACCCACGCGGGCCCTGCTCGCAACGCTGGCGGTGCTGGGATCGGGCCTGGGATCGAGCGCCGCCCTGGCGCAGTCGATCGGCTACGGCGACGTCAGCGGTTCCGGCGGGATGTCGGGCATCGGCGACGACAGCGCCGATGGTCCTGCAAGCGCAGGCGAGGCGCGACCCGAACGGCGTGACGGCCGGACCAAGGTCTTCGAGGTCACGCCCTACATCGAGGCCGCTCAGATCGTTTCGGCCGAGCTTTCGCCGGGCGACGACGTCGTCACGTATTCCCAGCTTTCCGCCGGCGTCGACGCGACGATCGCCGGGCGCAACAACGGCCTGGCCATGTCGGTCCGCTACACGCGCCAGTTCGGCTGGGGCAAGAATACGCGCGACGGCGATTCCATCTCCGGCCTGGTCAACGGCTATGCCACTGTCGCGCCGGGTCTGACGCTGCAAGCCGGCGGGCTGGCGACGCGCAGCGATATCGACGAGGGCGGCGGCGCCGTTCCCGCCCGGGCCCGTTTCGACGATACCGCCACGCAGATCTATTCGGTCTATGCCGGGCCATCGTATGCGACGCGCGTCGGCGACGTGAACGTTTCGGCAAATTACCGCTTCGGCTATTCGCGCGTCGAACAAAGCGACGCCTTCGTGGCGTCGCCGACCGGCCCTGCCGGCGACGTGTTCGACGACAGCACCACGCACATCGCCGACGTTCAGGCGGGCGTGGCGCCCGGTACGGTTCTGCCGGTCGGCCTTGCCGCGGCCGGCAGCTATTACCAGGAAGACATCTCCAATCTCGACCAGCGCGTGCGCGACATGCAGGCGCGCGGCATCGTCACGGTTCCCGTCAGCCGTACGGTGCAGGTCTCGGGTGCAGTCGGGTACGAAGATGTCGAGGTCTCCTCGCGCGACGCGCTGCGCGACGCCGACGGCAATCCGGTGGTCGACGGCAATGGCCGCTATGTCACCGACAAAAGCGCTCCGCGGATCCTGGCGCAGGACGTCAGCGGCCTGTTGTGGGATGTCGGCGTGATGTGGCGGCCGAGCAACCGCACCTCGCTGACCGCGCACGTCGGTCGCCGCTATGGCACGACCAGCGTCACCGGTTCGTTCTCCTACGCACCCAATACGCGCAGCACGTTCAGCCTCGGCGTTTACGACAACGTCGCCGGCTTTGGCGGACAGCTGACGCGCGCGCTCGACGGTCTGCCGACCGATTTCGCCGCCGTGCGCGATCCGGTCACCGGGGAACTGCGGGGCTGCGTCGCATCGCTCGACAGCGACACCTGCCTCAACAGCGCGCTCGGTTCGGTGCGCTCCGCGACGTTCCGGGCCCGCGGCGCCTCGGCCAGCTACAACCTCGCACTCGGCCGGATCAGCACCGGCATCGGCGCGGGTTACGACCGGCGCAAGTTCATCGCCGCGCGCAATTCCGTGCTTGGCGCCGCGAACGGCGTGATCGACGAGACCTATTGGCTTTCGGCCTATATCAACGCCGATCTCGACGTGCGTTCGGGCATCTCGGGCAACATCTACGCGTCCTGGCTCGACAGCAGCGATCCGCTGACGGGTGACACCGCGGGCTTTGGTGCCACGGCCGCGTATTACCGCGCATTGACCAATCAAATCAGAGCGAGCGCTGCGCTAGCCATCGACGGCACCAGCCGCGACAGTGACGCGCTCAACGCTTCGGTCGACGATTACTGGGCCGCATCCGCCTTCCTCGGCGTGCGCTACAGCTTCTAGGACAAAGGGAACTACCAATGTTCGACGACTTTTATGGGCTTCAGGGACGACCCTTCCAGCTAACGCCCGATCCCGCGTTCTATTTCGAGAGCAAGACGCATCGCAAGGCGCTGTCCTACCTCGGCTATGGTCTCGCGCAGGGTGAGGGCTTCGTGGTCATCACCGGCGAGGTCGGCGCGGGCAAGTCGACGCTGGTCGCGCATCTCATGGCGACGATCGATCCGACCCGGCTGACCGCCGCGCAAGTGGTGACCAGCAAGCTCGACGGCGAGGAGATCGTGCACGTCGTCGCGCACGCATTCGGTCTGATGATCGAAGGGCACGACAAGGCGGCCGCGCTGGGCGCGATCGAGAGCTTCCTGCACGAGGAAGCACGCGCCGGACGCCGCTGCCTGCTGATCGTCGACGAAGCGCAGAACCTCTCGATCGCCGCGCTTGAAGAGCTGCGGATGCTGTCGAACTTCCAGCTCGGCTCCTACCCGCTGCTGCAGACGTTGCTGCTCGGCCAGCCCGAGTTTCGCACCACGCTGCTGGATCACCCCGAGCTCGACCAGCTGCGCCAGCGTGTGATCGCGGCGCATCACCTCGAGGCGATGGATACCAAGGAAGTCCAGCCGTACATCGAGCACCGCATGACTCGCGTCGGCTGGGCGGGCAATCCCAGCTTCGACCAGCGTGTCTTCGCCGAAATCCACGAAGCGACGGGCGGCATTCCGCGCCGCATCAACCAGATCGTCAATCGCCTGCTGCTGCTGGGCGCGGTCGAGCAGCGGACCCGGATCGACGGCAGCATCCTGCAGCAAGTGCTGTCCGAGCTCAACGCCGACGGAACGCTGTCGCTGGTCAGCCCGACGCCCTCTGCGAAGGTTTCGGCTGACGCCGAGCCGGCCTTCGCCGAAGCACCTGCGCCCAAAGTGTCGCCCGAAACTCCGGCGACCGCCGAGACGCCGGTACAGCATCTCCCGATCGTTACGCACGATCCCGAAGCGATTGCGCGTCTCGAGGATGCGCTGGCCGAGCGCGACGCGCAGATCCACGAGTTGCAGAACGCCGTGATCGAGCTCGCCAACACGGTCGAGGAACAAGCTGCCGCCGCTCCCCGCGAAGATCCCGAAGAGATCGCCCATCTGCGCCAGCAGGTCGAACATCTCGAGGCGCGCCTGGGCGAGCAGGACCGCACTATCCGCCACACGCTGACGATGCTGATCGAATGGATCGAGGGCGAAGAGGGCCAGCGCGAAGCCGCCTGAACCGCCTGCCACCGATCCGAACCTGAGGAATCACGCGACGATGCCTGCGAGCGCCAACCCTGCAACCGGGCCCGTCAACGGGCTCTCGGTCGACGTCGAGGACTGGTTCCAGGTCGGGGCCTTCGAGACGGTGATCGACAAGTCGGACTGGGCGTCCCTGACCGATCGGGTCGAACGCAATTGCGACGTGATCCTCGCGATGTTCGACGATGCCGGGGTCAAAGGCACGTTCTTCACCCTCGGCTGGGTGGCGCAGCGCCATCCCGCGCTGATGCGCAAGATTGCCGAAGCCGGCCACGAGGTCGCAAGCCACGGCATGGAGCACGACCGCGTCTTCCGGCTCGGCCATGCCGCCTTCGCGCGCGATCTCGAAACCAGCCGCAAGGTGATCGAGGATGCGGCGGGCGTCGCGGTCACGGGCTATCGCGCGCCGAGCTTCTCGATCGACCAGCGCACGCCATGGGCCCACGAAGTCCTGGCCGAGCAGGGCTATGCCTATAGTTCCAGCGTCGCGCCGATCGCACACGATCACTACGGCTGGCGCGAGGCGCCGCGCTTCGCCTTTCATCCCTTGCCGGGATCGGACCTCGTCGAAATTCCCGTCACCACCGCGATGTTTGCCGGTCGGCGACTGGCGGCGGGGGGAGGGGGCTTCTTTCGCGTGCTACCTTACGGATTCTCGCGCTGGGCGATCCGGCAAGTCAATCTGCGCGAAGGCCGTCCTGCGGTGTTTTACTTCCACCCCTGGGAGATCGATCCCGACCAGCCACGCGTCGCCGGCGCGCCGCTGCGCTCGCGCTTCCGGCACTACACCAACCTCGATACGATGGCGCCCAAGCTGCGCCAGTTGATCGACGAGTTCCGCTGGGATCGGATGGACGTGATCGCCGCAAGCCAAGCCGGCGTCGCGACCGCGCTGGCGGCATGAACGCGCCGTTCGCCCCCGAGACGATGATCTGCCGGCTCGCCGATTTACGCGACCCGAACGAGCGTCGCGCGATCGACGCTTTCGTCGCGGCGCACCCCGAAGGGACGGCGTTTCACCGCCTTGCCTGGCTCGAAGCTGCGGCAGCGGGGACCGGCAATGCCGCGCACGCCCTGCTGGGCGAAAGCGGCGGGGCGATCACGGCTTACCTTCCGCTCAATGCGATCCATTCGCCGATCTTCGGACGAGTGATGGTCTCGAGCGGATTCGCCGTCGGCGGTGGACTGCTGCTCGCGCCGCATGCGCGCGGGGATGCCATCTTCTCGGCCGCCGAAGAGCTGGCGCTGCGGCAGAATTGCCCGACGCTCGAACTGCGCGGCGGTCCGGTGCCGCGTGGCCGCAAGGGCTGGGCGGTAAAGACGGATTCGCATTGCGGCTTCGTCGTGCCGCTTGCCGCGGACGACGACGCGCAGCTGAAGGCGATCCCGCGCAAGCAGCGCGCCGAAGTGCGCAAGGGGCTTGCCAACGATCTTGGTGTCACGGTGGGGCGCGGCGCCGCCGATCGCGACGCGCACTATGCCGTCTACGCCGAAAGCGTGCGCAATCTGGGCACGCCGGTGTTCCCGCGCGCCCTGTTCGAGGCCATGCTCGATCGCTTTGGCGAGGATGCCGACATCCTCACCGTGTCGAGCGAAGGCCGCCCGGTGGCGAGCGTTCTGTCGTTCTACCACGATGGCGCGGTCCTGCCTTACTGGGGCGGCGGCGTCTGGGACGCACGGCGACTGCGCGCCAACGACCGGATGTATTTCGAACTGATGCGCCATGCCCGCGAACGCGGCTGCGAGCGGTTCGATTTCGGGCGTTCCAAGACCGGCAGCGGCGCGTACCATTTCAAACGCAACTGGGGCTTCGAGCCCGAACCGCTCGCTTATGCGTCCTGGACGGCGCCCGGTGCCGAGCCGCGCGATGCCGATCCGACGAGCGCCAAGCACGCCGCGCAGATCGCGGTGTGGCAGCGCTTGCCGCTCGGGATCGCGAACCGGCTGGGCCCGTGGATTGCGAGGGGTCTGGGATGACGTCCCCGGCGGCTGAAGAAGTCCTCTTCCTCGCGCATCGCATCCCGTTCCCGCCCGATCGAGGGGACAAGATCCGTTCGCACCACGTGTTGCGGCACATCGCCAGCCGCGCGCCGGTTCACGTTGCGACGTTCGCGGACGATCCGTTCGATATGGCCGAAGAGCCCGCCCTGGCGCGTCTGGCGGCGAGCCACTGCCTCGTCCACCGTGCCAAGCCGCTGGCGCTGGCGGGCGTGGAAGCGCTGCTGTCGGGCCGCCCCGTCAGCCTCACCGCGTTTCGCAGCGAAGCGCTCGCGCGCTACGTTGCAAAGGTGCTTGCCACGCGTCCGATCCGCGCGATTTACGTCTTCTCCGGGCAAATGGGGCAATACGTGCCCAAGGACTTGCGTGGGCGTCTGGTCACCGATTTCGTCGATGTCGATTCCGCCAAGTTCGAGGCTTACGCGCAGGACGCGTCCTGGCCGCGCGCCTGGATCGATGCGCGCGAGGGGCGAAGGCTGGCAGCGGAAGAAGCGCGGCTGGCGGCGAAATCCGATGTGTCGCTGCTGGTGAGCGAAGCCGAGGCGGGCCTGTTCCGCTCGCGCCTGCCACAAGGAACGACAGCCGACGTCCGGGCAATCGGCAACGGCATCGACTGCGCGTTCTTCGATCCCACTTGCGTGGTGCCCGCGCCCGAAGTCGTCGCGGGGGGAGGGCCTCGGATCGTCTTCACCGGACAAATGGATTATGCGCCCAACATCGCCGCGGCCAGGCGCGCGATCGAGGCCATTTTGCCGCGTGTGCGCGCCGTCCTCCCCGAAGCGACGATGCATATCGTCGGTCGCAACCCCCCCGAGGCGCTTACCGCGCTGCATGGCCGCGAGGGTGCGCATGTGTGGGGCCGGGTTCCCGATATCCGCCCCTGGCTGGCGGCGGCGGACATTGCGCTGGTGCCGCTCGCGATTGCCCGCGGCATCCAGAACAAAGTGCTCGAAGCGATGGCGATGGAACTGCCGGTCGTCTGCACCAGCGGCGCCGCGACGGGCATTGCCGCGCAGCCGGGCTGCGACATCATGGTCGCGGACGAGGATGCCGCGCTGGCCGATGCCGTGATCGGCCTGTGGCGGGATCGTTCAGCAGCGCGTGCCATGGGCGAAGCCGCGCGCCGCTTCGTCATCGCCGAGGCCGATTGGGGCGCTCGTCTTGCCGATCTCGGCGACCTCCTGGGCCTGACTTCGGACAAGGCGCGCGATGCGGCCTGATCTCGTAATGGCACCGGCAGCCGCCCGCGCGCGCTGGTCGAGCCTTTCACCACAGTGGCGCGCCGGCATCATGCGACTGGCGCTGGCCTGGGCCTTGCTGCTCGCCGTCTTCTGGTCTGACTGGCGAGCGATGGCGGGGCAGTGGTGGGATTCCTCGACGTATAACCACGTGCTGCTGGTCCCGGCGATCCTCGCCTGGCTCGTCGCACAGCGCTGGCCGGATCTGGTGCGACTGGAGCCACGGACCGCTATGGCCGCGCTGATACCTGCCGGGTCGGCGGGCTTTTTGTGGTTGCTCGGATCGTTTTCGGGACTGGATCTGGCGAAGCAGGCCGGTGTCGTTGGGCTCGCCATGGCGGCCGTGCCACTACTGCTCGGCGCTCGGGTCACTCTCGGCTTGCTGTTTCCGCTGGCGTACATGGTCTTCCTGGTGCCGTTCGGCGACATCATGGTGCCTTCGCTGCAGATGATCACCGCCGAGATCACCGTGTGGCTGGTGCATCTTTCGGGCATCGCCGCGCAAATCGACGGCGTCTTGATCGACACCCCCGCCGGCCTGTTCGAAGTGGCCGAGGCCTGCTCGGGAGTGAAGTTCCTCATTGCAATGATCGCGTTCGGGGTGCTCGCGGCGAATGTCTGCTTCGTCAGCTGGTCGCGGCGGCTCCTGCTGGTTGCCGCCTGTGTCGTGGTTCCGGTGCTCGCCAATGGCGTGCGTGCGTGGGGAACCATCTTCGCCGCGCAACACGTCGGCATCGAGAAGGCGGCGGGGATTGACCATATCATCTATGGCTGGATCTTCTTTGCCCTGGTGCTGGCGATCATCATCGCGGGTGCCTGGCGCTTCTTCGACCGGCCGGCCGATGCCAGCCCGATCGATCCCGACGCCATTCGCGCCGTAAAGCTGCCACGCTGGTTGGAAGGATCGAACCGAGGTCCGATCGCCGCGCTGCTGGCGCTGGTCGCACTGGTGGCCGTGCTGCAGGCCTGGTCCTATGGCGCGAACCGGCTCGAAGCGCCAATGCCCGACCAGATCGATTTGCCCGAGGTGCCCGGCTGGCATCGCGTCGACTACACGCCCTCCGCCTGGTGGGAGCCGCGGGCGACGGGGGCCGATCATCGCCTGCTCGGGCGCTATGCGGATGGCAAGGGCCACCAGGTCGACGTTTTCCTTGCGCTTTACGCGACGCAAACAGAGGGTCGCGAGGCGGGGGGCTTTGGCGAAGGCGCGCTTCGTCCCGACACCGCCTGGGTCTGGCAAGCGCCCGGCGAACCGGTCGATGAAGCCAAGAGCGAGCGCATTTTTCATGACGGCGTCGGGCGTTCGGCGCTGACCTGGTTCCGCACCGGCGAGACGCTCACCGGCAGCAACATGCGCCTCAAGCTCGCCAACATGCGCGACAAGCTGCTGCTGCGCGCCGAGCCGACCACGATGCTGATCCTGTCCGCCGAGACGCAGCGCCCGGCCGAGGGCATCGCCGCCGTGACGCGGTTTCGCGAGGCGGTCGGCCCGCTCGGACCGTGGATGGACCGCGTGTCCGGGATCGAGTAGGCGCAAGTCTGCATGTGCGGCATCGCCGGAATCTTTCACCTCGAGACCGCCAAGCCGGTCGAACCCGCGCGGGTCGAACGGATGTGCGACGCGATCGCGCATCGCGGGCCCGATGGTCACGGCACCTGGAGCGATCCCGGCGTCTGCCTCGGCCATCGCCGGCTTTCGATCATCGACGTTGCCGGCTCGCCGCAGCCCATGGCGTCGAGCGACGGCCGGGCGATGTTGGTCTTCAACGGCGAGATCTACAACTACCGCGAACTGCGCCGCGAACTCGCGGCCGAAGGCGCGCAGTTCCATACCGATGGCGACAGCGAGGTCATTCTCGCCGCTTGGCAGCGCTGGGGCATCGACTGCCTGCAGCGGCTCCACGGCATGTTCGCCTTCGCGATCTACGACCTGGTCGAACGCACGCTGCTGCTGGCCCGCGACCGGCTGGGCGTGAAGCCGCTGTTCTATGCGCCCTTGGCGGACGGCAGTGTGATCTTCGGCTCCGAACTCAAGGCCCTGCTGGCCCATCCCTCGCTGCGTCGCGAGATCGATCCGCTGGCGGTCGAGGATTACCTCGCCTGGGGCTACGTGCCCGACGAAAGTTCGCTGGTGAAAGGCGTGCGCAAGCTCGCAGCCGGCCATTTCCTGCTGCTGAAGCGCGGCGCCGGGCTGCCCGCTGAGCGCCAATGGTGGGACGTGTCTTTCGCCGACCGGCGAAAGGGCAGCGTGGCGGATCTAGAGGCCGAGCTGGTGCACATGCTGCGCGAGGCAGTGACCTCGCGGATGGTGGCGGACGTGCCGCTCGGCGCGTTTCTTTCGGGCGGGGTCGACAGTTCGAGCGTCGTCGCACTGATGGCCGAAGCCAGCGAGAGGCCGGTCAAGACCTGCTCGATCGGCTTCGATGTCGCTTCGCTCGATGAAAGTGGCCATGCCGCCGCCGTGGCCGAGCGCTTTGCCACCGACCACAGCGCCCGCCGCGTTTCGCCCGACGACTTCGCCGAGATCGGCACGCTCGCCGCGATGTTCGACGAGCCCTTCGCCGATGCATCGGCACTCCCGACCTGGCGCGTGTGCCAGCTCGCGCGCGAAACCGTGACCGTGGCGCTATCGGGCGATGGCGCGGACGAAGCTTTTGCGGGATATCGCCGCCATGTGTTCCAGCGCGCCGAGGATCGCGTGCGCTCGATCCTCCCCTCTGCACTGCGCGGGCCGGTTTTCGGCACGCTGGGCGCGATCTATCCCAAGGCGGACTGGGCACCGCGTCCGCTTCGCGCCAAGGCGACGCTGCTGGGCCTGGCCGGTAGCGGCGTCGAGGGATACGCGCGCTCGCTGGGCGTCCTGACTCCCGAATTGCGCGACAGCATCTACAGCGACGGGTTCCGCCGGCTGCGCGGCGATTACCGCGCCGAAACCCGCATGCATGCCGTCATGGCAGGCGCCCCGGCGCGATCCGATCTCGATCGCGCGCAATATGCCGATCTCAAGGTATGGCTGCCCGGCGACATCCTCACCAAGATCGATCGCACGAGCATGGCGGTCAGCCTCGAAGCGCGCGAGCCGCTGCTCGATCACCGGTTGATCGAATTCGCCGCGACTCTTCCTGAAACGATGCGGGTCCGGCGCGGGGAGGGCAAATGGCTGATGAAGCGAGCCATGCGCCGCTATCTTCCCGACGAAGTGCTGTATCGTCCCAAGCAAGGTTTCGTGACCCCGATCGCGCAATGGTTTCGCGGCCCGCTCGCCGAACGGGCGCGCACGATCGCCACGAGCGGAACCCTCGCGCGCACGGGCTGGTTCGATCCCCCGGCGCTTTCTTCGCTTGCGGAAGCGCATATTTCCGGGCGATCCGATCACGCGAGATTGCTGTGGCAGCTGCTCATGCTCGACTTGTCGCTGACAACGTTAGGTTTATGATCTGTAATTGCAGAGCTAGGCGGTGTTGATCCCTTGAGGGTTTCATGGATCTGTCCGCACTGGCCGGACCGGAGCCTGGTCGTGCTGTATCGGGTCTCACAGAGGCGAACGTTGCATTGAC
>NZ_WRPO01000019.1 GCF_009746585.1 Novosphingobium aquimarinum
GTGTAAATCCCTCATCCCCCTCGCCGCCATCGCGAAAGGGAAAAAGTGGACGACTTTTACGCCGCCCGCAGCAGCACTTCGCCGCCGCTACCGTGGTCTAATTTTGCACCGCCGTTCTCAGCCGCCGCGGTGATCGCGCTCGCGGTAGCCGGCGAAAAGCCCGCGCTGAGCGTCAGGTACTTCTGCATGTAACCGATGAAGATATAGAAGCCGATGCTGCCTGCCGCCGTCAGCCAGAACACCAGCAAAGTCTCGCGGCGATGCTCACTCAAAAGCTTCAGCGCCGGCACTTTGGGCGGCGCGGCCTTGCGCTGCTCGCGAAAAGCCTGGGTCTCGGGCAGTTCGCGGCGAAGATAGAATACGGCGACAGCCAGCGCTGCGCCGACGAGAAACGCGACCCGCCAACCCCAGGCACTCATTTGATCAACGCTGAGCACCGCCTGAAGCAGAAGCAGCAGCGCTAACGCCGCCAGTTGCCCCAGAACGAGCGTGACGCATTGAAAGCTGGACCACAAGCCGCGATACCGCCGCCCCGCCATCTCGCTGATATAGGTCGCGCTCGAGCCATATTCGCCGCCGACACTGAACCCCTGTGCCAATCGCGCAATCAGCAGCAGCGCGGGCGCGGCAATCCCGATTTCGGCATAACCCGGCGTGACCGCGATCAGCAGCGAGCCAAAGCACATCAGCGCGACCGACAGCGCCAGCGCCAGACGTCGGCCGCGCCTGTCGGCAAGGAGCCCGAACGCCAGAGCGCCCAGCGGACGCACGACGAAGCCGATCGCAAGTACGGTCGCCGACTGCAGCAGTTGCACGGTTCGATCGCCCGGAGGAAAGAAAATGGGCGCGAAGTAGAGCGAGAAGGATACGAACAGGAACCAGTCGAACCATTCGATAAAATTCCCGGCCGCACCACCGGCAACCGCCTTCAAGCGCCCTGGTCGGCTACCCGACCCTTGGGACGTCATGCGTTGAGACCACCGTCGACCACGAATTCGGCGCCTGTAGTGTAGGAAGAGCGGTCGGAGGCCAGAAACAGCGCCGTTTGCGCCAGTTCCTCAGCCGTGCCGAAGCGCTTCATCGGCACGGCCGCGCGCGCGGCGTCGATGAGGTCGCCATCGTCGTCGCGCAGCAGCATCGGCGTTTCCACGCCGCCCGGCAGAATTGTGTTGATGCGGATGTTGCGCCCCACAAGATCGTGCGAGGCATAGCGGGTGAGGCCGCGCAACGCCCATTTGCTGACGCCGTAACCGACATAATGCGGGTAGCCGCGCAGCGCTGCGGTGGACGCAACGTTGATGATCGAGCCGCCTGCGGTCATCAGCGGGACCATCGCCTGGATTCCGTGGAGGGCGGCAAACAGGTGAATATCCAGATAGCGCTGCATCGCGGCCGGATCGATCGCGTCCACGGGCTCGTATCCCGTGACGCCGGCGTTGTTGACGAGAATATCGACCCGCCCGAAGTTGTCGCGTGCCACTTGCGCCACCTGCTGCCAATCCGTGACGGAAGACACGTCATGGCGACAGAAGACGGCGCGATCGCCTAGCTCCTCCGCGATCCTGGCGCCGGAGTCCGTAATGTCCGTGAGGATGACGCTGGCCCCCTCGGCGTGGAACAGGCGGGCTTCCGCCTCGCCCTGACCGCGTGCGGCGCCCGTAATCACGGCAACCTTGTCGTGCAGCAAACCCATCAATTCTCTCCCATGCCGGGCGGCATTGACGCCGGCCTCGGCCTCTCTCTCACCTGAGGATTAGGCGGCCGCCGATTGCGAATCCGGCGCGGACAGGCCGAGCGTGCTGCAAACATGCCGCCCCGCCTGACGACCGAAGACGAGACCGCGCAGCACCGACGTCGCACCGACATAGAGATTGTAGTAGAGGCCGACCGTCTCGCCCGCGGCATAAAGACCAGGGATCGGCGCGCCATCGCGATTCACCACTTCGGCATCCTTGGTGATCTTCACCCCGCCGCAGGTAAAGGTGTTCGCGCACATGATCGGATAGGCATAGAGATCGGTCTCGTCGATCGGACGCGCCCAGTTCGACTTGGGCAATGCCAGCCCTTCGGTGGAGAGATCATCAAGACGCGTGGTGTCGTAATCGCCGTCCACGGTCGCCGCATTGTAGCTGCGGATCGTTTCGATGAGCGCGCGTTCCGGCACACCGATCTTCTTCGCCATTTCGGCCACCGACGTCGCGCGGATCGGCTCTTGATCCGTCTTGATGCGCGTGCGGATATTGGGGATGTCGAACAGGCGGCTGTCGAAAATCAGGTGCGCAATGCCAAGCTTCTGGCGCATGATCGTCCACGACACTTCATCGTAGATCAGCTCGTACCGGTTCGATCCCTCGTCCATGAACCGCTTACCGTGAACATTGACGAGAACGCCGTAGTTCACGACGGCAATCAGCGCTTCATGCCGGGGCGAGCGCGGATCGACCGGCTCTCCATGGAACATGTCGAACTGGCCCGCAGGCGCGGCACCCAGCGCAAGCATCATCTCGATGCCCTCGCCCTTATTGTAGACGCCGCCGGGGGAAACAGGGCGTGTAAGATGGGCATTATTGCCCACGTAACGCGTCATCATCTCGAGATTGCCCTGATAGCCCCCCGAAGCGACCACCACCGCCTTGGCCTCCAGCGCGAAGTTACCTTTTGCCTTCGACCAGCAGCGCAGACCGCGCACATCGCCCGCATCGTTCAAAAGCAATGAGCGGCCCGTCGTTTCGTAGTGAAACTCGACTCCCAGCTTCTCGGCCGCGGCCACGAGCGCTTCGACGATCGCGAGGCCGCCGCCGGACGGGCCCATGCGTTCCGGCCCCTTTTGCAGCAGCATCGGGCTGTGAAACGTGAACTGCACACCATGACGACGCAGCATCTGCATCGTTTCCGGCGCATTGTCCGCGAGCGCCATCACGATTTCGGGGTCGTTGAAAGGAAACGCCTTGACATTTTGCGGCCAGTTTTCGTAGTCGTTGGAAACTTCCTTCAACATTTCCGGGCCGATGGCGCCATGACCGCGTTCGATGAAGAGATCGACGAGATCGTCGGCGACTTCGTCTTCGGTCTTCATGCGCATCCACGCTTCGGTATAGCGCGAGTTACCCCCGCGTTCAGCCATGGGTGCACGCTCAAGCACCGCAACTTTCGCGCCGCCTTCGGCGGCAGAAACTGCTGCGGAAAGACCAGCAACTCCGCAGCCAATAACTACCATGTCGACGGCCATAAAAATCTCCCTTCATGCCTCCGCGCGCCAGGCGCGAAGATCGATGCAAAATCATGCTTGCTGGCCGAAACGATTAGCAATCCCGCGTATTGCATGCAATGTTTTTTGGCGATTGGGCGGAAAACGGAGTTGGCGCGGCCCGGACCGGTGGCGATGAGGCCAAGCCTGCCAGGAGCGGTCGAGGCCAGTCGATGGGCAGATCCATACCGACTATGCCGACGTCCTTCCCGTATGCGATTGTCATCGATGACGGGCGAGGGGACGCTTTCGTGGAGGTCGTGCAGCCCCGTCTCGCGGTGCTCACCGTCCGCCCCGATAGCGGCGCAGTGCGGGAAACAATCGCCCTTCCATCGCTCGCGCTGCGTCGATGTTGCGGTTCGTGACCGTCAGAGGCACGCGACCTGGCAGGACGGGAAAATTGTGACCTGGACGCCCTGGCTCCTTCGTTCTGGCTTCGACGTCAGGGCGCGACTTGGTGGCCTAGCACCTCCGTTCCGCGATCGATGAACCGCGAAAGACCCGACTTGCTGCTTAGGCAAAGTGCATGCAATATTGCCCTGCAAGGCGATGGGATCGCATCCACCAAGTCTTTCGGTTCGTGTGCCTGGCAATGCGCCTTCGGCAGATATCGGGCGGACCGAAGCTGGCGCAACAAAGCCGTCGCCGGAATTGAGCGTCGCTCACGATCAAGGGCGCATGGATCAGGGAATGAGGAATGAAGCTGGACGGCAAGGTCGCGTTCGTCACTGGCGGAGCGCGTGGTATCGGAGAAACGCTGGCGCGCGGATTTGCGGCGGAAGGCGCGCGTGTCGTTCTGGCCGATATAGATGTTGACGAGGCGGAGCAGGCGGCGGGGCGTTTTGCGGACGCTAGCGCCTTAGCGGTTCGTTGCGATGTCACGGACCGCGCATCGATCGCTGCAGCGATCGAGTGCGTAGCGGACCGTTTCGGCGGGATCGACATTCTCGTCAACAACGCGGCACGCCACCAATATGAATTCAATCAGCCGTGCACTGCCCTATCGCCCGAAAAGTGGCGCATGATCCTGGAGACCAACGTGCTGGGCGTCGTCAATTGCAGCACGCTCGCTTCGGTCGAGATGCGTAAGCGGGGCGGCGGCGCGATCCTCAACCTTTCCTCGGTTGCCGGCTATGTCGTGAATACCGCCTACGGCGTTACCAAGCTTGCGATCCGCGGGCTCACCATGGCGATGTCGGAAGAGCTTGCGCCCGACAATATCCGCGTGAACGCGATCGCTCCCGGCTTCATGGATTCGGCGACTGTCCTCGCGGATGTTCCGGGGGAGATCGCCGGTTCTTTCATCAACGAATACCAGTTGATCCACCGGCAAGGCCGCATGGGCGAACTGATTGGTGCCGCCAACCTGCTGTGTTCGGACGACGGTTCATTCATCACTGGCGAGACGATCATGATCGGGGGCGGTGCTGGCCGTCACGTCTGACATTCGTTTGCTTGGACTGTGTGGGAGTGCGGGTGCCCCGAGGAGCGAACCAGGGGGTGACCATGATAGCGAGAGGAGAAGGCTCAATGGGGGCGGAAGAGAACAAGGCGCTCGTCAGGCGCTATTTCCAGGCCGTGTCGGACAACCGGCCGGAAGAGGCCTGGACCATGCTCGCCGACGATGCGGTCTGGACGGTCGGGGGGCACTCGCCGCTTACCGGCACTTACAGCAAGGAGGCTCTGGCCCGCCTGACGGAAGATACGATCCTTGCCCGGCTGGTCGACGGCATGCGGATCGATCTCAAGCAACTGATCGCCGAAGGGGACAAGGTGTGTGCGGAGTTCGAAAGCACGGGGAAGCGCGCAGATGGGGCGATCTATAACAATCATTACCTGTTCGTTTTGACCATCCGCGATGGCAAGCTGTGGCGGTGCACCGAATATCTGGACACCTACCACTATAATGAGCTCATTTTGAGCTAGTCATTCAGGAGACGCCTCAGAGGAAAATGCGGGGTTCCGAAGGGCAAGACGGCAGTCGCTGCTGGTGAATTGCAATGCACGGCGGAACGCACAAATTGGTGAGAGCGAAGCGCTTTCATGGCGGAGCGCCTGGCGCGCGCATGCTGGAGGGATGGAATGGTTGAACTCGTGATCGAACAACGCCGCCGCGACCTCGGAGGCAATTTCGAGGTCGGGCGAGTGCTGCCGTTCGCGAAGCGGCGGATGGTGGGGCCGTTCATCTTCTTCGACCATTTCGGCCCTGTCGATCTGGCGCCCGGCGTCGATCGCAAAGTCGACGTGCGTCCGCATCCGCATATCGGGCTTTCCACGGTGACCTACTTGTTCTCCGGCCACATCATGCACCGCGACAGCCTGGGCTACGAGCAGTCGATCCGGCCCGAGGAAGTCAATTGGATGACTGCCGGGCGCGGCATCACGCACAGCGAGCGCTTCGAGCATGCGCGCGCGCAAGGCGATCGCATCCACGGTATCCAGGCCTGGGTCGCTCTGCCGGAAGAGAATGAGGAAATGGCGCCCATGTTCTCGCATCACGGCGAGAGCGACATTCCGCAATGGCGCGAGGGCGGCGTCAGCGGACACCTGATCGCAGGCACCGCCTATGGCCTGACGGCCGGCGCCCGCACGCTTTCGCCGCTGTTCTACGCGCATCTCGATCTGGATGCCGGGGCCAGCGCCGAAATCCCCGCCGATCATAGCGAACGGGCGGTCTATATCGCCACCGGCGCGCTTGAGGTCGATGGCGACCGGTACGATGCGGGGCGGATGCTGGTGCTGGATCGCGGCACTTCGCGGATCACGGCGGCGGAAGCATCGACCGTCATGGTCCTGGGCGGTGAGCCGCTGGGCGAGCGGTTTCTCTATTGGAACTTCGTGTCTTCATCGAAGGAGCGGCTCGGGCAAGCGGCGGCGGACTGGAAAGCGGGACGAATGAAGCTGCCCGATGCGGACGACGAGGAATGCATTCCGCTCCCCGATCAACCGGCCCCGCCAGCGCCGCCCATGTCCTGAGCAGGGCGACATCGCCTCCGCTTAGCGCACGGGGGCCAGCTAGGCCAGAAACCCGGCCATGTCCGCCGCGTGCGGCTTCCAGTCGAGCGCCTTGGCGCCGAGCCAGGCGTCGTCGTAGTATGTGGCCGCATAGCGCTCGCCGCCGTCGCACAGCAGCGTGACGATCGCGCCGTGCTCGCCCGCCGCCACCATTTCGCGGGCGAGCTGCGCGCAGGCAACGAGGTTGGTCCCGGTCGAACCGCCGACCCGGCGGCCGAGATGATCGGACAGCGCGCGCATCGCGCCAAGGCTCGCGGCATCGTCCACCGCGATCATCCGGTCGATCACGCCCGCGATGAAGCTCGGTTCCACGCGCGGGCGGCCGATGCCCTCGATCAGCGCAGCACAGCCTTCGGGGAGCGCGGTGACCGACGGCTCCTCGAAGTGGCGGTGGAACACGGAATGCACCGGGTCGGCGACGCACAGGCGCGTCGCGAAACCGCGATAGCGGATGAAGCGGCCGATCGTCGCCGAAGTGCCGCCGGTGCCGGCGCCGCACACGATCCACGCGGGGATCGGATGCGCCTCACGCTCCATTTGCGCGAAGATCGATTCGGCGATGTTGTTGTTGCCGCGCCAGTCGGTCGCGAGGTGGGCGTTGGTGAACTGGTCGAGATAATGCCCGCCGCATTCGGCCGCGAGCCTTGCGGCGACATCGTAGACCGTGCGCGGATCGCTGACCTTGTGGATTTCGCCGCCCTGGAAGCGGATGAGATCGAGTTTCGCTTCCGCGGTCGTCGCCGGCACCACCGCGATGTAGCGCAGCCCCAGCATCTTGGCGAAGTAGGCTTCGGACACGGCGGTCGATCCCGAAGAGGCTTCGACCACGCAGCTGTCGGGCCCGATACGCTCGTTGACCAGTGCATAGAGAAACAGCGAACGCGCCAACCGGTGCTTGAGGCTGCCGGTCGGGTGCGAGCTCTCGTCCTTGAGATAGAGGTCGATGCCGGCCACCGAGCGAAGCGGCACGTGGATCAGGTGCGTGTCGGCCGAGCGATTGGCATCGGCGGCAATGCGTCGCATCGCCTCGTCCAGCCAGGCGCGGTCTATGCGGGGTGGTTTGGCGTCATGAGTCATCGCACCCGCTTTGGCCGCTTCGCCCGCACCTGCCAAGACTTTCGGGCAGCCAGAGGCGGCGGAACATCGCCATGCGCGACACGTTGCTGCCCCAGGAACCCGTTGCAGATGCCCACCACTCCCAAGCAGGATCACCCCCAGCACGATGAACCCACTGCGCGGTTCGCGAGCGGGTCGATTCCCAAGCACCTCGTAGCGCAGACGCTGCCGATGATGATCGGCGTCGCCGCGATCATGTCGGTGGGGCTGGTCGATGCCTATTTCATCGGCCGGCTCGGCGCACGCGAACTGGCGGCGGTAAGCTTCATCTTCCCTGTCAGCATGGCGCTATCGAGCCTCGGCGTCGGCGTCATCGCCGGGATCAGCTCGGTCGTCAGCCGCGCGATCGGGGCGGGCGAAGGCGAGCGCGCGCGCGACGTGGCGACGCTGGGCATCACCGTGTCGGGGATCGTCGGCCTTGCCGTGGGGCTGGCGCTGTACTTGCTGAGGGGCCCGCTCTTCCGCCTGATGGAGGCCAACAGCGCGCTACTCCCGCTGATCGACTTGTACATGAAGCCGTTCTCCTTCGCCTTTCCGCTGCTGCTGTTCCTGATGGGAATCAGCGGAGCCTTGCGCGGGCAGGGCGCGGCGCGGCGCGCGGCGGCGATCCTGCTGGTCTATGCCGGCGTCAACGTGGCGCTCAATCCGCTGCTGGTGCTCGGTGCCTTTGGCTGGGGGGGCTTCGGCATCGCCGGCGCCGCCTACGCGACGATCACCGGCTGGTTGTGCGGCGGCATTCTCGCCTTCGTGCTGCTTCAGAGCAGCGACTTGCCGTTCCACCCGCGCGGGCTGGGGCGCACGCCCAGGCGGCGAGAGCTGGTGGCGCTCGGGCGCGTGGCAGGGCCGGCGGCGTTCTCCAATGCGATCAACCCGCTGGGCCTTGCCGTGCTGACCGGACTCGTTGCCACGCAAGGGCAGGCCTCGGTCGCGGGCTTCGGTGCGGGCGGACGCGTCGAGACTTTCGCGGTCGTGCCCCTGCTCGGCCTGTCGAGCTCGATCGGCGCGATCGTCGGCCAGAACTGGGGTGCCAGACAATTCGACCGGGTGCGCCTGGCCATGCTGTGGTCCTGCGGCTTCTGCCTCGTCTACGGCTTGCTCGCGGCAGTCGGCTTGTTCTTCGCGCGCGATGCCGTGGGCGCGTTCTTTGCCGACGAGGCTTCGATCAAGCAATCGCTGGCGACGTATCTTTCGATCGCGGTGTGGGGCTACGCCGCCTACGGCGTCCAGATCGTGTCCAACGGCGCGTTCAACGCCGTCGACCGCGCGAACACCGCGCTCTTGCAATCGGTGGGCCGGGTCGCGCTGGTGATGATCCCGGTCGCCTGGCTGTTGCGGCCGAGCTGGGGCGAGAGCGGAGTGTTCTTCGGCGAACTGGCCGCGAACCTGATCGGCGGACTGGTCGCGGCGGGATTTGCCTGGAAGATCTTCTGGTCGGGCTCAGCGCGCCGGGCGGAAGCGGGCGAGGCGCGACCCGAAGCGGCCCCGGCCTGACGCGCCCGTTCGCAGGGCAAACGATAGCCGCGCGGGCCGCTCTCTAGCGGCGCTTGCGAGCGAAAGGCCAGTCGATCACGCTGCTGGCCCACAGCGCCACCCAGATCAGCACCGGCTGAAATGCCAGCCTCGGGATGTGATAGCTGAGGCCCAGGCCGTGATCGGGCTGGGCCATGTCGATCAGCATGTGTTGCACGTTCGCCGGCCAGACGCACAGCGCATAAGCGGCCAGCCCCCACCCCGCGAGCCGCCGCAAGGGCGGCACGAATGGCTGGACGAGGCCGACAGCCCCGGCAAGCTCGGCTACACCGGTCAGTGCGACCACCGTGGCAGGTGCCGGCACCCATTCGGGGACAATCGAAACGAACGGGCCGGGCGAGGCGAGGTGCAACACCCCCGCCGCGGCGTAAGCGGTTCCCAGTACGACGCGTACGACTGCGCGAGGCGTCACGGCGCTCATTCGCCGGCGCAGTCGCTACGCATCAGTGCCGAAGCGATCAATTGGCCGAAGCCACCTTGCGATAGGGCACGAAGTCCTGAAGGCCGACGAAACCGCGCCAGAAGAAGCCGGGTCCGCGATCGCGAATCTGTATGGTATCGACATTGCAGAGCTGGCTGGTGCGCAAGTCGGTGACGAGGATGTCACGATCGTCGAGACGATCGGCGTTGGTCGGACGGTTCACCCAGATGGTATTGCCGCGACCATAGACGATGGCGGTCTTGTTGATCACTTGCGATTCGCGCGTCTGCCACAAGGGCAGGCACGACACCGGCTCTCCGGCCTCGCGACCTTCGAGTAGTTTTGCGAGCTTTTCCTCGCCGTTCACCCGGTCGCGAGCCAGTGCGGGGGGCGCTGAAAGGAGTGCGGCGGCGGTGAGGGCGGTAGCAGTGAGCGTTGCGAGCCTTTTCATGTCTGTTCTCCAGGGAGCATTTATGCTTCTCGATAACACAACGGCCCTGAACTCATGCTGAAAGGCCGCTCAATCGGGTGACGGAATCGTCTGCATCAGGCCGTACCGCCCACGGTCAATCCATCGATCAGCAGCGTCGGCTGGCCGACGCCCGCGGGCACGCTTTGTCCGCCCTTGCCGCAAACGCCGACGCCTTCGTCGAGCGCCATGTCGTTGCCGATGCCAACCACGCGATTGAGCACGGTGGGGCCATCGCCGATCAGCGTCGCGCCCTTGATCGGAGCGCCGATCTTCCCGTTCTCGACTTTGTAGGCCTCGGTGCACGAGAACACGAACTTGCCCGAGACGATGTCGACTTGCCCGCCGCCGAAGCTCTTGGCGAAGATGCCGTTCTTGACCCGCGAGAGCAGTTCGGCGGGATCGTCGTTGCCGGAGCGCATGAAAGTGTTGGTCATGCGCGGCATCGGGGCGTGGGCATAGTCCTCGCGGCGGCCATTGCCGGTCGCCTCGACACCCATGAGGCGGGCATTGAGGCGGTCCTGCATGTAGCCCTTGAGGATGCCGTCCTCGATCAGCACGGTCTCCTGCGTCGGCGTGCCTTCGTCGTCGATCGAGAGCGAGCCGCGGCGATTGGCGATCGAGCCGTCGTCGACCACGGTCACGCCCGGCGCGCCGACGCGTTCGCCGACCCTGCCCGAAAAGGCGCTGGTGCCCTTGCGGTTGAAATCGCCCTCGAGGCCGTGGCCGACCGCTTCATGGAGCAGCACCCCGGGCCAGCCGGGGCCGAGCAGCACGGTCATCTCGCCCGCCGGGGCATCGACGCTGTCGAGATTGATCAGCGCTTGCGCCAGCGCCTCATCGATCGCGCGGTTCCAGTTATCGGGCTTGAACAGATCGTCGTAAAGCCAGCGGCCGCCCATGCCGAAGCTGCCGCTTTCGCGGCGACCGTTCGCCTCGGCGACGATGCCGACGTTGAGCCGGACGAGCGGGCGGATGTCGGTGGCCAGGAAGCCATCGGCGCGCACGATCTCGACCACCGACCACGAGGCCGACAGCGAGCAGCTCACTTGCGCGACCCGCGGATCGCGGGCGCGTGCGGCGGCGTTGATGGTTTCGAGCAGCTTCACCTTCTCGCCGAACTCGATCGCGTCGAGCGGCGAGGCATCGGTGTAGAGATGCCGGTTGCTGAGGCGCGGCGGGGCCGGGCGGATCCCGCTCGACGGGTCGAGCAGCTGCAGCGTTTCGCCCGCGCGGCGGATCGCGGCGCCGCTGATCTCGTTGGCATGCGCGAAACCGGTCATTTCGCCCGACACGCCGCGCAAGCCAAAGCCCGCATCGCGCGAATAGTCGGCGGTTTTCAGCCGGCCATCGTCGAAGCCGAAGCTCTCCGAGGCAATGAACTGCATGTAGAGTTCGCCGTCGTCGCACGTCTTGAGCGTCTCGGCGGCGAGCGCTTGCGCTTCCTCCGGAGAAAAGCCGTTGCGGTAGATGAGCGAGCGGGGGTCGGGTGCTGTTGCCATGCTTCCGAATATAGGGGGCCGATCGCAAACCGAAAGTCATCGCCTCGCGGCGCTTGTCGGATCGGGAGGCAGGCCGTACCCGAAGCGGCGAAGTCCAACGATGGATGCGCGCTATGAATGGATTGATCGGCATCGCTGCGATTGTCGCGATGCTGCTTCTGGCTGGAGCCTTCGTTGGCCTTGTCGATCGCAAGCGGACCTCGTTCGGGTGGCTTGCGATCGGCGCGCTTCTCGTCCTGCTCAACGATGCCTTGCTGACGAACGTCTACGGACTGCTTCCTGGCGCGTGGCCCGATGCGGACTGGAACTGGCAGGGCAAGGCGCTGGCGCTGACGGCATCGCTGGTCATCGCGGGACAGGCGGCCTTCGGATGGCGCCGCGTGGGGCTGACCCTGTCCCAGGCGAAAGAAAGCGGGCGGTCAGCCGTGCCGGTTTCGCTGCTCTACCTCGGATTTTTCGTCGCCATCGGCCTCGCCTTCGACAATGGCTCGCCCACGACGGAAGACATCGCGTTCCAGGCGACGATGCCCGGCCTGGAGGAGGAGCTATTCTATCGCGGTCTGCTGCTCTACGCGTTCGATCGGGCGTTTGCGGGCCGCTGGCGCTGGATCGGTGTCGAATGGGGATGGAGCGCGGTGTTCTCCAGCGCGCTGTTCGGTCTGGCGCATGCCTTCGGCTACGGTGCCGATGGCTTCGCCTTCGATCCGATCACGATGGCGCTGACGGCTGTGCCGGCGTTCCTGGCGGTCTGGCTGCGGCTGCGAACCGGCAGTCTGCTGCTGCCGATCCTGCTCCACAATTTCGGCAACACGATCGGCCTGCTGATCTGATGCCTCAGCAGGTCACGGCTCAGGCGACCGCGTCGCCCGCACCCGGAAGATCGCCCGGCATGACTTCGTTGATGCCGCGTTCCTGTTCGCCCTTGAGCACGAAGCGGCGGTCGCAATAGCCGCAGTCGACGTAGCCCCGCTGGTCGATTTCCATGTAGACGCGCGGATGGCCGAGCGCGGCGCCGGCGCGAATGTCGGTGGCGCCGTCGCACCAGACGCGGCGGGATTCGGTGTGGACGGTTTCGGGCACGCTGCTCATCCCGCAGCCATTATCAGCGGCGCGCGTGCAATTCCAGATGGGAATGCATCGCTCGGCCCCTTTACCAATGCGACCGTACAAGCCACATGCTTGCCCGCATGACCAGTTCTCCTGCCATTTCGATCCGCGACGTCGTCAAGCGCTATGCCCCCGCGGGCGGCGAGGCCAAATTGGCGCTGAAGGGGGTTTCCTTCGATGTGCCGCAAGGCGGCATCTTCGGGCTGCTCGGCCCCAACGGGGCTGGCAAGTCGACCCTGATCAACATCATGGCGGGCCTCGTCCAGAAGACGGCCGGCACGATCGACGTCTGGGGCTTCGATATCGATCGCGACATGCGCAACGCCAAGCGATCGATCGGCATCGTGCCGCAGGAGATCGTGTTCGATCCGTTCTTCACCCCGTTCGAGGTGCTCGAGATCCAGGGCGGGCTCTACGGCGTCGCGAAAGCCCTGCGGCGCAGCGAGGACTTGCTCAAGGCGGTGCACCTCGCCGACAAGCGCGATGCCTATGCACGCACGCTTTCGGGCGGGATGAAGCGGCGTCTGCTGATCGCCAAGGCGCTCGTCCACGCGCCGCCGGTGCTGGTGCTCGACGAGCCGACCGCGGGCGTCGACGTCGAACTGCGCCGGCAGCTGTGGGATCTCGTCACCGAAATGAACAACGAGGGTGTCACCATCGTGCTGACGACGCACTACCTCGAAGAAGCCGAGGCGCTGTGCGACCGGATCGCGATCATCAACCACGGCGAAGTGATCGCCAACAAGACCACGCGCGAACTGGTCGAGATGGCGCGCGAGAAGGTCGTCGTTCTCACGCTCGACCGCGATCTCGGCCAACTGCCGGTCGACGCCGCCTTTCTCAAGAGCGAGAAGACGGGCGAACGCACGATCGAAATCACGTACGACAAGGACAAGTCGAATGCCGGGCGCGTGCTTGCCGCGGTCCAGCAACAGGGCTTCTCGATCGTCGACGTGACGACCCGCGAAGCGGATCTGGAAGACGTTTTCGTATCGCTGACGAGCAGTGCGGCCTAGCGCGCCCAAGCCGGCGATACGTTCACGCCGGATCTTTTTTGTGCGGCCGCCATTGTCGCGTGGAGATGCGGTAGATCGATCGTCCGCAGCGCTTGCAATGCCCGACGAAGCGGCCGTTCTTCCACTCCACATGCGCTCGATCCGGTTCGTGCGCGATAAACAGGCAAAATACCCGGCTGATAGACATTTCAACACCCTTCGCGCCCACCCCGCGAGCGCAATTGTGATGGCGAATCATAGACTTCGCGTTTCGCGAAAGGATTGAACTGCTCATGCAAAAACGAAGATTGCTGCACCGCAGCACAGCCCAATGCCGCGGGAATCAGTACGTATTTCCTAGTATCAATTGAAACATTTTGCAACGCACAATGTGCGGTGAATGCATTTCTTGCAGTGTATCAAGGACATGGGCATGGAATTACTATGAATTCGAACCAACCCAGTACTTCCGCGCATGATGTTATCGTCATCGGGTCCGGCGCAGCCGGTCTGACTGCGGCCCTGGCGCTGGCGCAGGACCACAAGGTGCTGGTCCTGGCGAAGGGCACGCTCACCGGTGGATCGACCGCGTGGGCGCAAGGCGGCATCGCCGCCGTTCTCGATGCGGGCGATACCTTCGAGAACCACATCCGCGATACCATGGTGGCCGGGGCAGGGCTCAATCGGCGTGAAACGGTCGAGTACGTCATCGAACGCGCGCCGCATGCGATCGAGCGGTTGATGGCGCTGGGCGTACCGTTCAACACCGAAGGGTCGAACGCCGACAAGGCCCTCCACTTGACTCGCGAGGGCGGTCATTCGCATCGGCGGATCGTTCATGTCGACGACGCCACCGGCTGGGCGGTGCAGTCCGCGCTTTTGCAGGCCGCGCAAGCCAATCCCAACATCACGCTGCTGCCGGGCCGCGCCTGCATCGACCTTATCACCGGACGGCACGAGAAACGCTACTCGGGCTCGGGTCGCGTTTGGGGCGCCTATGCGCTCGATGAGGCGACCGGCCGCGTGGAAACGCACGTGGCGCGCGCCACCGTGCTGGCGACGGGCGGAGCGGGCCGCGTCTATCAGTTCAGCACCGCCCCGCGCGGCGCCACGGGCGACGGCATCGCCATGGCCTGGCGCGCGGGCGCACGCGTCTCCAACATGGAAATGATGCAGTTCCACCCGACCTGCCTCTACAACCTCGAGGTCAAGAACTTCCTCATCACCGAGGCGGTGCGCGGCGAGGGCGGGCAGCTCAAGCATCCCGTCACCGGCAACCGCTTCATGCCCGAATACGACGAGCGGCTGGAGCTGGCCCCGCGCGACATCGTCGCGCGCGCGATCGACGATCAGATTAAGCGCTTCGGACTCGACTACGTCCACCTCGATATCAGCCATCAGCCGCCCGAGTTCGTGAAGGAGCATTTCCCGACGATCCACGAGAAGCTGCTGTCGCTCGGGATCGACATGACCAGGGAGCCGATCCCGGTGGTGCCGGCGCAGCACTATACCTGCGGCGGGGTGCTGATCGACCTTGCCGGGCGAACCGACTTGCCGGGCCTCTACGCCGCCGGGGAGTGCACCGAAAGCGGGCTGCACGGCGCCAATCGCCTGGCCTCGAACTCGTTGCTCGAATGCTTCGTGTTCGGCGAGGCGGCAGCGGCCGATATCCTGGATCGCTGGGATGCGTTCGACGAACCGCCGCCGATCAATCCCTGGGACGAAAGCCGCGTCACCGATTCGGACGAGGAAGTCGTCATCAAGCAGAACTGGACCGAGATCCGCCGCTTCATGTGGAACTACGTGGGCATCGTGCGCACCACCAAGCGGCTCGAACGCGCCCAGCACCGCATCGCCATGCTCAATCACGAAGTGGAGGAGTATTACAGCAACTTCCGCGTCGCGACCGATCTCATCGAACTGCGCAACCTGCTGCAAAGCGCGGAGCTGATCGTCAGCTCGGCGCTCAAACGGCACGAGAGCCGGGGCTTGCACTATACGCTCGATTATCCGGCGATGCTTGCCGAGCCCCGCGATACGGTGCTGGTGCCGTGAGGATGGACGTCGGGGCCTGATCCTCGCGGGGTGCGTGGGGCTGCCACGGCTCCTTTTTCGCCATGGGCCTAGCACCTCGCTCCGACCTCGGCCCCACCGTCATGCTGAACTTGTTTCAGCATCTATCGTGCCTCCCGCTGCGACCTGAGCGGGGGGCGAAATGGATGCTGAAACGAGTTCAGCATGACGATGATTTGGGCGTGTGCGCCTTGCTGGGCGTGCCCCTGGATTCCGTGTGGGCCCAGTCGGCCGCAGGCGCTATCAGCCTATCCCGAGAATCCGGCCGAGGAAGATCAGCACGATCGCGCCGATGATCGAGGCGAGGCAGCCCGCGCGATGGAAGTCGCGCTGGCCGCGGCTGGTGAGCAGCCCCGCCACCAGCGATCCGCCGACGCCCAGCAGGATCGTCGCGATCCAGCCCATATCGACCGCGCCGGGATAGAAGAACCGCGCGAGAATACCGATGATGAGGCCGCTGATGATGGCGCCGATGATGTTCAACATGGGTCGTCGTTGCTCCTGTGATGAGATCCCTTCGTGGCCTACAACTGCGACATGGCAAAGCGGTTGCAGGCGAGCGACAGATGTGCCTCGATCGACGTCGTGAAACGGGCACTCGGTTCGTCGCAAGCCAGATTCCATTTGGCGCGATATTGATGTGGAAAAATAATGACGTGTGCGGGGTCCTCCACCCCCTTGCGTTGTGTGGCGGCCTAGCAAAACCGGCGCGTCGCAGTGGCGGCCCAGCGTTCGCCGGGGCCACTCCGCCGGACCTGGCGCAAGAGCCCGGCCCCTTGCGCGTAAATTTCAAACCGGCACTATAGGTAGTGGCTCGTTGATCAGGGGAGCTCAACACCTAGATTCCAAAAGTGCTCGCGTCATTCGGGTCGGACGCAGGGAAATCGGGGTTGGGCAGCCTTTTCAGCAGCAGGGCGTGACGCATGGGCGAAGACCTTGTTCACGCTTTGTGCTGAAATCTGGTAGGACTTGGCAATGGCCTGGCCGACTCGAACGAATATGGAACGCGGATTGGTCCGCTCCTCGAAGGAGCAGGCTGAGCATGGGGGCTGGCAATGGATTTTAGGAACGGTGTTGAAAGCGAGATCGGAAGCCAAGACGTGGACACGACGACCGGCTCGGATGGAGCCGATCAGGATGTTCTCGAAGCAAGGGAGGCGGGCAATGACCCGGCAATCGCGATGACCGAGAAGAGCGACCAGGGCACCGCGGAGCTCGTGACCGAGCCTGCGCTCGCTGCGGGCAAGGCAACCGATTCCAAGTCGATCTACGATCGCCGCTTTGCCGTGGTGATCGACGAATCTCGCGATGCGCTTCTGACCGATTTCGGCCGGGAGACGCTCGACGACCGCTACCTGCTGCCCGGCGAGAAGTATCAGGATATCTTCGCGCGTGTCGCCGCCGCCTACGCGGACGATCAGGAGCACGCGCAGCGGCTCTACGACTACATCTCGAAGCTGTGGTTCATGCCCGCGACCCCGGTGCTGTCGAACGGCGGCACGGGGCGCGGGTTGCCGATCTCGTGCTATCTGAATTCGGTCGACGATAGCCTCGAGGGCATCGTCAACACCTGGAACGAGAACGTGTGGCTCGCTTCGCGCGGCGGCGGCATCGGCACCTATTGGGGCCAAGTGCGCGGCATCGGCGAGCCGGTCGGCCTCAACGGCAAGACCAGCGGCATCATTCCCTTCGTGCGGGTGATGGATTCGCTGACGCTGGCGATTTCGCAGGGCTCGCTGCGGCGCGGCTCTGCAGCCTGCTACATCGACATCCACCATCCCGAGATCGAGGAATTCCTCGAGATCCGCAAACCCTCGGGCGATTTCAACCGCAAGGCGCTCAACCTGCATCACGGCGTGCTCGTCACCGACGCTTTCATGCAGGCCGTGCGCGAAGGGGCCGAGTTCGATCTGCTCAGCCCGAAGGACGGCTCGGTGCGAGGCACCGTCGATGCGCGGGCGCTGTTCCAGAAGCTGGTGGAAACGCGGCTGGCGACGGGCGAGCCCTACATCGTGTTCTCCGACACGGTGAACCGGATGATGCCGGAGCATCATCGCGAACTCGGCCTCAAGGTCTCGACCTCGAATCTGTGCAGCGAAATCACGTTGCCGACGGGGCGCGACCATCTCGGCAACGATCGCACCGCGGTGTGCTGCCTCTCCTCGCTCAATCTGGAAACCTGGGAAGAGTGGCAGGGCGAGAAGCGCTTCATCGAGGACGTGCTGCGCTTCCTCGACAATGTGCTGTCGGACTACATCGAGCGCGCGCCCGACGAGATGGCGCGGGCCAAGTATTCGGCCATGCGCGAACGCTCGGTCGGCATGGGCGTGATGGGCTTCCACTCGTTCCTGCAGAAAAAGGGCATCGCCTTCGAAAGCGCGATGGCCAAGGCCTTCAACCTGAAGATGTTCCAATACATCAACCAGAAGGCGAACGAGGCCTCGATGCTGCTGGCGAACGAGCGCGGGCCGTGCCCCGACGCCGCCGACGTCGGCGTGATGGAGCGCTTCAGCTGCAAGATGGCGATCGCGCCGACCGCGTCGATCTCGATCATCTGCGGCGGTACCTCGGCGTGCATCGAGCCTATCCCGGCGAACATCTATACGCACAAGACGCTCTCGGGCAGTTTCGTGGTCAAGAACCCGTACCTGCAGCAACTGCTCGCGGCGAAGTCCAAGGATTCGACCAATGTGTGGAACTCGATCCTCGAACACGGTGGATCGGTGCAGCACCTCGATTTCCTCAGCCCCGAGGAAAAGGCGACTTACAAGACCAGCTTCGAGATCGATCAGCGCTGGCTGCTCGAATTCGCGGCTGATCGCGCGCCCTATATCGATCAGGCGCAGTCGCTCAACCTGTTCATCCCTGCCGACGTGGACAAGTGGGACTTGATGATGCTGCACTTCCAGGCCTGGGAGAAGGGCATCAAGTCGCTCTATTACCTGCGTTCGAAGTCGGTGCAGCGCGCCGGGTTCGCGGGCGGCGTGGAAGCGGACAACACCTCCGAATTGCCCAAGTTCGAACTTGGCGAGACCACCGACTACGACGAGTGTCTCGCCTGCCAGTGACACGAACGGTTCGGCGCGCCGGCTTTGCCGGTCAGCGCTGATCCGGCCGTTCGCCTTCGGGAAGCAGTCGCGGCACCGGGTAGGACTTGTCCACCGGCTTGTCTGCCTCGCGGGGCGAACGGATCTCGGGCACTTCGATCCGCAAATTTGCCCAGGGCGGCACTTCCCTATCCGGCGGTTTGGCCGAATGGAATTGCGTCGGCGATAACGCGCTTCCGCCGATGCGCGGCGTTCCCTTGGGCAGCGTGCGTGGCGATGACGGGCGAGCCACCGGGGATGCAGGCGTCGCGGCGGTGGTGGTGGCCGCGCGCGTATACGTAACGTTCTGTACGATCACCCATCCGCCGTCGGCGTCTTTCAACGAGACGGTCAGGCGCCGGGTTCCGCCGTCTCCATCCTCGAAGATATAGCGCAGTTCGCTGCGAGCACCGCCCGAATTCAAGACGGTGTCCCACCACCAAGTCTGGCCCAGGCGACGCCCGGTGCCGGTCATCACGCTGCCGGTTTCGTAATCGGTGCCCCGCATCCGGTAGACCCCGGCATCCTGATCCCACGATAGGACGGAGACGCTATCCGAGCGATCATCGGCACCATTCGAGACTGCCTCGCGGCAAGCCACGGCGCTGCGATCGTCGATCCAGCTGCAAGTCTCGGTACCCGAAAGCGAGAGGTAATCGCTTCGTGCGTCGGGTCGCACCGTACCAACTTGGTCCCATTCGCCGACGAAGAACGCTAGCGCGGCAACCGGCGTCTCGGCACCGGGCTGCGTCGACTGCGCCGCGATCGCGCTGCTGAAGAGGGGGCCGGACAAGAGAGCGGCCATGGCTGCAAACGTCTTGATGGCAGACTCTCCTGTCCATCAAGCGCGCTCGTTGAGAGACGCGCGATCCATCCCGCGCTAAGCAGAGTTAACCGGGCCGGCCTGGCGGTCAACGAAAATTGGCCCTTGGCGAAATGGGTCGCGCGGGTTGACCGCAGGGTGGCACACGCCGATCATTGGCGGGTGAACACCTTCATGGCCATCATGTCACAGCTCTTTTGGGGAGTGACCGTCGGCGCCCTCACCGTCACAGCCAGCGCGATCGGCAAGATCCTCCTGGCCGTCGGGGTGATCGGCGGCCTGGGCTGGTGGGCCTTGCGCCGTCGCTTGCGCGATCCATAGACCGAGAGCTGGCGTCTCATCGGCGCGACCCGCTGCGCATGCCCACAAGCACGAGCCGACGACGACAAGCCGATCTGGGCTAAGCCGACCTTTCTGCCGCCCACCAGACACGACAAGGCCCCGATTCGCGCAGAACCGGGGCCTCGATAAGGTCGTCTGGGAAAGACGTCCCTGAAAGACGTGTCAGTTGGTGCCGGCACCCATCGGAATGGGCGTGCCCTGCTTCAGATAAACACGATTGTCGTCGATCTTCTCGACTTGCTCGAGCGCGATATAGTGATGCGCGCCGTCGCTGCTGTCAGTACGCGTCAACTTGATACGGTTGTCATCGATCTCATCGACTGTACCCACGTGCTGCCCGTTACAATCGGCAACTTCCATATGCTCTTTGATGCGAAGTTTCTCAAACATGTGAATCCTTCCTGCTTTTTCAGATACTTTCATGGACTTAACGAAAGGCGGACCCACTTTGTTCCATCGTTCGTCGCAACTGAAAAACGCCTTGCGGATTCGCTCGCGAAGATGCCACCCGTACTTCGCAAGCCGCGCCTCGCTCAATCGTAGACGACGCCTGCGAGCCCCTGGCCCCCGTCCGCGATGAAAGCATCGATCCGCGCTTCGAGGAGGGGGAGCGGGACGGAGCCCAGCGCCAGCACCACATCGTGGAACTTGCGGATATCGAAGCGTTCGCCGAGCGCGTCCTGCGCCTTGGTGCGCATCCGCCGGATCGTCATTTCGCCCAGCTTGTAGGCCAGCGCTTGGCCCGGCCAGGAGATGTAGCGATCGACTTCGGTGCGCACTTCGTGATCCGAAAGCGCAGTGCGATCGGCTAGGTAGCGCACGGCTTTCTCGCGATCCCAGCCGTAATGATGGATGCCGGTATCGATGACGAGGCGCACCGCACGCCACATCTCGTAGGAGAGCCGGCCGAACCGTTCGTAAGGCGTGCGGTAGATCCCCATCTCCTCGCCCAGGAACTCGGTGTAGAGCCCCCAGCCTTCGCCCATCCCGGAAAAGTAGATGTTCCGCCGAAAGGCCGGGGCCTGCGCCAGCTCGGACTGAAAGCTGAACTGGAACGAGTGGCCGGGCGTGCACTCGTGCAGCGTGAGCGCCGGGATGTTGTACAAGGGGCGTGAAGGCAGGTCGTGCGTGTTCATCTGGCACGCGCCTTCGCCGCCGCGCCCGGCGGTGTAGAACGGCGCCAGCGCCTCGGGCACCGGACGGATGGTGAATGGCTTGCGCGGGAGGAAGCCGAACATGTCCTCCAGCCGCCCGTCGACGCGCTTGGCGACGTAGGCGGAAACGCCCATGAGCTCGTCCGGAGTCTTGGCGATGAACTGCGGATCGCGCTTCAGCTTGGCGTTGAATTCGGCGATCGTGCCTTCGAAGCCCACTTCGGCCATGATCTTGCGCATCTCGCTCTCGATCCGCGCCACTTCGCCGAGGCCGATTAGGTGGATCTGCTCCGCCGTCAGGTCGAGCGTCGTGTACTGGCGGATGTTCTGCGCATACCACTCCTTGCCGCCGGGCACGGCCTCGGCAGCGAGCGTCTTGCGCGTACCCGGCAAGTACTCCTCGCGGAAAAAGCGGAGCAGACGGGTATAGGCAGGGACTACCGCCTGAGCGATCGCCGCTTGTCCCTCACGCTGCAGCCGGTGGCGTTCGGCTTCGGGGAAGCGCGCAGGGATTTGTTCGAAGGCGAGGGCGAACGGATTGCCCGCGCTGCGCGTGTAAGGCACGATCGAGGCATCGCGCCCTTCCAGCGTCACGCGCGGGACCGAGAAGCCGCGTTTCAGACCGACGCGGGCGTTGGCGATGTTCTCGTCGATGAAGCGCGGCACGTCGCGCATGCGGGACAGATAGCGATCATATTCCTCGACCGTCTCGAAACCGCGGCGGCTGTCGAGATAGGTCCAGAAACTGGAATCCGAATCGAACGGCATTTCCCATTCGCGCTGCCTCGCATCGCCGATCCGCTCCTCGAGATCGGCGCGCAGCACGGCGGCATTGATCTGTTCGTCCGACGACAATGCGGCGCGGTCGATCGCATCGAGCTTTTCCAGCAAGGCGCGGTAGTGGGCGAGGCGCCGCTCCTGCGCTTGCGGAGTGACTGCGCGCAGTGCGTTGCCGGGCTGAACTTCGCCGCGCGCGGTCTCGATCTCGTGCAAGTCCTTGAGCTGCCACTGCCAGTACCCTTCATAGAGCGCCCGCAGCCGGTCGTCCGCGGACGAGGCGTGCGCGGGGGAGGCGTGAACGGGTACGGAGGGCAGCGCGCAAGCGGCCAGCAGGGCCAGCGCGGCCAGCCGGAGCGGGGTCACAGTTTGCCGAACTTCGCTTCGTAACCACCGGTGTCGCCGCTCGCCAGCAGCTTTGCCTGCTCCACCCAGTTGTCGCGGCGGGGGCGACCGGCGAAAGCGCCGAGCTTGGGATCGAGCGCATCGAGATCGGCCTCGGTCCAGCTCGCGATCTGGGCATAACTGGTCACGCCCAGCTGCTGGAGCACCGTTGCGAGTTTGGGGCCTATGCCCTTGATGCGGCGCAAGTCGTCCGCTTGGCCGCTGGCGCCCGGTTCCGCTGCAGGCGCAACGGTGGGAGCCGGGGCCGGAGCCGGAGCAGGCGCGGGCGCGGGGTTAGGAGCAGGAGGCGTCGCGGGTTGCGGCGTTTCCACCGCAGCGGGCCGGTGCAGCGGTTCCTCGCCCGCTTCGTCAGCGACCTCTCGGGCCTCGACCGTCGCCCGCAAGTCCTTTTTGGCTTGCGCCTCGGCGACATTGTCCTGCGCGGCGACCGATACGATCTCGCCGATCCCCGCCATCGTTCCGGCCGCTGGTGGCGTACTGAGCGAGGCCGCAGGCGGCGCATCGATCAGCGCCTGGTTGCGCCGGGCGGGCGCTGCGCCTTCGTCCAGAACGTCGGGCCGGCGGTCGCGAACCGCGCCTTTCGATCCGCGTGCGAAAAGCCACCACGCGACGACGATCCCGATGATCAATGCCGCGATGAAGATCAGCCAGTTGGCTTCGATCATCTGTACCAAGACGTCACCTCTTGCGTTTGAACGCGATCCAGCCCGCGCCGAACCCCAAGCCATAGGCGAAGAGTGCGGTCACGGCCATTTCAAGCCAGAGCGGCATCGTGCGACCCTTTCCGGCACGCGGGCGTGCAGCCCCGTTGAGAACAGCGCGCCATAGTCACCCCGATCCCGGCGTGTCGATGGGCGTGGGTTTGACCGGCGCGCTGACGATCACTGAGAATTCGATACGGCGGTTCGCGGCATCGAGCGGATCGAGCCCCGCAATCGGCTCCTTGGAGCCGACGCCGATCGAGCGCAGGCCGTCCGCAGGAATGCCGCGTCCGATCAGTGCATAGCGGACCGCATCGGCGCGCGCGCGCGACAGCGCAACGTTTGCCGCGGGATTACCGTTGCCATCGGTATGTCCGGTGATCGCAATGATGCTGCCGACGCAGGGGCGCAGCGAATCGGCAACCTCGTCGAGCAGGCGTTCGCTGCCGGATTCGATCCGGGCGCTGGCTTCGGAAAAACGGATCGTGCGGGTTTCCAGGATCCGCTCGACATCTTCCTGACAATGCAGCGAGGCCTGTTCGGTATCGGAAATGCTGCCATCGCGGTTGCGCCAGGTGATGCCGCCGATGCCGGGCACCGCGACCACGGCCGCCGCGATGGCACTGCGGGTCTGCGGCGAAAGCGCCTCGCCGCCAGAGAGCTGCGGATGCCGGGTCAGCCAGCCGAACTCGTTTTCGAAGCGCAGGCCGACGTCCTGGCCGCCCGCCGCATCCTTGGCGATGGTGGCCTTGGCCGCCAATTCATCGACGAAGGCCTGGCCGGTATGACGTTCGCCATACACGGACAGACCCAGAGTCAGCAGGCCCCCGGCAAGGGCGATAGCGGCGCGATAGGGATTCACTCCGGAAGCGATAACCGCCCCGGGCGCTCGCGACAACTCTCGGCCGCGCTCGCGCACCGGGGGGAAGGGGGAATCAGCCGCCTTTCAGCGAATCCGCGACGTCGACCAGTCGCAGGAACTCCTGTCGCCAGAAATCATCCTGTTGGCCCGCCAGCGTGGCGATGCCTTCGCCGTCGAACCCGTTCATCAGTTCGTCGCCGCGCAGGACCTGGCCAAAGGCCGCGACCGCGGTCGCAAAGGCGAAGTCGCCGCGCGGCTGGCCGGCACTGGCGAGGAGGCTCGCAGGGACCGGCCTCTCGATCAGCTTCGAGACTTTGCCATCGGGCATCTTGTAGCGCAGCTTGACGAAAGCGAGTTCGCCCGAGCTTCGAGCGGCAGGGGGGATCTTGTCCTCGTATCGGCGCGGAGCGATCCAGCCTTTCGCGCCCGTGGGCACGATCTCGTAGATCGCGGTGACTTGATGCCCGGCGCCGATATCGCCGGCATCGACGCGATCGTTGTCGAAATCCTCCTCGCGCAGCGCGCGGTTTTCGTAACCGAGCAGGCGGTACTGGCTGACGTGCGCGGGATTGAATTCGACCTGGATTTTCACGTCCTTGGCGATGGTGAAAAGGGTCGAGCTCATCTGCTCGCCGAGCACCTTCTTCGCCTCGAGCGCGCTGTCGATGTAGGCGTAGTTGCCGTTCCCGTGATCGGCGATCTGCTCCATCATCGCTTCGTTGTAATTGCCCGTGCCGAAGCCGAGCGTGGTCAGCGTGATCCCGTTCTCGCGCTCCTGCTCGATCATCTCGATCAGCGCATCGGTGTTCGCGACGCCGACGTTGAAATCACCGTCGGTGCCGATGAGGATGCGATTGACGCCGCCCTCGATGAAGTTGTCGCGCGCGATGTTGTAAGCGAGCTTTAGCCCGGCCGCGCCCGCGGTCGATCCGCCCGCCTGCAGCCGGTCGAGCGCCTCGCGGATCTTACGCGTGTCGTTGGTCGGCTCGAGCACCATTCCGGCGGCGCCGGCGTAGACCACGATCGAGACCGTGTCCTGCTTGCCGAGCTCACCGGCGAGCCCTGTCAGCGCCGTCTTGAGCAAGGGGAGCTTGTCGGGCGAGTTCATCGAGCCGGAGACATCGAGCAGGAACACCAGATTCGCCGGCGGACGCGCGGCGCGCGGCAAGTCATAACCGCGCAAGCCGATGCGCAGCAGACGGGTCGCAGGATTCCAGGGTGTCGCTGCGACGTCGGTGCTGACGGTGAAGGGCACGTCGCGGCCGACCGGCTTGGTGTAGTCGTAGCGGAAGTAGTTGATCAGTTCCTCGGTCCGCACCGCGGCCTGCGGCGGCAGTTGGCCTTGCGTGAGGAACCGGCGCGTGTTGGCGTAAGCGCCGGTGTCGACGTCGACCGAGAAGGTCGAAACGGGCTCGGCGCGAGTCAGATGCACGGGATCGACAGCCTTGCCATCGTATTTCTCGCGTCCGGGATCGAGGGCGACCATGACCGGGGGGACCATGTAGCGGCTCTGCGATTGGACTTGGGGTGCGCCCGTCGGCGCAGGCGCGGCAATCGCTTTGCCCGTCGTGACGATCCCTGGCGGGGGAGGAGGAGGTGGTGGTGGTGGAGGGGGCGGCGGCGGCGGCGGCGGTACTTCGCCGGCGTCGGCGACCTCGCTCCGGCTGCCGGTAAGGACGATCTGCTCTGAGTCGCTGGGGCCGGCAGCACAACCCGCCAGTACGGCAAACCCGCCGGCAGCAACGATCAGGCGAGTACGGTCGATGCACGCACGCATGCGTTTCCCTCCATCACTGGTTCCCACTGTGCACGAGCAGAGCGTTCCAGCCGTGAATGTCGACTGAACGTTTCATGCGAGAGACGAACGGTTAGGAAGGTGCGCTTTTCCGGAACAGAACCCGGTCTTCCTCGGCGAAACCCCAGCGCCACAGGATCGCGAAGAACACCGCGAGGATGGCCGGAATTCCGAAAGCGAGCTCGGCCCATTCGGGCAGGTAGCGGGTGGCGGCCCAACCCACGATCACGGCAGGCGCGGCGGCCGCGAGCAGCGCCCAGCGCCAGTTGTTGACAGGCTTGTTCAGGCGCGCGGCGAGCATGCGCGATTTGACGATCGAGGCCATGCCCAGCGCCACCATCAGCGCTGCGGCGGCGGCAGCGGCCTGAAACAGTTCGCCATAGCCGAGCCGTTGCACGAGCAGGATGCCGCCGACCGTGAGCAGCGCCTGCAGCGCGATCGTCGCGACCGACACGATGAGGTTGCGTATGCGCGCCATGTAGATGAGGGCCGCTTCGGACACGACAGCGGTCGCGGCGGCGACTTCGGCGGCGAGCAGGAAGGCGAGCGCTCCGGTGCCGGAGACGAACTCTGGCCCGATCAGGCCCATGACGCCCTCGCCGGGAATACCGAGCGCCAGCGCGATCCCGGCTTGCGCGGCCGTGATCCAGAACCCGACTTGGCAGACTTGCCGTGCGATCGCGGCATAGTCGCGCTCCTTGAGCTTGCGCGTGATAACCGGGCCAAGGATCGGCTCGAAGCTCGTCTTGAGTTTCTGTGGCAGGCTCGCGACTTGTTGCGCCACGTAATAGATCCCGACCGCGCGCGGCTCTGCAAAAATGCCGAGGATGAGGATGTCGATCCGTCGGGTGCCCCATTCGATCGCGTCGGCCGTGGCCAGCGGCAAGCTGCGCAGCGTGAGACGCCCGAGCGCGCGCGGCGCCGGCCGCCAGTTCTTCGGCCGACCGTAGGCGCGCAGGAACGGGATGAACGCCGTGAGGGCGGCGGCGAGCACCGAGGCGATATAGGCCGTCGCGAGCCCGTATTCGGGCGCGACGAACACCATCAGCCCGGCAACGATCGATATCGTCCAGGGCTCGACGATCGCCCGCGCGCGCACGGTGGAAGCGATATCGAAACGATAGGCGAGCGCCGCCAGCCAGATCTCGGTCAGGGCCAGCGCCGGTATCGCCAGCACCATCAGCCGGTCCGCGACGGTGAAGCGTCCGCCGGGGAATAGCGGCTGCGGGAAGATCCAGAAGACCAGGGCGAGCAAGCAGGAAGCGACCAGCGCGACCAGCATACCGTCGGCCACGACGTTCGCCGGGTGCTCGTCGGTTTCGGTGAGTCGTTGCGCCAGCCCGCGCTTTTCGCCCAGCGTGCACAGCATCGCGGTCAGCTCGATGACGACCAGGGCCGAAGCGAACACGCCGAGCGCTGCGGGGCCGTAGCCGGGCGCGCGACCGGCGATGAACAGGAAAGGGATGCGCGCGGCAAGGCGCAGGAAGAAACCGAGGAAATTGGTCCGGCCGCCCTTGGCGAGTGCGGCGATATCGTCTTGCGGCGCCGCGCCCGCGGTCCGTTCGCTCAAGCGAGCTGCTCCCGCTCGTCGCGCAAGGGGCGGGCCAGCAGTTCGGTCACGATCGTGCCGGCGGGGGCTTCGCCTGCGAGAAGACGGCACACCGCTTCGACGATCGGCATCTCGATCCCGTCGCGCGCGGCGATTTCGGCCAGCACGGGTGCAGTGTGCGCGCCCTCGGCTACACTGTTCTTGCCTGCGAGCGCTTCCAGAGCGCTCATCCCCTGGCCCAGCGCCAGGCCCAGCGAGAAATTGCGGCTCGACGTCGACGAGCAAGTGAGCACCAGATCGCCGAGCCCGCACAAGCCGGCCAGCGTCTCTGCCTCGGCGCCTTTGGCGAGGCCGAAGCGCAGCATTTCGGCATAGCCGCGCGCGATCAGCGCGGCGCGGGCGTTCTGGCCGAGGTTGAGCCCCTCGACCACGCCGCAAGCGATGGCGAGCACGTTCTTGACCGCGCCGCCGATCTCCGCGCCGATCACGTCGTGCGAATAGTAGGGCCGCAGTCCGGGCCGCGCGATCATCGGAGCGAGCCGATCCCACTGGCTGCGCGCTCCCGCGCAGGCGAGCGTGACCGCGGTGGGCAGCCCGGCGGCGACTTCGTGGGCGAAGGTCGGCCCCGAGAGGACCGCGAGATCGGCGTTCGGTGCGGCCTCGCGCGCGACGTCGAGCATCAGCCGGCCGCTGCCCGCCTCAATCCCCTTGGCGCACAGCACCAGATCGCGCGGCCCGGCGGGCAGCCCCGCGATGACCGAGCTCAGGAACTGCGCGGGCACCACGATCAGCAGGGCCGAACAGTCCGCGAAAGTGCCAAGATCGCTAGTCGCACGAATGGTCTCGGCCAGCCGCGCGCTGGGCAGGTAGATGCTGTTCGCTTGCCGCTCATTGATCTCTTCGACGAGTTCGGGTTCTCGCGCCCAGAGCCGCACATGCGAACCGTCGCTCGCCAGCGATTGCGCCAGGGCCGTGCCCCAGGCGCCGGCACCGATCACGCCGACCGGCGCTGCAGGGATCGCGTCGCTCATGCCTTGACTCCGGCCCCGCGCACCGCCTCGGCACCGGGGTCGAGCGGCCAGCGCGGTCGTGCCGCGACATCGAGCGGATCGCTCTGCCCCAGCGCGAGGCGTTCGATTCCGGCCCAGGCGATCATCGCCGCGTTGTCGGTGCACAGCGGCAGGGGCGGTGCCGTGAAGGGCAGGCCGTGTTCGGCAGCGAGGGCTTCGAGCGCGGCGCGGATCGCTTTGTTCGCCGCGACCCCGCCCGCGACCACGAGCGCGGTGGGCGTTCCCGCCACCGCAAGGGCGCGGCGTGTGCGGTCGACGAGGCAGTCGATCGCGGCTTGCTGGAACGAGGCGGCAATATCGGCGTCGGCGTATTCGCCCGAATCGCGGGCGCGCAGGACGGCGCTCTTGAGCCCCGCGAACGAGAAATGCGGTTCGGGCTTGCCCCTGAGCGGACGCGGCAGTGGCACCGCGCGCGGATCCCCGGTCGCCGCCAGCCGTTCGACGGCGGGCCCGCCGGGATAGCCCAGACCGAGCAGCTTGGCCGTCTTGTCGAAGGCTTCGCCCAGCGCATCATCGATCGTCGTCGCCAGGCGGCGGTATTCGCCCACGCCTTCGACCAGCAGGATCTGGCAATGGCCGCCCGACACCAGCAGCAGAAGATAGGGATAGGCAAGCGTCGCATCGGCGAGGCGCGGCGAGAGCGCGTGCCCTTCGAGATGATTGAGCGCAATCAGCGGCTTTTCGCTCGCCATCGCCAGTGCCTTGGCGGTGACGAGGCCGACCATGACTCCGCCGATCAGCCCCGGCCCTGCGGTCGCGGCGATCGCATCGACTTCATCGAGCGCCATCCCGGCATCCGCCAGCGTTGCTTCGATCAGGGGCGCCAGCCGCTCGACATGCGCGCGCGCGGCGATTTCGGGAACCACGCCGCCATAGGGCCGGTGCGCCTCGTCCTGCGACGCGATGCGCTGCGCCAGGATCGTGCGATCCTCGCGCACCAGGGCCGCGGCCGTCTCGTCGCACGAGCTTTCGATTCCGAGAACGATCCTCATCCCACTCACACTTCGGCGCTTTCATTGGCGGCCAATTTGGTTCGGTCTGCTCTGGCCGACCTTTCCCTTCGCGGCAATGGGGAGTAGCAACCTTCACCCATGTCTGCCGTACTCCCAGCTCAGGTTCGCCTCGGCACTCGCCGCTCGCCGCTCGCCATGGCCCAGGCCGAAGAGGCGCGAGACCGGCTCGCCGCCGCGCACGGCATCGATGCCGCCCATATAGAGATCGTGCCGGTGACCGCCAGTGGCGACCGCGTGCAGGATCGCGCGCTGGCCGAGATCGGCGGGAAGGCGCTGTGGACCAAGGAGCTCGACGCCTGGCTGCTCGAAGGGCGGATCGACTTTGCCGTGCATTCGGCCAAGGACGTCGAAACGATCCGTCCGCCCGAGATCGCGATCGGCGCGATTTTGCCGCGCGAGGATGTGCGCGACGTGCTGATCGGGGCGGAGAGCATCGCGCACCTGCCCCAGGGCGCGGTCGTCGGCACGAGCGCGCCGCGCCGTGCGGCGCAGCTGCTCCACGCTCGACCCGATTGCAGCGCGGTCACCTTCCGCGGCAATGTCGCCACGCGACTGGCCAAGCTGGCGGCGGGCGAAGTCGATGCGACGTTCCTGGCGGCCGCCGGGCTCAATCGCCTGGGCGAAACCGGCACGGGCCATCGCCTTGATGCCGAGGAATGGCTGCCCGCGCCCGGGCAGGCGGCGATCTTGGTCGAATGCCGCGCGGGCGATGCCGCGACGCTCGAACTCCTGAGCGCGATCGACGACGCCCCGAGCCGCCATGCGGTGCTGGCCGAACGCGCGCTGCTGGCGGCTCTCGGCGGCAATTGCCACAGCCCGATCGCCGTGCTGACCAGGCAGGCGGGCGAGCAGATCGCGCTGAGGGTGTCCTTGTTCAGTCCCGACGGTGCGGAGCGCGTGGACGGCACCGCGACGTTCGCTGCCGGCGATACGCAAGGGCCTGCTCGTCTCGCCGCCGATCTCCTGGCGCGTGCGGTTCCCGCCATCGCGTGTCACTTCGGCGGCAGCGGATGAAGCCGCTCGTCGTTATCCGGCCGCAACCCGGCGCCGAAGCGACGGCGACCGCGGCGCGCGCGCTTGGTCTCGATGTGCACGTCCATTCGCTGTTCGCGGTGCGCCCGCTGCCCTGGGAGCCACCACCGCGCGAGCAATTCGATGCGCTCCTGATCGGCAGCGCCAACGGCATGCGGCACGCGGGAGCCGGCCTTGCCGCCTATCGCGGCATGCCGGCCTATGCCGTGGGTGACAAGACCGCAGACGCTGCGCGCGATGCGGGGCTCGACGTCGTCGCTTCGGGCAGCGGCGGCTTGCAGGAAGTGCTCGACGCGGTGGCGCCCGAACATCGCCGCTTGCTGCGCATCGCCGGGCGCGAGCATGTGGACTTGATCGTGCCCGAGGGCGTGACGCTGATCGCGCGCGAGGTCTATGCCAGCGAGCCCAAGCCGATGCCGCGCGAACTGGCGGAGCTGCTGGCTCGGCCCGCCGTCGTGGCGCTCCATTCGGGCGAAGCCGCGGCGCATTTCGCCCAGCTGTGCGACGAAGCCGGGATCGATCGCAGCCTCCACGGATTGGCCGCGATCGGTCCGCGCGTCGCGCAACGGGCGGGCGAAGGCTGGGCTGTGGTCTCGGTCGCCGAAACGACGAGCGATGCGGCTTTGCTGGCCTTGGCTGGCGAGATGTGCCAAGAACCCGGCCTGAAACCCAACGCCGCCCGGGAATCCATGAACGCAGAATACCCACCGATCGAGACCAGGTCTTCGGTCACGGCGTACGATCCGCCGCAGCGTCGCCGTCCGCGAGGCGGCATGTTGATGCTCACTCTTCTGGCGTTCCTGTTCGGCGCGGCGCTGTTCGGCTGGCTCGAATGGCAAGGCTACCTCGACAATCTGCTGCCCTCCAACGCGCCCGCGACCGAGCAGTCGGAGCCGTCGCCGCAAGTCACACCCGATGCGCAGGCCGATGGCAGCGCGTCGAGCCCGGAAGCGCAAGTCGCGCGGCTGGCGAGCATCGGCGGCATGGAAGCGCGCCTCGCGATGCTGGAAGACCGGCTCTCGCGGCTCGATTTCCAGGCCAACGCCGCTTCGGGCAATGCCGCGCGGGCCGAAGGGCTGCTGATCGCCTTTGCAGCGCGCCGCATGATCGACCGCGGCGAGCCGCTCACGTTCGTGGCGGATCAGCTGCGCATCCGCTTCGCCAATGCCCAGCCACGCGCGGTCGAAACGATCATCAACTTCGCCGCCGAGCCGGTGACGATCGACGAACTGTCCGCGCGGCTTGATGCGCTGTCGCCCGAACTGATCGACCAGCAGGACGAAGGCACATTGTGGGATCGTCTGCGCTCCGACTTCGGCGGCCTGTTCAAGCTACGCCGCGACAGCTCGACGGTGCTGGGCCCCAAGGCCCGGATCGAGCGGGCGCGCCTGATGCTGACGGCGCGCCGCATTCCCGAAGCGATCGACGAAGTCGAACGGCTGCCCGGAGCCTCGTCCGCCGAAAAGTGGATCGTCGATGCGCGACGCTACGAGGCGGCGCAGCGCGCGCTCGACCTGATCGAGACGACCGCCATGCTGGAGCCGCGCCGGCTGCAGGATGCGGAAGGCCATTCCGTGGAGCAGGACAGCCCGCTCGCACAGCCGGCACCGATTCCCGATGCCGCGGCTCAGACGGGCGGCACGGTCGCCCCGCAACCCGGCGCCTGATCCCGGCGATTGGCGCGAGCGCTAGCGCTTCAGTCGCGCAGCAGTTCCGGTAGCTGGCCCGACATGCCGCGGGCCTCGTTCATGAAGAACGTCTTGACCGGAGTGATGCGCTGGACGGCGCTCATGCCCAGACGCCGCGCGGCGCTGGGCAGCTTGCCGGGAATGCCGAACAAGCGGTTGAGGCCGTCGGTCACCGACATCACCATGAAGGTATCGAGGCTGCGCCACCGCTCGTAACGGTCGAGCAATTGCGCATCGCCCGGCTCGAGGCCGAGCCGCATGCCGTCCGCAAGCACTTCGACCAGAGCGCCGACATCGCGCAGTCCCAGATTGAGGCCTTGTCCGGCGATCGGATGCATGCCGTGCGCGGCGTCACCGATCAGCACCAGCCGGTTATCCACGAGCTTGCCCGAATGGTGGAAACGCAGCGGGTAGGACATGCGCGGCGCGGCCAGCTCGATCTTGCCGAAGACGCTGTGCATGGCTTTCGCGACTTCGCCGACGAAGATCGAATCGGGCAGCTTGGTGATGCCCGCCGCGTCCTTTTCCGCGACGGTCCAGACCAGCGCGCTACGATGACGATTGCCGTTGCCGTCGTTTTCATCGAGCAGCGGCAGCAGCGCGAACGGTCCGTCGGGATAGAAGATTTCCCAGGCCACGCCCTCGTGCGGCTTTTCGTGCCACAGCGCGGACACGATCGCGCGGTGGCTGTAGTCCCACTTGGCGAGACCGAACCCGGCTTCGTCGCGCGTGGGCGACTGCCGGCCCTCGGCGGCGACCAGCAGGCTGCCTTCGAGCACGGTTCCGTCCGCTAGCGTCACCGCGACGCCGTGCGGCCCGCGATCGCGCGTCACCACTTCGGCGCGCACGTGCCAGGCGATCGCTGCTTCGTCCTTGGCAGCTTCGAACAAGGCGAGACGAAGGTCGCGATTGGCGAACATGCGCCCCAGCGTGCCTTCTTCGGGGCCCGGCTGGAAGTCGATCCGCCCGGGCTTCATGCCGTCCGAGACCGCGATGGATTCGATCGGGCAGCCGAGCGGTTCGAGCTTTTCGGCCAGGCCGATGTGCCCGAACAGGTTCCAGCTTGCGGTCGAGATCGCCGAGGCTCGACCATCCGCGCCGGCGGCGGTGAGGGTTTCTGGATCGGCGCGTTCGACCACATGGCTGGTGAGGCCCTTGCGCGCCGCCGCCAAGGCCAGCGTCATCCCGACGAGTCCCCCGCCCAGGATGACGAGGTCGCGCCTGTCGTTCGATGACCTTGCGTCGTTCGTCGCGGGTGTGTCGGTGGTTGGAATCGTGTTCATGATCCGCAGGTATCGGCCGCAGTGCCGTCGATGTCGAGACACCGGCCGTCGAACGTCCCATCGGGCACGTCGAGGCCGATGATCGCGGCAAGCGTCGGCGCGATGTCGACCGTCTCGACCGGATCGGGCTGCTCGAAGCCGGCGACGCCCTTGCGCCAGAACAGGATCGGCACGCGCCGGTCGTAGTCCCAAGGGCTGCCGTGCGTGGCGGTATAGCCGGGTTGCGGATCGCCGGGGACAACGCCGCGCGCGGTCATCATCAGGATATCCCCCGATCGTTCGGCATCGAACGAGGCGCGCGTACGCTCGGCGATGGTCCAGTCCTGCGGATCGTCCTTGGGCATGGGCATCGCGGCCACTTCGTCTTTCCTGTAGACGGCGACGATCTGGGGATTTGCCTTGAGCAGCGTCACCAGCGCATCGAGCGCCTTGGCGCGATCCTTCTTCGCCAGACCGTCGGCAATCCAGACGTCGCCCGAACTGCCCGCGCCGTAGAACAGCGGTCCTGACTTGGGAACGACCCCGGTGCTGGCCGAGACCGCTTGCGACAGCGCATCGGATGTCAGCGCCGGATCGATTCGCTGGGCGGAGGGGAAGCCTTGCCGCTTCAGCCGCTCGGGCGCGTCGATACCGCCATGGTCGGCGGTGAGCACCGCGACATAATCGATCCCGCGCGCGTCGAGACCGGCAAAGAGCTTGCCGAGGGTCGCGTCGAGCTGGGCGAGTTGGATGCACATCTCCACGCCTTCGTGCCCGTATGCGTGGCCGACGTAGTCGGTCGCCGAAAAGCTCACCGAAAGGACGTCGGTCACCGCGTCGCGACCGAGCCCCTGCTCGTCGACGAGGCGCAATGCGAGGTCGCCGGTCGCCGCATCCATGCGCGGCGTGCGGCCGAACGACTTCATGTCGCCCGCCGTCAGCGGAAATCGATACGTGCCGATGGTGAAGTCCTTGACTGGTATCGCCCGGTCGAAGGCTTTGCACCAACCCGGTTCAGGCAATTCGGGCGCGCCCGCAGCGACGAGCTTCGATACGATCGCATTCTCCGCCTGCGCGGCCGGCGTCAGCGTGCGTCCTTTATAGCTCGCGAAGCCGTTCCCCTCCCACCAGTAGGCGGCATCGGCGGTGTGGCCGCTCATCATCACCACGGCGCGATCCTTCGCCGAGACGGCGACGTTTTTCGCGGCGGGGTTCGCGCGCTTCATCAAGTCGCCGAGCGTGGGCACCTTGAGATGGTTGGGCGAAACCACCGGCTTGCTCGATGAACTGTCTGGATCGGCTTCGTCCTCCGCGCAATAGACGCGCTTTTCCTCGCGGCCGAGCGCGGGAACGTACCAGTTGTTGGCGACGATGCCGGTGCGCGCGGGATGGGCGCCGGTGAGGATCGTCGAATGGCCGGGGCAGGTTTCGGTCGCGGCGTGCGACTGGAAACCGCTCGGGAATACCGCGCCACTCAGCAGTCGCGAGAAGCCGCCGCTGAAATGCGCGCGGTATTGCGCGAACAGATCGGCCGAGAACTGGTCCACCGAGATTGCGACGATCAGCGGCGGCGGCTGAGTCGGGGCTATCGCCGCAGGCGAATCCGTCGCCGTGCTCGTAGCGGCGGGAACGGCCGGGGCGGGCGCTTCCTGCGCAACACTCGGCAATGCAAGACCCAGCGACAGTGCCAATGAGAGGGGGGCGACAAACGACAAGTGGACGGAGCGCATGAGCATTCCTTGAATTCTCGAGTGTGAAAAGGCAGAGCCGTCACTGACCAGATTGCGCCGCGGGTGCAAGCTTGGACATGCTGCAACGGAAAGGTCGATGGGTACACGCCGCTATAATCCGCTTGTTGCAGTGATATTGCACGCACTGCTTCTGCTGAGCGCGGTCGCGGTCTTCCTGCCGGCCGCGCAGGCACAGGAGGCGCCCGAGGGCAGCACCAACATCGCCGTGCAACTGGTCGCGCCCGATGTCGTCGTGCCCGGCGAGGAAACGCAAGTCGTGCTGGTGATGTCTCCGCAGACCGGCTGGCACGGCTATTGGTCCAATCCGGGGGATGCCGGCGTGGGCATGCGGCTGGAATGGACCGCGCCGGCCGGACTCTCGCCTGGCGAACCGCGTTACCCGGTGCCCGAAACGCTGCTGATCTCGGGCCTGATGAACCACGTCTACGAAGGGCGCTACGGCGTGGTCGTTCCGCTCAAGGTCGCAGCCGATGCCGTGCCTGGCGCGACGACGCTGGCGCTCGAGGCCGAGTGGCTGGCCTGCACCGACACGATCTGCGTGCCCGAACGCGGGGCGTTCAGCGCGCCGCTGACGATCGCTGCCGGCCAGGAAGATGCGCTCGCGGCCGGACGCGCCGCCAATCCCGATCCTGGGCCCTGGCTCGCCCAACTGCCTGCCCCGCTCGACGCGCAGGCGCACTACGTGGTCGATGGCGACACGATCCGCATCGGAGTGCCGCTACCGGCCGATCTCGCGCTTTCGCAGCCGCATCTGTTCCTCGAGCAGGACAAGCTCACCGAATATGCCGCGCCTCAGCGCTATGCGCGGGTGGGCGACATGCTGGTGATCACGATTGCGCGCGCGGATTCGCCCCGTGCAATCCCGAGCGACGGCTTGCGCGCCGTCCTGCGACTGGACGAGACCGGCAATGGCATCGCCATCGTCGCCAAGCCGGGGCCAGTGCCCGAAGGCGGCGCGCCGCTCTCGGGCGAGGAGCCGCAACGCGATCTTCCCGCGCTGCCCTGGCTGCTGCTGGCCGCGCTGGCGGGCGGCCTCATCCTCAACGTCATGCCTTGCGTTTTCCCGATCCTGAGCCTCAAGGCATTGAGCCTCGCGCGCTCGGGCGAAAGCCCGGCCAAGGCGCGCGCCGAAGGCTTCGCCTATACCGCTGGCGTGGTGATCGCGTGCCTTGCGCTCGGCGGGTTGATGCTGGCCTTGCGCGCCGCCGGTCAGGAAGTGGGCTGGGCTTTCCAGTTGCAGGAGCCGGGCGTGGTCGCGGTGCTGCTGGTGCTGGCGGCCGCGCTCACGGCCAATTTCCTGGGTCTTTTCGAGTTCGCCGTGCCGGCGTTCGCGGGGGATGGCAGCAAGCAAGGCGCGTTTGCCACCGGGTTGCTTGCTGCGTTCGTCGCGACGCCGTGCACCGGGCCGTTCATGGCTGGCGCGATGGGTGCGGCGCTGTTGCTCCCCGTCACCGAGGCGATGGCGATGTTCGCCGCGTTGGGCCTGGGCATCGCGTTGCCGTTCCTCGCGGTGGCGCTGATTCCCGCCTTGCGCGGTCGCTTGCCACGACCGGGCCCGTGGATGGTGCGCTTTCGCCGCTGGATGGCACTGCCGATGGGCCTGACTGCGCTGGCGCTCGCCTGGCTGGCGTGGCGTACGGGCGGTCTCGCCTTCCTCGCAGCCACTCTTGTCGCCGTGGTCGTTGCGCTCTGGCTACTGGGGCAGATCGGGCGCAGCCAGCGCTCGGGGCGGGCCGCGGGCAGCTTCGCGATCGCAGGGCTGGCGGCCGCGCTGCTGGCCGCCGCGTTCCTGACGCCACTGACGAGCCACGAGCCAGCCGTGCAGACGGAAGATACCGTGCTTGCAGCGCGACCCTTCAGCGAATCGGCGCTGAAAGCGGCGCGCGCCGCGGGCAAGCCGGTGTTCGTGTGGATGACTGCCGATTGGTGTCTGACGTGCAAGGTCAACGAGCGCGTGGCCATCGAGCGGGAGGAGACCCGCGCGGCGTTCGAAAAGGCCGGCGTCGTGGTGCTGCGCGGCGACTGGACGCGGCGCGATCCGGAGATAACCCGATACCTGACGGCACAGGGTGCGGCCGGCGTTCCGCTCTACGTCTGGTATCCCGCGAGCGGCGGCGAACCGGAACAGCTGCCGCAAGTGCTCTCCCCAGGCATGCTGGCCGGGCGCGCCGATTGACGATTGATTCCCCGGCGCTTCGGACGCATGAGGCAGCCACGGGGTAGCTAACCAGGATAGAGAACCACATGAGAAAGCGACTTCTGGCCGGCCTCGCCGTGAGCGCATTGTGCCTGACGTCATGCGGCGGCGACGACGATTCGGATCCGACGCCCACCCCGACGCCGACTCCCACTTCCAGTCCGACGCCCACGCCGACTCCCACTCCGACGCCGACGACGCCGGCTTCGGAGGCGAATCTGGCCGGATTGCAGATCCTTGCGAGCCTTCCCGCTTTGCTCAACTGCGGCGGGACTCCGGTGCGCAACGCGCAAGGCCAGGTTTCGGGCGTGACCGATATCACCGGATCGCAGATCAACTCGGGTATCTTCACGTATGCGGCCGAGAACAAGTTCTCGACCAGGATCAACAATGCGGAGGGCCCGACGTTCGACGCCGCCGAACTGACCGACGCCTTTCCCGAAGCCCTGACCTGGATCAGCGCGGAGCCCGCGCAGCTCCAGTTCGTCAAGACGGCGCGGTTTCCCGCAGAGGACGTGACGCTGGGAACGTACGTCAACAACAATTCGGTGTGCTTCTTCGGAGCAGGGCTCTCGCCGAGCGGGATCCCGACGACCGGCACGAAGACCTATCCCGCACTGGCCGACGGGCTCGTCAGCGACGGCTCGGTGCGGCGCTTGTTCCTCGTCAGCACCGGAACCGTTGCGCTCAACGCCGGCGACAAGAAGGCCACTGTCACGATGTCCTTCAAGGCGCTGACCGATCCCGAGGCCAAGGGCCCCTTCATCGATATTTCGGGGCGGACGACGTCGGCCGAAATCACCAGCGCGACCGCGACTCTCGAGGTCAGCGGTGCCTCGCTGAAGACCGGCACGTTCACCGGGACCAACGGCTATACCGGGACGATCTACGGTTCGTTCGTCGGGACCAGCGGCATCATCCTGCCGTTCAGATTGTCGAAGTCGACGGGCGAAGTGATCTACGGCGTGATTGCCGCGGACAGCACGCTCGGCGGCTAGGCCTTCGCAAGCGGCACCGGCAGCCGGTGCCGCTTGCCTTCACAGGATATCGGCGACGCCATCCAGCGCTTCTCGCAGCTTGGCGAGGGCTTGCGCCTTCAATTGATGGACACGCGGGATGCTCACCGAGAGCACTTGTGCGATCTCGGACAAGTTCAGCTCCTCGACGAAATAGAGCTGGACCACCATCTGCAGCCGCTCCGGCAAGTCGGCGATCGCGGCCACCACGGCGCCGCGCGTCTCTTCGTTCACGAGCAGGGCGAGACTGTCGGGCGTTTCCGCCGCGAAGGCGGCGTCGTGATCGGAATAGACCTCGTCGATCGAATCGAAGCGCAGCGGTTCGGCCGCATCGCGCAGCGAAGCGAGGTCGGGCGCGCTGATGCCGAGCGCCGCGGCCAGTTCGCCGGGTTCCGGGTCGCGGCCCAGCAGCCCACGCAGCCGGGTTTCCTCTTCGCGCAGATGGCGGCGCTTCTCGACCGCCCCGCGCGACATCGGCACGTGGCGACGCAGTAAGTCCACCATCGCCCCGCGCACGCGCATCTTGGCATAGGCGGCAAACCCGTCCTCGCCGGGGCCAGCGTGCTTCTGGGCGCACTCGGTCAGTGCCACGAGCCCGGCCTGCATCAGATCCTCGATCTCGATACCGGGGCGGCCGCCACCGTTGATGTGCCAGGCAAGCCGACGGACCATCGGCAGGAAGCGCTGGACGCGATCCCCTACGGCGCCTTGATAGGCCCCGGTGATGGCGCGGGCGCGGGCGAACTGGGCGGAATCATGTTTCATGCGGCCATGCTTTCGGCTGATTCATCCATGTCGGGGGCAGGCAAGCCCGGGGCGGAGTTCTGGGGGACGACCGAGCCGATCACGTCGATGACCTCGATCGGCTGGGAGGCGGGCAGTTCGGCGATCGACAGCACGAGGCACGTCGGCACCCGGAGACGCAGCAGGGCCGCGAGCGCGCGGCGCGCCCGGGGCTGGACCACCAGCGCGAGCGGGATCGCGCCTTGGCCGCGGGCCTCGGTCAGTTCGGAAACACGTTCGCCGATCATTCGCGCGAGGTCCGGCTCGATCACCGGCTGCCCTGTCACCGGATCGTGCATGCCCTGCACGATCGCGTTTTCCAGCCCGGCATCGAGCGTGAGGACGGGCAGGCGCTCGTGCGGCGGACAGACGCGTCCGACGATCAGCGAGCCGAGATCGGCGCGCAGCAGCTCGACCAGGCGCTCGTGCTCGACCGTCTGCTGGACCGCGCGGCTGAGGCTGGCGAGGATCGGCAGTGGGTGCGCGATCGGGATACCGTCCTCGAGCAGCGCGCGCAGCAGGCGGGTGAGTGCGGCCAGCGACAGCGGCTGCGGGTGAACGGTTTCGACCAGGCCAGCGGAGTTTTCCTTGACCCCTTCGAGCAGCGCCTTGACTTCGTCCGGGCCAAGCAGGTCCTGCGGGCGTTCGCCGAGCAACTGGTTGAGGTGTGTGGCGACGACGGTGCTGGCATCGACGGTCAGGAAGCCGTCGGCAATGGCATGGTCGCGCGCGCTGGGTTCGATCCACAATGCCGGGCAGCCGAAGCTGGGATCGCGCGTCGCTTCGCCACGCAGCGAATGGTTCGAGCGCGCCTCGCCCGCGTCGATCGCGAGGATCTTGTCGGCGCGCACGCTGGCGTTGCCGAGCACCACGCCGCCAAGCAGGATGCGGTATTCGCCGGGCGGCAGGTCGAGCGCGTCGCGCACCCGGAACTGCGGGACGACGAAGCCGAAGGTCTGGCTGAGCTGCTTGCGCACGCCGGTGATGCGCGTGACGAGCGGCGCGCCGCGGCGTTCGTCGACCAACGGCACTAGGCCGTAGCCCAGCTCGATAGTGACGAGGGTATGGTCCGAAACATCGGCCAGCGCGATCCGCGAGGGATCGGGCGCGGGCGGTGCTTCCTCGATCACTTCGATCGGCTTGGCGGCGCGCTTGCGCAAGGTATTCCAGAGCCAACCGGCAAGACCGGCAGCGGGTAGGAAGATCGTCTGCGGCATGGCCGGGATGCAGCCGATGGCGGCGAGCACGAAGGCCACCGGCAACCAGGTGCCCGGCGCAGCGAATTGTCCGCCGATCTGTCCGGCAAGGTCGCGGCTGTCGGAAACGCGGGTAACGATCGCGGCCGCCGCGATCGAGAGCAGCAACGACGGCACCTGCGCGACCAGCGCATCGCCGATGGCGAGCGTGACGTAGGCCTCGGCCGCGTCGCCCGCGCTCATCGAGTGGCTGATCATGCCCAGGCAGAAGCCGGCGATGATGTTGACGCCCAGGATCAGCAATGCGGCGATCGCGTCGCCCTTCACGAACTTGCTGGCACCATCCATCGAACCGTAGAAATCGGCCTCGGTCGCGACTTCGCGGCGCCTGGCCTTGGCTTCGTCGGCCGTGAGGAGGCCGGCGGCAAGATCGGCGTCGATCGCCATCTGTTTGCCGGGCAGGGCGTCGAGGGTGAAACGCGCCGAAACTTCGGACACGCGGCCCGCGCCCTTGGTGACGACGACCATGTTGATGATCATCAGGATCAGGAAGACGAAGATGCCGACGGCGAAGTTGCCGCCGATGAGGAAGGCGCCGAAGGCCTCGATCACCTTGCCCGCGGCCGCCTCGCCTTCGTGACCGTGCACCAGCACGACGCGCGTCGAGGCGACGTTGAGTGCCAGGCGCAGCAAAGTCGCGAACAGCAGCACCGAAGGGAAGGACGAAAAGTCGAGCGGCTTCTGTGCGTTCATCGCCGCCATCAGCACCGCGACCGACAGCGCGATGTTCATCACGAACGAGACGTCGAGCACGATCGCGGGGACCGGCACGATCATCAGGCAGATGAGCACCAGAATGCCGGCGGGAAGCGCCAGCGACGAAGGGCTCTGAATGCGCGAGAGCAAGTTCACAGCCCGAACCTCGCCAGCTTGCTATAGGCATTGCGCACGTTGGCGGGGGTGCCTTCGCTGGCGGCGCCGCCGAACGACGACGCGAGCGTGTCGGCCATCGATGCCGTCCGGACTTGCGGGGTCGCCGGCAGGCTTGCATGATATTCTCGCGCGATCTCCCCGCCCCATTCCGGAGCCTGCTGAGTTTGCGCGCGCGCCTGCATCGCTGCGAAATTCGGCATGTTGTAATCGCCGCCGATGCTGGCCCACTGCGCGGCATCGCCGCCTTCCATGGCGCCGTCGACCTTGCCGCGGATCACCGACATCACTCCGGCAAGGCTGCGCGGGGTGTTGCCGGCATAAAAGATGGAGCGATTGGCGCGGGCGGCAGCGGGCATCAGCCCCGCCGCGCTCTGATCGGGATTGGCCGCAAGCGCGGTCAGGAAGCTGGTCGCGCCTTGCGCGCCGAGGAAATGGCCCAGGTAGAGTTCGGCGGAATCGGGTTCGCGGCCCAGCACCATCTGCAGCGCGCTGCGATTGTCGCCGGCCAGTTCGGCAGCCATCAGCGAGGAGGCATTGGGATCATAGCGCAGCGCCATGATCTGCGACGCCAGTGCGGGATTGGTGATCCGGCCACCCTGGATGGCATTGCCGGCCCAGCCGAGGCCGTGATCGGCGCCGTGGCGCTCGAGCGTTTCAAGCCAGGTTCCGCGGGTGAACTGATAAAGCCCCGCCGCACTCGAGGTGGGGGCATTGGCCGAAGGGTTGAGGCTGGATTCGATCTTGGCCTGTGCCAGCAGGTAATTGAAATCGACACCGGTCTTGCGGGAGGCATGCGCGATCGCGGCGCGGACGGGTGAGCCGCCGCCGTTCACTGCCCCCGAGGGTATCGTTCCTGTTGCCTGTGCCTCGCTCACGCGGGGGCTCCCGTTTGGTGTTTAGTCGGGAGCTACCTCAGCAAGGGGCGTGCCAGTTTGTGCCGGTGGCGCGTTCAAAGGGGAAAAGGCGGCGTGCGGCGCGATGCCGTTCCGCCGCCCGCTTCTCAGGCGCGGACGCCGATCGAGGCAATGCGCGGGCCCGCCGAATAGAGCTGCTGCCCGCCGGTCAGCGAGTTCAAACGCGCGCTGACGTTGGCTGCAACGAGGTTGCGGACCTGGCGATTGATTTCGTTGAGGCGTCGGGCTGCATCGATCAGGCCCAGGCACTCTTCGTCGAGATCGTCGTTGGCCGCGACGCCTAGCACGTTGCAGAGCATGTCCTTGTTGGTTGTCGCGGCAACGATGGCGTCGAGGTCGAGGCCGGCAAGCGCCTGCCGTTCGGCTTCGAGAACGGCAACCATCTGCCGCAGCGCGTCGCGCAGATCCTTGCGGCTCATGATTTGGGGCTCCTGAGCATCATGCCGGCGGCGATCATCGCATCGGCAATCTTGGCGGGGACGACGGGATAAGTTCCGGTTTCGACGGCTTTGCGGATCTTGGCGACCCGATCGACGTCGACGGGGGGCTGGCCGGGATCGAGCGCGGCCCCGGCTTCGACCGTAGCCCTGGCATCGACCGTCGCTGCCGCGACGGCGCTTTTCGGAGACGCGACCTCAGCCGCACGGGCCAGGCCCTGACCGTTTTCGGCGCGAGACAGAGCAGTGCTGATCGCCCTGATCGCCTCCGTCCGTCCCACTTCGATTGGTGGCATCTTGCCGCTCCTTGGTCCTTCTACACAGGGAAGAACGACGGTTGCGGCAGGTTTTTAAGTGGCGAGACGGCAAATTTGTGCCGCGCGCACGGCAAATGCCGTCAGGGCAGCGGCAACGCCACGAGTCCGGGGCGGACGATCTGCGCGCGCATGGCATCGGCACTCGCGCGAGGAGCAGAGGCGAGGCGTACGCGAATCCATTCCCCCACCGCGCCGCTCTCCATGGCCTCTCCGGGTTGAGAAACCGTGAAGCCGTCACCACGAATTGCGACGGCAATGGCATCGCCGCGATTGACGGCGGGGGCCGCCGCGCGGCCGAGGGAGTCCTGCTGAACCGGCACGAACAAGCGCCAGCCGCCCGCATCCGGGCACTGTACCACTACGCTTTCGCGCCGTGTGGTGCGCCACGAGAGGGACAGCGGATTGACGCAAGGCTGCAACCGCAGCCGCTTGTCGACGGGAACGGTCGCACCGCCCACCGTGCCCATCGGCGAGCCGGTGAAGTCCGCGACCGCGCGATCGATGGCATTGAGATCGGCGAAGGGCGTGGTCGCGGCAAGGGCCAGTGCGGCTGCGAGGCTCATGGTCGTTCCTTAAGGTCAGCGTTCGCCCTTACCTTAAGCAAACTATGTGCCACTTGCGGCGGAGCATCGTAGGCCAATGCCGCTTGGAGTGGTCCGTTCCCCGGCTCGATCACGATCCGCGCGGATATGCCCGCTTCCCCGGCCTCCGCGACGAGACGCGACGCTTCGGCGATCGCCTGGGCCTGACCTCCTGGCGCATATTGCGCGGTGACGGTCACTAGCTGGCGCGGATCGGCCGACTGCGCCGCCAGCCAGTCACCCAGCCGCGGTGCGCCGGGGCCGGCGATCCAGATGGCGAGGGGGTGCGACCGCTCGGAGGCCTGAACGACGTCGCTGGTCGGGGAAGGGGGCAGGGCAGGCGGCGCTGCGGGACGCTTCGCCAGCACGGCGGCGGTCACCATGAACAGGATCAGCGAGAGATCGGCGAGCATGGCCTGCCAGCCGGTTCCCGCACGCGCGATCATGCTGCGGTCCGCCGGACCGGATTGCGCGCGCCCGGGATTTCATCCATCAGTTCGGCTTCGAGCCAGTCGACCAACTGCTGCCGCTCGCGCTCTTCGGCTTGCGCGGCACGCTCGACCACCCGGGCGAGCGGCGCGAAGAACAGATTGCCGAGCAGCAAGCCATAGAGAGTCGTCAGCACGGCCATGCCGATCGCACCGGTCAGATCGGGGATCGCGCCATCGACGCGCAGCTGGCTGAGCGAGATCAGGGTTCCTGCCAAGCCGAAGACCGGCGCCAGCTCGGCGGCTTGCGCAAGCGCCTGGACGGCGCGCTGGCTCGCTTCGCTGCGTAGCGCGCGATGGCGCGCGTGAGCAGCATGGAGCGCGTCGATCCGGCGCGTCTCGATGATCGCATCGGTCAGATCGTCGAATTCGCTGTCGCCGAAATGATGGGGCGCGGCGCGTACCAGGCCGTCCTGCTGGATCTCGCGGACCTGGATCGCGAGTTCGGCCTTGGCATGGCGCGCATCGAACTTGTTGCGGGTCAGGGCGGCAAGGGCGCTTAGCGCGGCGCGCACGTCGCCAACCCCGCAACGCAGGAACGTCGCGAGGAGGGTGCCGCCCACCACGATGGCGGCCGAGGCCGGGTCGATAAGTTGCGCGGGATTCATGGCCGCGAGTTTCTCCGAGAAATGATGCGCATTCTGAATCGGAGAACGGCATGCGCGCGGCCGTTTCAGCAGGGGGACGACATTTGCCGGTTTTCGGCAAAGGCTTGCCGCCCGGCCATGCCGCGCGCTGCCCGAACCCCCTGCTTACGTATTTGGCACGTGAATTGCTTCATGGTTCCGCGAGAACCCACTGCGCCTCTGTCCGGCGCGTCCAAACCAAGTGGAAAAGGTGGATCATGAGTGACGGCCTATTCGGAATACACGGCAAAGCGCTGGAGCTGCGGTCGCAGCGCATGGGCGTGCTCGCGTCGAACATCGCCAACGCCGCGACCCCCGGATACAAGGCGAAGGACATCGATTTCAGCGCAGCCCTGCGCGCCAGCGAAAGCGGTGCCGGGGTCGAGGATGCCGCCGCGCGCTCGGTGCTGTACCGCGTGCCGGTGATGCCCTCGCTCGACGGCAACACCGTCGAACTGCAGAACGAACAGCTCGCCTTCTCCGAGAACGCGGTCGGTTACGCGGCCACGCTCGATTTCATTCGCGGCCGCGTCGACACGCTGACGCGCGCGATCAAGGGAGAGTGACGGTGGCCGGCAGTCCCTACACGATCTTCGACATCGCGCAGCGCGGCATGTCCGCGCAACTCGTGCGAATGAACGCCGCCGCGTCCAACCTCGCCAACGCGGGCACGGTGTCGGGCAGCGAGGCCGAAACCTACCGCCCGATCCGTGCGGTCTTCGCCGAAGACCTCGATCAGGCTTCGGGCATGGCGACCGTTTCGGTTCAGCAAGTCGTGCGCGAAGACGCCAAGGCGATCCGCTCGCACAATCCCGACCACCCGCTGGCCGATGCCAATGGCGACGTCTGGCAGACGCCGGTCGATGAGAACTCCGAGATGATCGAAATGCTCGAATCCTCGCGTCAGTACCAGAACCTGGTCGAGGCGCTTTCCACCGCCAAGCAGCTCATGCTCGATACGATGAGGCTCAAATGACCGTCACTTCCGCGACATCTTCCTCGGCAGCCGCCGGCGCCTCAGCCGCGGGCGCCAAGCCTGCAGCCAAGACCGGGATGGCTGCGCTCGGCAGCACCGACTTCCTGCGCCTGATGACCGTGCAGATGCAGCAGCAGGATCCGTTCAACCCGATGGATCAGACCCAGATGCTCGCGCAGATGGCGCAGTTCTCCTCGCTCGCGGCCAATGCCGAAAGCGGCGAGACGCTCAAGCAGATCGCCACGAAGCTGGGCGACAACAAGGAAATGCTCGCCGCGCTCGACGGCATCTCCGCCCGTCTCGACACTCTCATTGCCGCGCAGAGCCCGGCGTCCGCAACCGACACTTCCACCCAGGAGCAGTAAGCCATGTCCTTCTACACTTCGATCAGCGGCCTCAAGAACGCCCAGACCGACCTTAACGTGATCTCGCAGAACATCGCCAACGCCGAAACCACCGGTTTCAAGCGTTCGCGCACCGAGTTCGCCGACATCGTCGCCGGTTCGGCCTTCACCAACCCGCGGAACATCCAGGGCATCGGTTCGACGGTCCAATCGATCACCCAGAACTTCGCGATCGGCCCGATCGAGCAGACTGGCTCCGCGCTCGATCTCGCGATCAGCGGCGACGGTTTCTTCCAGATGAAGAACGGTGCCACCGGCGATGCCTTGTTCACCCGCAACGGCAGTTTCACGCTCGACGATCAAGGCTTCGTCACCGACGGTTCGAACAACCGCCTGCAGATCTTCGCCATCGGCGACGATCCGGCGACGGCGACGCCGGTCGACGCGCAGATCCCCGCGACCAACGCCGCCGGCTTTGAATTCGCTGGTGTGGTCGTCGGCGAAGACGGCGTCGTGAGCGCGACGTACGCCGACGGCACCACCGACAAGATCGGTCAGGTCGGCCTTGCGACGTTCCTCTCGCCGACCGGCCTCAAGCAAGTGGGCTCGTCGAACTGGGAAGTGAGCGGCCTCTCGGGCGCGCCGACGTTCGGCTATCCCAACGAAGGCGCCTACGGTGGGCTGATTTCCGGCGCGCTCGAACTGTCGAACGTCGACATCGCCGAGGAACTGGTCAACCTGATCACCGCGCAGCGCTATTTCCAGGCCAACGCCAAGGCCATCGATACCGCCACGCAGATCTCGCAGACCATCATCCAGCTTCGTTCGTAATCGCTGACATAGGCCACCCGACATGGACCGCCTGATCTACACCGCCCTATCGGGGATGAACGCCTCGATGACCCGCGAGCGCATGATCGCGAGCAACATGGCCAATGCCCAGACGATCGGCTTTCGCGCCGAGGTGCTGCAAACCACGCCGATGACGCTCGACGGCCCGCAGCTCGAGGTGCGCGCGATGAGCCAGGCCGACGTGAAGGGCGCGCTCATGAAGGAAGGCTCGCTGACGCAGACCGGCCGCAGTCTCGACATCGCCATGCAAGGCGATGCGATGCTGGCGGTGCAATCGCTCGACGGCGGCGAGGCCTATACGCGTCGCGGCGATCTCGTCGTCTCGGTATCGGGCCTGATCGAGAACGGAGAAGGTCTGCCGGTCCTCGGCGAGAACGGACCGGTTACCGTGCCGCAGGGAGCCATCGTAACAATCGCCGAAGATGGCGGGGTCATGGTCTCTGACCCCGCCAACCCGGCCGAGCCTGCCGCCCGGATCGATCGGCTCAAGCTGGTCAGCACGACCGGTTCGAAAATCGAGAAGGATCTCGCGGGCGTGTTCCGCGTCCCGGGGGACGGTGTGCTTCCGGTTAACGAAGATGCTCGGGTCCTTCCGGGCGCTCTCGAACAGTCCAACGTCAACCCCAGCGAGGTACTTGTCGAGATGATCGAGGCCCAGCGCCTCTTCGACATGCGAACCAAGCTGGTCGAAACCGCCCGCGAGCTCGACGAAGGCTCGTCGCGCCTGATGCGCCTCCAGTCCTGAGGATAGAATAAGCCATGCCTAGTTCAGCCCTGCACGTCGCCCGCACCGGCCTGGAAGCCCAGGACCAGCGGATGCGCGTCATCGCCAACAACCTCTCGAACGTCGGCACCACCGGCTTCAAGCGCGATCGTGCCAATTTCGCCACGCTCGCCTATCAGGACGCGCGCGTCGCCGGGCAGCAGTCCTCGGCGGAAAGCGCTTATGCGACCGGGCTCAACCTCGGCACCGGCGTCGGCGTCCAGTCGACCACGCGGATCAACACCCAGGGCACGTTGCAGACGACGAACAATTCGCTCGATCTCGCGCTCGATGGTGACGGCTTCTTCCAGGTCGCGCTTCCGGGCGGCCAGCAGGGCTATACCCGCGCTGGCAACTTTACCCGCTCCGCAGAAGGCCAGCTGGTGACGACGCAGGGTTACGTCGTGCAGCCGCCGATCACGATTCCCGAGGGGGCCACCGCGATCTCGATTTCCGATGACGGGATCGTCTCCGCGGTCGTCGCCGGGCAGACCGAAGCGAACGAGCTTGGGCAGATCACGATCACCAGCTTTGCCAATCCCGGCGGCCTCCAGGCCATCGGCGACAACTTCCTCCTCGAGACCGGCGCTTCGGGCGCCGCGCAGGTCGGCATCGCCGGCGAGGGTGGGCGCGGCTCGATCCGCCAGGGCATGCTCGAAGGTTCGAACGTCAACATCGTCGAGGAACTGGTCGACATGATCGAGACCCAGCGCGCTTACGAGATCAATTCCAAGATGATCAGCGCCGTCGACGAAATGCTGCGTAACGCGAACCAGACCCTATGATGTCGTTCGCCACGCTTCCCCGTCCGTTCGCGCGCGCGATCGGCGCGCTTGCCGCCGCAGCCGCGATCAGTGCCGTCCTCGTCGACGATGCCGAGGCGCGCCGCAAGGACAAGCTTTCCGGCTACGAGCCGACGCTGCCCGCGCCGCCGCCCGTGGCGCCGCCCGCGAACGGTTCGATCTTCCAGGCTTCGACCGGGTATGCCGGGCTCTACGAAGGCAATCGTGCCCGCCGCGTCGGCGATCCGGTCACGATCCTGCTGATCGAGAACACCACCGCTGCCAAGACGGTCGGGTCGAACAGCAGCAAGGACGGCAGCATCAGTCTCTCGCCGCCGACCACCGGTATCTTCGACTTCCTGAGCGGCGGTAACCTTAATGCCTCGAGCAGTTCGTCGTTCAAGGGACAAGGGAACGCAGGCCAAACGAGTACGCTCCGGTCCACGCTCGCCGTCACAATTGCCGAGCTTCGTCCCAACGGGACGGCGCTCGTCAGAGGAGAAAAGCAGATGCTGCTCAGCCAGGGTGACGAATGGGTCCGGTTTTCCGGCATCGTCCGGCTGATCGACATCGATCAGGAGAACACCATTGCCTCCTCGCGCGTCGCCGATGCGCATGTCGAGTATTCGGGCAAAGGTGCGCTTCAGCGCGCGAGCAAGCAGGGCTGGCTCGGCCGCTTCTTCAATCTGATTTCGCCGTTCTGACGGGACCGCTGCCATGATCCGCCTTCCTGCCATCATCGAGAACGGCCTTCGCGCCATGCGTCGATCCGCAACCGGACTGAGCGTCGGAGTTGCGCTCGTCGTCGCATGTTTCGGCGCCACGCCGGCCCAGGCCGAGCGCGTGCGCGACCTGGGCCAGTTTCAGGGCGTGCGCTCGAACCAGCTGACCGGTTACGGCATCGTCGTCGGCCTGCCCGGCACGGGCGACGACAACCTCGAATATCTGACGCAGGCGATGCGCGGCGTTTCGGGCCGCATGGGCCTGCAGCTGCCGCCGGGCGTGCAGCCGGGGCTCAAGAACGCGGCCGCGGTGATGATCACTGCCGATCTGCCCGCCTTCGCCAAGCCCGGTCAGCGCATCGACGTTACCGTCTCGACGATCGGCAAGGCCAAGTCGCTGCGCGGCGGCGCGCTGATCCTGTCGCCGCTGATCGGTGCCGATGGGCAGATCTACGCGATGGCCCAGGGCAACCTCGCCGTCGGCGGCCTGGGCGTTTCCGCCAAGGACGGCTCGAACGTCACCATCAACATCCCGACCGTCGGCCGCATCGCCGATGGCGCCACGGTCGAGCGGGCCGTCAACACCGGCTTTGCCGATGCCGACATTCTGCGCTGGAACCTGTTCAACGCCGACTTTCTCACCGCATCGCGGGTGCGCGACGCGATCAACCGCCAGCTTCCCGGCACCGCCGTGATCGAGGACGGCGTCACACTCGCGCTGCGCCTGCCCGGCGATCCGGACACGCGCGGCAGCCTGATGGCGGCGATCGAGATGATCGACATCTCGCCCGCTGAAACGCCCGCGCGCGTGATCGTCAATTCGCGCACCGGCACGGTCGTGATCAACGCTGCGGTGCGGCTCTCGCCCGCCGCGATCAGCCACGGCAAACTGACCGTGCGGATCGACGAGGATCCCACCGTCGTGCAGCCTGCGCCGTTCAGCCGGGGCCGGACCGCGGTCGAGCAGAACAGCGACATCAACGTGAACGAGGCGGGCGGTTCGGTCGCGCTGTTCCAGCCGGGTGCCTCGCTTGCCAAGATCGTCGATGCGCTCAACATGCTGGGCGTCACGCCGAGCGACCTCGTGGCGATCCTCGAGGCGCTCAAGCAGGCCGGCGCGCTCAAGGCCGAGATGGTGGTGATATGACGAGCGTCGCATCCGCCATTTCCTCGCTGGGCACCGCGCCCAAGCCAAGCGATCGCGAGCAGCTGGCCGGCGTAGCCAAGCAGTTCGAGGCGATCTTCGTGCGTCAGATGCTGGCCGCCGCGCGCAAGACCGACTTCGGCTCCGACATGTTCGGCGGCCAGGCGATGGACACGTTCCGCCAGATGCAGGACGAACACTTCGCCGACGTCGCGTCCGAAACCGGCGTGCTGGGTCTCGCCACCGTGATCGAAGCGCAGCTCGCCCGCTTCCTGCCGCCCGAAAGCGCGGCCGACGCGGCGAAGGAATAGACCATGGCTTCTGACCTCCTCGCCATTGCCAAGAGCGGCGCGCGCGCGGCGCGCACCGCTCTCGACGTGACGGCGCAGAACATCTCCAATGCCTCTTCGGCGGGATATGTCCGGCGATCGGTGTCGATGCAGGAGGTCTCTTCGGGCAGCCGCTTCAGCGCGCTCGGCGACCTGAACCTATCGGGCGTGCGCGTAAGCGGCGTGGTGCGGAACGCCGATGCATTCCGCCAGTCCGAAGTGCGCCGCACCGGTGCCGATTCCGCGCGGGCCAATGCCGAAGTGCGGGGGCTCGAGAACATCGAATCCGCGATCGAGCAGACCCAGGTCTATCAGTCGATCGTCGCTTTCGAGAGCTCGGTGCAGCAGCTGCTCGCCGATCCGACCGACGGATCGCTTCGCGCGGCTACGCTCGAAAGCGCGCGCACGATGGCGAACACGCTGAACATCGCCTCGAACAGCCTCGACACCGCGGGCAAGGGCCTGCGCTTCGAAGCCCAGGACGGCGTCGATCAGGTCAATCGCATCGCGGGCGAGCTGGCGCGCGTGAACTTGCGTCTGTCACGCGCCTCCGATGCCTCGAACGATCAGTCCAGCCTGCTGGACCAGCGCGATACGCTGCTCGAGCAGATGAGCCAGTACGTCGATATTTCCGCCACTATCAATTCGGACAAGACGGCCAGCGTCACCATCGGCAATCCGACCGGTCCGGCGCTGGTGGTCGGCGGCGCCACTGCCAGCCTGTCGATGGCGACGGCGGCGGACGGCACGGTATCCTTCGCGGTCGACGGCTCCGCGGTGGCGCTGAGCTCGGGTTCGATCGCGGGCCACGCGCAAGTCCTGACCAAGCTCGCCGAAACCAAGACCAACCTCGATGCCATTGCCGCCGAGGTCGTCTCTGTGGTGAACGCCACGCAGGCCAATGGCGTCGATCTCGACGGCAATCCCGGTCAGCCGATCTTTTCCGGGACGACCGCGGCGGACATCGGCATCGCCCTTGCCAACGGCCGCGGCATCGCGACGGCGCCGGCAGGCGCGGGCGCGAACAGCCGCGATCCGGGAAATCTCGTCGCCTTGCGCACGGCGCTCGACACTTCCAATCCGGCGACGGCCATGGACAGTCTCCTGTTCGACGTCTCGAGCGCGGTGTCGGGTCGCAAGATCACGCGGGACGCGCTCGATTCCATCGCCAGCACCGCGCGAGTCGCACTCGAGGCGCAATCCGGCGTCGATCTGGACCAGGAGGCGGTCAATCTCGTCCGCTTCCAGCAGGCATTTCAGGCCAACGGGCGGGTGATGCAGGTCGCGCAGGACCTGTTCGATACGCTCATGGGAATCAGGTGAGACTGACGCATGCCGATCATTTCCACGAGCACCGGAGCCTTTTTCGAACGCGCCCGCCAGGACATGAAGACCCTGCGCGGACAAGCCGAGAGCGTGCAGACCCAGATCAGCAGCGGAGCGCGTCTCGCGCGCTCATCGGACGATCCGGTCGCCGCCTCGCAGCTGCGCTCGCTGGCCCGCTCCGACACGCTTGCAAAAGTCGATACGCGCAACGCGCAGCGGGCGACCGGCGATCTCTCTCTGGCCGACGGCACGCTGAGCGACATCTCGACCGCGCTGATCCGCGCTCAGGAGCTGACCACGCAGGCTGCGAACTCGACGCTCTCGCAGGCACAGCTCAACGCGATCGGCGATGAACTGCTGGCGATCAACGAAAGCCTCTTCTCGCTGGCCAATGCCCGAGATTCGGCCGGCAAGGCCCTGTTCGGCGGGGAAAGCACCGGGGCGGCCTATCAGCGCGATGCCGCGGGCAACGCGGTCTATGTCGGCACTGCGACCTCGGGCGATCTGCCTTTGGGTGAGGGGCTGTCCGTTTCGCGATCGCTGACCGGCCCCGAAGTGTTCAATTTCAACGATGCCGCGGGCAATCCGACCGATCTGATGACGGTGGTGAAGACTCTCGGCGAAGCGCTGAAAGGCGCTGCTGCGGATCCCTCCGGCGCCGCCAAGGCCGCGCTCGATACGCTGGCCAACGGCCTCGATGCGGTCACCACCGGGCAAACCGTGATCGGCACGCGTCTCGCCTGGATTGACGTGGTCGACGATCGCCGCGTGAACTTGTCGGAAATGCGTTCGCAGGAAGAAGTCGATGTCGGCTCGGTCGAGATCGGCGAGGCGGTTACGCGGCTGCAGCAGGCCATGGTCGTCCTCGAGGCGAGCCAGGCCAGCTTCAGCAAACTTTCGAATCTCAGTCTGTTCAATCAGCTGCGCTGATACGCGCCCACGGGCGTCTTTTAAGGGGGTAGTTTCGGGTCATGTTCGCGGCCGTCGGCATCGTCATCCTTCTCGTCATGGTTTTTGGCGGGTTCGTCATCGCGGGCGGCGCGCTCGGCCCGGTGATGCACGCTCTCCCACACGAGATGCTGATCATCGGCGGTGCCGCGATCGGCGCCATCGTGACCGGCAATTCCATGCACGAGTTGAAGGCGCTGGGCGCCGGGTTCGCGCGCGTCTTCAAGGGGCCCAAGCACAACAAGCAGGACCATATCGACGCGATCATTCTCGTCACGCGGTTGATGAAACTGCTGCGGGCCGAGGGACCGGTGGCCCTGGAAGCCCATGTCAACGATCCCAAGTCGTCCTCGCTGTTCGCCGAATTTCCGCGCCTGCTTGCCAACGATGCACTGGTCCATCTGATCTGCGACACGCTGACGTTGATCGTCGTGTCGTCGGGCACGCTCGAGGTTCACGCCGTCGAGGACGTGATGGACAACGCGATGAAGACCCATTTCCACGAACTGCACGAGCCGCAGCACGCGATGCAGAACCTGGCCGATTCGCTGCCGGCGCTGGGCATCGTTGCCGCCGTGCTCGGCATCGTGAAGACCATGGGCTCGATCGACAAGCCGCCGAGCGTGCTGGGCGGCATGATCGGTTCGGCGCTGGTCGGCACCTTCCTGGGCGTGCTGCTCGCTTACGGCATCGTCGCGCCGATGGCCGGCCGCCTCAAGCAGGTCAACGAGCAGGACGAACAGATCTTCCAGGCGGTGAAGCAGGTCGTGATCGCGAGCCTTCATGGCTGGCCGCAGCCGCTGGTCGTCGAAAGCGCCCGCTCGGGCCTCGGCCACGCCTTCCGGCCTGGCCTGTCCGAACTGCTCGACGCGATGCGGGGCCGCTGAGATGGCGGCCAAGCGCGGCAAGAACGAGCCGCCGCCACGCCCGATCATCGTCAAGAAGATCACGGTCGTCGAGGGCGGCCATCATGGCGGTGCATGGAAGGTCGCCTACGCCGATTTCGTGACCGCGATGATGGCCTTCTTCCTGATGCTCTGGCTGCTCGGTGCGACCACCGAGAAGCAGCGCAAGGGCCTGGCCGACTATTTCACCCCCACGCTGGTCAAGAACCGCGAGGCGAGCGCGGGCTCGGCGGCGGGCCTGCTCGGCGGGTCCTCGCTGACCGACGCCGACAATTACCCGCACGCCGCGGGTCAGACCGGCACCAAGTCGATGACGATCCCGCGCGATGCGACCGGCGGTCCCAAGGAGGGCGGCACCAAGATCAAGCGCACCGCTCGCGCCAAGCAGGCGATCGTGGAGAAGCTCAAGTCCAGCGAACAGCTGCGCAAGCTCGCCAGCCAGGTGCGCCTTGTCGACACTACCGAAGGGGTGCGGATCGACCTCGTCGACGATGCCAACTTCTCGATGTTCCGTCTCGGCACGACCGTGCTGACGCCGGATGCGGCGCAATTGCTCACCGCGATCAGCGAGGCCGTCGGGCCGGATAGTGCGAAGCTGACGATCAGGGGCCATACGGACGCGTTGAAGTATCGTCCCGGACAGTCGGCAAACAATTGGTCCCTGTCGGCCGGGCGCGCCGAAGCGACTCGCCAAGCGCTCTTGGCGCATGGCATCGGCGAGAGCCGCTTCCGTCGCATCGAGGGCGTTGCCGATCGTGAGCTGCTGATCCCGGCAGATCCCGCGGATCCCAGAAACCGCCGGATCTCGATCACCTTGCTCGACTGATAGACGCTGGCAGCGAGGGTTCGGCTCTTTGCGGCTGCCAGCGCAGCTGCGCCTCACGATTAGTCGATGAGGGCTGCTCGAGCAGCCGCCTCGACCGCGACGGCTTAGTCAGCCGCGCCGCGCGACGGTGCTGCCCATAATTCGATCATAGCAGGATGATGCCAATCGCGGCGTAATACGATGCGATCATGGTGGGCGTGAGCGATGTCACGGTCCTCAACCAGACCGGTGCGATCCAGATCAAAGGCGACAAGGTCACTGCGCTTGGACGTTCGCGAAACGGCGCGCTGATCGCATTCGTGGCGCCCTGCGCCGACGTTTGCGTTCGGGGCGGCGGTGAACGGTGATTCGCGCGGTGGCGCTGACACCCGACGCTGGCTGAGCCTTGATCCGGAGGCGATCGCGAAGCGCGGCCGCCTCCGACCGAGCCGCTCAGCGGCGCCAGGTCATCCGCTGGATCGCGGCGCGAAGCCTCGCCAGCAATGCGGCAAACGAAGATCCTTCCGGCTCGTTTCGGACCGGTTGCGGCCGAAGATTGCGGCGCAAGCTGTTCGGTTCGGGCGGAGGCGGAGGTGCGGCTTTGCGAGCGAGCGGGGCAGCCGTCGCTTTGGCCGTGGCCGCTTTCTCGTCTTCGAACGGCACTTCGACGAAGTTGCGCGAGCGGCTGCCGGGGACCGGTTGCGGTTCGGCTTTGTCGCCGCGCAGAAGCGGTGCTGGCGCGAAGGATGACGGCTCGCGCTGGCGCGTCGGGGGCGGGGTCTCGGGCGTCGTCGATACCGAGGCAGGGTGATTCGAGCGGCGGAGGCGATCCTCGCCGGTGTCGGTGCGGCTCGGCGGCGCGGCGTGGCGTTTTGGCTCCGTGATCGGCTCTGCGGCGTTGCTCTCGACAATCCGGTCGGATGCGTCTGGCAAGGCGGTCAGCGGGGCCGGACGAGGGGCAGCCCCTTCGCGCGCGCTTTCACTGTGAACAGTCGACTGGTCCGTATCGCCAAGGTCGTCTGCGGTGCCGAGTCCCTGTGCCGGCCGGCGGGCGGCGGCACCTTCGGGGTCCGCAAAATCCTGCGCTGCGGTCAGCGCCATCTGGCTGTGCGCCTTGGCCACTTCCTCGGGGTCGAGCAGCAGCACGGGGCGCTTCTTCTTCTTCGGTTTGGTGCCGCTCATGGTCAGCAGGCTGTTGCACTGCGCGAGCCCTGCCAGGGCCTCGGTTTCGTCCTCGCAATCTTCCACCGGATCGGGAAGCATCCAGGCCGGATTTTGATCCTCGGCCAACGCGCAGGTTCGATGATCGGCAGTGCCCATGATGATGCACTCTGTCCTGTTCTGGTAGGAATTGGGTTACGGCATCTGGTTAACGCGTCGAAAACCATTGTCGTCGCGGCCCCCTTTTTATCGTTAACATCGTTCCAAGCGACCTAAGGGTATTTCCGGGGGGCGAGCTTCCCTGCGATTGACGCGCAGAAAGGCCCGGCGGCTGGGGAAATGCCGCCGGGCCCTGAAGCGCCTGCTGGTGTCAGGCGGGGTCAATCGTGAGCCGATTAGCGCAGCAGCGAGAGGACGTTCTGCTGGCTCTGGTTGGCCTGCGCGATCATCGCGGTCGAAGCCTGCGAGAGGATCTGCGACTTGGCCATCGCGGTCGTTTCCGACGAGTAGTCGGCGTCTTCGATCCGCGAACGCGCGTCGGAGAGGTTGGTGACGTTGCTGGTCAGGTTGTTGACCGCCGATTCCAGACGGTTCTGGCCGGCACCGAGCGAGGCGCGGGTCGCATTGACGTCGGCGAGCGCGAGGTCGACGTTGTCGATCGTCGTGCCGGCCTTGGCCGTGTCGGTCACGTCGAGCGCGGTGGCCGAGATGTTCGTGCCGTCGATCGCGGTCGAGGTCAGCGTGACGGTCTCACCCGAGTTCGCGCCGGTCTGGATGTCGATGGTGACGTCCGTGCCCGCAGTCGTTGAAAACAAGGCGTTACCGTTGAACTTCGTCTGCGTCAGCACGTCCGAGATCTGGCTGGTGAGCGCGGTGACTTCCGACTGCATCGCGGTGCGGTCAGACGCTTGGTAGGTGCCCGAAGCCGACTGCACGGCCAGCTCGCGGACACGCTGCATCATGTTCGAAACTTCCGACAGCGCGCCTTCCGCCGTCTGAGCGAGGCTGATGCCGTCGTTGGCGTTGCGAATGCCCTGGCTCATGCCCTTGACCTGCGCGGTCATGGAGGTGGAGATGGCGAGGCCGGCGGCGTCGTCCTTCGCGCTGTTGATGCGCTTGCCGGTCGACAGGCGCTCCATTGCCGTGCCGAGCATCTTGTTCGCGGCAGTCGAGGCATTGGTTGCCTTGATGGCGCTGATGTTGGTGTTGATGACAGCCATGTAAATTTACTCCCGTAGGTGTCCCGATAATCCGAGCTAGCGTTGCCGGGCTATCCGGCGCTGCTGCCAGACCCTAGAGCGACCCAAACCGGCAAAGTTTAACCCTCGACCGGCAAAATCCTGCCGGAACGCTTGCCGGTCGCCGCTCGGGAAATCGCAAAACTACGCGCAACTACTAGGTCTTAAATTTCCGAAGATTTGGACGTTACGCGCGAAAACAGGCCTCACAAGGAACGTTAATTCCTCGGGGGTCAGAAGACGATGTCAGAATTTTCCGTCGATGCGCTGGTGGGGCGTCTTCATGGTACGCTAGCGCAGCGGGTTGCTCCGATTGCCAACTCGTTGTTCGATTGCTCGGCGATCGATCTGCGCGAAATTGCTGATGAACGCGCGCCGCGTGCCCGGTCCCGCGCAGTCTCGCTTTCCCGCGGCGACGTCGACGCCATCGTGCGAGACGGCAAGGATCGTATTTGCCTCACGTATCGCGATCCGGTCAGCGAGAAGTCGCTCGCCATGGCGATCGCGGCCATGGCCGGAAGCACCAACCCCATTGCGGCCGACCCCGAAAGCCTTTCCGTCTTCGCACTTGCCCAGCGTTTGGCCGCAAGCGACATCCCCGTTCTGATCAACGGACCCACCGGCACCGGTAAGGAAGTCCTCAGCCGCTTCATTCACGATCGCAGCGATCGTCGCGACGGCCCGTTCATCGCCGTCAATTGCGCGGCGATGCCCGAAGCCATGCTCGAAGCGATGCTGTTCGGCCACCGCAAGGGCGCCTTCACCGGCGCGACGTCGGAAAGCGAAGGCTTCATGCGCGCTGCCGACGGCGGAACGCTTCTGCTCGACGAAATCGCGGAAATGCCGCTGCAGCTGCAGGCCAAGTTGCTGCGCGCGCTGCAGGAACGCGAAGTCGTGCCGATCGGCGCGACCCAGGCGATCAAGGTCGACGTGCGCATCATCGCCTGCGCCAACCGCGACTTGCCGCTCGAAGTGGCTGAGGGCCGCTTCCGCGCCGACCTCTTCTATCGTCTCAATGTCTTTCCGCTCAGCTTGCGCAGCCTGCGCGAACGGGCCGACGACATCGCGCCGCTCGCTTTCGCGCTGGCGCTGCGCCATTCGCCCGAGACCGGCCGCGCACCCTGCTTTTCCGAGGCCTCGCTCGCGATGCTGAAGATGCACCAGTGGCCGGGCAACGTGCGCGAGCTGGAGAACGTCGTGCGCCGCGCGCTGCTGCTGGCTCACGGCCAGACCACGATCACGCCCGAGCACATCGTCTTCGACAGCCCGGCGCGTCTGATCGGCGAAGACGTGGAAACGCAGCCCGAGGTCCTCACGGGGGCTCGCAAGCTGTCGAGCGTCGTGCAGCTTTCGGAAGCGCGTGCGATCATGGAAACGCTCGAGGCTTGCGGCGGCAATCGCGTCGCGGCGGCACGGGAGCTCGGCATCTCCGAGCGCACCTTGCGCTATCGCCTCGCTTCGTTCCGCGAAGCCGGGATCGAGATCGGCCGTAAGGTCGCCGGAGGCCGTCGATGAGTGGCATTGGCGGGATCGGCGGGGGCGCGGGCGGGATCCAGCAGATCATCGCCCTTCGCCAGCAGATGATTGCCCGCAACGACACGCTGCAGCAGCTGCACGGTTCCAAGGGAACCGAACAGGCTGGTGGCGCGGGCGCTGCGGGCGCAGCCGGCGGTATCGGCGGCGTCCAGGGAGCGGCGCAAGGCTTTGCCGCGACGCTCGACGGCGCGCTGCAGGGCGTGAACGCGGTTCAGGCCAAGGCCGAGGCGATCGGCGATGCCTATCAGAAGGGTGAAGTGACCGACGTCGCCAAGGTCATGCTCGCGCGGCAGGAAGCCGGCGTTGCGTTCGAAGCCACCCTGCAAGTGCGCAACAAGCTGCTCAATGCCTATCAGGACATCATGAGGATGGGGGTCTGATTCAATGGCGGATCTCGTTCCCGTAGAAGCTGCCCCGCTCGGCGGGGGAGCGCCATCGTCGCTTCTGGCGCCGCTCACCGATCCGCAAGGCGGGCCGGTGCTGACGCGTTTGGGCACGTTTACCGCGCAGCCCGCGGTCAAGAAGATGCTGCCCTGGTTCATCGGCGTGTCCGCGCTTGGCGGCGCGCTGCTGGCATGGCAGGCGGTTTCGCCTTCGCCGCAGCGCGTGCTTTATGCCCAACTCGCCGATGGCGAGCGAGCAGGCGTTGCCGCCGCGCTCGACCAGGCGGCGATCGATTACGAGATCGACAATTCCACCGGCGCGCTCACCGTCGCCGAGGGCGATTACTATCGCGCGCGCATGCTGGTGGCATCGGACGGCGCGGTCGCGACGCCCGAAACCGGTGATCAGATGCTCGACTCGCTGCCGATGGGGGCGAGCCGCACGCTCGAAGGCGAGCGTTTGCGCTCCGCGCGCGAGCGCGACCTCGAAATGACGATCCGCGAGATCGACGGTGTGGAAAGCGTGCGCGTGCATATCGCGGAAGCCGAGAAATCGGTCTTCGTGCGCGACGACGTGCCGCCCTCGGCGTCGGTCATGGTTCGCCTCGCGCGCGGCCGGCAATTGAGCGAGAGCCAGGTTTCCGCCGTGGTCAACATGGTCGCCGCCTCGATCCCCGGCCTGTCGCCCGATGCGGTGCGCGTCGCGGATCAGCATGGCAGGCTCCTTTCGGACCGGTCCAGCAGTAGCGACAGCGATCGGCTCGAACTGCAGACGCGGATGGAAGAGAAGTTGCGCCGCCAGGTGCACACGCTGCTCACCCCGATGCTGGGCGAAGGCAACTTCACCAGCGAGATCCAGATCGATCTGGACATGAACGAGGTCACGTCGGCCCGCGAGAGCTATGACAAGGACGGCGTCGTGCGCACGGAGACTGAAGCGCAGTCGCAATCGACGGGCGCGGCGCCGGCCGTGGGCGTTCCGGGCGTCCTGGCGAACACGCCGCCGGCACAGACCCAGGCGCAGCCGCAGCCGCCGCAGGGAACCCAGCAAGCGCAGGGTGCGCAGCCCCCCCAGAACGGGGAATCGCGCTCGAGCCGCACGTACGAACTCGGTCGTCAGGTCTCGGTCTCGAACCAGGGGCCCGGGGGAGTTCGGCGCCTGTCGGTCGCCGTCGCGCTCTCGAAAGACGCGATGCAGGGCGCCAAGCCGCAGGATATCAAGGATCTCGAGGCGCTGGTCAGCGCGGCGGTCGGCGCCGATCCGCAGCGCGGCGATCAGGTCAAGGTGATGATGCGCTCGTTCGAGCCGACCGAAGTGGCCGAACTGCCCTTCTACGAAACGCCATGGTTCGCGATGCTGGTGCGCAACGGCGCGGCGGTGCTCGCGGTTCTGCTGGTGCTGCTGCTTGGGGTGCGCCCGGTGATCAAGGCGATCCGCGGCGATAAGCCCAAATCCAAGGCGGATAAGAAGGCGAAGAAGGGCAAGAAGGCCAAACGCGGCGCCGAAGACGACGAAGATGCAGACGAGGAGGATGCGTCCGACGCGCTTGCCATCGGCGAGGACGGCGGCGCGCGTGGCGCAGGTGCGGGCGAAGACGAAGAGAACGCTCCGCGCGCGTCCCGCGCCGAGATGCTCACGCACCAGGTTTCGCTCGCCCAACGCCTGATGACCGAGAGGCCCGACGCTTCGGTTCACGCCTTGCGCCAGATGCTCAATCAGATGCCCGCCGAAGACGAGGAACTCGATAAGGAGAAGGCCGCGTGAGCGAGCTCAAGCTGTTCGACGCCGCCGAGCAGGCGGCGGTAATGGTCATGGTGCTCGAGGACGATCAGGCCGCGCGCATTCTCGCCGAACTCGAGCCGGCCGAACTGCGCCTGCTGGGCGAAAAGATGTGCGCCCTGGGCGAGATCGGCCCCGAAGTGATCGCCGGCGCCATTGCCGGGTTCGTCGAGAAAACCGAGAACCTCGGCCTGCAGGCGCACGATCGCATCGGCCAGGTCCATTCGAAGATGGCGCGGGCCGTCGGCGACGTGAAGGCCGAAAACCTGATGCGCCGGATCCTGCCCGAACCGGTCAAGGCCTCGCCCATCGAACTGGCGCGGTGGCTGACGCCGCAGGCGCTCGTTCCGCTGGTTCGCGGCGAGCATCCGCAAGCCATCGCAGTGCTGCTGGTGCAGCTCGATCCGGAAGTGGCCGCTGAAGTGCTGCATGCGCTGCCGGAATCCGAGCAGGGCCAGATCGTCCATCGCATCGCTACGCTTGGACCCGTATCGCAGGGCGCGATCGCGATGCTCGAAGACCTGCTCACGCGCCGCATCAGCGAGGCGCACGGACACGTTGCGCTCGAGATGGGCGGTGCGCGCGAGGCGGCCGAAATCATCAACGGTGTCGGCAAGGTGATCGAGAAGCGCGTGATGTCCGAGATCAGCAAGGCCGACCGGGCGCTTGCCAAGGAGATCGAGAACGAGATGTTCAAGTTCGAGCATCTCTTCGTGCTCGATCCGCAGGCCATGGGCGCGCTGCTGCGCGACGTCGACAACGATACGCTGATCGACGCGCTCAAGGGCATCGCCGACGAAGAACGCGACGTCTTCTTCCGCGCCATGTCGAGCCGCGCCGCCGACGGCGTGAAGGACGAGATCGCGGCGCGTGGCCGCGTGAAGCTGGCCGATGTCGTCGATGCGCAGAAGCGCGTGGTCGCCGCGGCCCGACGCCTTGCCACCGAAGGCACCATCATCTTCGGATCGGGTGACGACGACTATGTCTGACATGTCCGGACGCTTCCGGCAGGCCGAAACGGAAGCTGCGCCGCCGCCGACACGCAGCGGCTGGCTTTCCGCGCTGACTGCGCCGAGCAGCTTTCGCAGCGATTCGCGCTTCGACGCGTTCGTGACGAGCGTGCCGCCGCAGGCAGCTGTTGAGCCCGAGCCTGACATGGGCCTTGCCGAAGAGGCGACCGCCGAGCCGGCGGTCAAGCCGCTCGATCCGGTGGCGCTGGCCTTCACCGAGGGGTTTTCCGCCGGGGTCGATCAGGCTCGCGCCGAGGCGGCCGAAAAGTTCGAAGAGGATATCGCCGCGCGTGACGAACTCGCGCTGTCCTTCGCCAAAATCGATCGGGCCATGGAGGAGGAACTGCGGCTGCGGTTGCGCGAAACCGTCGCGGCTCTGTGCGAAGCGGCGATCCTGCCCCTGACGCTCGATCCCGATCTGCTGGCAAGCCGCGTGGAGCGGGCTGCGGCCATGCTCGCGCGCGCCGATGACGAGCGCGTCATTCGCCTCCATCCCGATGATATCGCGATGATCTCCCCCAGCTTTGCGAAGGACTGGATCGTCGAAGCGGATCCGACGCTGGATCGCGGCGCGATCCGGGTCGAAGGCCTGAGCGGCGGCGTCGAGGATGGTCCCGCCACGTGGCGCCGGGCCATCGCCGAAGCGCTCCACCAGGTCTGAGCCGAGCCTCTCCCCATGATGCACAAAGTCTGGGATCCGATCCTGCAAGACCTTTCCGCGGAGCAGGTCAGCCTCTGCGCACGGCGCTACGGTCTCGTCGCCGCCTGCGACAACGGCATGCTCGAAGTGAGCGGCCTGTCCGTTCCGGTCGGCGCCATTTGCCGCATCGGCCACGGGTTTTCGCCACTTGCCGCCGAAGTCATCGGCTTTCGCAACGGGCGCACCTTGATGATGCTGCTCGGCGATTCGGTGCTGCTGCGTCCCGGCGCGCGGGTCTGGCCCGTAGGGCGGCCCGGCATGCTGCCGGTGGGCGAAGCCTTTCTCGGCCGCGCCGTCGATGGCGAGGGCCTGCCGATCGACGGCGGCCCGCCGATCCACTCGCGCTGCGAATGGCCTTCTGGTGGCATCCGCGCCTCCGCGCTCGATCGCAGTCCGGTGCGCGAGCGCTTCGATACCGGCGTGCGTGCGCTCAACGCGCTCACGACATTTGGTGTGGGTCAGCGGATCGGCGTGATGGCGGGCTCCGGTGTCGGCAAGTCGGTGCTGATGGACATGATCGCGCGTGGCGCGCAGGCGGACGTCATCATCGTCGGCCTGATCGGCGAACGTGCGCGCGAAGTCTCGGACTTCGTCGAGCGCCACATGACCGAGGCCAAGCGCGAGAAGACCGTGATCGTCGCGGTGCCCGCCGATCATGCCGCCAACTTGCGCCTGCGCGGAGCGATGCTTGCCACCTGCATGGCCGAGCATTTCCGGGCTGCCGGCAAGCGCGTGCTGCTAATTCTGGACAGCCTCACCCGCGTTGCGCATGCCGCGCGCGAGATCGGCCTGCTGCTCGGTGAACCCGGCGCCGCGCGTGGCTATCCGCCTTCGGCGCTGGCGACGATCACCAAGCTGGTCGAACGGGCCGGGAATTCGGCGGCGAGCGGCGGTTCGATCACCGGACTCTACACCGTGCTCGCCGATGGCGACAATCAGGATGACCCCGTCGTCGATACGGCGCGCTCGATCCTGGATGGACACGTCGTGCTCTCGCGCGATCTGGCGCAGCGCGGGCAATATCCGGCGCTCGACATCGGCGCCTCGCTCAGCCGCGTGATGAACGACATCGTGCCGGGGACGCATCAGAGCCTCGCGCGCATGTTCCGTGCACTCGTCGCGGGCTACGAAGCGAATCGCGACCTCGTGCTGATGGGCGCTTATCGCCCGGGTTCCGATCCGCAGCTCGATAAGGCGATCGCGATGCACGAGCTGCTGACGGCCTTCCTGTGTCAGGATGCGGGCGAACTGATCGGCCTCGATGACAGCGCGGCGCAGCTCGAGGCGCTGCTGGGATGATCAAGTTTTTTGAGTGCGGTCCAGACATCCGTCTGGACCTTGCGGCACCGTGGGCCGGTGCCGTGGCAAACCGCGGATGCGGTTTGCCAATAACAGGGACTCGCGTACCGTGAAGAAGCGCCTGGACCGATTGCGCCGGCTCGAGCGGGTGCGTGAAGTGGCCAAGCAGGCCGCGGCGCTGGAGGCTGCCGAGGCCGAGAGCACCTTGCGACAGCTGCACAACCTCTCGGAGCGCACGCGCCTCATGGCGGCTGACTATGCCTCGCGCCGGGAAGTCCCCGACGGCGCCAGTCTGATTCATCTCGGTCGCTTCGTGAACGGGTTGCAGGCGCTGAGCCGCAGCACGGAGAACGATGCGGTCCGCGCGCGCTCGATCGCGGATGCGCGGCTCAACCAGCTCGCCGAAAGCGAGCGCAAGCGCGCGGCCATTCAGGAGCGCGCGGATCTGCAGGCGCGCATGATCGCGAAAGCCGCGCAGCCGGCCTCGCTCGGCTCTCGCAAGGCAATTGGCACGGACCTTGATTAGGGGTTGTCACTTGCAACGCGAGGACTGCAACCCCGATGTCGACGATCCAGCCCCAGATGAATACGGCGAGCTTCGCCAGCCTTGCTGGTTCGCCCCAGGCATCGGCGGGCGAAGCCCCACAGGGCCTTGATTTCCTTACTATTCTTGCCAACTCGCAAGGTCCGGCAGGGTCTGCGGACGGCGCTGCGCCCGCAGCAGCGGCCGCGCTGATCCCGGCCGAGCTGCCGGCGTCCGGCAAGGCAAGCGGCATTGCCACCGGCAAGATCTTGCCGGCTTCGCCCAAGGCGCTTGCCGCTTTCCAGCCGCAGCAGCCCGTAGCCGCGAAGCTTGCGAACTCCGATCCGAAGCAGCCCGCTGCCGAGCTTGCGCTCGATGGTGCAGGCGTCGAACCGGTGGCCGATGCGATGCTGGCGCGACTGGGCGGCAGCTTCGCCAGGCACGCGGCGCGGGCCGAAGGGCATGAGCCAGCCATCGATGCGGATGCGCAGCCCGCGATCGAAGCCGCCGGCCTGACGCAGAGCGCGCCCGAAGCGCAGCCCGCGCTGATCTCGATCCCGGCGTTCGAAGCCGCAGGCCGCCCGGTGGCGGAAGCGCCCGAGGCTGAGGTCCAGCGGTCATCACGTGATCGCGCGCTGCCGCAGTTTCCTGCCGACCGTTTCGCAGCGACCCCCGCGAAGCTGGTGCGCGCGGAGAATCCACCTTCCGAAACGCCCCATCTGGCGATGACGCCCGTTGCACCGGTCCCGGCGGCGATGGCTTCACGAGTTACCAAAGCGATGGACGCCCAGTCGCAGGCTGGAACGCGCGCACAGGCCGCCGCCACTTCGACGAGCGCCATCGCCGCGTCGGTCACCAACCTTGCGACCGAGCAGTCGGTCGCCGAGCCGGTGCGGACGTCCGATCTCGCGCCCGTCACGCTCAACCGCGCGATGGCGGTGGCCCCCGCCGTTTCCGCCCAGAGCCTGGTCGCCGCTCGAGCCGGCGTGCCTGCCAGGCCCGTTGCCGCGCAGGCCGCCAAGCCCGTCGACCCTGCGGCAGCGGGCGATATCTCAGCACCGACCGCGCCCGCGCCCCAGTCGGTTCTTGCGGTTGCCGACACCGCGAGCGCCAAGGATCCGGCGATGCCGTCCAAGCTCGCCCAGACGGTTACGGTCGACGCGCCTGCGCCCGGCGTCGTCTTCAATACGGCAGCCATCGTGCCGGAGGCGACCGTGGCTCACCCGGTGACGGCCACCGTTACCGCACAAAGCGATACGATCCAGCCGCAGGACTTCGAAACGCTGGTCGGCCGGCTTACCGAAGCCCGCGCGGCGGCCAGCCCCAATCTGGTGCGCGCGGCGATCAATCATGCCGAGTTCGGCCAGATCTCGCTGTCCTTCCGCGCCGATGAATCGCGCCTCGCGGTGACGATGACGGGTTCCGATCCGGCGCTCGCTCCGGCAGTGCTTGCCGCCGCTTCGGCTGCCGCGGCAGCGGGCAACGACGCGAACGCGCGCGAGCAGAACGCCCAAAACCAGCAACAGAACCAACAGCAGGCGCAGCCCAACACGCAGCAGCACCAGCAGCATCAGTCCGCGGGCAATGCCGCGCAGTCCGGGCTGGGCAACGCCGCGCAGGGCCAGGCCGATCGGCAAGCGCCGGACGGGCGCCAGGCCGCGAACCAGCGCGGGGACGGGGCCGGTTCGTCCGCCCGCGATACCGCGTCCGAGGCGCCCACAGCGCCCCGCTCCAACCCCACGGGCATCTACGCCTGAACCTAAGCCATTCGAGGAAGCACGATGAGTGATACCGAAGCCAAGGACGTAAAGCCGAAGAAAAAGGGCAAAGGGCCGTTGCTGATTATCATCGGCGCGGTCGTTCTGCTCGCCGTCGGCGGCGGCGGCATGTTCGGCCTGGTGCAGGCCGGGGTCATCGGCAATGGTCACGCCGAAAAGGAAGACAACAAGCCCAAGCTCATCCGCAAGGGCGAGGAAGATCCCTTTGCCCCCGTCAGCGAGGGCGAGGGCGAGGGCGGTCCGCCCAGCGTGCACGGAGAAGGCGGCAGCGAATTTCGCACCGCATACTACACCTTCGATGGCGAATTCACGTCGAACCTCAGGGGCTCCGATGCGCTGATCCAGGTCAGCATCGCGGCTTCGACGCGCCGCGACGGGCGCGTGCTGATGTGGCTCAAGGATCACGAGCTCGCGATCCGCTCCGGCTTGATCACGCTGCTCGCCGACACGCCCGAGAACGACATGTACACGATCGAGGGCAAGGCCCGCCTGCGCAAGCGCATGACTGCCGAGATCAACCGCGTGCTGACCGAGCACGAGGGCTTCGGCGGCGTCGACGACGTCTACTTCCGCACTTTCATCATTCAGTAGGCGACACTTCCCGTGTTTTCCGATCGTAAAACTCCGGCTGCGCGCCATTGCCCGGAATTGCTGGGCGGTTCGGCGAATGCGGCCGAACTCGGCAGCGCGCTCAGCGAGCTTGCCGAACTGTTGCTGCCTGCCTTGTCGCGGGGCCTTTCGAGGCTTGCCGGCGGCGAGGCGCCGCGGATCAGCAAAGGCATGCCGCGCGACTGCAAGATGGCGACGATTGGCGCCGAATCCGCATCGCTCGCCTCGCACGGCATCATCGCGCTCGGCGTGGACGAGGAAGTGAAGCTGCTGGTGAGCTTCGATGCCGCGCCGGTCTTCCGTCTCGTCGACCGGGCCTTCGGTGGCCGCGGGGTGGTGCCTTCGCCATTGCCGACGTCCTTCCCGCTGTCTGCCGAACTGCTCATCGCCAAGCTCGAGGAAACGGTCGGCACCGCCTTGCGCCAGGCGCTGGGCGGCGAACTTCCCGTCCGCGCGCTGCAGCGCGGCACTCAGCTTTCGCGGATCGGCGCGTGGCCGAGCGACGAACCGATGATGCAGCTGGTGCTGGTCGTCGAGGAAGAGGGCTGCGACCCGTGGATGCTTTCGCTCGCATTCCCGCACTCCTCGCTGGCCAGCGCCGTCTCGGGGCGGCTGCCCTCGCGCAAGGTCGATATCGTTCGGATCGTCGCCGATCCGCTCGACGAACCCTATGCATCGCTGCCGGTCGAACTGACGGCGACGCTCGTCGACATGAAGATCGGCTTTTCACGGCTCACGGAGCTGCAACCCGGTGACGTCATCCCCGTCGCCATCGCGCGCTCGGTGCCGCTCCGGGCAGGCGGGCGCACGATCGCCTGCGGCACCGTCGGCGAACTCGATGATCAGGTCGCGATCCGCATTACCCAGGCATTCCAGGAAAGGAACTGAATTCCCATGGCCGTCCATCCCCGTGGTTTTGAATTTCTTCGCGACGTCGAGGTTCGTCTTTCGGTCGAGCTCGGCCGGACGGACATGCGCCTCAAGGACGTGCTGTCGCTCGGCGAGGAAAGCATCGTCGTGCTCGACAAGCTGACCGATGAGCTGCTCGACGTGCTCGTCAACGGCAAGCCGGTCGCGCGCGGCGAAGTGGTCGCGCAGAACGGCCGCTTCGGCCTGCGCATCGTCGAAATGCTCGATCCGGGTGCCGATCGCGCCAGCGACAACGGCCCGATCAAGGCCGAGATGATCGCCGATGCGCCGGCCCAGGATACCGGCGAAGTCGACGACATCGCCGCGATCCTCGACGCCGCCAGCAAGGTCTGACACCTCAGTGGTCTGGTACATCCTCAAGCTGCTGATCCTGTTGCCGCTGATCGCCGGGCTCGCCTGGGGATCGCTGATCCTGCTGCGTAAGCTGCAGGAACGCGGCGGAACCGGACAGGCGGCGAAAAGCGTGCGCGTCATCGAAACGACGATGCTTTCGCCCACGCTCAAGCTCGCGGTGATCGAGTTCCACGGCAAGGAGATCCTTGTCTCGGCCTCGCGCAACGGGCTGACCCGCCTCGCCGAAGCGCCCGCGCGTGCGAAGTTCGCCGACATTGCGGACGAGATCGCGCAATGAGCGACTTGGTTTTTCCGCCCACCCCCAACCCCTCCCGCATGCGGGAGGGGAGCGAGACTTGCCGAGCCGCAGGCGAGGTTAGTCGCAGCGGGGTGGGCATTATGGCGCGCCGTGCCAGCGCAGCGATCGTGGGGCTTCCCGCTCTGCTCCTGCCCGCCGTCGCCTGGGCGCAGGCCCAGGTCCCCGCGGCCCCGGTCGCGCCCGGTGCGCCCGCCAATGCCCCGGCGGCGATCCCCGGCGCGCTCGATCGCGCCTTCGGTTCGCTGGGCGGCACCGACGGTCCGGGTCTGAGCCTGTCGCTCCAGCTGCTCCTCATCATGGGGCTGCTGACGATCCTGCCCAGCCTCGTCCTGATGATGACCAGCTTCACCCGGATCCTGGTGGTGCTCGCGATCCTGCGACAAGCGCTCGGCCTGCAGCAATCGCCGCCCAACCAGGTGCTGATCGGCCTCTCGCTGTTCCTCTCGCTGTTCGTCATGGCACCGACGCTGGAGCGCGTGAACGAGCGCGCCATCGCGCCTTATGCGGCCGGGACGGTCAATGCCGAGCAGGCGATTTCCAACGCCGGACAGGAATTCCACCGGTTCATGATCCGCCAGACCCGCGAGCGCGATCTGGCGATGTTCGCGCAAATGGCCAAGGCCCCGAAGTTCCGCAGCGCGAACGATGTGCCGTTCTCGATCCTGCTGCCTGCCTTCGTGACCAGCGAGCTCAAGACCGCGTTCCAGATCGGTTTCATGCTGTTTTTGCCATTCCTGGTGATTGACCTCGTGGTCTCCTCGGTGCTGATGAGCTTGGGCATGATGATGATGAGCCCGATGGTCGTGTCGCTGCCATTCAAGCTGCTGCTTTTTGTTCTGGTTGACGGTTGGGCGCTCCTGATGGGCTCGCTGGCTGCAAGTTTCGGGTAGACCCATGGAAGATATTACCAACCTGCTTTCGCTGGCCGATCGGATGCTGTGGACGACCATGCTCGTCGCCGCGCCGATCCTGCTTGCCTCGCTTGCCGTGGGCCTCGCCGTCGGCATCATCCAGGCGGCGACCTCCGTGAACGAACAGACGCTGACTTTCGTGCCCAAGCTCGCGATCACGGCGTTCGTGCTGGTGCTGTTCGGCAGCTCGATGATGGCGCTGGTGGGTGACTTCACCCAGGCCATCTTCGCGCAGATCGCGACGATCTCGAAGTAGGATCGAAGGTGGCGCTGAACGTCGCGAGAGTGTTTGTTGATGGCAATCTGCGGATGCAGGTTGCCCGCGGCACCGGCCCGAGTCTTTGCTTGGTGCGGTCCGCCCATCCGGGCGGACCTCGCGGCACCGGCCCACGCCCCCACCCGACCTCCCACACAAGTATACTACCGATGGGAGGTCGGGTGGGGGCGTGGGCCGGTGCCGCTGGCAATCTGCGGATGCAGGTTGCCACTCATGAAGAAAACAATGAACCAGCTTGATTTCGGCTTTGGCGCTCTCGAGGCGGAGTTCTGGCGGCTCGTCTTCGTGATGACGCGCGTCGGTGCCGCCATCGTCGCCGCCCCGTTGTTCGGCACGGCGTCGGTGCCGCCGCAAGTGCGGGTGATGGTCGCGGGCGGTTTCGCGGTGCTGATCTGCGCGTGGACGCCGGTGGCCGCGCCTGCCGAATTGCTTTCGCTGGCCGGGCTGGTCGCGGTGGCGGGCGAAGTACTGGTCGGTCTTTCGCTCGGCTTCGTGCTGCAGCTCGCCTTCGCCGGCCCGGTCATCGCCGCGGAAATCATCGGCGGCGGCATGGGCATGACGATGGCGACCGCGGTCGATCCCAACTCGGGCTCGCAATCGCCCGCGCTCGGTCAATACTTCGCGGTGGTCGTGACTCTGATTTTCCTGGCGCTCGGCGCGCACTTGCAGTGGTTCGCGCTGATCATCGAGAGCTACCGCGTGTTTCCGCCCGGCGAGACCTGGATCGGCGCCGAACGCCTCGCGCGCGTGCCTGCTTATGCGACGATGATGTTCACGACCGCGGTGCTGATCGCGCTGCCGGTGTCGCTGGTGCTGTTCGTGGTGCAGATCGTGACCGGCATCATCAGCCGCTCGGCGCCCGCGCTCAACCTTTTCGCGCTCGGCCTCCCGGCGGGCGTGCTTGCCGGGATCGCGGGGCTGATCGCCGCCGCGCCGGTGCTCACCGACCAGGTCACCGGCCTCATTACCAACGCCATCGGCGCGGTTTCGGGATTGCTGGCGCCATGAGCGAGAGCGCCGGCGAAAAGACCCATGCGCCAACAGAGAAGCGCAAACAGGAGGCCACGAAGAAGGGCGACGTCCTGCGCTCGCGCGAGCTGGCGACGGCGGCGACGGTGCTGGTGGGCGCGGCCTGGCTGTTGATCGCGGGTCCCTGGCTGCTCAGCCTGCTCTCCGATTCGCTGCGTCGGGGCTTCCGCTTCGATCGCGCTTCGCTCGAAAACTTCGCGCCCGGCGACATGCTGACGGGCGCCTTGCTGGCCGTGGTGCCGCCGATCGCGATCCTGGGTTTCGCGATCATCGTCGCAAGCCTCGTTTCGCAGCTCGGCTTTGGCGATGGGCGTTGGGTCGGCAGCAATCTGGTGCCCAAAGGAAGCCGCATCAATCCGATGAGCGGCCTCAAGCGCATGTTCGGTCCGACCGGCTGGATCGAAATGGGCAAGGGGCTGCTCAAGGTCGGTCTGCTCGGCTCGCTCGCATGGTTCTGGGCGTCGACCTACGTGCCGCAGCTGGTGCGGCTGGGGCGCGGCAATCTGTTCGGGCAGCTCACGGCGGGATGGGACGCCATCATCATCCTGTTCTTCCTGCTCGCCGCCGGCTTGTTCATCATCGCGTTCATCGATCTGCCGGTGCAGTGGATCCGCCGCCTGACGCGCCTCAAGATGAGCCATCAGGAAATGCGGGACGAGCACAAGGAAGCCGAAGGATCGCCGGAGAACAAGGCGGCCGTGCGCGATCGTCAGCGCAAGATCGCGATGGGCGGCCTCGTTCCCGCGATGCAGGAAGCGCAGTTCGTCATCACCAACCCGACGCACTTCTCGGTCGCGATCGCCTACGATCCCGAAAAGGCCGCTGCGCCGATCGTGCTGGCCAAGGGCCGCGGCGACAAGGCCTTGGCGATGCGCCAGCTTGCCGCCGAATACGCGGTGCCGGTGCTGGAATACCCCTCGCTTGCCCGTTCGGTGTATTTCACCACGCGCGAAAATCAGATGATCCGCGAGGAACTCTATATCGCCGTCGCAGCGATCCTGGCCTTCGTGCTGGCCCTCAAGCGTGGCGAAACGCCGCCCGAGCCGCGGATCCAGGTGCCGGTCACGGTGCGCTTCGATGCCGAGGGCCGACCGGAGGCGAGCGCGTAAATGGCCCTTAAGTCGCACCTCCTGGGACCGTTCTGACAGATATGGTCTCCACTGCTTCCACCACGACGTCTTCCATCGTCACCGCGCTTGGCGGGGGCAGTGGTCTCGACATGCTGAAGCTGGCGAACGACCTCGCGATCGCGCAATTCGCGGCGCGCAACGATCGCCTGGCGGCCAAGTCGGAAACGCTCGACTCGCAGATTTCCGCGGCCTCGAACCTTCGTTCGATGCTCTTCAGCTTGTCAAGCTCGCTCGGCGATCGCGTGCGCGTGGGCGATCTTTCGCCTCAGCCCACCGTCGCCAATACCTCGGTCGCAACTGCGTCGCTCACCGGTACGCGCCAGCCCAAGGGCAGCTACTCGCTCGAAGTGACGCAGCTCGCCAAGGCCCAGACCCTGGCGCTGGCACCTTATTCCGCAGCGACCGACACGACCGGTTCGGGCACGCTGACCTTGCGTTTCGGCGCGGTCTCGGCCGGCAGTTTCACCGAAGACACGAGCAAGCCTGCGGTCGACATCGCGATTCCCAGCGGCGCCACGCTGAGCGAAGTCGCCAACGCCATCAATGTCGCCAACACCGGCGTTTCGGCTTATATCGCCAATACCGTCGACGGCGCTCAGCTGGTTCTCAAGGGCAAGGACGGCGCGAACAGCGGGTTCATTCTCGAGGCGACGGAAGATCCGGCGGAACCGGGCCTTTCGAACCTGGCCTGGAGCCCCGGCTCGGCCTCGGGGCAACTGCTCGCGAGCGCCAGCGATGCCGCCTTCAAGATCGACGGACTGTCGATGACGGCCAGTTCGAACACGGTCTCCGACGCGATTCCCGGCGTGAAGCTGAAGCTTTCTGCGACCAACATCGGCTCGCCGACGACTTTGTCGTTCGCGGATACCTCGCCCGCGATCACTTCGGCGATGACGGACCTGACGTCCGCGCTCAACGAGATCATGGCCGAGATCAACAGCGCGACCAATCCGCAGACGGGCGAATTGCGCACCGATCCCGGCGCTCGCGCGCTCAAGCGCACGATGTCGCAGCTGGCCGGCACGGTGGTTATGCCCAACGCGACCGGCGCGGCGCGCACGCTTGCCGATCTCGGGCTTTCGACCCAGCGCGACGGCACGTTCGTGCTCGATACCGCCCGCCTGTCGCAAACGCTCGCCAAGGACCCGGAAGGCGTCGCGGCGATGTTCACGAACGGCATCTACGGCGTCTATTCGAGCGTCGACAAGATCTACCGCAACGCCACCAGCACGACCAATCCCGGATCGCTGGGAGGCTCCATCAGCCGCTATACCAAGCAGCTTCAGCAGGTTGGCGAAGATCGGACGGAACTGGTCGAGAAGCAGGAGACGCTGCGCGCCAATCTCGCTTCGCGCTTCACCACCTCGGAAGGGCGGATCGGCCAGCTGAAGTCGACCATGACTTTCCTCGAAAACCAGATCGCTGCCTGGAACAAGTCGGACTAACGCACCATGCTTGCTCAACTCTCCCCTCACGAAGCCTATCGCCGCATCGATTTCGACGCGCGCGTCCAGGGTGCCAACCCGGCCGAACTGGTGCACTTGTGCTACGAGCATCTCATCGGCGCCCTGGGCACCGCGATTCACGCAAGCTCGCTGGGCGACAACACGCTCAAGAGCCGCTCGCTCACGCGCGCGCTGACTGCGATCACTGCGCTCCAGCTCGGCGTTTCGGGCGAATCGGGCATCGCCGGCGCGCTGCGCCAGCTCTACGATGGCGCGCGGCGTGAGATTCTCGACGCCGCGACCCGCTTCGATCCCGGCAAGCTGGAGACGGTGCGACGCGATTTCGAGGAAATCGGGCGCGCCTTGCGCGAGGGCTGAACCGATTCTGCACCCGTTTCGGTGGATGCGTTGCCAAGAAGAACGGGGTTCCTCACTAATAAGCGGGCGAGATCGTCTCGAAAACGGAACGGGAATGCCGAGCGTTCCTAAGAAACCAATGCGACAAAGCCCTTAGGATTTGATCTGTAATTGCAGAGCTAGGCGGTGTTGATCCCTTGAGGGTTTCATGGATCTGTCCGCACTGGCCGGACCGGAGCCTGGTCGTGCTGTATCGGGTCTCACAGAGGCGAACGTTGCATTGA
>NZ_WRPO01000002.1 GCF_009746585.1 Novosphingobium aquimarinum
CTGACCCGTCCCCAGACATTCCCCTGATCCTCATATATTATCTGGAGTGAAATCATGGAAAACCGAAGGAAACCTGCGCCTCCTGCCGCCACGCTCGACATAAACTGCGACTGCAAAGAATACGTGTAATGTTGAGCTCAACATTACACGTATTCACGCGGGGACAGATCGATATCGAGAGCTTCGCGTTCTTCCACGGTAAGGTCAGCAACGCGCCGGTCGAGCATGGCCTCGGCGGTCGAGACCAGCTGCACGACAACCGAATGCTCTTCGCCAAGCGCTACTTCCATCGCGGGGATCAGGCTCGGCAATTTCATCGAAAGCAGGAGCTGGGCAAAGAAGCGCTGCTTGGTGCCTTCCAAGATCGATAGCGCCGCAGCCTTGGCATTGCGGTTGAGCGTGTCGCCGCTGTCCTCGTCGACCACGCGGGTTGCTTCGAGCGCAGCTTCGAGGTTGCGGTGAATGATCGCCCAGGCATCAGCATAGGCATCATAGATTTTTATTTGCGCTTCGGTCAGGCTGTGTTCGAGGATCTCGTACTCGACCCCGGCGAAGGACAGCGCACGGGCAAGATAGAGACCCTGGGCCTTGAGATCACGGGCGACGAGCTCCATCGCCGCGACGCCGCCAGCGCGGATCTCGGTCATGAATGCCTCGTGGGTCGGAAAAGCGGTCTCCGGTCCCCAAAGGCCGAGGCGGGAAGTGTAACCGAGGTTGACGATATCCGAAGCGCCAGTGGCAGACGCGTAGAGCACGCGGGCGCGCGGGAGATGGTTCTGCAACCTCAGACCCGCCATGCCCTGTTCGGAGCCCTTGACCTTGCCGCGGATTGAAGAGCCCCCGAGCGCATTGGCCATCGCATGGGCTTCGTCGAAAGCGATCACGCCGTCGAAATCCTCGCCTGCCCAGGCAAGGATCTGGTCGAGCCGCGTATCCTCGGCGCGGCCTGAGCGCAGCGTCGGATAGGTGACGAAGAGAATGCCTTCGGACATCGTTACGGGCTGGCCGAGTTTCCAGCGCGAGAGCGGCTGGAGATCGAGCGGCAGCCCGCCAAGCGCTTCCCAGTCGCGGCGTGCATCTTCGAGCAGCGCCTCGTTCTTGGTGATCCAGACATGTCGGCGCTCGCCTGCGAGCCAGCGATCCATGATGACCGCGGCGATCTGCCGTCCTTTGCCCGCTCCGGTTCCGTCGCCGAGGAAGAAGCCTTGGCGGTAGAAGTTTCCGTCCTCGGAGAGTTCCAGCGCGGTGCCTTCCTGGCTGACCTTGAACTGGCCCGGCAGGTCGCGCGCAAATGCCTGGGCTGCATAGACCAATGTCTCGCACTGCGCTTCGGACAGAAGGCCATCGGCCTGCCAGCCAGCGGGAAGACGCGGTGTGACGTCCGGCTGAGGCGCCGCGACAGAACCCATGGCGACCGATTCCACGAGCGGCGTGGGATGGACCGGCGCGTCTTCGAACGCGATGCGGCTGGGCCGGTATGGCAGATAGATGCCGGTCTGTTCGGGCACCGGTGCGGGGTCGGCCAAGACCGAATAGGTAAGATCGATCGCATTCGCTGTGGCTGGTGTTGTCGCTGCAAACGGCGCCACCGGCCGGACCGGCGCGCGATGCGTTGAAGTCTTACCAACGAGGCTCACTGGCTTACCGACTGGCAAGCGATGGATGTTGGCGGAGGTCTGTACGCGTGGCGGAAGCGCAGTGATAAGCTCGTGGACTTCGATCAGGTCGCCAGTATCTCCGGTGATAACTGGCGCGGACGCAGTCTGCGTCTTGTCGAACTTGACCAGGCGAACGGCGATACCCGTCCCGGTGCGGCTCGACCTGTCCTTCACTGCGCACGTGCCGCGGCGGCAAGGCTGCTTCGAGCCAGTCGAACCGCGCTTCGGCTTCATGCACGCTTGTCGCCAGGTCGATGCGCGAGGACTCGCGAAGCCAGAGCAGAGCGCCGATCTCGACGGCGTTGTTGTAGTCGTCGATCGTCCAGGCGCTTCCCCAGCCCTGGACGCCGGTCTCTTCGGCGAACAGCCCGGAAATGTCGGCACGGGTAAGATGACGCCCCGAGGCAAGAAGCGCGGCAATCCTGGTGCCGGTGGCATAGGCCAGGGGCTCTGACGGCAAGTGTTCGCCGGTGGGAAACAGGTCTGATTGAAACATGGCAATTCGTCCTCCTGATGATGGCATCGGGACGCGCCCTCTGCCGGATCAGGAATTCGAGAAGCCCTCTCTCCTCTTACTGTGCCGCTTTGCGGCGCAGCCATGCTGTAAGTTCGTCGTTCCAGTCTGTCTCGCTTGAGGATGGCTTGCGAACGTGGATCTTCCGCCCATCGCGGGCATAAGCTGCCATGCCACGCGAGGCGGCCAGCTCGCCGCCAGCATCGTGATCGACGAAGAGATGGAGTTCAGTCACGCTCTCTGGCACGCTGACGAGGCCGAAGCGCTCATTGCCCAGAGTCGCCCAGACGGGGATGCCGGTTAGCGCATAGGCCGACATCGCGCTCTCGATGCCCTCGGCGAGGCCGAGCTTGCCGGAGGCCGGAGCGAAGAGGCGGACAGCAGCTTCACCGAGCGCGCCAAGCGCGCGTTTCGGCTTTTCGAAAGCGGCCTTACCTGAAGCTTCGGTAGACAGGAACGTGCGGTGGATGGCGATGGGGCCCTCGTCGAGGCTGACCGCCGCGATCATGGCGGGCAGAAAGCGGGTCCGTCCTTTCGGGCCAAGCGGCGTTCGCGGATGAAAGCGGAGGGCCGGAGATGCGGCGAGGATGCCGCGGCTCTCAAGATATGCCTTTGCCGGACTGGCACGCAGTGGCTGTGCGTCGCGCCAGATCCTCAGCGCTGCCGCCGAGGGTTTGCTCGTTATGGTCGGCTCGGGACCGTTGATAGTCGCAGAACCTGAAAAGAGCGAGGTTGCGTCGACACCTTCACTCGCCAGAGCAGCCAGCACGCTCTGCTGATCACATCCCGCAAAACAATGGAAAAGGATCGCTTTTTGGCCGAGCGACACACCGAGTGACGGCGTACGGTCGTCATGTGCAGGGCAGCAGGCCATGCCCTTTGTGCCGGACCATTTGCCGCCCCGGTTTTCACAGATGCGGCGGGCGGCTTCTTCCAAAGAGCTTATCTTGGTGGAATATCGGTGGGACATGGCACATCGCGATCCTTTCGGCTCGCTCACAAAGGCCCTCCTCCCCTCCAGCCCTTCTGTGTTGTAAGAACAGGTCGGAGGGGATTCACGTCTGCACTGCGAGCCCGTCGATTTGAGCGTCACATCGACATCGCCGCTCACCCGCGAGGTCTACCGATTATTCGTAGTGACTTCTCACTAGCGCCATTGATCCTTATCGCTGCCCCACGACCTGGTCAGTTTAGATCATGCGACACGTTACCTAATCGAAAATTCCGGTCCGATCTTTCCTTTTGCAAATCGCGTCGTGCCTTCGGAAGGTAGTCCCGCCAAGTCCGTCGATGAGTGATATGGCTGATTTTGCCGGGCTTGCTCATTCCCGCCATCGCGGCAACCGCCATTCTGCCATGGCCGGGTTGATCATTTTCACGAGCGAATAATGTCTTCGCGCGTTCGATTTCCTCGTCTGAATAATGCATTCGATGCTCCATCGGGTTGGACCTGCGAGAGCGTTCGAACAAAATTCGGCGAACCCTCTGCAGGGTCCGCCGGTTAACCTCCAACTGGAGGACGGGACCTCGGAATTCTTCCGAAGCTGTCGGCTTGTGCCGACATGCGTGACGTTTGCGATATAGTCGCTGAGACAATTCGCGCAACTGCACAGCGACTTTTGAAGTACGATGGTCAAGCCGCGGCCTAGCGACCGCTCACCAGCGCCTCTCCACTCAGTCATGGTCATTGTAAGCCTCGTGCAGGAGGCGGTGAAGCATCTTCCTTCGGTAAATCTGCTTCAAGCGAAAGAGCACAAAAACATGACATATCATTTCTATTTGCGGAATTTCGCATGATATGTCATATATCGGGTCATGCCCCGTTCGTCTCGAGCTGCTAGCGGACTACCGCCCCAGAGCCAACGTGCGATTACACGGCTAGGCAAGGATATCGCCCTTGCTCGCCGCCGGAGAAAACTCCCTCAGCGTTTGATGGCCGAGCGGATGATCGTCTCGGTTCAAACGCTGCAACGTCTCGAAGCGGGGGATCCTACCGTGGGCCTCGCGGTTCTGGCGAGCGCCCTTCATGTCCTTGGGATGACACAGCGCCTTGCTGAGTTGGTAACCCCAGACAGTGATCGGGCCGGAATCAGCGAAGATTTGTCCCGCCTGCCCCAAAAGACCCATGCTGGCAACGACGATGATCTGGATTTCTAGCAAGCCGTGACGACCATCCGCACCTATGTTTTCGTGCATCTTGAGGAAGGACCTGTTCCGGCAGGCCTTCTCACGATGACCGACGAACCGCGCAACCAGTTTGCTACCTTCGCCTACGGGCGGCGTTATCTTGAACGCGCTGACCGTATTCCGGTCGATCCTGTAGCTCTCCCGTTGCACGAAGCTGGAACTTCTCGAACGTTCAGGACGGAAGAAGGCTTTGCCGTGTTCGGTGGCATTCGAGATGCTGCTCCTGACGGCTGGGGCCAATACCTGATGTACAAGGCGATGGGCGATCGGTTGCCGAGCGAAATCGATCTCATTTTGGCCTCGGGCGAACATCGTGTAGGCGCGCTCGCCTTCGGGCCAACACCCGCCCGGCCGGAGAGAATTACGCCATGGGGGGGGGGCCCTGCTCCGGGCGAAGAGTTCACGCTCGCAGAGCTAGCGGAAGCCGCCGAACGCGCGCAGCATGTCGACGAACTCGACGAGAACTTGAGAGCCTTGCTGGCAGCCGGATCATCTCTGGGCGGTGCCCGACCGAAGGCAGCTACAAAGATCGGCGAGCAACCCTGGATCGCGAAATTCCAGAAGCGCGGGGACAGCTTTCCCGAATGCAGAGTTGAACTGGCGACGATGCGGCTTGCCAGCGAATGTGGTCTCGATGTGCCGCCACTCGACTTCCGCTGTGTCCTTGATCGCGACATCTATCTGATCGAGCGGTTCGATCGGATTCCTCACGGCAACTGGCTGGAACGTAGGCCCTTTGCATCGGGGCTCACAATGCTCGGGGCGCATGAGAGCGAGGTCAGCAGCTTCAGCTATGCGGATCTCGCAGGAGCGATCCGGCAATTCGGAACCGAAGTACGCCAGGATCTACACGAGCTATTTCGTCGTATGCTGCTCAATATCCTCGTCACGAATGATGATGATCACCTACGTAACCATGGCTTCCTGTTCGATGGTGAGGGTTGGCGGCTATCTCCGCTTTACGATGTAGTGCCGAAACCGCAGCTGGGGCTGGAGCGACGGCTCGTCCTCGGTGTGGGGCCGGAAGGCCGCAATGCAACGATCGAGAATGCTCTCGCTGGTGCCGCAGTCTTCGACCTCGGCCCTGATGACGCGAAAGCAATCGCCGAAGACATGAGCAGAATCGTAGCGACACGGTGGGAACACCTATTCACAGAAGCAGGGATAAGCGCGGCTGATCGCAAGCGTTTCGCCACCTGCTTCCGGTTGGCAGCGCCTGCATTATGATCGCAATCGCAGAAATCCGTTCATGGGGGCGCGTGCTTGCCAAATTTGACATGGTGATTACCCGGTGATTGCTAGCCGAGAAAATAGGCATCAAAAAATGCCACTTAATTATTATATATCAATGTATTATGATAGTATGACCACTAAGGTCTGGTACTTCCGCTACCGGCGCAAATAGCCGCGCCGAGGCGAAGGGTTACAGCACCCGCAGCCCCAGTTCCTCCAGGAGCTGCCCTGCCTGCTCGCGCGAGATGGTCGCTCCGCGAAACAAGTCGGCGTTCGCGAGCCTGACACCACCCAGGTCTGCGCCGCGCAAGTCGGCGCCGTCGAAGCGGGCGCCCATCACGTCCGCGTCGCGCAGGCTGCAGCCCTCGAAGTCGGTCTGGCGAAAATCGACCTTGCGCAAGTCCGCATCGGAAAAGTCGAGCTGACGCAGCGTGGCCTTGCGAAACGATTGCCCGGCAAGCTTGGCACCGACCAGAATCGTTTCCTCGAACCGCGCGTCCATCATTCGCGCATCGGCGAGATCCGCTCCCGTCAGCTTGCAGCGGACGAATTGCGCGGCGCCGAGGACGGCATTGCCGAACGTGCTGTTGTTGAAGTCGCACGCTTCCAGCCGCGCCTCGCTCAGATTGCAGCCGCGAAAGTTGGCATAAGCGCCTCGGCAGGACCGGAGCACGGCCTCTTCCAAGCCGCTGTCCGCGAAGTCCGTGTGCCGGAAGCTGCACCGTTCGAAGGTCCAGCGGGAAAGGTCGAGTTCGGAAAGGTCCACCTCATCGAGATCGCAATCGATCAGATGTCCCGGCCCTGCCTGCCGCGTGAAGAACTCGCGCGAAAGCTGCGCGTCCTGAATAGGTTGGTCGGATGGCATATCCATCATCTCGCGCATTGCTCTACGGGTGTCCATGGCGACAGGGGGCGGATCACCAGACCAGCACTTCGGGACGGTAGGGCTGCAGGCTATCGGTGTCCCCAGTCCGCACTTTGCGCGCCCAGTGTGGATCGCCGAGAATGGCGCGGCCAATGGAGACGAGATCGAATTCGCCACGATCGATGCGCTCGCGCAGCTCGTCGAGATGCGCGGTCGAGGCGGACGCGACGTGGCCGTAGACCCCCTCTTCACCATATTCGAGCGAGGTCTTTTCCAGGCCCACGCCGCCCCCGCCGATCGTGGGGCGACCGCTGAGTTTCTTGACCCAACCCGCGAGGTTCAAGGAGCTATCCGGAAATTCCGGCCGCCAGAAGCGCCGCTGCGAACAATCGAACATCGTCACGCCCGCATCGACCAGCGGTCGCAGCAAGGCTTCCAGCTCGGCAGCGGTCTGACCCAGCTTGGCCGCGTAATCCGTCATCTTGAATTGGGAAAAGCGGAACAGGATGGGTAGCTCAGGCCCAACCGCCGACCGGCACGCCGCGATGATTTCGGCCGCAAACCGCGTGCGTTCGGCGCCATAATCGTCGGTCCGCTGGTTGGTGTGCGACCACAAGAACTGGTCGATCAGAAAGCCGTGCGCGCCGTGAATCTCGATACCATCGAAGCCGATGGACTGGGCGGTCAGCGCACTCCGGGCGAAGGCGGCGATCACATCGTCGATTTGCGCCGCGGTCATCGGCGCCTCGCGCATTTCACCGACGGGCTCCCACCCCACTTGCGCGCCTTGCATCCATAGACCCGAGGGGCTCAGCCCCAGCCAAGCCGGCGGATTGGGCGCGAGGCCTTGCAGGCCGGCATGCCCCAATTGCGCGATCATGCGCCCGCCACGCGCATGCACCGCCGAGACGATCCGCCGCCACACCGGCACGGCCGCGCCGTGCATGTGCGGTTCGTGATCGTCGAACGCGGCCTGGGGATGATCGACGGCGGTCGTGCCGCTGATGATCAGCCCCGTCTCGCCTTCCGCGCGCGCCTGGAAATATTCGACGTAGCGCGCATCGGGAATGCCCCCGGGGGCTTTGCCCTGCCCCATCGGCGACATGACGATGCGGTTGCGCAAGGACAGCGAGCCGATGCTGAAGGGCTGGAACAAGGGATCGCTCATGCCCTCACCACCCTTCTCCTGACTTTGCCGCAGTCATCCGGCGGTCTGGCCGCCATCGACCGGGAAGGCGACGCCGGTGACCATTCGCGCATCGTTCGATGCCAGGAAGGCGACGGCATTGGCGATATCCTCGGGCTCACACATTTCGCCATGGTCGAGCCACGAGGCCGAGCGCATCACCGCCTCCCAATCGACCCCCTCGGGCGGCGGCGCGTTCAGCAAAGGCGTCTTCACACCGCCCGGGCAGATCGCATTGACGCGCACGCCCTGGTTCGCGAATTCCAGCGCCATCGCCTTGGTCAGGCCCACGACGCCATGCTTCGACGCGCTGTAAGGTGAGTTGTACGGCACACCGACCAGGCCGGAAGCGGACGCCATGTTGACGATGCTGCCGCGCGTCTCGATCAGGTGCGGCATCGCAGCTCGCGACAGGAAGAACACGCCGCTCAGGTTCACGCCGATCATCCGCGCCCAGCGCTCGGGCGTGAATTGCGCGAGCGGCGCCATGTCCAGCACCCCGGCGATGTTGCACAGAATATCGAGGCCGCCGTGCTCGCTCACGGCTGTCTCGACCATGCGCTGGCAGGCGTCATGATCGCTGACGTCGATCGGGAACGCCAGCGCCGCGCCGCCGATGTCGGCCGCCGCGGTCTCCAGTCCCTTCACGTTGAGATCGCCAATTACGACCTTCGCGCCTTCGCTCGCGAGAAGTTTTGCCACCGCAAGGCCGATGCCCGATGCCGCCCCCGTCACGATGGCGCGCTTGCCTTCGAACCGCATGCTCATTCTCCCTCGGTCCTCGTGTCTAGATCTTGGAGGCGCGCGAGCAGGGCCGCCTCCCCTTCCCGCCCCGGCTCCATCGGCAAGGTCTCGACCTCGATCAGCCCGGTGTAGCCAGTGGCCTCGAGCGCGGCGAAAAGAGCAGTCCAGTCAATCGTGCCCGCGCCCGGATCGGCGCGCCCCGGCGCGTCGGCGATCTGCACGAGGCCGATCAGCGCACTCGCCTTCCCGATACCTGCCACGGGATCGTCGCCCGTCATCGCAATATGGCCGACATCGTACGCCACGCGGATTGCGGGATGGGATGCACGCTCTACGATCGTCAATGCCTCGTCGAGGCGCCGTACCAGCAGACCTGGTATGAAGTCTGGTGCGACAGGTTCCACGCAGAGCATCACGCCCTTTTCGCTCGCCAAGTGCGCGACACGTGCGAGATTGTCCGCCATGGCATCGCACTGCGCCCCCGCCGGCTCATCGCTGACCAATCCCGTAACGCAGCTGATCGTCCTGCCGCCAACGCGCGCGGCTGCCTCGAGCGCGAACTCCACCACTTCGCGCTGCCGCTCTCGCGACGCCGCATCGGTGCGGCTCCAGAGCGGCGTCGCCCAACCCACCGGATCGAGGGCGATGCTGCCGAAGGCGAGACCATGCCGCCGGGCCGCTTCGCCGATCGCGATCTGCTCCGCCTCGGGACGCGCGGACAGGCCATTGTCGAACACACCGGCGAACCCGTGCTCGCCCAGCCAGGCGATCTGCGCGGTCGGGTCATCCGACCCGGCCAGCTCCGCGAACAGCGGCCGCAAGGGATCGCGAAGACCAAGGTGACCGGCAAATCGCAGGCGCATGGTCAGCCGATCAGCGCCGATAAGCGATCGACAGCCAGAGCCGTCGCGGCTGGCTGTAATAGCCTTCGACGAAGCCGAAGGCGGGCCGCAAGTCGACGCCGGCCGTAAGGATCTGCTTGTCGGTGATGTTGTCGGCCTGGGCCCGCACCGAAAAGCCGCTGTCGCCGATGTCGTATTCGACGCTGGCGTTGAGCAGCACGTTGTCGGGCGTTTCCAGCAGATCGGTATTTTCGACATCGAGGAAAACCGAACTGCGATAGCTCGCATCGACCCGGAAGGTCGCCGCGCTTTCGTTCGCCAGTGGCAGGCGGTAAACGGCGCTCATGCTGGCGGTCAGGTCGGGCGCCTGCTTCGGCGTGCGGAAGCTGACGTCGGTCGGCACGCCGGCAATCACCGAGGTATATTCCAGATAGTCGGCATCGAGATAGCCAAACGAGCCAATCAACGAGAGACGCGGCGACATCCTGATATTGGCGTCGAGCTCGATCCCCTGGATGCGCGATTTGCCGGCATTCTCGTTGCGCGAGATGATCAGACCGGTGTTTTCGCTTACCGTATTCACGAGGATCTGCTGATCCTGGTAATCGTTGCGGAACACCGCGAGATTGATCGTCGCGATACGACCAAAACTGGTCTTCAGGCCCACTTCATAGGACGTCAGACGCTCGGGATCGTAACTACCGATTTCCTCGACCGATGTCGGGCGACCATTGAACCCGCCGGAGCGGAACCCGCGCGACCAGGAGGCGTAGCCCATCACGCCGGGGGTGAAATCGTAGCTCAACGACGCGCGCGGCGTAAACGAATCCCAGCTTTTCTTCAGCGTATATTCCGGCGTTCCCGCCAGCAGCGGCGCGCCGCTGTAGATGCGGGTCGCCGCCTGGCTGAAGCGCTTGCGCTCGTACGTATAGCGGCCGCCCACTTCCAGCGTCAGCGCATCGGTCAGATCATACGTCGCGTTACCGAAGACGGCGTAATTCGTCGTCGTCTGGCGATTGCGGAAATCGATGTTGAAGTCGAGCATCGTGGCCAGGGCGGGATCAAACCCAGCGGCGATCAGCCTGGGGTAAAGGGCGTCGGCAACGATCAGGATCGTATTGTCGCGGCTGCGCTCGCGGAACGCGTAAGCGCCGACCAGCACGCTGCCACGCCCGCCCAGATCGGTCGAAAGCTGCAGCTCCTGGCTCCATTGGCGGGCGCGCTCGTCATGGAAATCGCCTGCGTAATTCAGCTCGGCCGAAGCATCGCCATCGCGGCCGAACTGTGCGTCGACGAAACGGTAGCCGGTGATCGACTTCAGCAGGACCGCGCCGAGATTGGCGGATACGGTGAGCGATGCATTGATCGCGTCGGTATCGTCGCGGTTGAAGAAGGGCGTGGTGTCGGTGCGGTCCTTGCGATCGGGCACGGTGCAGCAAGGCGCGATGAAATCGGAAAAGAGCGTCGAGAAAAAACTCGGCTGGAATGCCAGCATGCTGTGCGCGGCGCCGTTCTGGCGGCGACGCAAGCCATCGACGGTCAGCACCACGTCGAGCGGGTTCGCATCGTAGTGGAGCGCCGCCTTGGCAGCGATGACATTGCGATTGCTCAGGTTCTTGCCCGAAGGCACCTTCTGCCAGCCTTCGCCGAATTCGCCCAATGCGGAAACGCCGAGCGACAGCGTATCGCTCAACGGCTGCTCCACCATCGCGCGCGCGCGCACGGTGTTGTAGGAGCCGTACCGCAAGTCTCCCTCGATGCGCGGCGTTTGCCCCGGGATCGATGACACGACGTTGATCGCGCCGCCAATCGTGTTCTTGCCGAAGAGCGAGCCCTGTGGCCCGCGCAGGACTTCGATCCGGTCGATGCCAAGCAGCTCGGTAGTCGCGCCAAAGGTGCGCGCGACATAGACGCCATCGATATAGACCGCGACCGCCGGGTCGGACGTGATGATGAAGTCGTTCTCACCCACGCCCCGGATGAAGGCCGCAATGCCGCCGCTGTTGCCGCCCTGCCCCGGCGTGAACTGGAGGTTCGGCGCGATTTGCGAGACTTGAGTGACCGAGTCCAAGCCCCGGCTGTTGAGCGCCTCGGCTCCGATGGCCGTGATCGCGATCGGAACGTCCTGAAGCCGTTCCTCACGGCGGCGCGCGGTGACGATGATGTCGGTCGTGTCCGAACCGTCGGTCGAGGCTCCGATGGGCGCTGCGGTCATATCCTGCGCCGACACGGGTGCGGCGCTTAACGCCACAAGAAGGCCGGCGGCCGCGCCGCCTACTAGGTTTGCCAACAGATTTCCCCTCAGTTTCGTTTTCATTGCGCCCGATCAAAACGCAATTCAAGCCTTTGCCGGCGCTTTGCTAATCGATTGCGTGATCCCAGGCTTTCTGCGATGCCTACACCGAACGAAGATAAAGGAGAGGATGCATGCTGTCGCTTCAGGAAATATCCGACCGGCTGGAAATTCAGGATCTCTTCGCGCGCTATTCCTTCGCCATCGATGATCGCGATTTCGACGTGCTGGACACGGTCTTCACGCCGGACGCGGTCATCGATTACAGCGAAACAGGCGGCGCCAAGGGAACGGTCGGCGAGATCAAGGCATGGCTGCCGGTCGCCATGAAGCGCTTTCCCATGTTCCAGCACATGGTGGCGACCACCCAACTCAAACTGGATGGCGACAAGGCGACCAGCCGGACGATCCTGTTCAACCCGATGACTTATCGCAAGCCGGACGGCGAGGACCAGGTGTTCTTCATCGGCCTGTGGTATCGCGACGAGCTTGTCCGCACTCCGGACGGCTGGCGCATCTCCTCGCGGTACGAGGAGATGGCCTATACCTACAATACGCCCGACATGGAGCCGATCCCCGAAGTGTCCGCCGGCTAGCAAGCCGACGGAAGCCTCTCAGGCCGCTTCGTCGAACCAGGTGATGAGGTGCGAGATATCCTTGCGCTCGTGCGGCTTGAGGCCCGCCTTGGCGAGATAGTGCGCGGTCACCTTCTCGTCGGGCGTCAACTTTCGCACCACTTCGACGATCCGGTCGTATTCGGTGTGCGCGATCTTCCAGCGCCCGTCCTCGCGGCGATAGCGGTCCTTGTACACGGCCGAACCACTGGTGTGGACGCCGCTGTCGGTGAAGATGGCGATGTCTTCGAGATACCAGATGCCTTCGGCTTCATCGTCGCCGGTCAAAGTGATCTCGGGCATGTGTCCGTAATGCATGCCGGCGAAATCGGAGTGGAAGCTGCTCGCCAGAAAGTCGACCATCTCCTGGCGCCCGGTGAGTGTCACGCGGTAGCCGCCGCCCCGATAATCGACCGAGACGTCATCGGTGAACAGGGTGTCGAGCAGCGCGACATCCGCCGTGTCGATCGCGCGATAGTAGCGATGCTTGAGCGTACGGATATCTTCGAAATCGGACAGCTGTTGCAGCGTATAGGCCATGATTAACCCTCTCTTCCTGGTGTTATCGGTCGCCGGATCGCGTCAGGCGCCGGTTGACTCCTTTTGCCCCGCCCAGCGCGGATAGTCGGTATAGCCGCGCTCCTCGCCGCTATAGAGAAATTCGCGGTCCTGAGGTGCCAGCGGCGCCCCGGCGCGAAAGCGCTCGACGAGGTCGGGATTGCTGATGAAGGGCCGGCCGAACGACACCGCATCGACTTGGCCCGTGTCCAGCAGCGCCCGTGCGCTTTCCAGCGTGAGCGCATTGTTCGCAATGATCGCGCCGCGCCAGCGCGGCCGTAGCAACGCCAGGGCATCGAGCTTGGGCGTCGCGTAGTGAATGAGATGCAAGTAAGCAAAGCCGCCCGGATCAAGCGCATCGATCAGCGCGCCATAGGTATCGGCCGGATCCTCGTCGGACATGTCGTTGTAGGGGTTGCCGGGAAAGATCCGGAAGCCCACGCGATCGGCGCCGATCGCCTCGGCCATCGCTTCCATGGTTTCGACCACGAAACGGATCCGGTTCGCCGTGCTCCCGCCATAGCGATCGTCGCGACGATTGCTGCCCGTCGACAGGAACTGCATCGGCAGGTAGCCGCTGGTGCAGTGAAGCTCCACGCCGTCGAGCCCGGCGGCGCGGGCGTTTCGTGCCGCTTGCACGTACTGTTCGATCACGTGGCGAATTTCGTCCGTTTCCAGGGCGCGCGGCATGACGGTGGCGACGGGAACACCATCGGGGCCGGGAATGGGCTCGCGCGAGGCGATCGCCGACGGCGCGACCGTATCGACGCCCGCCCCCTTGTTCGCCGCCACCGCCGCGCGCCCCACGTGCATGAGCTGCGCGACGATCCGTCCACCACGGTCATGCACGGCATCGGCAACTTGCCGCCAGCCATCGACTTGCGCATCGCTGTGGAGGCCTGGCGTGCGCCAGTAGCCCTTGCCTTCGGGACTGGGCTGGACGCCTTCGGTCACGATCAATCCCGCGCTGGCCCGCTGGCGATAGTACTCCGCCATCAGCGGGGTCGGTGCGTCGTCAGGACCGGCGCGGTCGCGGGTCATCGGCGCCATGACGATCCGGTTCGACAGCGACAGCGCGCCCAGGATGACCGGCGAAAAAATATCCATATGCGTACGTCTTCCAGAATGGCGTAAGCACCACATGCGCTTTTGCCACGTGCGCAGCAAGGGTGCTCATAAAAAACGCGATCCTCGACCTAATTTCTAATACAAGCGCGACTCGCGTCTCTGGCTTGTGCGATCGAACCGCCAAAGGCTAAGGGAGCGGTTGTCCTCCACCCTTTTTGCGAGCATGGGCGCGAGGCGAGGGCGATGAAAGGAAGTTGAGGTCGGGAATGGACGGTTTGCAGGGGAAAGTCGCGATCGTGACGGGCGGAACGCGGGGGATTGGCGCCGCTATCGTCCGCCGCCTGCTTGCGGCGGGGTGCGAAGTCGCCACGTGTGGGCGCAAAGCCCCCGAGCAGTTGCCGCAAGCCGACGGCCGCGAAGCGCACTTCGTTGCCTGTGACGTGCGCGATCCCGCCCAGGTCCGAGATTTCGTCGACAACGTGGTCGCCCGCTTCGGTCGCCTGGATATCGTCGTCAACAATGCCGGCGGGTCGCCGCCGGTCGAGGCGGCCACCGCCAGCCCTCGCTTCTCCGAAGCGATCCTGGCGCTGAACCTGCTCGCGCCGCTGCACATGGCGCAAGCGGCCTACCCGCACCTCAAGGAGACGAACGGTGCGATCGTCAACATCGCCAGTGTCGCGGGGGTCCGCCCCTCGCCGGGCACCGCGATCTACGGCGCGGCCAAGGCCGGATTGCTCAGCCTCACCAAAAGCCTCGCGCAGGAATGGGGCCCGAATATCCGCGTGAACGCCATCATTGTCGGTCTGATCGAAACCGAGACGTCCGAGCTCACGTACGGCACCCAGGAGGCGCAGGATCGGATCGCGGCGTCGCTTCCGCTCAAGCGCATGGGCCGGGGATCGGACATTGCGGATGCGGTCGCCTATCTCGCATCGCCGATGGCGGCTTATGTCAGCGGCACCGAGCTTTCGGTTCATGGCGGGGGCGAGCGCCCTTTGTTTCTAGAGATCGTCAACGAGGAAGCAGCCCGCCAAGGCTGAACCATCATCATCCCGATCGGGCCGGGCCTTGGCTTTCCGGGGCCCGTTCGCTACATCGCGCTTCCTGGCGGGTGAAGGGAGTGCGAAGTTGCAGATCAGGTCGGGCAAGACATTATCTCCCACCGCGCTCGATGCGCTCGACAACGGCATCATCGAGCTGCTGCGCGTGAACGGCCGCGCGACCAATCAGGAAATCGCGGAAAAGCTGTCCGTCACGGCGGCGACCGTATCCTCGCGCCTGCGCCGGCTTGATGAGCTGGGCGCGTCTCGCGTCGTCGCGGTCACCGATTTCGCCGCGCACGGCTACAACGTCCTGATTGCCGTGGGCGTCAAAGTGGCGGGTCGCGAGGTTCAGGATGTCGCCCGCGATCTTGCCAGGCTGCCCGAGGTGTTCAGCGTGAACATCATGAATGGGCCGAAGGACATCGAGATGCTGGTGGCGCTGCATGATTATGCGGACATCAACGTCTTCCTGCTCGATCACGTGGCGGGCATCGCAGGAGTCGATGCGCTGGATCCAGGTATCGCAGCCGACATCGTGAAGTTCGAATTCAACGTGGCGCCCCTATGAGCAGCAGCACTTATCGCCTCGACGACCTCGACCGCTCCATCATCGAGAAGCTGGGGCGCGATGCGCGCGTGTCCAACCGGCAGATCGCATCCGAGCTCAAGGTGACCGAAGGCACCATTCGCAGCCGGATCAAGCGGCTGCAGGCCGAACAGCTGATCCAGTTCACGGTGGTGACGGACTTTCGCGTGGCGGGATCGCCGAACCTGGTCATGCTCGGCATTCAGGCCGATCCAAGCCGCGTCGGCGGGCTGGCGAAGCAGCTCGCCGAGATTCCCGAGATTAACTGCGTCGTGGTGCTGCTCGGGCGGTACAGTCTGCTGGCGATGGGGCTGTTCACCAATATCGAGCAAGTGAACGCGCTCATCTTCCAACGCATCCGGTCGCTCGAAGGCGTGCGCGACGTGATCACTTCGGTCTCGGTCCACAATGTGAAGTACGAAGTCGGCATTGCCCGGATCACCGGCGACAAGGACTAGAGCCCACAGACCGGCGATCGGCGCTTCACACGCGCTTAAAAACCGAACCCGCCACAGATGAATTGCAGCAGCCGTTCCATCAAGGCCTCCCGGTCTTCCGGTGTGCACGCACCATCGGAGATGAGAGCGAGCCGAGCGTAATCCGTCGGCTGATTGTAATGCAGGACGCCAAGCGCGAAGTGCAACCGCCAGATCACTTCGTCTCGCGGCAGTTCTGGTAGGGCGCTGGCAAGCGCATCGGCGAAGCGTCGCAAATGCCGCACGTCGGTGCGGATGAGTTCGCGGATTTCCAGCGGACCTTCGTAGCGGGCACGATTGAGAAAGCGCAGGGCTATGCGACGGTCATCGTCGACCCACAAAGTCGGCGGCTCGATCAGCGCTCGCAAGATGGCCCGGGGATTGTCCGGTTCCGCCTCCAGCGTCTGACGTAGCAATTGGGTACGCTCGCGATTGAGTTCGGTCGCGCGGGCGCGAAAGATTTCCAGCAGCAGCCGGGTTTTGGACCCGTAGTGATAATTGACCGCAGCGACGTTGGCGCCGGCGCGCGCCACGATGTCGCGGGTCGATACGCCGTCGAAGCCATGCTCCGCGACCAGCCATTCGGCCGCGCGAAAGATGCGTTCACGCGCGCCGCCGCCCTCGCCTGATCGGGCGGCGGGTTTCGGTTCTGCTGGTTCGGGCGCATCCGCCTGTTGGGTCATCCTCGCCTTATAGACATCACGCCCGCCCCTTCCAGTGTGGCCCGCCTCGTCCTTCGCGTCGTTCCTCATTGACATAAGCCCCAACGCTGTTCAAACGCTTGTTTCATACAGTAGTTGGGGAAAGAAATGAGAGGGGTTCTCTGTCAGGCCTTCGCATCGCTGAGCGACCTGACGATTGCCGACATGCCTTCACCCGCCATGGGCGATGGCGACGTCCTGATCGATGTGCACGCGGCCGGGGTGAACTTTCCCGACGGCCTGATCGTGCAGGGTAAGTATCAGACAAAACCGCCCCTGCCCTTCGCGCCGGGCAGCGAACTGGCGGGCGTGGTCGTTTCTGTGGGCACCAAGGTGAATGGGTTCCAGCCGGGTGACCGGGTCGCGGCGTTCAGCGGCACCGGAGCCTTCGCGGAGCAAGCGGCCGTTCCCGCCACGCAAGTCTATGCGCTGCCGGATGAAGTCGACATGGTGGACGCGGCGGGCCTTCTTATCACGTATGGCACCTCGTACTATGCGCTGAAGGATCGGGCGCGGCTGGCGTCGGGCGAAACTTTGCTGGTGCTGGGGGCGGCGGGCGGCGTCGGACTGGCGGCGGTCGAGCTCGGCGCGATGATGGGCGCGCGCGTCGTCGCGGCGGCTTCGACCGATGCCAAGCTGGCGCTTGCTAGGGATCGCGGGGCGAGCGAGACGATCCGCTATTCCGACGAGGATTTGCGCGAGCGCGTGAAGGCGCTGACCGACGGTGCGGGTGTCGATGTCGTCTACGATCCGGTCGGCGGCGAGAGCAGTTTGGCGGCGGTCAAGTCGCTTGCCTGGGGTGGACGCCATCTGGTGGTGGGTTTCGCGACGGGCGATATTCCCAAGATCCCCGCCAATCTCCTGCTGCTGAAAAGCGCCGCCTCGCTTGGCGTGCTTTGGGGCATGTCGCTGCGCGCCGATCCGGCGCATCACGCGGGCAATATCTCCGATCTCCTCGGCCGCCTCGCTGCCGGTCGCATCAATCCGGTCATCGATCGCGTCTTCCCCATGGAAGACGCGGTGGCCGCTCTCGAACACGTCATGGAACGCCGCGCCCAGGGCAAGGTGATCCTGGCCATTCGTGACACGCACAAGAAGGACCACTCGTGAACGAAGTCGTTTCCTATGAGCTGCATGACGGCATTGCCGATGTGCTGATCGATAACCCACCCGTCAACGCGACATCGCACGCGGTGCGTGCCGGTCTGGACGAGGCCGTGCGCCGTTTCGGCGGTGACGCCGACGCGAAGGCCATGGTCGTGCGCTGCGCAGGCAAGACCTTCGTGGCAGGCGCGGACATCAAGGAATTTGGCCGCCCTGCCCTGCCGCCGCCGCTGCCGGACGTGCTCAAGGCGATCGATCATTGCGACAAGCCGATCGTCGCGGCGGTTCACGGGACAGTGCTGGGCGGAGGGTTCGAAGTGGCGCTCGCCTGTCACTATCGGGTCGCGGCGGCGGACGCCCGCTTCGGCTTCCCGGAAGTCAAACTGGGCCTCGTCCCCGGCGCGGGCGGAACGCAGCGCGGTGTGCGGCTTGCTGGCCTCGCCGACACGATCACCCTCATCACCGAAGGCAAGCCGATTTCCGCGAGCAAGGCCGAAGCGATGGGATTGGTGGACGAGGTGGCGCAAGGCGATCTCGTCGAAGCGGCGCGCGCTTTCGCTCGGCGATTGGTCGCGGAAGGCAAGGGACCACGGCGCGCGGGCGACTTGCCGATGCCGACCGATGATCCGGACCTGTTCGACAAGGCGCGCAAATCGCTCGGCCGCGAGATGCGCGGGCAGGAAGCGCCGATGAAAGCGCTCGAGGCGATCCGTCTGGGTTACGAAATGGACTTCGAAAGCGCGCTCGTGCGTGAGTACGAGATGTGCAAGGAAATGATCGCGGCGCCGCAGTCACGCGCCTTGCGCCATATCTTCGCGGCGGAGCGCGAGGTGGTGAAAGTCCCCGGGCTTTCGGCCGATGTCGCCCCGCGCGACATCAAGCGGGCCGGAGTCATCGGCCTTGGCGTAATGGGGCGCGGGATCGTCATGGCGATCGCAGCAGCCGGAATCCCGGTCACGGCTGTCGCCGCCGATGCGGATCATCTGGCGGCGGCGCAAAAGGCCATTACCAAGATGTTGTCCTCCACGGTCGACAAGGGCCGCCTGAAGCAAGACGAGATGGATCGGCGGCTCGAGCGCATCCAGTGGTCGGTCGCGATAGAGGACCTGGCCGATGCCGATCTGGTGATCGAAGCGGTGACCGAGGACATCGCAATCAAGCGCGAGGTCTTCGCCGCGCTTGGCAAGGCAACGCGCCCCGGCACGATCCTCGCCAGCAACACCTCTTTCCTCGATATCGAAGCCTTGGCGAAGGCCTCGCAGCGGTCCGAAGACACGTGCGGCATGCACTTTTTCAATCCCGCGCATATCATGCGATTGCTCGAAAACGTCCGCGCCGCAGGAACCGCGCCCGATGTCGTCGCCACCATCATGGCGTTCGGCAAGACCATCGGAAAGCTCCCCGTGCTGTCAGGCGTGTGCGAAGGGTTCATCGTCAACCGCATGCTATCGAAGCGGTCGCGCGAGGCGTTCTTCCTCGTCGAGGAAGGGGCCGCGCCCGCCGCGATCGACAACGTGCTGGTCGATTACGGGTTCCCGATGGGTCCGCTCGCGCTAGGCGATCTGGCCGGGCTCGACGTCCAGGCGGCCGCGCGCGCATCCCGGAAGGACAGCGCCACCGCGCGCGAGCTTCGGGCCGATTTTCCCGAGCAACTGGTCGCCGCCGGGCGTCTGGGTCAAAAGACCGGATCGGGCTGGTACAGCTATGACGAGAACCGCAAGGCCAGCGCGAACGAGGATACCACGCGCATGATCGCCGCACATGCCGAACGGCACGGTCTGACCTTGCGCGACATCGGCGATCAGGAAGTGCGGGAACGGCTGCTGTTCGCAATGGTGAACGAAGGCGCGAAGATCCTCGATGAAGGCGTCGCATCGCGGCCTCAGGACATCGATGTGGCCATGGTCAACGGGCTGGGCTGGCCCGCTTATACGGGAGGACCGATGTTCTGGGCCGACCAGCTTGGCCTCGACCACGTGCTTCGGACGATCGAGCGTTTCCAGGACGAACAAGGCGCCGGATACTGGACGCCGTCGCCGCTGCTGGTGCGCCTGGCGGAAGAGGGCAAGGGGTTCTACGGATGAGCCGCGGTCTCGATCCCAGCCCCCGCACGACGGAGTTGCTGGAGCGGCTGCGCGCCTTCATGGCCGAGCACGTCTATCCGCAGGAGGCGCTGTATTATCGCCAGGTGGCCGACGGCGATCGCTGGGCAACGGTGCCGCTGGTGAAGGAACTGCAGCCCAAGGCGCGCGAGGCGGGCCTTTGGAATCTGTTCCTGCCCGAAAGCGGCCATGGCGCGGGTCTTTCCAATCTCGATTACGCGCCGCTTTGCGAGGAAATGGGCCGCGTTCACTGGTCGCCGCAGGTGTTCAACTGCGCCGCGCCCGACACCGGCAACATGGAGACGCTCGAACGCTTCGGCACCGACGAACACAAGCAGCGCTGGCTGCAACCCTTGCTCGATGGCAAGATCCGCTCGGCCTTCGCGATGACCGAGCCCGCTGTCGCCTCGTCCGATGCCACCAATATCGAGACCAGCATCGTTCGCGATGGCGACGATTACGTCATCAACGGCCGCAAGTGGTGGATCTCCGGCATGGGAGATCCCGAGTGCGCGATCATGATCCTGCTGGGTAAGACCGATTTCGATGCCCCCCGGCACAAGCAGCAATCGATGATCCTGGTGCCGCGCGATACGCCCGGCGTGACCGTGCTGCGCCCGCTGACCGTGCTCGGCTATGACGATGCCCCGCACGGCCACATGGAAATCCTGTTCGAAGACGTGCGCGTGCCCGCCTCCAACTTGCTGTTGGGCGAAGGGCGCGGGTTCGAGATCGCGCAAGCGCGGCTCGGCCCCGGACGTATCCACCACTGCATGCGCATGATCGGCATGGCGGAGCGCGCGCTCGAAGCGATGTGCCGCCGGGTCAAGAGCCGCGTCGCCTTCGGCAAGCCGCTGGCCGAACAAGGCGTCATCATCGAACGGATTGCCAATTCGCGGATCATGATCGACCAGGCACGGCTGCTCACGCTGCAGGCCGCGCACCGGATGGACGAAGTCGGCAACAAGGCGGCCAAGGCCGAGATCGCGATGATCAAGGTCGCGGCCCCAAGCATGGCCTGCCAAGTGATCGACTGGGCCATGCAAGCGCACGGCGGGATGGGGATCAGCCAGGATACCTTCCTTGCCAATTACTACGCCCATGCCCGCAAGATCCGCTTCGCCGATGGTCCGGACGAAGTGCATCGGCATCAGCTGGGCAGGCTCGAGCTCGCCAAATATGGCTGACCCGCATGCTCTCGATCTGGATGCGCTGAGACGCTGGTGGTCCTCGGCGCTGCCCGCGCTGGATGGGGAGATCGAAGCGCACAAGTTCTCTGGCGGCCAGTCGAACCCGACGTACGCGATCCATATCGCTGGCACGCCTCGCTATGTCCTGCGCAAGAAGCCGCCGGGGGTGTTGCTGCCATCGGCGCACGCGGTCGAGCGCGAGTACCGCGTGACCGATGCCTTGAAGGACAGCGCCGTACCGGTCGCGCGGCCGCTCGCGCTATGCGAGGATGCGAGCGTGATCGGTACGCCGTTCTTCGTCATGGACTACGTTGCCGGACGCAATTTCTGGGACGCGCGGCTGCCAGGCATGGATCTGGCCGAGCGCAAGGCCATCTACCAGGAAATGAACCGGTCCCTCGCGGCGTTGCACGCTGTCGATCCCGAGGCGGTGGGGCTTGCCGAGTTCGGACGGCCCGGCGATTATTTCGGGCGGCAAGTGGCCCGCTGGACCAAGCAGTATCGCGCCACCCAGACGAGCCGGATCGAGGCGATGGAGCGATTGATCGACTGGCTGCCGGCCAACAATCCCGGCAGAGCGGAAAGCCGCATCGTCCACGGCGATTTTCGCAACGACAACATGATCTTCGATGAATGCGAGCCGAAGGTGCGCGCGATACTCGACTGGGAGCTTTCGACCCTTGGCGATCCGCTCGCCGATCTGGCGCAGCACATGATGGCCTGGCGGGTGCCGCACGAAGGTTATCGCGGCCTCGCCGATGTCGATCTGGCGGCGCTGGGCATCCCGAGCGAGGCATGGTATCTGGAGTCGTATTGCGAGCGCAGGGGTATTCCTGTGCCGCCGCCGGAAACATGGGCTTATGCGCTGGCTTTCGCGACGTTCCGCAATGCGGCCATTCGACAGGGTGTCTTCCGCCGCGCCCTGGACGGAAACGCTTCAAGCGACGTGGCCGCACGGCACGGCGCGCTCGCGGCCGATATCGCGGGATTGGGCTGGCAAATCGCGTCCGCCGACCGCGACGCCAAACTTACGGCGCAAAACTCATGACGCCGAATTCACGATGAAGGTCTGAATAGAGAAGACAAGATCAGGCAAGAGGAGAGAGTGATGATACGCATCGACATTCCCGACGAGCACGGCCACGACCCCTATTCCTACGCCAGCGCCAACCATGCGCGCGAGATCATGGCGGCCGCATCCGATTTTTCGAAAGCCGTCTACACCCGCTCCCAGCTTTCGCTGCGCGAATTCGAAGGCGCCCGTTCGCGCACGGCGCAGATCAATGGCTGCATCATCTGCCAGCAGTTCCGAGCGGCACGCGACGCGCCGGCGATGTTCTCGGCCACGGGCACGAGGCCCGATCACTTGGTGTCCGACAACGGCCCCGCGCCGGACGAAGCGTTCTACGAAGCGGTGAGCGATTGGCGCACGTCGCCCGTGTTCAGCACGCGCGAACGGCTGGCGATCGAGTTCGCCGAACGCTTTGCCGAAGAACCGAAGGTGCTGGCCGCCGACGAGGATTTCTGGACGCGAACCAAGGCCGAATTCAGCGACGGTGAGATCGTCGATCTCGCGCACAGCGTCGCCTCCTGGGTCGGCCTTGGCCGGGTAGCCCATGTGCTGGGCTTCGACAGTGTCTGCCTGCCTTTCGCCCAGCCGGAAACGGAAGCGGCCTGAATGTGATGCGGGGGCGGTTCTCGCGAACCGCCCCCGTCATCTCCTTTTAGCCGTTCGGCGGACCGACCGGATCAGCTGCGCACGCGCGGTTTGGGTAGCGGCGCCCCGGCCCGCATAGTGTCGATGAATTTCTCCAGCGGCGCGGGCTCCGCCACCGGCGCATCGTGCGCCTTGCCTTCGCGCGCCCAATACGCCTTCCATGACGGGAACAGGTCGTGGAAGCTGCCGTGATAGGGCGCGTGCCCCGGCCAGCGCATCTTGCGCTCGCCGATCGGCGGCTTGTTCAGGTCGCTCGCATACCAATACAGCGGCAGCCGGCGGCGGAAGAACCAGCGACCCTCGATCCGCTCGTACTGGTCGAAATACATCATTTGCATGATGACCCATTCGGCCCCGGTCTCGTGCTCGTTCTTTGAATAGACCACGCCTTGCGCATGATCGGGATCGTCGAAGTCGATGATGTGACCGCCGATGTGATGCGAGGTTCCATCGAACTGCATCGAGTGCGTTTCGTCGAACCAGTCGCGCAGTGCCTTGCGGCCGGTCTTGCCACCACCGACCTTCACGTCCTCGGGAAACAGGTTCACCCAGGCATCGGAATCGCGCATGTCGAGCGCGAGCGAGTACTTGGCGGCAAGCTGCCGAATCGCGTCGATGGATTCCAGCCTGTCGATCCGGCGGGCTAGGTCTTCGGTCATGCAATCTCCTCGCAAAATTCCAGCATCAGGCGCGTGACCTCTTCGGCGCGCTCTAGCTGCATCATGTGGCCGGCCCCCTCGATCATCTCGACCCGGCGCACATCCTCGTGATGATCGGCGATGGCGCTCAGCGGATCGTCACCGTGCCAGACCTCTAGGTCGACATCGTGCGTGCTGCCGATGAAATAGAACGGCGGCTTGAGTTTGTGGCCGCGATAGGCCGCGCGTTGATGCCAGCGCAGATCCATCGCGCGATACCAGTTGAGCCCCCCGGTGAACCCCGAACGGCTGTATTCGGAGACGAACCATTCGAGCTCCCACTCCGTAAGCCAAGACCAGGGAAGCGGCGGCGCTTCGGGCAAGGCGTCGATGTACGTGGTGCCGGGAGGATGCTTCCAAATGTCGATGTAGTGGAAGTCGCCGGATAAGGCGTAAAACACGCGGTGCAGAAACGTCCTCGGCCGCGCCGCGAGATCGCGATCGGCGATACCGGGCGGCACGAAATAGTGAATGTGCACAAAGTGGCGCGATGCCCAATCCGCCGCTTCGGCCAGCGGCGTGATGTCGGGCCGATCGGGAAAGTGTGGATTTTCCAGCGCGATGATCGCCCGCACCCGTTCAGGATGCCGGTGAGCGAGATCGTAGATCGCGAAAAGCCCGAAATCGAGGCCCGCGAAGACCGCCTGCGCCTCTCCCAAGTGATTGAGCAACCCGACTAGATCGCCGACGGTATGCACGACATCGTAGGCAGCAAAATCGGCGGGCGCCTCGGTTTGCCCCATCCCGCGCATGTCGGGGGCGATGACACGCCAGCCGGCGGCCGCCAGCGCCGCGATCTGCCGGTGCCAGCTCAGCCAGAGATGCGGAAACCCGTGGCAAAGCACCAACAGCGGCCCCGTGCCCTGTTCGACGTAATGGACGCGAATACCGTTGATCGTCTCATGCCGGTGCGTCCACTGCGCCATCGTCGAATCAGGCCGCCATCGGCTTCATCAGTTCGATGCGAACCCCGTCCGGATCAGCGCCATGGAACAGCTCGATACCCGGCGTTTTGACGTGCGCGTCCTCGACGAAATGCCCGCCCCGCGAGGTGAGTGCGTCGACCGTCGCATCCGGCTGATCGTCCCAGAAGGCGAGATGCGTAAGCCCGTACTGGTTGAGCTTGCGCCGTTCGCGAGAGCCGGTCGAGCCAGGCTCGAACACCTTGAGCAATTCGATGACGTTGCCCGCGCCGTCCTGGATCATCTGCGCGCGCAGCTTAATGCCCGGCACTTCCATGATCGTGCCCAGCCAATCCATGCCGGTGTCGAGCATGTGATTGTCGGAAGGCTCGAAGCCCAGCGCCTGGTAATAGCGCATCGATGCTTCGATATCGTCGACGCAGATGCCGCTGTGCGAAAAGCGGGCCGGCACGCCGTCCGCATGCATCAGTTCGATGCGCACGCCATCGGGGTCGGTGCAGTAGAGCATCGTCGTGCCGCCTTCCGCGTAGTGCGCACGCGTCTCTTCGTAGACCTTGCCGCCGGCCGCGACGATCCGTTCCGCCGAGGCGTCGATATCGTCGACGTAGAACGACAAGTGGACCAGGCCATAGTCCAGCATCGAGCGCCGCTCGCGCGGTCCGAACGATTCCGGCGCGAGGAAATGCAGCAGTTCGATCACCGGCCCGTCCGGGTGCTTGAGCATGATGCAGCGAAGCTGGACGCCCGGCAACTGCATGGTCTTTTCCATGTCCGGACCCGTGACCGTGCCATGGTCCTGGTAGGGCTCGAAACCCAGCGCCTCGCGATAGAACCGTTCGGAACGGGCCATGTCGCTTATGCAAATGCCGCGATGGGATAGGCTCAGCATCACCAACTCCTGTTGCTTCAAAGGCGCCTGGACTCAGGCGGTTGCCCGGTTGCGGGCGAGGAAATCGACCAGCACTCCGGCAAGCGCGGCGCCTTGCTCTTCCTGCACGAAATGGCCCGCGTTCGGGATCACGGTATGCGGCTGATCGGCTGCCCCCGGCACGCGGCGACGGAACACGTCGGCCCAGGCGGCGGTGGCGGGGTCACCGTCGCTGAAGGCGGTGAGGAACGGCTTGTGCCACTCTTCCAGAGCGCGCCAGGCGGCGCGGTTCGCCTCGAGCCCTTCGGCATTCTCGTCCACCGGGATGCCGCACGTGATCTGCAGCATGCCCGCCTTGTCGGCCGCATCCGGGAAGGGGGCGTCGTAACCGGCAAGAACGTCATCCGCGGGGCGCTGTACCGTGGCGCCGGCAAAGACTTCGCTCGTGGGAAGATCATCGCTCGTGCGGCAGGTTTTGATCCACGCCTCGATGCCCTCGCCCGGCCACCCCGGAACTCCGGCGGGCGGCGGCTCGCAATTGGGCAGGAGCGTGTTGGTGGCGAGGACCGCATCGAACCTGTCCGGCAATTCCGACAGGACGCGCAGCCCGATCGGCCCACCCCAGTCCTGGCAGACCAGAGTGATCGCCTTGAGGCCTAGCGCGCGCACGAACTGCGCCATCCAATCGACAAAGCGATCGTAGCCATAGGCATCGCGCGCGTTCGGCTTGTCGGAACGGCCGAAGCCGATCATGTCCGGCGCGATGACGCGATAGCCCGCATCAACGACGGGCCCGATCATGTGCCGGTAGAGGAAGCTCCAGGTAGGGTTCCCATGCAGCATCAGCACGACGGGTGCCCCTCGCGGTCCTTCGTCGAGATAATGCATCCGCAGCGGGCCGAGCGCGCCACCGGCGATATCGACGTAGCGCGGGGCAAAGTCATAGCCCGGCAGCCCCGCGAACCGTTCCTCGGGCGTTCGGCGTATTCCGGGGCGGATTTCCATCACGCCCGCTCCTCAGTCGCGCTTGATGTAACGGCTGCGATAATCCGCGAAGGCTTGCTTGATCTCGCCCTCGTCAAGGCCGTACTGCTCTGGCGAGTAATCGTGCATCGGCCGCTGCTCACGCTGGTTGCCCGCCATGAACTCGGCCATCGCGGCTTCGCTGCCGCCATCGACCGGGAGCCCCATGCGTTCGAGCACGCGCTGCGCCTGAACCAGAGGCTCGCGCGCCACGTCGCGATAGTCGATATCGATAAAGCGATCCTCGCCGATCCGCTGACGCGCGGCTTCGAAGCGCTTCATCCAGTTGACTAGCCGCGCGAACCAGTACGCCCCCACATCGCGATCGTCGATTGTCGCGCCAAGCTTGTACAGGGTCGCCTGCATCGAGACGTAGGACGGGACCGTCTGCACAGGATCGCGATGCGTCATGATCAGCAGCGCGTCGGGAAAGGCGCGCGCCGCGACTTCGGTATAGGGCAGGTTGGAGGGGCTTTTGAGGATCCACTTCGATCCGCGCCGGGCAGGCTCCTGCCATTGCAGATACTTGAGGATCGTCTTCAGATCCTCATGCCCGCGCGACTGATCGTAATCGTCGAGCCATGCGGTGAAGCCGGGAACGAAGGTCATGCCCTCGACCATCGTGCTGACGAACATCTGTCCCAGAATGAGGATTTCCTCGTCGGGACCTTCGGCTTCGAGCGGGTGGATCGAGGTCAGTTCGGGCGCGGCCTGCAGCCAGCCCTCGATCATCGCTTCGGCGTAGGCGCGCCGCTCCTTGGGATCGCCCAACGTTTCGCCGGGGAACGGCGCGAAGTTCTGCGCTTCGAACCAGCGGATCGCGGTCATGCCGGGGCTGCTGGCGAGCAGGCGGTGGAAGATGGTGCTGCCGGTGCGCGGAAGGCCCAGGATGATACCCGCGACCTCGACCTTTTCGTCCAGGATCTCGGGATGGCGCTTGATGTCCTCGACCATGCGCAGCCGGCTGACCAGGCCCTTCACGATCACTTCGGTCTGCGCTTCGAAGCCGGCGGGGGTCAGCTTCGCCTCGGCGTTGGCGGATTCGATGAACTTGTCCATCGGCTCGAAAAACCAGGTGTCCCCGAAATCGTCGAGCCCCGCGCGCTGACGCGCCGCGTCGAGCAGGGTCTCGCGATCGAAGGCGGGTTGCCCGGTTGCAGCGGCGGCGCTGACCATGTTTGTTTCTCCCATTCGACTATGCTGTCGTCTTCGCGGCCTTGCCCTCAAAGGGCGCGACGATAACGGCAACCCATTTGAGCAAGACACGATCTGCTGTCTAGCGGGTTATTTCTGATACGCAAAGGAAGAGTGTTCGGTAATTGCTTGCATGAATTGCGCAGTTGCGGGAACAACCGCCTTCCTAACGACGTCGCAGCGTCTGCTGCGCGCTGCCAGCAACGAAAAAGGACCGACATGACCCAGCCATCGATCGAAGAGCGCCTGGCCGCGCTGGAAGATATTCGTGCGATCGAAGAGCTGAAATGGCGCTATCTGCGCGCCTGCGACCGCAAGCAGCCCGAGGATGTGCGGGCGTGCTTCACCGATGATGCGGTGATCGACTACGAGGGCTTTCCGCTCTTCACCGACGCCGATGCCTTCGTCGACGTGTTTCGCAAGTGGGGGTGCGTGCCCAACATCGTCGACATGCATCACGGCCTGCATCCGATCATTTCCCTCAACGGAGACCGGGCCACGGGCGCGTTCGACCTTTACTTCTTCCAGATCGACACGGCGAGCGGCCGCCAGACCCAGCTGGCGGTGAATTACGACGACGAGTTCGTCCGCAAGGAGGGCGGCTGGCTGATCTCACGCACGGTCAGCCGGCGCATGTCGATGCTGGTCGGGACGGTCGGTCCCGATGGCATCATGCGCGTGGAAGTGGCGGGTCGCTCGGACGCGGAAGGTCCAGTGCCGCCACCCCGGTGATCATGGGGTGATCGGGCGGCGGGGCGGCCGGCCCCGCCACGATCAAGCGCGGTCGATCAGGTGTTCGCGCCCATCGCGTGCCGGCCCGCGACATAACCGAAAGTCATGGCCGGCCCCAGCGTTACACCCGCTCCGGGGTAGCTTTCCCCCATGACCGAGGCCGCATTGTTGCCCACCGCGTAAAGCCCCGCGATCGGCTGGTCGTGCTCATCCAGCACGCGCGCGTTTTCATCGGTGACGATGCCACCATTGGTGCCGATGTCCCCGCCATAAATCGGCATCGCATAAAACGGCGCCTTCACCAGCGGGGCAAGCGTGGGATTGGGCTGAACCCTGGGGTCGCCATACATCTTGTCGTAAGCCGGACCACCGCGATCGAATTCGGTATCGACACCTTTCACGGCATCGGCATTGAATCGAGCAATGGTCGCCTCCAGCACTTCGGGGTCAATGCTCAACTTCGGTGCGAGAGCGGCGATCGTGTCGGCCTTGCACATGGTGCGCTTGACGGCGGGCAGTTGCAGCGCATCCGGAACCAACGGCAGCAGGGGTCCCATCGGATACTTGTGCCGGAAGGTCGCATCGAAGATCACGAAGCTGGGCTGAGTACCGGCTCCCGGCTTGTCATTCTCGAGCATCTGGCGCCCGACCACATGGTAGGAGGCGGCCTCGTTCATGTATCGCTTGCCAGCCTGATTGACGATGATGCAGCCGGGCAGCGCGCGCTCGATCGTGGAAAGGCGCGCGCGCTTTTCGCCCGGCACACGGAAGACGGGCGCCGACCAGGTCGAATGCATGTTGCGCAGCGCCGCGCCGACGGCTTGCGCGGCCATGATGGAATCGCCGGTGTTGTTGATTTGCGAGCCGCTCATCGTCGGATCGTCGGAGCCGGGAAGGTGCGCCTTGCGCAGCGCCGGGTTACGCTCGAATCCGCCTGCCGCGAGGATAACGCCGTGCGTGATCCCGATGCGCCGGCGCTTGCCGTCCTGATCGACAATGGCGCCGACAACGCGATCATCCTCGCGCACCAGCTGGACGAGACCGGTTTTGAGCCGCAGCGGTACGTTACGCCGCTTGAGCGCCAGGCGCAGGCCGCCGATCAAGGCATTGCCAAGGGTCAGATGGCGGTCCTTCATCGAACGAAAGCGATGCGGCATGTCCGAGGCGTAGCGCCACAGCATCTTGCCCAGCGTTCCCGTCCAGCCCTTGGGGCGAAGCAGCAGCGCGTACGTCTCATCGAACCGCCAGTTGATGACGCCGAGCAGGCTGGCGGCGGGCGACGGCCCCCGCAAGGTCAGGATATCCTCGCCCAGTTCCTTGCCGTCGAAAGGCAGGGGGAGATGGGTGCGATAGCCCATTTTCCCGCCCGGATATTCGACATGATAATCTGGATACGGCATCGCGGCAAAGCGAACGGGCGTCTGCTCGTGAAGCCACGTCAGCATCTCAGGCGCTTTGCGAATATAGGCGCGGATCAGCTCGTCGGGCACGTTGGGGGCACTTTGCGGGCGGACATAGGCGAAGGCCTCCTCCTCGCTGTCCTCGTGGCCGTGCTCTTGCGCGAGCGGACTGTTCGGGATCCAGATGCCGCCGCCGGACGTGGCGGAAGTCCCGCCATATTCGTCCCCCTTCTCGATCACCAGCACCCGGGCATGAGCATCGGCGGCGGCGACCGCGGCGGTCAGGCCGCCTGCCCCCGAACCGACGACGAGCACGTCCACTTCCTCATCCCAATTCGTGCCTGCCATCTCGGATCCTTCCTTAGCGCCAATTTACGCGTTTGATTGGCTGATTGAACTTTCGGCTTTGCAGATGCAAGGTCGTTAACGCATAGTTCTGCGCGAAATAGGAAGGGCCGCACGACGCTTGGCGGTTCGTTTCGGCGCTGGCGAAACCCGATGCGCTTTCCGTCTCCCGTCCCCACAATGCGAAAGATCACGCGTGACGCAAGCCTCAGCATACGACTTCATCATCGTCGGCGCCGGCTCGGCGGGTTGCGTTCTTGCCAACCGGCTCTCGGCGGATTCGCGAAACCGCGTCCTGCTGATCGAAGCGGGCGGCCGCGACCGGAGCGTGTTCATCCATGCGCCCGGCGGGTTGCTGCCGATCATGCATCAGGGCTGGTTCCAATGGATGCATGTCAGCGTGCCTCAGAAACACGCGGGCGGTCGCCAGGTCTACACGCCGCGCGGGAAAGTGCTGGGCGGCTCCTCGGCGATCAACGGCATGGTCTACGATCGCGGCACGGCGAGCGACTACGATGGCTGGCGCCAGCTCGGCAACGAGGGCTGGAGCTATGAGGACGTGCTGCCTTACTTCAAGAAGCTCGAGGATTATCAACCGGGCGAAGACGCCTTTCACGCCACCGGTGGCCCCGTGCATGTCAGCCGTCCGGGCATACAGCACCCGCTTGCCAAAGCGTTCAGCGAGGCGGCGCAGGCGGCGGGCCTTTCTTACAATGCGGATTTCAACGGCGCCAAGCGCGAAGGCGTCGGCCCAGCGGACGTGACTGCCTCTCGCGGACGACGCTACAGCGCGGCGCGCGCCTATTTGCGCCCCGCCAGACGCCGGGCCAACTTGCGTGTGGTGACGGGCGCGCATGTCCGGCGCATCCTTGTGGAAGAGGGCCGCGCGATCGGCGTCGAGTACGACGCGCGCGGCGGCAAGCGGGAGCGCGCAACCGCCGCGCGCGAAGTGATCGTTTCGGCCGGCGCGATCCATTCGCCGCATTTGCTGATGCTGTCCGGCATCGGCGACGCTTCGCATCTCGCCGAACACGGCATCGCCGTCACCCATCACTTGCCGGGGGTGGGGCAGAATTACCGCGATCACGTTGCGGTCACGGTGAAGCAGGCGTCCACGTTGCCGCTGTCGATGTGGAACTTTTTTCACCCGCTCGCGGCTTCCCGCGCCGTGATCGACTTCGTTCTGTTCCGCAAGGGTCCGCTGGCCACGCCGCCCGCCGAAGTCGCCGCTTATGTGCGCACCATGCCCGGCTCGCAGGAGCCCGACATCAAGATCCACTTCGCGATGGCACTTTATGAAGCGATGGGGCGCAAGCTGATCAACCAGCACGGCTACTTCGCGCATATCGATTTGCTCAAACCCGAAAGCGTGGGCGAGATCCGGCTGACCTGTGCCGACCCCCTCGCCGCCCCCGCGATCGATCCGAATATCCTCGCGACGCCGGGCGACATGGCGGCGGGCCGGGCCGCGATCCGAGCGGTACGGAAGATCTTCGCGCAAGCTCCGTTCGATCCGATGCGCGGCGAGGAACTGGCACCGGGGACGCATCTACAAAGCGATGACGAGCTCGACGTCTATCTGCGCGAGACGGCGGTATCCGACATTCATACGGTGGGGACGTGCCGGATGGGTCACGATCCAATGGCGGTCGTCGATCCGCAATTGTGCGTGCATGGGGTGTCCGGCCTGCGCGTCGTCGATGCTTCGGTGATGCCGCGCGTTCCGGGCGGCAACACCAACGTGCCTACGATGATGATTGCGGAAAAGGCGGCGGAAATGATCCTTACGCGGCAATAAGGCGCCTAATCGTCATTTGCGTCTCGAAACCCTCTTACGGTTGCGCAATTCATTGTTTAACGACATCTGGAAGCGGAAAGCCGGCGCTAGTCGGCGCAAAGATTTGGGAGAGACGTATGGCACGCGGAACCTTGCACAGGCCGTTGCTGGCGCAGGATGTCGAGAGCTGGGATATCGAAACCGACGTCGCGGTGGTGGGCTTCGGTGCATCGGGCGCCTGCGCCGCGTTGGAAGCGGCGCGCGCGGGGGCCTCGGTCACCTTGTTCGAGGCGGGTTCGGGCAGCGGCGGCGCTTCGGCGCTATCGGGTGGCGAGATCTATATCGGCGGCGGCACCGACGTGCAGCGCTCGGCCGGGTTCGAGGACACGACCGAGGCGCTCGCGGCGTATCTGAAGCTGGCGGGCGGGCCGGATGCCGATGTCGCCAAGTGCGACCTTTATGCCGAGAACAGCCTTGCGCATTACGAATGGCTCAAGGAACAAGGCGTGCCGTACAAGGGCACGTACCTGCCCGGCAAGATCATCGAGCCGCCCGAGGAGACACGCTGATCTGGTCCGGCAGCGAGGAGGCCTGGCCGTTCTCTGAAACCGCCAAACCCGCGCCGCGCGGCCACGTGCTTCAGTTCATGGGCTGGGGCGGCGGCCGCATGCTGATCGATATCCTCGAAGCGCGCGTGCGCGAAGCTGGCGTGGACGTCCGCACCGATGCCCGCGTGCAGTCGCTGATCATGGACGACGAGCGCGTGGTGGGCCTGGTCGTGCGGATCGACAACCAGTCGCTGAATGTCCGCGCGCGACGCGGCGTCGTGCTGTGTACCGGCGGCTTCGCGATGAATGCCGAGATGCTGGCGCGCTATGCGCCCGGCACGCTCAAGCTCTCCGACCCGATTGGCGAGAACGACAATGGCTCGGGCATCCTGATGGGCATGGGCGCTGGCGGCGACGCCATTCATATGGACGAATTCTTTACCACCTGCCCCTGGATTATGCCGCCCGATTTCGTGAAGGGCATCTTCGTCAATGAAGCGGGCAATCGCTTCATCAACGAGGATTGCTATCACGGCCGGGTGAGCCGCACGATCGTGGATCAGCCGGGCCGCAAAGTCTGGCTGCTCGTCGACAACGCGATCTTCAGCCAGCCGATCGAACTGGCGCGCATTTCGATCGCGGCGGTGGGCGAGACCTGGGAAGAGGTCGAAAGCGAGCTCGAGCTGGCTCCGGGCACGCTCGCGGCGACGGTCGAGACGTTCAACCGCTATGCCAGGGAGGGACACGACCCCGTGTTCCACAAGGCGCCGCAGTGGCTCAAAGTGCTGGACGAAGGGCCGTTTGCCGCGCTCGAACTGAATTTTTCGGATAGCTACTTTTCGTTCTTCACGCTGGGCGGCCTGTCCACCCTGCCCACCGGGCAGGTGCGCGATCGCGCGGGCGAGCCGGTGCCGGGGCTCTATGCGGCGGGCCGCGCGACTTCGGGTCTGCCGCGCTGGGGGCATGGCTATAGCTCGGGGATGAGCTTGGCCGACTGCACGTTCTTCGGCCGTCAGGCGGGGCGCAGCGCCGCCGCAGGCTGACGCATCACGCGGCGCTGTCCTCAAGCCGCTGCCCCCGGGTTTCGGGTAGCAATATCCAGACCAGAGGAATGGCAAGGAAGGTGAGCAGGCCCAGCGTCGCCGCAGCCGGCGCGATGGCGCCCAGTCGCGCGGACAAGGCTCCCAAAGCCCAAGGCGCGAGTACCACGCCCCAACGCGCCACGAGATTGTGGCACCAGCCGTTCGCCGCCGCGCGCAACTCGGTGGGAAACAACTCGGAATTGAGCGTATAGGCGACCACCCAGACACCGATCGACGTCTGTATTCCGACGAAGCCGAGCGCCACCGCCCACCAATCGTGGCTGAGATAGCAAACAAGGGTCAGCGTCCCCAGCGCTCCCAGAAGCAGCGACAGGGTCCAGCGCCGCCCGATCCTGTCCATCAGGAAGCCGGCACCTAGATAACCGGTAAAGGCGCCCACCAGTCCGAAAGGCGCGATCAGCGCGAGGTCGCCGGGATTCCACTGCCGCTCCTGCACGACGTAAAGCGTGAAGAACAAGGTGGAGACCGAACTGGCGAAATTGATGATGAGCCAGACCAATGTCATCGCGACGGTGCGCTTGCGCAGCGCGGGCGCGAGCAGCGCGCGCAGCTCTTGCAGCGCTGAGAACCGTCGCTCGCCGGGATTTCGCGCCGCTTGCCAGACCGGCGTCTCTGGCAGCCAGCGATAGAGGAACGGCAACGTCAGTAGCGGCGCCGCCCCCACCACGAACAACAGCCGCCAGCCCAGCGGGGAGGTAACCGCGGGCGAAAGCAGAAGGTACGGCAAGGCGGCGCCAAAGCTGCCGAACGCGCCCAGCAGGCCGTTTGCGCGCCCGCGCGCCCTGGCGGGCAGCACTTCGCTGACGATCACGTATGCGGTGGCGATCTGGGTGACGAGGAAGATGCGCGTGATCAGCTGCACCGCGGTGTAGGCCGCGAGGCTATCGACGAAGACGGTGCCGAGCGAGCCGAGCGAGAACGCCGTCGCGGATACCAGCAGGACGGGCCGGCGACCGAAGCGATCGGCCAGCCGTACCGTGGCGAACGCGAGGATCGATCCGATCGCGATCAGCGCCAGCGCGTCGCCCAGCGCGGACGACGTCGCGCCGAAGTCCTTGCTGATGTACGGCAGGACAACGCTGGTGACGCTGACGTCGAACCCTTCGAACATCACTACGATCGTCAGCAGCGCGATCAGTTGCACGTGACCGCGCGTGATCCGTTCATCTTCTGCCCGGACCATTCGTCAACTCTCCCCACGCCCACGCCCACGCCCGTGACCGTGATCGGTTCTGGCCTCCGCGTGCAACGTGTAGGCAGCTATTTGCGTAGACGGAAGCCAGATCAAGCACATCTCTCACGACGTATGCTTCATTGCATCATCGTATTGCAGATTATAGGTGTCAAAACTCACCGCACGAGGCCGTGAGCGGACAATCGGTCCGCGCGAAGCCCTTGGCGACTGATTGGGGGACGATATGCGACAGAGCACCGGCGGCGTCGCGCAAAAGGCGCGCGAACTCGGCCTTGAAATCGAGGACCCGCTCATCCTCGATGATCCCGATCAGCACGCCTGGGACGAGGAAGCCGACCTCGTCGTCGTCGGCCTGGGCGGCGCGGGGGTATCGGCGGCGCTTGAGGCCGTCGAGCGTGGCGCCAGCGTCATCGCTGTCGATCGGTACGAAGGAGGCGGCTCCACGGCCGCCAATGGTGGGATATTCTACGCAGGCGGCGGCACGGCGATCCAAAAGGAAGCGGGCGAGGAGGACACGCCCGAAGAGATGTACAAATACCTCAAGATCGAGGCAGGAGACGTCGTATCGGATGCAACACTGCGCCGGTTCGTGGATGAGAGCGTTTCGACCGTGGACTGGCTCATGTCACACGGTGGCCCGTTCAATTCGAAGACCTGGCGCAAAAAAGCGTCCTATCCCCCGCTCGACTACTTTCTCTACCATCCGGACAACACACTGGTCGGCAGCTATGCCCGCCGCGCCAAGCCGGCCGCGCGCGGGCACCGGGCTTTCGTGCGCAACGGCAAGAAGGCCTGGGGCCTCGGCATTGCGCTTTACGAACCCTTGCGCGACGCGGCGCTGAAGCTTGGCATGCGCTTCCACCGCCATAGCGAAGCCAGGCAACTGGCCATGGACACCAGCGGCCGCGTCATCGGCGTGAAGGTCCTGTCGATCCCCGAAGGATCGCCTCAGGCGAAGCGCTTCAGCCGCTACATCGCCCGTGCCGACAAGTTCCTGGCGATGCTGCCCCCCGCCCTGCCCTTTGCCGCGGTCACCATCGGCATCGGCAACCATTACTTGCGCAAGGCCATGGCGATCGAATCGCGGGGCCGCGTCACGCGCTGGATCCGCGCGCGCGAAGGCGTCTTGCTGAGCGCCGGCGGCTACATCATGAACCCCAAGATGGTGGCAGAGCATGCGCCCGACTATCGCGAGGGCATGCCCAACGGCACGCTGGGCGATCAGGGTGCGGGCATCTACCTTGGCATCTCCGCTGGCGGATCCACCGCGCTGATGAGCAAGATCAGCGCCTGGCGCTTCATCAATCCGCCCAAGGCCTGGGCCGATGCCATCGTCGTCAACGCGCGCGGCGAGCGCTTCGTCGACGAGACCGTCTATGGCGCGACGCTGGGCGAACACATCGGCGACCACCAGGGCGGCCGGGCCTGGATCATTTACGACGCCGCCGCGCGCAAGGCGGCCTTTAAGCAGGCGCGCGATCCCATCCTGGTGCCGTTCCAGCGCGACGTCACTCTGCTCAACCTGCTGTTCAATTATCAGAAGGCGCCTACGCTGGAAGCACTGGCGGCGAAAATGCCGTTCGATCCCGCAGTGCTGGTTCGGACGGTCGCCGATTACAACCGCGCCGCGCGCGGCGAAGCGCCCGATCCTTTCGGCAAGGAAATCTCGGATATGCAGACGATCGAGCAAGGGCCGTTCTATGCAATGGACATCTCGGTCGCGAGCCGGTTCCTGCCGCTACCCGTCATCAGCTTTGGTGGGCTGCGGGTCGAGGAAGAGACGGGGCTAGTGCTCGATCCGGAAGGGAAACCGATACAAGGGCTTTATGCTGCGGGTCGGTGCGCGGTGGGGATCGCCTCGCAGACGTATGTCAGCGGGCTATCTTATGCCGATTGCGTGTTCTCTGGTCGCCGCGCCGCGCGACATGTCGCCAAGGCGAACGTCTGACGTCAGGCCCGAGCGGCCGAAGGGCGGCGCGAAGCCAGGAATGCCCCGGCGGCGGTAACGAAGCACGGAACCGCCAGAAGCATAAAGGCGGTATGTCGCCCGAACGTCGAGGCCAGCGGTACCAGGACGAGCGGCGTCAGGAAGTCTCCCAGGAAGAGGGACACGTAGAGCAAGCCCATCGCGTTGGCGCGATCGTTCGGTGCCACGCGGCTCACCATCAGGTTCGCCATGTGGACCATGAACAGCCCGCTGGCGATACCGCACAACCCGCAACCCACGATCGTCTGCGCGACCGACGCCGTCGTGCCCAGGGTGAGCATGCCGGTGCCCCAAAGCGTCATGAAGGCGACCAGCGTGGCGGATGCTCCCAGCAAGGCATAGACACGGCCATAGGCAAAGGCGCCCAAGGTGCTGCCGATGGAGGTGAAGCCCAGAATGAGCGAAAGCGTGCCCGCCCCGGTAATGTCGATTTCCCGCAAGAGGAAAGGCACTTGCGTAAGGGGCGCCATTACGAGGATGCCGAAAAGGATGACGCCAAGGTAAAGCAGCCGCGCCGAAGCGAGCGGCGCGAACAGCTTACCCTGCTGGGGCTGGCTCGCGATCGTACGGCCTTGCTTGAGTAACAGGATCGCAGGCAGCACGAAGGCGAGCGCGATGGCGTAAAGCAGGAAAGCGATCCGCCAACCGAAAGTCTCGGCCAGCAGTCCCGCAAGCAACATGCCGGCGATGCTCGTGGCCGAGGAAAGGGAATTCTTGTAACCAAGCATTTTCGCGCGATCGACATCGGTAAAGCGATCCGCGATCAGTACGGTCGTGCCTAGCGAAATGATGACGGCGCAAAAGCCGATCAGGAAGCGGCTGACCAGGAGCAGCGGCGCGCTTTCGAGGATCGCGCCGGCGCTCCCGGCCAAGCCGTAGACCAGCAGCAGGAACGGCAACAGCAAGCCGAAACTGAAGCGGCTGAGCAGCCAGCCGCCAGACAGCCCACCAAGAACGAGACCGATCGCGGGCACGGTCATGACCCATTGCGCAAGCACATCGCCGCCATCGTCGGCAAATCGGTTGGCGAGGTTCGGCAGAATCGGGCCGACGACGACAAAGATGAGGCCCGAGTAAGCGGACCCGGTCAAGAGGACGGCGATCAGCCAAAATCGGCTGAGACTCGAGCCTTGGTCAGCTGGGGTGCTCGCGCGGGCATCCATCAATTTGAAACTCCCATGATGCCCCTGATGGGCTTCCGCTGCCGAAGGTGCTCGGTGCGGACTTGTTTTATCGGCCGCGCCTGTCGGAGCGCTTCAACTACTCCGTCGTTAGGACGGCCTGTGGAATCGACCGCGCACTCAATGCGAGCCGCTATAATGACGGCTTATTCGTCTCATCGAACGATCGCGGGGTGGGGAATGCGCGGTTCGCCAAGCATCTCGCGATAGGAAGGCGGCTGCACATCGCCATCATCAAGGATCCCGTAGCGGGTCGCGATCTCCGCCCCGATCAGCGTCTGGCCGGAAAGGCTTTCGCGTTCCGGATCGTCATGGATCGCGCGAATGATGCGGCCGGTGAATTCGGGCGATTCGGCCACCTTCATGAACTCGGCGTATTGTTCGGGATGCGCCGCCGCGGCCACGTCCGTACGATGGGTCTTGAGCGGCCCCATCCAGATCGAAACCGCCGAGACGCCGGTGTCCTTCAGGTCGACCGCCATATCGGCTGCGAACTTGTCGACGCCGGCTTTTTGCGCGCCATAGGCAGGCCCGTGCATGTAGCAGGCCGATCCGAAGGACGACGAGAACGTGACCAGACCGCTTGAGCGCGCGACCATCAGTGGCACCGCATAGTACGAAGCCACATATTGCGAGCGCAGGCCGATATCGAGGATCTTCACCAAATCGAGCGGCTTTTCCCAGAAAACGCCCGGATTAATCAGATCGTCGTCGATGTACGCGACGTTGTTGACGAGGATATCGAGCCGTCCCTGTTGCTCGTCGGCCACCCGTTCGAACAGCGCCTTGACCTGCCGATCATCACCGTGGTCCACCGCGACCGGAATGCCTTGTCCTCCGGCGGCCGTGATCGCATCAGCGGTCTCTTGAATGGAACCGGGGAAGCGGGACTGCCCCGCCTCGAGCGTACGACCGGTGACGTAGACCGTCGCGCCCGTGCAACCCAGGCCAACTGCCAATCCGGAACCCGCGCCACGGCTTGCGCCGGTCACCACCGCAACGATTTCGCCGGCCTTATGGCTCATGCCTCTCTCCTTGATCGAGTGAACGTTGATCCGGGCGATCTCGAACAGCCCGTACCCTGACCCGATCTTTTTATTCGCAAGCCCGTCTAAGGAGCGCGCGAAAGCTACCGCGTGAGATTTCGAGCCTCACGTTACGCAAAGTGAGACTTATCGGATCATATATCGATTGGCGACCACGTTTTTGTCGCATGATAGCGCGAATGTTCGAAATCATCCGCATTCATGGACAATGGCGCTTTCACGAGTGTTGTTACCGTGCCTTTCGGTAACAGCCACCGCCAAGGCCAATTTTCGCATCTCGACTGATAAGCTAGGTGCGTACTTTTCTATCCTCACCATACCGCAAACTGCTCACAAGATCGATATCTATGCGCCACTTGCGCAGCGGGAGGTTGGGCTGTAGGGGGCTATTGCAACAACGGAAGAAGCGATTGCGCTCATCGCGGCGCACGTCGCTCAAGTATTCAAGGGATAGGATGTAATGGAGGGTACGATGTTCACGCGCGGGAAGGGCCTGCGAGCGGCGATTCTGTCGGGCGTGTCGCTTGTGGCGTTGCCGTGCACTTCGGTTTTTGCGCAAGCGCAGGACACCGCCGTAACGCCCCCAGCGCCCCCGGCAGCACCGGAAGCCTATGGCGACATCGTCGTCACCGCGCAGCGGCGCGAGCAGAACCTGCAGGATGTTCCGATCGCGGTTTCCGCCGTCGACGAGCGCTATCTGGAGCAGCGCAACATCACCTCGATCGAACAGCTCGGCAATATCGCGCCGAACGTGAAGATCGAACGCGGCGCCAGCAACACGACGGTTGCGCAGATCACGATCCGTGGCGCCACCACGATCAACCCGGCGCTTACCTGGGAGCCCACGGTCGGGCTTTACCTGGACGGCGTCTACCTCGGCAAGGCGCAAGGCGGCTTCTTCGACGTGGCAGACATTGCCCGGGTCGAGGTACTGCGTGGTCCGCAGGGCACGCTTTACGGCCGCAACACGCTGGCCGGCGCGATCAACATCATCACGCAGAAGCCTACGGGCGAGTTCGGCGGCAAGGCGCAAGTCAGCTACGGCAATTACGATTTCCGCCAGGTTCGCGGCAATCTCGACCTGCCCAGCTTCGCGGGTTTCGCGGTCAAGCTTTCGGGACAGATCACCAAGCGCGATGGCTTCTACAAAGTCGTGCCCAATCCCGTGCCGAACGTCCCGCTGGCGGGACAGAGCAACGTGAAGTCGGTCGACAATCAGGACACCAAGAGCTTCATGGCGCAAGTGCGCTATAATCCTGTCGAAGCGCTGACGCTCGATTATGCGTTCGATTACAGCAAGGTCGATCAGCGCCCCGCCTACACGCAACCCTATAGCTTTTATTCGGGCGGTTTCTTCGATCCGACATCGCCCGCCTATCCGTTCGTCGGCGCCACGTTCCCTTACGACAAGTACGTGAACACGGAGCGCCAGGACGTAGCCTCGATCAATGAGGATGTGTTCGAACGCGTGCGCGTATATGGGCACAGCCTGACCGGCGCGCTCGATCTGGGCGACATTGGCGAACTGAAGTCGATCACCGCCTACCGCAGCGTCAATTTCGACGACCGGCTCGATCTGGACGGATCGCCCCTGCCGCTGGCGACGTCGGGTCGCGATTCGCACTACCACGCGTTCAGCCAGGAACTGCAACTGGCCGGAAGTCTCGATCGCCTGACGTACGTCGTCGGCCTGTACTATTCGGCCGACAAGGCCAAGACCATCAATCCGCAGAGCTTCTTTGCTGGATCGGCCCAGTATGATTCCCGCTATGCGGGCACGACGAAGTCCTACGCGGCGTTCGGGCAAGTCGACTATGAAGTGACGGACCAGATCACGCTCACGGGCGGTTTGCGCCTCACCAAGGAGCGCAAGACGATCAGCCGCCTCTATGGTGACCTTGCCAATCCGGCCAACAGCTTCGCCTACAACCTGGACAAGGTTCCGGGGCCGGACGTGCCCGCCGGCTTCCTGACGGCGGACCAAATTTATACGACGCCGAAGGCGAAATACAGCAACGTCTCGCCGACGCTGGTGGTCAGCTACAAGCCGACCCAGGAAGTGAACCTCTACGCAAAGTACGCGAAGGGCTTCAAGAGCGGCGGCTTCAATGGCGAATCCTCGGATCCCAACGAGCTGGCCACGCCCTACCGGCCCGAAAAGCTGGACAGCTATGAAATCGGCCTGAAATCCCGCCTGCTCGACAACCGGCTTACGCTGAATATCGCGGCGTTCTGGAACGAGAGCAAGGATCTGCAGCTGTCGGTCTTCACGGGCCAGGGCGCGGCGTCGTCCATCGTTCTCAACGCCGGCTCCGCGCGCATTCGCGGGTTGGAAGTGGAGGCCGTCGCGCGTCCGGTGGACAGCCTCACGGTCAGCGGCTCGTTCGCGTACCTCGATCCGAAGTACAAGACCTTCATCGATCGCGGGCAGGACGTGGCGGACAATCGCGCCTTCAGTCACGCGCCGCATTACCAAGCCAACGGCAGCGTCGACTGGCGCGCCTTCGAGGCGGCTGACGGCATGCGCCTCAACCTGATCGCGGACGTGGCGTACACGGCGAAGTACTTCATCTTCCCGTTCGCGCTGCGCGGACCGGTGGGCACGCAGACCGCCTACAACACGCAGGCCCCTGCCCGCACCGTCGTCGATCTGCGCGCCGTGCTCAGCGAAATCGACATGGGCGGCGTCAAGTGGTCGCTGACCGCGTTTGGGCGAAATGTCTTCGATGCGGAAAAGGAACTGACCTATATCGATTTCGGGCCGAGCTTCGGCGGCCTGACGACGGCGAACTTCATCCCGCCGCGCACCTATGGGCTGACTTTGGGCGTCAATTTCTGATCATGCCGCCTTCTCGCCTTGCAATTCATCAAGACGAGAGGGCGGTAGCGACCTGACGTTCTTAACCGTCCTACAAACGTCGAGGGGGGAGCGCTGAGCGTTCCCCCCCTCGATTTATATTCCCTGTGCGACCACCATCGGCCGCATCACAGTTTGGCGATCACTCTGTCGGCGAAGCGCGCGAAGTCGTCGATCTTGTCCTGAAGCGGCTGCGTGTCTTCCTCCACGGCGTAGAGATTGCGGAAGGCGACCGGCATATCGGTGACGCCAAGGTCTTCCATCCGCTTGACGACATCGGTCGTGATTTCGCCCATCTCGGTTGCGAAGATGCGGAAAGGCTCGCTGGTGCGCCCGTATTCCTCGCGGTAATTGGCGATCTTTTCCAGCAGCGGTTCGAGCTGCCCGACACCGCCGCCCGCATACATGAAGCCATCGTTGCGCGCGGCGCGCTTGAGCGCCGCGTCGGAATGTCCGCCAATCAGGATAGGCAGTGGCTTCGCGGGCGCGGGATTGATCTTCACCGGCGGCAGGTCGTAGAATTCGCCGTGAAATTCGAAGTAGTCGCCCGTGCACAGACCGCGAACGATGGCGATGCACTCGTCAAACCGCTTGCCCCGCTTGGCATAGTCGACGCCCATCACCGCGTAGTCTTCGGGCCAGACGCTCAGACCCACCCCGAAGTTGAAGCGATCGTTGGTGATCGCCGCGACGGATGCCGCCAGTTTGGCGGAGTAAAGCGGCGGCCGAACCGGGAGCTTCACGACGTTCGTGGTCAGTTCGAGCGTCTTGGTGGCAGTGCCGATGGCCGTTGCGATGATGAAGCTTTCGACGAACGGCTTGTTCTCGAGGAACTCGCGCCCGCCATCGTCAGTGTAGCTGTACTGGGTGTCGGACGCCTTGGGATAGATCAGGCTGTCCGGAATCGCGAACCCGGCATAGCCCTGCGCTTCGACCGCTTGCGCGAGAGGGACGAAATTGGTGATCTGCGTCATGCCTTCGGCGCAATGAAACCGCACTTTTTACTCTCCCATATTTCTTGGAGTCTGAATTCCGGAAAACTGCGCCATATCTACGACATCTGTTCGATGGCATCCGGTTCCCAGTAGCCCCGGAGCGACGTGAGCAAACCGTCCTCGTTGACGCTGTAGGTGAAGATGCCGTTGATCCGGATATGGGATTGGACGCCCTCGGCCTCAGTCCTCAAGTCGAGAGTCACGTGGTTGGCGCACTCGTTCGCCGCGCCGTAAGATTGATGGATCGTGATGGCGATATCGCTGTTGGCGATATTGCTGTTCCAGAAAATCTCGCGCTCCTCCGGCGTTCGGTGTCCGCGCCCGGCGGGGTCCAGATACGATACGCCGATCGGATCTTCGATGACCCCATCGGGAGCGAACAGGTTCAGCCAGCCCGCCTTGTCGTGATTTTTCACGTACTCGCGGGATTGCAACGCGGCGATTTTCGCTGGGTAGGAGGTAGACATCCTCGGATCTCCTGGCGGCGATAAGTTTCTTTTATTTTTTCGTCAGCGTGCCCACGCTCGGCGTCGGACGCCGTCGAGACGTTGGCACTGTCCTCAGCATATTTGGCGCTCCCGGGTTTGGCCACCAAGGGAATCGTCTCAAAGGAACATGAAATTCACCCGCCGCATTGGAATCGGGTTTTGGCTTTGGTTCCTGGATCGGGCGAAGGTTACGGTGCCAGCCGGGGACGAGGGTTGCCGTTGCAGCAAATGAGCCACTGAAAGACATAACGATACAGGGAGGAGCGACACGATCATGAGGGAAACGAAGTTGAAAGGGCCCGACGCCTTCTGTCGCAGTTATGGTGAGGCCATGCGGGTCAAGGACGGGCGGCAGATCGCCGGCCACTATCTGTTCCCTTACATCTCCTTCACGCTGGGCCACGTCCACAGTTTCGAGGATCGAGACAGCGCAGACGCGGCTTGCATCGATCAGATCGCCCGCTTCGAAAGGGCCGGGGTCGGATCCGACATCCGGCTGACGTCGTTCCGCTGCGAACCGGTGTCCGACGATGCCGCGCTGTGTCATGTGACCTGGGAAGTCTTCCCCCCGAACGCGATACCCGGATGGTCCTGGACGAACGTCTATGGCTACCGCCGTCGCGGCGAGACCGAAGGATTCGAATTCAACATTTCCGACCAGGAGATCGGCAAGCTTCTCGAGCGCTTCCCGGACTTCTACGAGCAGTAAGCTCTCCAGCGAAAGCCGTCCGCGCGGCAGACACCGCTTATTACCGGCCAGGGCGCGCCCTTCAGCGAAACGCCCGGCGCGATCCAATCTTACTGACATTCTTTCGGAAGAGACGGGGCTTTGCCGAGCCTCAAGCAGGGAGCGGATATGACTGACGACATGGCAGGAAAAGTGGCGCTGGTGACCGGTGCGGCGGGCGGGATCGGGCGCGCGACCGCCCTCGCCTTTGCACGGTCGGGTGCCGCAGTGATCGTGGCCGATGTGAACGAGAGCGGGGGCCGGGAAACGGTCGATCAAGTGACATCCGCTGGCGGCAAGGCCGCGTTTCAAAGCTGCGATGTCAGCAATGCCGAAGACGTCAAAGCACTGGTCGCTCGGGCCGTCAGCGAATTCGGCCGTCTCGACTTCGCGCACAACAACGCGGGCATCAACAACCCCGCCGTGGATGAATGGGACGAGGCCGCCTACGAGCGCAGCCTTTCGATCAACCTCAAGGGCGTCATGCTGTGCATGCGCGAGGAAGCGACCGAAATGCTCAAGAACGGAGGCGGCGCGATCGTCAACACCGCGTCGATCAATGGGCTTGTCGGCAATGCCAGCCAGCCCGCCTATACCGCCGGCAAGCATGGCGTGGTCGGCCTCACTCGCAGCGCGGCGCTGAAATGGGCGCAAGCCGGCATTCGCGTGAACGCGGTATGCCCCGGCGTCATCGACACGCCTATGTCCGCGACCGCCGCGTCGGACCCGCAAATCCGCGCCATCATCGAGCAGATGACGCCGATGGGCCGGATGGGACGCCCCGAAGAAATCGCCGCCGCGGTGGTCTGGCTATGTTCGGACCAGGCCAGCTTCATCACCGGGCATCCGCTCGTGATCGACGGCGGCGCGACCGTCTACTGATTGCCGTATCGGCAAAATCCATGCGGACGGGAAGCGACGCTTCTCGTCCGCATAGGCACGTTCAGGCCGCGGCCTTGGCTTGCGCCTTCTGACCTTCCGGCCCCGCCCACTCGGCGTAGAACTGATAATACCACCGGCGGAAGTCCGCGATCGGACCATCGCCCTCGCAGATCAACGCGCGTTCCACGAAGCGCTGGCGATCCCAGATTACCTTGTCCTGATCGAACTGCTTGACGATGTCGCGGATCAGCGCCCGGGCGAGGCCCGCCATGGGACCTTCCGCCTCGGAGCGCGGCTGGGTGAACGCAAACCGCACGCGCACGAGGTCGCGATCGATCGGAGTCGTGCCCGCGACCAGCAGCGTTTCCGAGATACCGCTGAAGCGCGTCCACGATTGCCCCGGCCCGATGCTGGCATTCGCGATCCGACCGTCGATCTCGCCTTTGGGCGTGCCCATCTTCGCCTTTACGAGACCCGTTCGGCGATGCCCGTCGAAGCCGACCTCGGCATCGGGATATGTCGCCGTCCCGTGCACGTATTTGAAGTGCGCGTTGTCGGCCGCGTTCTCCGCCATGAATTGCAGGGGCGCGTGGACCAGCCATTCGTAGCGATCGTAGGCGGTCCATTCCGGATCGCTGGTCTCCGGGAAAACGTCGATGTCCCACATCGGCGCCTCACCCATCGGATGATACCAGACCCACACGAAGCCGTTCGCTTCTGCCGTCGGCCAACCGCCGCAGGGTCGCTTGGCCTGGGGCGGGATCGACTTGGAATAGGGAACGTCGACGACCGCGCCGGTTTCATCATAGCGCCAGGCGTGAAACGGGCATTCGAGATCGTTGCCATTCACCCGCCCGCCGTAGCCCATATGCGCACCGAGATGACGGCAGTAGGCATCGATCACGCGCGCCTTGCCGTCCTCGCCGCGCCATGCCGCCAGCTCCTTGCCGAAGTAGCGCAAGGGCTTGGCTTCGCCGGAGGGCAATTCGTCGGAATAGCACAGGACGTACCAGCCGTAGGGATAAGGCAGATCGAGCGCGCCGCGTTCTTCCGCGCTGACTTTGTTCTCGATGGGGGCGACGCGCCAGTTCTTCAGCTCATCCCCGCGCAAGGCGCCGAGCACCTTCCAGACCGCGACGGGCGCCGTGCGTGCGTCCGATGACGCGTGATCATGTGCCATAACCATCTCTCCCTCACGCGCTGCTACGCCAAGACGAGCGCTAGGCGCGATTCCTTGTCGATCCTCGCTTTCCTTGACCTATCGCCTAATTTTATACTCTAGTCCAGCTTTTTTGATCTGATACTCGTCACTGTCGGGTCACAGCCCCTGCAATGATCGTGGCAGCGGCATGCAGACGGGCTTCGAGCGGGTAAGAGTCGAGCATTCGCCAGTTGTGAATGATGCCGATGTAAACGCTCACCAGCATCTCGCCGAGCACACGGCGCTCGACATCGCTGCGAACGTCATCGGTTTCTTCGGCATCAAGAAGCCGCAGGAACGCGTCAGTGAGGCGCGCAAGTCGGTCGATGCCCGGCTGATCCCCCCAGCTCTGCTCGCTGATCCCGACGAGGAAGCGCACCGCATCGCCGCGCTTTTCGAGATTGCGGGCACTTTCGGTGAAAATTCCGATGATCCGGTCCGCCGTCGCGAGGGGCCGCTCGCGGTAGCTGTCGATCAAGGCGATGAAGTCGGTGTCCAGCTGCTCTACCAAAGCCGCGATGATCGCCGCCTTGCTGGCGAAGTAGTTGAACAAGGTGGCGCGCGAGACTTCGGCCGCTTGGGCGATCTGGTCCATGGTGACGCCGGTCGCACCGGCCGTTGCAAAGTGGGAGCGCGCCGCCTTCATGATCGCAGCACGCGTCCTCGCCTTGTTGAGCTCTCGCCGGGATTGCGTTGCCTGCTGGTTCACGTGGTCTCTGTCTCGCTGCAAGATTGCCCGTCCGATAATGCATGGCCGAGCGCCCGTATAGAGATGCGCTGGCGCCAGCGCCGTTCGGCTCCGTCAGACGTCGGGTCGCCGCGCCGCCCAGGGCGCGGCTTGCTCCAGTTGCCCGGCAAGGCGAAAGAGGAGTGCCTCCTCGCCATAGCGCCCCGAAAACATCACGCCGATCGGCAGCCCGCTTCGCGAAGTGGCGAGCGGCACAGACATGCTGGGCTGTCCCGTGTAATTCATGATTCCGGTGAAGGGTGTGAAAGCCGAAACGGCCGTGAAGTAGTCGCTCATCTGTGCGGGCGAGAGGCCGAGAACCCCCAGCGGCAAGGGCGGCGACGCCAGAGTGGGAGTCAGCAAGACATCGTACCGCTCCATGAATTGCGCCATGGTGACGGCCGCTTCCTGCAAATCATTGTTGGCGCGGGCATATTCGACGCCGGTCGTCTTGAGACCCATGGTGTAATAAGCGAGCGTCACCGGCTCGAGACCGTCGAGGCCGGGGGCGATGCCCGTCGCCGTCTCGCGGGCCTGAAGGTCTGCGGCGAGTGACGACGAGACGATGGCGAAGCTGGCTCTCCCGAGCTTGCCCGCGTCCAGCTGAGGAGCGGCCTCCTCCACATGATGACCGAGACTTTCGCACAGCCGCGCGGCGGCCTGCACTGCCGCTACGACCTCTGGATCGACCGGCGTACCCGCCATCGGCGTGACGCTTAGCGCGATGCGCAGCTTGCCGGGATTTGTGCGCACCTCGTCCAGAAACGGCCGCTCGGGAGAGGGCGCGCCATAACGCGAGCCGGGTTCGATGCCATGGGTCGCATCGAGAATTGCAGCGCTGTCCCGCACGCTGCGGGTGATGGCATGAGCGACTGACATTCCTCCCCAGCCTTCGGTGCGCAGCGGGCCCATGGGCACGCGGCCGCGACTGGGCTTCAGGCCGAACAAGCCGCAGCAAGACGCGGGGATTCGGATAGACCCGCCACCGTCGGTGGCATGCGCGGCGGGGATGACCCCCGCCGCCACCGCAACCGCCGCGCCGCCGCTCGAACCACCGCTGGTGCGCGAAGGATCCCAGGGATTTCGCGTGGCGCCGGTCGCCGCCGATTCGGTTGTCGGCGTCAGTCCGAACTCGGGCGTGGTGGTCTTTCCGAAGATGACGAGGCCAGCCCGTTCATGGCGGCGGACCAGCTCCGAAGTGACGGTCGCTCTGGCATCCTTGTAGTATCTGCTGCCCTGCCCGGTCACTTCGCCTGCGATGTACGTACTCAGATCCTTGATCAGCCAGGGCACCCCTGTGAATGGGCCTTCTGGCAAACCGCGGGCAATGGCCTTGCGCGCATAGTCGTAGTGTTTTCGCGCCAGGAAGTTGTAGGCCGGGTTCAAGGCTTCCGCCCGGACGATCGCCATATCCAGAAGCTCTGCAGCCGTGACCTGCTTGCGCGCCACCAGCCGCGCCAGCCCAAGAGCGTCGTGCTCCTCCAGAACGCTCGAAGGCGCAGCGGCTGCGCTCGCCCGACCTGCCAGCGAGGCCCCTGCAGCGGTCGCCACCACGCCTGCGACAACCTCGCGCCGCGACAAGTTCATGGGCGGCAAATGCGGTGCACCCTCATCGACTGATCCTGCCATCGAAACTCCCCTCGCTTGTTTTTGATCTACCCGATCGTTCTGCATCAGAGTATATGTATAGACTAGAGTATAATACATCAGGGGATGTGCCGTGGAACGGTTCAAGGGCAAAGTTGCCATCGTCACGGGTGGCAGCGACGGCATCGGGCGAGCGACCGTAGAGAGACTCTGCAGCGAAGGGGCGCATGTCGTGATCTGCGCGAGACGGGCGGATCGACTGGCCGAGACGCAGGCCGCGATCGAGGCTTCCGGCGGCTCGGTCGAAACGCAGGTCCTCGATGTCAGCGATGCGGAAGCGTTCGCGGCCATGATTGGCGATGTGGCCGAGCGACACGGTCGGCTCGATATTCTGGTGAACAATGCCATGTCGGTCCATTACGGGCCGCTGCTGGATGCCACACTCGACGACTGGCGCGAGGACTTTGCGGTCAATGCCGACGCGGTCTTTATCGGCACGCGCGAAGCGATGCGCGTGATGATCCCCCAAGGCTCGGGCGCGATCGTGAACATTTCCTCCACCACGGGGCTGCGGGCCCTGTCCGGGATGGCCAGTTATTCGGCGTCGAAGGCGGCCCTCATCCACTTCACCGCTGTCGCGGCGATGGAGGGCGCGCCGCACAACGTGCGCGTCAACACGATCGTGCCGGGACAAGTCGCCACGCCGGCAACCCTAGCCTATCAGGAGATGACGCCGGACACGGCCGATGCCACGACCGCCGCCATTCCGATGAAGCGTTCCGGCCAACCGAACGAGCTTGCCGCGGCGATCACCTTTCTGCTGTCCGACGATGCCAGCTACATCACCGGCGTGGCCCTACCCGTCGATGGCGGCAAGGCCGTGCAGCTCTACATGCCGTGATGAACCTCCGTCCGCGCGGATCCGAGCCGCCACGCCGACCGATCAGTGATATTCGTGCCAGGCGAGCGAAGCTTCACGTGAATCCAGATCGACCGCGCCCCGGATCCCGAGCGCCTCGCGCGCTTCGGGAATGGGCAGGTGAAACACATCCTCGTACCGCGCCATGAAGATCGGGCCGGATTCCTGCCCCACTCTCATGCCGCACTGCGCCGCGCGCAAAGCCATCGGGTAGGACTGCGGGTAATGCAGGCCCGTGCGCATCATAATGCGGGTCGAGCCGAGCAATTGCATCGCGTTGACCGATCCGGCGAGTTCGGGGCTCAGGAAACGCGGAACGTTGCTGAGGCGCATGTAATAGGGAACCAGCTCGCCCAGAATGTCGAACCCGCCGCCACAAACGATATGTTCGAGGTCGTGCGTCTGTCCGCTGCGCAGCGCATAGTATTCAAACTGCGTCTTGGGTTCGAAACGCGGGACGATGTCCACTTGGAAATTGTTGTCCGTCAGATAACGCCCGAAGATGTAGCCGAGCGAGCCCGGCGGGTTCTCCAGAAGATTGTCCGGCGTGAACGTGGATACGAACCCTTCGCTCATCCATGTATCGAGTTCGGAATTGTGCTTGCGCTCCTCGGTGAAGAGCTCTTCGATCCGGTCCTGATCCTGAACCTCTTTGAGGATCAGGTGAAGCTTGTAGGCATCCGACGTGGTCGGGGTATCCTTGCCGCTGCGGCGCAAGAAGTGCGTGGCCACCCAGTCGCGCAACCGGGGCTCGTTCAGAAAATCCGATGAGCTGATCAGCGTGCTGCTCTCGGTGCTGACGGGCTGTAGCCCCCGCATCAGATAGGGCGTGTCGTCCATGGTCTAACCCCTTCCCTTCATGCCTTGTCGATTGTCATAATGGCGATCAGGCATTGCCCAGGATCAGCCCGCTGGTGGGAACGCCCGTCCCCGCCGTTACGAGCACATGGCCATCGCCCTTCACCTGATTCACCGAAGTGCCGCGCACTTGCCGCACGCCTTCGGCAATGCCGTTCATGCCGTGGATATAGGCTTCGCCGAGCTGGCCGCCATTGGTATTGACGGGCAGGCGCCCGCCCAGTTCGATGCCTTCCTCGCGGATGAAGTCCTTGGCCTGGCCCGGTTTGGCGAAGCCGAACGCCTCGATCTGCGGCAGTACGAAGGGCGAGAAGTGATCGTACAGCACGGCGGTGCGGATCGCGTCTGGCCCGATGCCGGCCTGATCGTAAAGCTGCTGGGCAACCAGATCCATTTCGGACAGGCGCGAGATATCGGGCCGGTAATAGCTGGTCATCATCTGCTGATCGTCGGCCGCGCCTTGCGCCGCGGCGCGGATGATCGCGGGGGTTTGGCGAAGCGACTTGGCGCGCTCCACGCTCGTCACGACCAGGGCTTGCGCCCCATCGGATTCCTGGCAGCAATCGAGCAGATGCAGCGGCTCGACGATCCAGCGCGAGGCCTGATGATCGTCCAGCGTGATCGGCTTCTGGTAGAACCAGGCATACGGGTTCGTCGCGGCATGCCGGCGGCAGGCAACCGCCACGCGTCCGAAATCCTCGGACGTAGCGCCCGTTTCATGCATGTATCGCTGAGCGGCCATCGCAACCCACGATGCAGGCGATACCAGACCGAACGGGACATAGTACCCGTAATGCGCCGACTCCGCGTTCGGGACCGGCGGCGGCGTGTAACCGGAACCGAAGCGATACTGCGAGCGCTCGTTCATCGCGCGATAGCACACCACCACGTCCGCGACGCCGGTGGCCACCGCCATCGCCGCCTGCATCACGGGCGCGCACGCGGCGCCGCCACCGTAGTGAATGCGGCTGAAGAACTTGAGCTGCTTGCCGCCGATGTTCCGGAAGACTTCGATCTCCGGGTTGTTGTCCATCGTGTAGGTGCACAGCCCGTCCACCTCCGAACGATCGATCCCCGCGTCCTCGAGCGCGGCGGTGATCGCTTCGACCGCCAGGCGCAATTCCGAGCGGCCGCTTTCCTTCGAGAACTCGGTGGCGCCGATCCCGACGATCGCGGCCTTGTTTGCCAAAGTGCCAGTCATTGCGCGCTCCCGAAGTCAAGATTGACGGTCGCCACGACGTGATCACCGATGCGGTTGCGCCCGCGTACCTTCACGGCGACACGGCTGCCTTCGACCTGGGCGACTTCTCCGGTAAACGTCATCGTATCGCCGACGAAGTTCGGCGCGCCGAGCTTGATGTCGACCGCCGCGATCCGCGCCGCGCTGCCGCACCAGTCGCTGACGTAGCGCTGGACGAAGCCATTGGTCGTCAGGATGTTCATGAAGATATCGGGCACGCCTTTGCCTTGCGCGGCGGCCTTGTCGTGATGCACGTCCTCGAAATCGTCGGTCGCAATCGCGCCCGCGACGATCGCGCTGGCCGTGATGGGAACGGCGAGTTCGGGCAAGGATTGGCCGGCCTGAATGTCGGTGATGGTCATGTCGGATCCCTCAAGCAAGCGGCGCGGTGGCGCCGGCGGCGACTTCGCGGCCGATCCGGGCCAGCATCGGGGCGGAACCGCCCAGCGCCGCGCCGATCTGGGTCGCCGTCAGGAAGTAGCGATGAATGGGATACGTGATATCCGCCCCCATGCCGCCGTGCAGATGCTGCGCCGTGTGCACCACCCGGTGGCCGCCGATCGCGGCCCAGTACTTCGCCGTGGCGATGTCGGCGCTTTGCGCGCGGCCCTCGTCCAACGACCATGCCGCCAGCATCGCGGTCGAGCGCATCGCCTCGATATCGATGAAACCGTCGGCGGCGCGCTGCTGCACGGCCTGAAACGATCCGAGCGGCTTGCCGAACTGTGTGCGACCGCTGGAATATTCCGCCGTTCGCCGCAGGGCTTCGGCCGCGACGCCCACTTGCCGCTGCGCAAGGGCGACTTGTCCACGATCGACGAGCGCGCGCACGATGCGCGTTCCGTCCTCGATGCTGCCGATCACATCGTCGCCGCCAAGTTGCACGGCGTCAAAAGTGATGCGCGCCTGCGGCTCACCGCTGGTGGAGGTTTGCGCCTCGATCTCGACTCCGGACGTCCGCGGGTCGACCAGGAACAGCGCCGGGCCTTGCGGTGTCGCCGCCGTCACCAGCAGCGCGGCGGCCTCGGCCCCATAAGAGACCGCGATCTTGGTGCCCGTGAGCCGCCAACCGTTGCCATCGGGTTCTGCCTTGAGCGCGGGGGCCGCCGCATCGATACCGCCGATTTCTTCCAGGGCAACGGCGAGGATGGCCTCGCCGCCGGTCACCTTGGGCAGCCATTCGCGCTGAGCGTCCGTGCCGTCGCGATCAAGGGTCATCGCCGCCATGGCGATCGTGGGCACGATCGGCAGCGGCGCGAGCGTGCGCCCCTGCTCCTCGAGCAGAAGCCCGAGTTCGATCATTCCGAGACCAAGCCCGCCCCTGTCTTCGGAGATCGCCATCGCGAGCAGCCCCGCCTCGGCGAGCGTCTTCCACAGCGCCTCATCGTAGGCGGCATCGCTATCGGCGAAGTCGCGCAGGCTTTCATCGGTGATCGCATCGCCAAGGATGCGGGCGGCCAGATCACGCAGTTCGCGCTGATCGTCGGAAAGGGAAAAATCCATGTTCAGTTCTCAGGTAAAGGGGGCCTCAGGCGAAGCGGAAGGCGGGAAGGACGTAATCTGGCTCGACCTCGACGAAATCCGCCATGACGGCGCGTCCGATCTCGACGTCTTCGGGCTTGGCATCGATCATGTTGGCAACGATGCGCACCCCTTCTTCCAGCTCGACGAGGACCACCGGCAGGGGGTACTCGAAGCCCGGCAAGCGCGGCTGATGCATGACCACGAAGCTGTGAATCGTGCCGCGCCCGCTTGCCTCGACGATCTCGAAGTCGAGCGATCCGCTGACCGGGTCCATCGGCCCGGGCGGATGCCGCAGGCGGCCCTCGCAGGATTGGAACAGCAGTTTGCGCTGGTTCAGCCCTTCCCAGTAGAACGCGTTGTCATGCGTGATCGCGGGGCGCGGGTGCGGGAATTCGGGCGTGCCGTCCGACTTCTCTTTCGTGTCCGATTGAGGCTTCGTGTCAGGAATGTTCGGCTTGAACTTCAGCACGCGGAACGTCTCGCGGCCCAGGAACTCGCCGTCCTGGTTGGTGAATTCGTAGGCAAGCGTCACGAAATGTCCGGTGCCGAGACCGGTCTTCTTCTCGTCGGACACGTCGGAAACCAACGTCGACATCGTGACGAGATCGCCGAGCCGCAGGTACCGGCCGTATTCCTGCGTCACGTTGGTGGCGACGACGCCGCCATAGCCCGCCTCATCGAACAGATTGAGCACCTCGAAGCCTTGTTCGGCGGTCCGGCCGCCGGGCCGATACGGCGCCATCGTCCAGACATCGAGCATCGCCGGCGGGGCAACGATGCCGGGATGACCGGCGGCCTTCGCGGCCGCTTCATCGGTGTAGATCGGATTGGTATCGCCCATGGCCTCGCACCAGCGGCGGATCATGGGCAGGTTCACCGGGTCGCGCGCGGTCGTCGGCGCATTCGCGGCCTTTCCGACCCAGGCGCGAGCCTTGTCGAGCAGGGTTTCCATCAGCGTGCTCCTCGCGGCATACCGAGGCCCACTTGCGCCACCATGTCGCGCAGTACTTCGGCGGTTCCGCCGCCGAACGTGTTGATCTGACACTTGCGGTATTCGCGCTCGATCCGGCCTTTCAGCACGGCCCCCGGCGAGCCCGCCGTGACGAGCCCCGCCGATCCGATCACGTCGAGCAGTAGGCGCATGACCTTGATGACGCCCTCGGTCCCGAAGACCTTGAGCCCGCTCGCGAGGTCTGCCCGCGTCGAACCTTCCGCGACTTGCGCGGCGACACGGTTGCCCATCACATCGATGGCGCGCAGCAGCGCGTAAGCCTCGCCCAGCGACGATTGCACCCACGATACGTCGAGGAGCCGCGCGCCCTCGCCCGTCTCGACCTGGCCCGCCCATTCGACCACCTGATCGAAGCAGCCGTTGGCGCCATAGGTCAGCGCGGCAAGGCCGATGCGCTCGTGATTGAGCTGCTCGGCGATCAGGCGCCATCCCGCGTTCACTTCGCCGATCACCATGTCGGCCGGCACGCGCACGTCTTCGTAATAGGTGATGTTGGTGCGCACCCCGCCAACCGTCCAGATCGGCGAAACCGAAAAGCCGGGCAGCTTCGTGTCCATCATCAGGATGGTGATGCCCTTGTGCGGCGGAGCTTCGGGATCAGTCCTGACGGCGAGGAACACGTAGTCCGCGCCCTCCGCACCACTGGTGAAGATCTTCTGGCCGTTGACGACGTACTCATCGCCCTCGCGGACCGCGCGCGTCTTGAGGCTGGCAAGGTCGGTCCCGGCGCTCGGCTCGGAATAGCCGATCGCGAAGATCAGTTCGCCCGTGGCGATGCGCGGCAGGATCTCCGCCTTCTGCTTCTCGGTGCCAAGCCGCATCAGGGCCGGCCCAACGGTGTTCACGGTCACGAAGGGGAACGGCGCTTCTGCGAGCACCAGTTCCTCGAGCAGAATCTTCTGCGTGAGGGAGTCGAGCCCCCTCCCCCCGTAAGCCTCGGGCCAGCCGGGGGTCAGCCAGCCATCCTCGCCCATCTGGCGGATGACCTGACGATAGGTTTCGCCGCTTTCGACGCTGACCGTCGCCGCGCGCACTTCCGGTGTCATCAGTTTGGCGAGGTAAGCTCGAAACTCCGCCCGGATTGCCTTTTGGTCTTCTGTGAAATCAACGTGCATGCGTTGTCTCCATCGGGGGAATGCCAAGGCGATCGAGCGCCTCGGCGGTAAGCGGCACGTAACGGCCCGCATCGGGATCGGCGACGTAGAGGGGGTCCTGGTCTACCGCGCCGGGATCGTAACCCTCGCGCTGCAGCTGCACCTTGCGCAGCTTGAACGTGGAAGTCATATCCGCGCCTTCGGTCAGCCGCACGAAAACCGGCACCGCGTAATGCGCCAGATGGTCCTGCGCATAGGCGTAGAAGCTGTCTGGCTCGAAGCTCACCCCTTCCGGGTATGTCAGCGCGACCATTCCGGCGCGGCCTTCCGCATTCGGAATGGTGACACCGTAGACATTGACGACGGACGGTCCCTTGTAGCCGGACAGGACGGTCTCGACTTCGGCCGTCGAGACGTTCTCGCTTTTCCAGCGGAATGTGTCGCCAACGCGGTCGACGAAGAAGAAGTAATCGTCCTCGTCGAAGCGCACGAGATCGCCCGAACGGAAATAGCGGTCACCCGGGCGAAACAGGTCGCGCATCAGCTTCGCTTCGGTCGCCTCGCGCGAGGTGTAGCCTTCGAAAAAGCCGGCAACGCCGGTCCCGTCGAGCACTTCGGCCACGAGCTCGCCCACTTCATGGGGTCCTGCCAGGACATAATTGCCCTCGGCATCGCGCACGTGTTCGCCGGTTTCGACGTCGTATTTGAGGATGCGGATGTTGCTGTGTTCCGGATAGGGCAACCTTCCAACCGATCCGATGCGGTTATCGGCATTGGTGATCCCGAAGTTGGCCTCGGTCGAGCCGAGCCCCTCGTAAATGTCCTCAATACCGAAGCGGTCCTGGAACGCGGTCCAGACGTCGGGCTTCATGCCCGCGCCGCACATCACCCGCAGGCTATGATCGCGATCGTCGGATGAAGGTTCGGACGCCAACAGGTAACGCACGATCTCGCCGATGTAGTAGGTTGCCGTGATCGTGTGCCGGCGCACGTCGGGCCAGAAGCCGCTTCGGCTGAACTTGCGCCGCAACACGAAGGGCCGACCAGTCGCCAGAGATACGGACGGAACCACCATCCCGCCCGCGCCGTGATAAAGCGGCAGCATGCAGTAGAAGGTGTCGCCCTCGCCGAACTGCATCAGCCCGGCCATCATCTCGCCCGCGTTGATGAAGCGCATGTGGCTCATTTTCGCGGCCTTTGGCAGACCGGTCGTTCCGGAGGTGAAGATCAGATACAGCGTATCCGACATCGTCAGCCCGTCACGCAAGCCCTTGTCCGGATCGGCATCGGACGCCGCCGCCATAGCCGCGTCGAAATCCCTGAAGCCGAGCGACGAACGATCCGCGCCCGTCTCCGATTGCTCCCAGACCATCGCAGGCAAAGCCTCGGACGACAGCGTCTCCACCGCCTCGGCCAGTTCCGAGCCAACGATCAGGCCTCGCGCCTCGACTTGCCGCAAGGCGTGAGCGAGAACATCGCCCGTGGCGGTGGTGTTGATCAGCGCGGTGACGATCCCCGCCTTGGCGAGGCCGAGCCAGATCATGACGTACTCGGGTCGATTGAGCATCAGCAGCGCGACGACATCGCCCTTCTTAAACCCCGCCTCAAGCGCGGCATTCGCGACCCGATTGGCGCGCGCGTTCATCTCGGCAAAGGTGATGCGCTGCTCTTCAAACAGGATAAACGCTTCGTCTGCCGCATCGGCGGCGCGCTCTTCCAGCCTGTCCGCCACCGTATAGGGCATGTCCCGCGCAAAATCGGCGACACGCTGATACCCGCGCATCAGGCGCTGCATGGACACTTCACGGGGGGGCGCTTCAAATGTCTTGGTCATGCCGCGTTCCTCTTCAGGAAGGGGAGCATCGCATCGATGAAGGCATCGTTGTCATCGCCCGCCACCATGTGATGCGCGCCCTCAATCGGGATCACGTCCGCCTTGGGCAGGATCTTCGCGAAGCGCTCGGCGCCATCGGCGGTCACGATCTCGCTCTTGGTGCCGTGCAGCAGCAGCATCGGCGCGTCGATCGCGCGAGCCGCGTTGGAAAGCCGCTCGTTCATGCGATCGAGATCCCAGCCTTCCTGGGGGCGCACGAAACTGGGATCCCAGTGCCAATACCATCGCCCGTCCGCTCTCTGCCGCAAGTTGCGAGACAAGCCGTCGAGCCGTTCGGGGCGGGGGCGATGCGGCAGATAATCGGCGATCGCGTCGGCGGCTTCCTCCAGCGTATCGAACCCGTCGGACGTGCCGCGCATGAAGCCCACGACTTGTTCGCCGCCGCTCGGCTCGATCCAGGGAACGATGTCCACCAGCACTAGTCCCGCCACTTTGGCTTGGGGCGCTTCCCCCAGCGCCAGTAGTGAGGCGAGACCGCCCAGCGAAGCCCCGCCGACCAGGGGTGGCCGATCGAATTCCGCGATCACCGCGCGAACGTCGTCGGCGAACAAGTCCATCGTATAGCCGCCGCCCGGCGTCCAGTCGCTGTCGCCGTGCCCGCGCATGTCGAGCGCCGTCACCGCGAAGCCTTGCTCCGCCATGCGGCGCGCCGAGACGCGCCAGGACCCGCGGGTCTGTCCGCCGCCATGAAGCAGCAGGATTGGGGCACCGTCATCGGGGCCATAGCGAGTGGCGACAAGCTGAACCCCGCCCGCCCCCACGTAACCGACAATGGCTTCGGGCGCGGTCGAAGCATTACCGGCGGCCTCCTCGTTCAGGTTTTGCATATCTGCATCGCTCATGGCTGCCGCACCTTTTCCTCAAGCGCTTCGGCGAGGGATACGGGCACGCTCACCGGGAACCGCGCGATCATCTGGCCCATGCCCTTGGCGGCGGGGTCGAGCCCCTTGCCGCTCAGGATGCCGCCATCGAGCGAATTGCGCACGACGAAGTTCAGCGCGTTGAAGCCCGGCGCATAAAAGCGCTCGACCGGCAGCGGCGACCCGTCGGAACTGAGATGCGCGTACCAGGCCGCGACGGCTTGCGGTGTCATCGCGGCGGCGATCCAGGGCAGGAACTCCGGCTCGCGCGCGATCACCGCGACATTGAACAGGCTGCCCTTGTCGCCGCTGCGCAACCAGGCGAGGCGGACGACGTCGATCTCTATCAGGTCTTCGTCCGCGTCCGGTTGATCGGGAACGGGGGATGCTTCGGGTGACGTGCTCAGGCCGGATCGTGGGTCGACCGTCCAGCTCTTGTCGCCCATCGTCACGGTCGCCGGGGCTTCCTCGCGCGGCAGCAAGAAGCCGAAAATGCCAGTGAGCGGCAGGACGCTCGTCGCGAGGTTAACGCCGGTGCCCACAGACATCGTGGTGATGCCCGAGGCCTGCTCGCGCGCGAACAGGCCTGCGCCTTCCATGGTCGGGTGATCGGCGGTCATCTTCAGGATCACTTCGCGCGCGCCGCTGATCCGGGCATGCGGTCCGAAGCTAGCCTCCTCGCCAATCACCGTGAACGCGGTGTCCGTGAATTCGGCCATGTTGCGTCCACGCAGCAACGCCTTCGCGCGCGTGAACAGCGCCTCGCCCTGACGCCTGGCCTTGGCCCCCGCCTCCTCGCCCACGATCGGCTGATAGGCGACCGTCCGCCAGCCCTGATCGTACGTGATGCTGGCTTTCAGGAAGGGCGTAGGCGGCCGGCCCTTCGCTCCGGTGACGCGCACCCGGTCGGGTCCTTCCTGGACCACGGAGACGTCGCTGAAGTCGCAGGAGACATCGGCGACGACGTAGTCGGCGGGATCGCTCACTTCGTAGAGCAGCTGCTCCGAGACCGTGCCCACCGAGACAAGCCCGCCGCTGCCGACGGGCTTGGTGATGACGACGCTGCCGTCCGCGCGGCATTCGCCGATCGGAAAGCCGATCTGTTCCCAGCCCTGCACGTCGCGCCAGTCGGTAAACGTGCCGCCGGTGATCTGGGTGCTGCATTCGAGCAAGTGGCCCGCAAGCGTTCCCGCCGCGAGCAAATCATGATCGTCGGCCTTCCAGCCGAATTCGTGCACCAGGGCGCCGAGCACGATCGCGCTGTCCACCACGCGCCCGGTGATGACGATATCGGCGCCGGCGGCGAGCGCTTCGGCTATCGGAAAAGCGCCCAGATAGGCGTTACACGTCAGCACCTTGTCGGGAAGCGACGCGCCCGTGAACATGTCGGTCACGCCGCGTTCGCGCAGCTGGTCGACACGGTCAATCAGTTCGTCACCCGTGACCGCCGCGACCTTGAGCGAAAGCCCCTCGGACGCGATCCTCGCTTCGACGGCCTTTGCCAATCCGATCGGATCGAGCGCGCCGGCATTGGCGATCACACGAATCTTCTGCCGCGCGATTTCATGCAGGTGAGGCCCGACATGAACCGTCAGGAAGTCCTGTGGGTAGAGCACGGGCGGGTCCGCGCGCCGCTGACGCCCGAACATGCCCATGCTTGCTTCGGCGAGGTAATCGAACACCAGGTAGTCGAGCCCGCCCGCCGCCAGCAGCTGGGGCACACCCAGCGCGCTGTCGGCGAAGTAGGCGGACCCGCCGCCGATGCGGATGACACGTTCGCCTGTCACCAAATCAGAACTCCATCCGAATTTCCGCGCCGTACGTGCGAGGCAAACCATAGGTATTGGTCGCGAAGCCCAGCGAGCCGAAGTCGATACCCGAAATGCGGTATTCTTCGTCCGTCAGGTTGCGGCCCCAGATCGCGAATTCCGCATTGCTCCCGCCGATATCGACTTTGCTGAGCGCGATGCGACCATCAAGCAGTCCGACGCCCGGCGCGCTGATTACGTCATCGAACGGGGCGAAGCGGGGCGCGACGTTGAAATAGAGCCGGCTGCGATACGTGTAATCCACGCGAGCGGACAGTTGCCCGCCGAACATCTCGCCGATGGTGTACTGTGCGCCGCCCGTGAAAGTGGTGCTCGCGGAATAGCTGAATTGCGCTTCGTCGGCGATATCCACGATCTGGTTGGTGGCCGGGTCGAGGATGTTGAAGGTCTTGAAGCTGCGATCGGTATAGCCGAATGACGCGTTCAGGCGCAGCGCGTCGATCGGCAGCGCCTCGACTTCCAATTCCACACCCTTGAACTCAGCGCTGCCCGCGTTCACCGTGATACTGGCGGCGCCGCCGCTGTTGGCGGTGAACTGATTGAGCTGCTTGTCGTCCAGCTTGGCGTAGAACAAGGTCCCGTTGACCCGCAGACGGCGGTCGAACATATCCGCCTTCGCGCCGATCTCGTAATTGGTAACGCTTTCCGGATCATACCCGTCGTTGGCCGACCGGGCATTGAAGCCGCCCGCCTTGTAGCCCGATGCCGTGCGGGCATAGACCATGAACTCCGGCGTCGCCTGATACTGCACGGTGGCCGCGTAATTCAGCTTGTCGAACTTGCGGTTCAGGTTTCGCACCAGACTGGCTGGCGAAGACTGATCCAGTTCCTTTTCGTCCGCCGTGTACCGCAAGCCGCCGGTCAGGCTCAGCTTGTCGTCGACATGCCAGGTGACCTGCCCAAAGACGGCCTTCGACACGTTCTTCGTACGATAGATGAGGCGATTAGTCAGGTTGACGCCCCCCACACCGCCCGGAAGCTGCGGATTGGCGATCACGAAGGTGTAGAACTGCGGGTTATCCTCGCGCGCGCGCTCCCGGAAGTAGAAACCGCCAAGCAGGAAATCGACCGCGCCGACTGTGCCGAGAAGGTTCAGCTCTTGCGAAAACTGGCGCTGTTTGTCGAACTTCTCGGCGCCGAAAAACGAGACTGGCGCCACTCCAGGAGGCGGCGGGCTGACGACGAGTCCCCGCAATCCCGCATTGCCGTCGATGTCCGTATTCGCCGTGTCGCCGCGCCATTTGCGCAAGCCCGTCAGCGAACGCAGCGTGATATCGTCGGTGAGGTCTGCTTCCAGCGTCAACGAATGCGACTGGGTCTTGTCCAGAGTAAACGTGCCTTCGGACCGAATCGTTGAAAGCCGCGTCAGCGAGGGGCCGATTAGTTCCGTCCCCCCGAAGTTGGGCGACCGGCTGAAATAGGCCAGTTGGTTGGGGTTTGCCGCAGCTAGCTGGCTGGCGGGAGAGACGGCTTTTGCTTCCGTCCAGTCGAAGGCGTAATTGGCGCGGAACGGACCGTCCTTGTCGTAGGCAAGGGCCACGCGGAACGCTTCGTTGTTGTAAGCGCCCGGGTCCTTACTGTCCTTCTGGAGCAAACTGTCGACATAGCCGTCGCGCTCCTTGTGCATGTAGGACAAGGTCGCCTTGAAGCCGCTGTCGCCGAAGGCACCGGTATCGAGGCTCACCCGGGTCTGCAGCGCATTGTAATTGCCGTAACCCGCCATCAGGCGAACGCCGAAATCCTCGCTCGGCTTGCGCGTGATGAAGTTGACCGCGCCGCCCGTGGTGTTGCGGCCATAGAGCGTGCCTTGCGGACCGCGCAGCACCTCGATCCGTTCCAGATCGACGACATCGAAGATCGCGCCCGTAGAGCGACCCACGACAATGCCATCGACATAAATGCTGACCGGCGGATCGGACGTCAGGATCGGCTCGGATTCGCCGATACCGCGAATGTGCACGATGAGATGCGAGGACGAGTTTGGACCTTGCGTGGTTGTGATGTTCGGCGCGATTGCACCAAGCTGCGCGGCGGTCGTGATATTGCGCGCCGCGATCAACTCCGAGCTGACCGCGCTGATCGCGAGCGGCGTGCGCTGCAGCGATTCCTGGCGCTTTTCGGCCGTGACGACAATATCCTGCAAACCCGCGTTGCCCGCCGGCTGCGTGGGCAGGGTCTGTTCGGATTGTCCTTGAGTTTCGGCATCACCGGCCGTCTGCGCGATCGCGGTTCCTCCCAGAATCCACGACGCGGCCCCGGCCGCAAGAATACCTCGCAGAGCTTTCACCCTCACCTCCATGTTTTATCTCGTGAAGGCACTTTAGAAACATTTTAGCGGCCGCGCGGATCAGCGGATTGTCAAAAACCTCCATGACTGTTCAAAACGGAGCATCATCGGCATGATTTGCCAAACCTAGAGACGAACATGCTGCGCAATTCCATCCTCTTAGCAAGACTTAATTGCAGATCCACGGCGAATCATCAGCTTTGCGGAACGCATAATGCGCAACCCGCCAGGCGCCGGGAAGAATTCTCTGTCGCTAATTCAGCGTGCGACCCTCGTCCCGGAACTGCCCGGGGGCAACGCCGGTGGCGCGGCGGAAGGCTTGCGAGAAACTGCTGGGGGTGCCGAAGCCCACTTGCGCGGCAATCTGCTTGAGAGGGATCGTCGTGTCGCTGAGCAAGGCCGCCGCACGAGCGATGCGCGCTTCCTCGACGAATTGATGGACCGTCCGGCCCGTGGTCTTCTTGAACGTGCGCGCAAGATGGCTGGGGCTGATGTCGACGAGGCTCGCAAGGTCGGCAATGCGCATACCGCCCGCATTGGTCGCGTGAACGTATTCTTCCAGGCGGCGCAATTGCCATGGGGCGAGTACCCCGGCGTGGGACGGCTGCTCTGGTCGGCTGCGGGCGAAATAGCGGGCCAGGTCCACCTTCAACGCGGCCGAAAGCGCATCAACGAGGACATCGGCGCCGAAACCGGGCTGGATCGCTTCGGCCGCCATACGCTGCATGGCGCCGCGCACATTGGGATCGCGAATGTCACCGCATGTGGCCAGATCCGCCTGACTGCACCGATCGAATTCCTCGGGGAGTATGCCCCCCGCCATCGTGCAGGACGCCAGGCGCCTGTCCCCGCCGGGACCGACCGCATCAATTTCCACCCCTGCCGGCACGATCATCATTCCGCCCAAGGGAAACATGCGACTGGTGGTTTCACCGGTTCGAAAGAACGCGGAGGCCGTGCGTGCCTGATCCCGAAACAGCGCCAGAACGTCCTGATTGGGCGAGCGGGACTGGCGCGACGGCGTATCATAGCGATAGGTATAGACACGGACACGAGCGTGGTCGGTTCTCAGCTCCGCGTTGTTGAGCGTTCCAGCCATGGTTTCCTCTCACTCGGCTTTTTTGCGAATCCTTGTCGTTGCAAGGATTTGGCCGATTTCAGTCCAGGTTACTGTGCAGGGCGGGAATGGCCAAGGATCATGTCCGAGGCTTTTTCCGCGATCATCATCGTAGCCGCGTTGGTGTTGCCCGTCACGATGGTGGGCATCACCGAGGCATCGACCACGCGCAGCCCTTCCACGCCACGCACACGCAAGCGTTCATCGACGACCGCGCCGGGATCGTCCTTCGTGCCCATCCGGCATGTGCCGACGGGATGAAAAATCGTGGCCGCATGATCGCGAAGCCAATCGTCGATCGCAGCGTCGCTGACCACGTCCGCGCCCGGTTCGTCCTCGGCGATGCGCCAGGGGGATAGCGCGGGCTGCTCGCCGATGCGGCGTGCGATCCGGATCGCTGCACGCAACGTCGCCACGTCGCCGGGCGTGGCGAGATGATTGGGATCGATACGCGGCGCGTCGAACGGATCCGCCGATCGCAGCGACACCTCGCCCCGGCTTTCGGGGTGCAGCGCGATCATGTCGACCGAAAAACCGTCGAAAGGCTGCATCCCCTTTTGTCCATGATTGGCCATGGCGCCGGGGATGAATTGAATTTGCACATCAGGACGATCGAGTTCGGGTCGGGTCCGAACGAAGCCGCCCGCTTCGAGCGAATTGCTCGTGCCCAGGCCATCGCGACGCAGCAGATAGCGCAGGCCTATCAGCGCGGCGCGCCAGCCCTTCGTGCGCGACCACAGCAAGGGCAAACGCGAACGATAGGTCACCGCCGCATCGACGTGATCCTGCAAGTTGCGGCCGACACCCGTCAGCGCGCTGACAACCGGCAAGCCGAGCTCGCGCAGCCGGTCCGCATCGCCGATGCCCGAAAGGCCAAGGATGTGCGGCGATTGCATCGTGCCCGCCGCCACGATGATCTCCCGGCGCGCGGTGATGCGGCCCGGCGCACGCCCCCGCCCCCGAGCATATTCGACCGCGACGGTACGGCCCTCTTCGACGACGATCCGGGTGACGTGGATATCGGTTCCGGCAGTCAGATTAGGGCGTTTCAGCGCGGGTACCAGAAAGGCCCGGCGCGCACCGGCGCGTCGTCCGCCTTCGATGTTCACCTGGTAACGCCCGACGCCCTCCTGCCGCGCGCCGTTGAAATCTTCGCTCTTCGAATAGCCGGCTTGCTGCCCGGCCTCGATGAACGCGGGATAGATCGGTTCTTCCCACGGACCATAGCGGACAGGGAGCGGACCACCCTCGCCGTGATACGCGTCCGCACCATCGGGGCCATCCTCCATGCGCCGGAAGAACGGCAGCACATCGTCATAGCCCCACCCGGCCAGACCCATCTGCCGCCATTGATTGAAGTCCGCTGCATTGCCGCGAACGTAGAGCATGCCGTTGATCGAGGAGGAGCCGCCCCAGCCCTTGCCACGCGGCACGAACATGCTGCGGCCGCCAAGCGCCGAGACCGGCTCGGATGAAAAGGCCCAGTTGCTCGCATTCGGGCCACGCATCAGCGTCGCCATGCCGGCGGGCATCGTCGCCAACAGGCCGGCGTTCTGCCCCCCCGCCTCGAGCACGACAACGCGGTTCGACGGATCGGCGCTGAGCCGGTTCGCCAGCACGCAACCGGCAGACCCTGCCCCGATGATGACGTAGTCCGCTTCGTCGGGTAGCTGGCTCATCAGGATGTCTTTCCGTCCCCGCGCGGTTCGCGCGGTAGGCCCAATCCGCGTTCGGCGATCAGGTTGCGCTGGATCTGGTTGGTGCCGCCGTAAATCGTCGAGGCCCGTGTCGACAGGAACAGGTTCTGCGCGAAGGGCAGGTGATCCTCGCCGTCATCGGATACTTCGCCGGCTTGCCCCGCCACATCCATCGCCAGTTCGCCCAGCGAGCGATACCACGTCGCCCAATAGACCTTCTGCGTCATGGCCTCGCGCGACAGGCTATGCCCTTCCGCCGCCGACAGCGTGCGCAACGCGGTATAGCGCATGATCCGCAGGCCCGCGTAGGCATTGGTCAGGCGGCGGCGAATGTCGGGATCGTCGATCGCGCCGTTCGCCTTGGCCGCCGCGACGATCGCGTCGTACTCGGCGATGAAGCCCATCTGCTGGCCCAGGGTCCCGACGCCCCGCTCAAAGGCAAGCAGTCCCATCGCGACTTGCCAGCCGTTGCCGACCCCGCCGACGACGTTTTCCTCCGCCGTGCGTGCGTCATCGAAAAACGTCTCGTTGAATTCGGCCTCGCCGTTGATCTGGCGGATCGGGCGAATGGTGATACCCGGCTGATCGATCGGCAGCAGCAGGAAAGACAGGCCCTTCGGACCCTTGCTCCCCGGCTCGGTCCGCGCGAGGACGAAGATCCAGTCGGCGTATTGCGCCAGCGAGGTCCAGATCTTCTGGCCGTTCACCACCCACTCGCCGTTGTCGAGTTCGGCGCGCGTGCGCACACTGCCAAGGTCGGAGCCGGCGTTCGGCTCGGAATAGCCTTGTGCCCAGAATTCCTCGCCCGACGCCATTTTCGGCAAAAAGCGTGCTTTCTGCTCCGGCGATCCGAAATGGATCATGGTGGGGCCCGCCAATTCGATGCCGATATGGCTCATCCGGCCCGGCGCCCCGGCGCGGGCATATTCCTCTGCGAAAATCACTTGTTCGGCAAGGCTCGCGCCCCGGCCGCCGTGTTCCTTCGGCCAGCCGACCACGCTCCACCCGGCTTCGTACAAGGCGCGTTCCCAGGCCCGGCGTTCGGCCGGCATCGCGCTCTGGCTCTTGAGGTTCTTGAGCATGGCGAAAGGGCCATCCATCTGCGTTTGCAGCCAGTCCGCCGCCTCCTGGCGAAACGCTTCCTGCTCGGGCGTGAATCCCAGACGCATCAGGCCGCCTCCGCCGACAGACCGACCAGCCCGGCAAGGCGGTCGCGCGATTGATCGGTGGTACCCAGCAAGGTCGAGGCACTGCGCGCGCGCTTGAAATACAAGTGCGCGTCGTGCTCCCAGGTGAAGCCGATGCCGCCGTGCAGCTGGATCGAATGGCCGGCATTGGCCTGATAGGTCTCGATCGCGGTCATATGCGCGATGGCGGCGGCTTCCGCGAAAGTCGGATCCTGTCCGTCCGCGGCGGCGGCCGCGTAGTAAACAGCGGAACGCGCGGCTTCGGCGGCGATCATCATATCCGCCATGCGGTGCTTGAGCGCCTGGAAGCTGCCGATCGGCCGGCCGAACTGATGGCGCTGCTTGGTGTAGTCCACGGTGTGATCGAGCACCGCATCCGCACCGCCCAGGCTCTCAGCGGCCAACGCCACCCGCGCGCGATCGAGCGCCTGCGCGATGGCGTCTGACGCCACGTCGCCGACTTGCGATGCACCGAGCAGGGCATCGATCGTGACCGAGGCCAGCGGACGCGTGCGGTCCATCGTCTGCTTACGTTGAACGGTGATGCCAGCGAAAGTCGGTTCGAGGACGGCGATCCGGTCCTCCACGATCACCACAACCAGATCCGCGACATGGCCGAACGGCGCGAGTCCCTCGGCTCGCAAGCGCCAGCCTTCCCCTTCGCGCGACAGGGCCGAGACAGGCGCGTGCAGGAAGGTCGCGATCGCCTCGCCACTGGCGAGCTTTTCTACCCAGTTGGACGCCATCGTTTCAGGTGCCGCCGCCAAGATAAGCGGGAGCGCCGTGGCAATGCTCGGCAGGAATGGAGAAGGCCACAAGGTGCGCCCCATCTCGATCATCACCAGCGCGAGTTCCACCATGCCAAGGCCGGATCCGCCGAGATCCTCGGGCACGGCCAGACTGCCGAAGCCCATCTCGTTCACCGCGCTGCGCCATTGCGTCCGGTCGAAGCCGTCAGCCGTCTCCATCGTCTCGCGCAAGGCGGGCCGAAAGTCGGAAAACACCCCGCGCGCGGTGTCGGCAACAAGGGTCTGCTCATCGGTCAGGGCAAATTGCATCGGTGGCCTCGGCGGAGCGCCGAAGGACATTTCGTCCGTTCGGCGGCGGTCAGTGTCGGTACGAATTCGGGCGCTTGTCCGCCCGTGCGGTCAGTCGAGCTTGAGCGCGCGCATGGCGTTTTCGCGAAGGAACTTCGGCCAGACGTGATCCTTGAAAGGCACCTGATCGAGATCCGAAAAAATGCGCTCCAGGCTCAGTCCCATCGGGAAATAGCCGGCATAGATGATCTTGTCCGCGCCGCGCGTGTTCGCGTAGTCGATGATGGCCTTGGGATAGTGCTTGGGCGCGAACGCGCTCGTCGAATAATAGAGGTTCGGGTACTTCAGCATCAGCTTGACCGCGAGAGCCTCCCAGGGCTCCGCGCCGTGGCGCATGATGAACCGCAGCTCCGGAAAGAAGTAGCAGACCTCGTCGACCAGTTCGACATGCTGGGGCGCCATCGGTACGCGCGGGCCGGGAACGCCGACATTGACCAGCACGGCGATGTCGAGTTCGCAGGCGAGCGTGTAGATCGGCCACATCCGCTTGTCGTTGATCGGCACTTGCGGCACGCAACCGGAGGGGAAGACGCTGATCGCCTTGATGCCGACCTCGGCATGGGCACGGCGGATGGCGCGCACCACGTCCACGCCGCCGTTGGGGTCAACCGGCATATCGAAAATGAAGCGATCCGCGAAGCGATCGCGCACGATATCGTTGAGCGGCGACCCTTCGTTGTAACCGATCAGCGCGCGTTCGATGCCGAAGCGATCCATTTCGCCAACGGTCCATCCGGGCAGATCGTCCACGCCCTCGGCGGCGGGGATGTTTCGGAACATGTACTGCGCGGGCATCGAGAATTGCTGCAGGCTCTGCTGGTCGCGCAGCAGCGGCTTGAAAAAGTCGAACCAGTCGGACCGGTCCTCCTTCATCGGCACGCCCAGCATCGTGTCGATTACCTTGATGTCACGCGGGCGCATCGGCGTCTTCTCCTTGATGGTGGGCGGCGCGAAGCGCGCGCTTGTCGACCTTGCCGAGCGCATTGCGCGGGAGGCCCGTGTTTCGGTACAAGATCTGCGTGGGACGCTTATAATCCGCGAGCACGTCGCGGATGTGGGCCTCCAGTTCAGCGGGATCGATAGTGGCGTTGCCTTGTCCGCAAACCACGGCGACGAGGCGCTCGCCCATGCGATCGTCCGGCACGCCGTAGGCGGCCGCTTCGACGACGGCGGCATGGCGCTGCAAGGCGGCTTCGACTTCGGCGCAGTAGATGTTCTCGCCGCCCGAGATGACCATGTCGGTCAGTCGGTCTAGGATCGTGAGGCGGCCCTCCTCATCCAGCGCGCCGACGTCGCCGGTGCGGAGCCAACCGTCGGTGATCGCCCGCTTGGTGGCGACCGGATCGTTCCAGTAGTACGACATCACCATGGGCCCGCGCACCGTGATCTCGCCCGGTTCGCCAGCGCCGAGCTCGGTACCCTCGGCGTTGCGGATCGACACTTCGGCCAGCGGAAGGACCATCCCGGCGGCGCGGGGATTCGCGAGGTAATCGGGGCCCGTGTGCATGGCGATGGCGCCGGCCGTCTCGGTTGCGCCGTAACCGGTGCCGACCACCGAGTTGGGAAAGGTCTCGACCACGGCCTGGAGCAGGTTGACCGGTTGTGCCTGCCCGCCCGTCGACACCGAAAACAGCGACGACAAGTCCGCCCCCGAGGTCTTCTGCGCCTGGATCAGGTCCCACACCATGGTCGGGGAGCCGGAAAAGGCACTGACCCGCTCTTTTTCGATGAGGTCCAGAATATCCGAGGCATTCCAGCGTGGCGGCACCACCACTTTGCCGCCGGAGGCCAGCCCGGCGAGGAAAATCGAATGGCAGCCGCTTACGTGGAACAGGGGAAAGGCAAGCAGGCTGACAGGCTGCGGCCGAGGCGCGGCCAAGGCGGCGGGACCAGCCATTTTCAGCGCGATCATCGCGCCCGCCATTTGCGATAGCAGCAACCCGGTCAGCGCGGCGCGGTGGCTGAGCGTCGCACCCTTCGCACGCCCCGTGGTACCCGACGTAAACAGGATCATCGCGGGATCATCCGCGCTCACGTCCGGCCGGGGCAGAGGCGGCGCACCGGGCGAAGGATCGAGTGTCGGCACCAGGCACGGAACGCCGCAGTCTTCCAGCATCGCGGCGCGGCGCGCGTCGGCGATCACCAGGCTGGCTTCGACGAGTTCGATCGAGGCCGCGATGTCCTCGGCCGTGCCGCGACTATTGACCAGGGCCGGTATCGCGCCGCAAGCCACGGCGGCGATGAAACCGATCATCCATGCCGCTGAATTGGCACCGGCGAGAGCGACCCGATCCCCCGGCCCCACGCCAGCGTCACGAAGGGTTTCCACGAGACGCGCGGCCGCCGCTTCCGTCTCGGCAAAAGTCAGGCGCTGATCGGAATCGACGATGTACGTCCTGTCGGCATGAGCCGCGAAGCTGTCGAACAACGAAGTCAGACTGGCCTCGGCGCGGCGGAGGCCCCGCATCTCATGGCCTTCGACCACGATATCGATAAGCTCGAACGGCCCGCCCGGGCCGGTGAGCATAGTCATGTATGTCTGTTCTGCGTCTGCCATAGCCTCTCCCAGGCTTATGTTGGCGGGTCTATATATTTTTGGACTTCAGTCCAGAACTTTCTAGCGAGATACGCCAAACATCTGGGTCAAGAGCGCCAATCTCCGCAGAATTAGCCGTTTTTCGCTACGCGTTTAACAAAGCCCTCGCATCTTTCGAACCGTCCAGAAGCCGGTTCTCGCGATTGATGATGCGCCATCCCTCGGTGTCGCGGCGCAAGGACCAGCGATTGGCCGCCACACGATAAAGCTCGAAAGCCGTGCCGGTCCAGCGCGCGACGCAGGAATAGCAAACCGCGACGGCGCGATCGCCGGTTATGGCGATGCGGGGTGGGCCGAGCATGTGCGCAGCGCCGTTGGCGATCAGCCCCTGGTGGAGGTCGGCTTCGAACAGGGCAGCGATGGCGTCCTGCCCCCGCGCCACACCCATGTCGCCAAGGTCATAGCTGCCGTCAGAGGCCCACAAGGCGGCCGCGCCCTCGCTGTCGCCCCGATCGACGGCGGGCCCGTAATTCGCGATGAGATCCGCGATCGCCTGCCGATCGCGAAGCGCGGCCACTTCGGCGCGCAGCCCCGCGATCTCGGCTCTCAGGGCGATAACCTCGTGTTCGAACATGCGGCTCTCCAGTGCGGCCTCTCAATTGGAGAGCAAACGCACTGGCGACCGCATGGCTAGATACGTTTACAGACCAGACTCAGGCCGCGTCGCGCGCCTTCACCATGTCGAGCGCGACGTCGACGATCATATCCTCCTGCCCGCCGACCATCTTGCGGCGACCGAGTTCGACCAGGATCGCCCTGGTATCGAGCCCGTGATCGGCCGCCGCCTTCTCGGCATGGCGCAAGAACGAGGAGTAGACCCCCGCATAGCCCAGCGCGAGCGTCTCGCGATCGACTCGAACGGGCCGGTCCTGCAAGGGACGGACGAGATCCTCCGCCGCGTCCATCAGCGCCATCACATCGCAGCCGTGATTCCAGCCCTTGCGATCGGCGGCCGCGACGAAGACTTCGAGCGGCGCGTTACCGGCGCCGGCGCCCATGCCCGCGAGGCTCGCGTCGATGCGGATCGCGCCTTCCTGCGCGGCAATCATAGAGTTGGCGACGCCAAGCGACAGGTTGTGATGCGCATGCATACCGCGCTGCGTTTCGGGCTTGAGAACGCGATCGTAGGCGCGCAGCCGCTCGCGCACGCCATCCATGTCGAGCGCGCCGCCGCTGTCGGTGACATAGACGCACTGCGCGCCATAGCTTTCCATCAGGACCGCTTGCTGCGCGAGAGCATCGGGCTCGATCATATGGCTCATCATCAGGAAGCCCGACACGTCCATCCCCAGATCGCGAGCGATGCCGATGTGCTGCTTGGAGACGTCCGCCTCGGTGCAATGCGTGGCCACTCGCACCGAACGCACGCCAAGATCGTAAGCCCGCTTCAATTCCTCGACCGTCCCGACACCAGGCAGGATGAGAGTGGTGAGAACCGCCTTATCCAGCACGTCGGCAACGGCTTCCAGCCATTCCCAATCGGTATGCGCGCCGAACCCATAGTTGAAGCTGGCGCCGGACAGACCGTCGCCATGTGCCACTTCGATCGCGTCGACCCCGGCCTGATCGAGCGCCTTGGCGATGGCGGCGACATGATCGACGCCATACATATGGCGGATGGCGTGCATGCCGTCGCGCAGTGTCACATCCTGGATGTAGAGCTTGTCCTTGCTCACGTCGAAGCTCATGCCGCGGCCCTCCGATCCAGAACCTTTTGCGCCAGAAGTTCACCGGTGGCCTTCGCCGCCGCCGTCATGATGTCGAGATTGCCGGAATAGCTGGGCAGATAATCGCCCGCGCCTTCGACTTCGAGGAAGATCGAGGTCTTCACGCCCGTGAACTCGCCGCGCCCAGGAATCTTGAGCTTGTTGTTGTCACCGTAGCGTTCGAACTGCACCTGCTGCTTCAGGCGGTAGCCGGGCACGTACGCCTGCACCTTCTTCACCATGGCTTCCACCGAAGCACGGATCGCGTCCTCGTCCGCGCCTTCCGAAAGCGTGAAGACCGTATCGCGCATGATCATCGGCGGCTCGGCCGGGTTGAGGATGATGATGGCCTTGCCCTGATCGGCGCCCCCGACCTTCTCGATCGCGGCGGCCGTGGTGCGGGTGAATTCATCGATGTTGGCGCGCGTGCCAGGCCCGGCAGAGCGTGACGAGACCGAAGCGACGATCTCGGCATAGTGCACTTTGGCAACCTGACTGACGGCCGCGACCATGGGGATCGTCGCCTGCCCGCCGCACGTCACCATGTTGACGTTCGGCTGGTCGAGATGCGCTTCCATGTTCACCGGCGGAATGGTGAAAGGACCGATCGCGGCGGGCGTCAGATCGACCACTTGCTTGCCGTCGGCACGCAGCGCGGCATCGTGTTCCTTGTGGGCATAGGCCGAGGTCGCGTCGAAGACGATGCCGATCTCGGGATAGACGTCCATCTTTTTGAGGCCGTCGATACCCTCGTGCGTGGTCGCCACGCCGCGCTCCCGCGCCATGGCAAGACCTTCGGACTTCTCGTCGATGCCGACGACGGCGACGAGTTCCATGTTCTGCGGGTATTTGATCATCTTGATCATCAGGTCAGTACCGATGTTACCCGATCCGATGATCGCCGCCTTGACCTTCGTCAACTCGTCTCTCCTTAGACGAACCGAGCGACACAGCGCCCGATCCCATGCAGTTCCATTTCGAAAACGTCGCCCGCCTGGGCGGGCGCCAGCGGCACCAGGCTACCCGACAGGATCACATCGCCCTTGTCGAGCGTAACCCCGTAAGCCCCGAGAGTGTTGGCCAGCCAGGCGACCGCTTGCAGCGGAGAGCCCTGCACCGCCGAGCCATAACCTTCCGACAACGGCTCACCATTCTTGGTGACGGTGACGTGCAAGGCCGGCAGATCGAGGCCGCGCGGATCGACCCGCGCATCTCCCAGCACGAACACCCCGCAGGACGCATTATCGGCCACCGTATCGACGATCGCGATCTTCCAATCGTCGATACGGCTGTCGACGATCTCGAAACACGGCGCGATGAATTCGGTGGCTTCGAGGACGTCCTCGGCGGTGACACCGGGGCCGTTCAGGTCACTTTTGAGAATAAAGGCGATCTCGGCTTCGGCGCGCGGCTGAATCAAGCCTTCTGCGGCGATGTCGATATCGCCTTCGATCCACATCCGGTCGGTCAGAAAGCCAAAATCCGGCTGGTGCACGCCGAGCATGTCCTGAACGGCTTTCGAGGTGACGCCGATCTTCTTGCCCACAACGCGCTCGCCATCGTCCTGACGGCGCTTCAACGCACCGAGCGAGATCGCATAAGCATCGTCGATAGTGAGCGTCGGATCACGCGAGATCAGCGGTGGGACGGTTTTGCCTTGCCGCAAGGCCTCGTAGAGTTCCTGCGCGTATCTATCCGTCTGGGCGGTGGCCGTCAGGCTCATAAGTAGGTTCCGTCCTGATAGATGAGCGGCGCAATTTCACCGGTCAGCCGGACGTGGCGAACCCGCCCGACGACGATGCTGTGCGTCCCATAGGCCATGATCCCGTCCACGACGCAGGACAGGTTCGCCTGCGTATCGTCGAGCATCGGAATGCCGTAAGGGTCGCGCGTCCATTGCCCGACAGTGAAGCGCAGCTCGCGTGCCACTGCCCCGCCAAATGCCGCCGACACTTCGCGCTGGTGGCGAGACAGGAGGTTGACCGTGAACGGCGCTCCATCCTGAATGCAAGCGTGCAGGCTGGCGGACTTGTTCACGCAGATCAGCACGGCCGGCGGCTCGAGCGTCAAAGACGTGATCGACGTCGCCGCCATGCCTGTGAAACCGTCGACTCCTTCGGCAACGACAATGGCGACGGCTGAGGACAGCCGCCGCATGGCATTGCGGAAATCGACGTCCACGTCACTTCCCTCAAAGGACGTGCCCGCTTCAGCCATGGAGGAAAGTCAGCGAATACCGGTTGAACTCGTCGGCACGCTCCACTTGGACCCAGTGCCCCACCTTGTTGAAGGTCACGACGCGCACGTCGTCGCACTGCTTCAGGAAATAGTCGATGCCGGTGAGCGGCATGAAGCGCTCCTCGCTGCCCCAGAAGAGCAAGATCGGCATTTTCAGTTCGCCAAGGCGCGGCTGAAGATTGGGCGTGCGCATCCGCACGATCACGTCCTTGGGCTGGGTTCGGGCGACCGCGAAGCGTTCGGCCACCAGCGCATCGGTCGCATGGACCGGATCATGCACCAGGTTGGTGATCAGTCGGCGTTGCTCGGTCTCGTCGAAGTCCGGGCCGCCGAACGATCCGACCATGCTCGCGATACCGGGCATGGCGAAATAGACTTCGCGCTCTTCGATGCAGCCCGGCGCCATCAGAATTAGCCGATCGACGAATTCGGGATGATCGAGCGCCATTTGGATCGCGATGCCGCCGCCCAGCGAATTGCCGATCAACGTGGCCTTGGCGATCCCGCTCGCCTGCAGCGCCTCGAACAAAGTGTCGGTGAACAGGGCAAGAGTGTAATCGATGCCCTCCGGCTTGGAGGACTGACCGTAACCGATGAGATCGGGAAGTAGGACCCGGAAGCCGCCATCGACGAACGCTTGAACGTTCTGGCGAAAATTGGATTGGCCAGAGGCACCCGGGCCACTGCCGTGGATGAAGACGACGACCGGCCCGTCGGCCGGTCCCGCTTCATTGATCGCGATGTCGTGATCACCGCTCACGCGGTGAACACTGTTCCGAAACTCACTCAAGCGCCTCTCCTTCAAACCTGAGTCATCACAGGAACATGAAGGCGGGAGGCTGCCCCGAGAGGCTCCCGACCACGTCGCCCGACATATTGCCCGGATCGTTGGCGACGTGCGCGCGAGCAGCATGCAGATCGAGCCAGGGCTGGATTACGGGACTCGACATGTAAATCGCGCGGCCGCCGAGCAGCGGCATCAATTCATCGATCAAATCCGCACAGCGACGCACTACCGAAGCGGACTGATACCGGTAGAGCGTCCGCTTCTCCATCGGCACGTCTTCGCCATTTTCGGCATGAGCGATCATCTCGTCCATGTTTCGGCGCAGAACCACTTCCATTTCGTCGACCTGCGCGTAGGCCTTCGCCACCGCGTTCAGCAGGAGCGGATCGGTTTTGGACGCCTTCCCGGTGTTGGTCGAGACCCGGCTGGCCGCGATGTCCATAGCCGCCTTGATGCCTGCTTTGGCGCCGCCGAGGGCCGCCGTCGAGACGAGGCGCACGAAGATCTGCGCCCACGGCAGGCGAAACATCGGCGCATCGTTTTCGGCTTGCCCTGGATTCTTGCACAGGAAACCGTCGACGGCACGGTGCGTGCGATAGTCGGGAACGAAGGCACGATCGACGACGATGTCCTGGCTGCCCGTTCCCTGCAGGCCGAACACATCCCAAGTCTCCTCGATCGCGTAATCGGCACGCGGCACCAGGAACGTGCGCATGTCGGGCGCGTCGCCCTCGTTCTCGGGCGGGATCAGCGCGCCCAGCAGCACCCACTGGCAGTGCTCCGAACCGGATGAAAAGCCCCAGCGTCCGGAAAGGTAGAAGCCGCCATCGGTCCTCTCCACCTTGCCCACCGGCTGGTAGGACGAGGAAACCAGGATGCTGTCGTCATCGCCCCATACGTCGACCTGCGCCTGATCGTGGAACAGTGCCAGTTCGTAAGGATGGCCGCCGACAACGCCGTAGACCCAGCCGGTCGACATGCAGCCTTCGGCGAGCAGCTTCTGGATCTCGAAGAACACATTGGGGTGCATTTCATAGCCACCCCAGCGCTTGGGCTGCAGCACGCGGAAAAACCCGGCTTCCTGCATCTCGGCGATCGTTTCGTCGGGAATGCGGCGCTCCGCCGTCGCGCGCCGAGCGCGCTCTTTGAGGACCGGCACCATCTTGCGCGCGCGCTCGATCAGAACGTCCGGCGTAATCGCTTCGCCATGGCCCGTATCCTCGGCTTCGGCGTCAGCGAACGAAACGGCTGCACTCGCTACGTTCATGTCATTCCTCCCTGCCTTAGGCTGGCATCTCAAAAACTGTGTTTGCGTAATTGAACTTGATCTCTTCTACGCAAACTGTCAAGTCCTCGACGGGGCTTGCGTCGTCCGCATTGAACACTTAGTAGGATTTTGCACCAAAGGGCGGTCCTGCACCAGCGGTTTAATGTGGCAGCAAGACTTAGTCGGCGTGATTTGCGTAGCAATCCGCTGGAATGGGTGTTTGTCAGGGAGGCGGCGAGCGGTGGCAGTCAGTTCACTGGGTTACGTTATCATCGAAACGCGTGACCTTGAAGCGTGGCAAGAATTCGGAACGCAAATATTAGGCGCAATGGCGGCAGAATCGCCGAGTGATGATGTTCTGCTTCTGCGCATCGATGATCGCCCCTTCCGCCTTTGGGTGCGCAAGGGCGAGCGCGACGCCTTCATAGCGCCCGGCTGGGAGTTCGCTTCCAAGCAGGCCTATGATCAGGCCCTGGAGCGGTTAAGCGCTGCAGGTTGCGAAGTGGAAGTCGCGGACGTCATGGAAGCGCGGGCGCGCCAAGTATACGAACTGGCACGCTCTTCCGATCCGGCGGGCAATGCCTTCGAGCTGTTTTACGGCCGCTTCTACGATTACGCGCCGTTCGTTTCCCCCATGGCGGTCAGCAAGTTCGTGACGGGCGACAATGGCGACATGGGCCTGGGCCACGTCGTGCTGACCGCGCCCAACTTCGAAGAGACGCACGACTTCTATAAGTCCGTGCTGGGCTTCGGCGACACCGATCTCGGACGCTTCTACCTCGATGGCGGCGGCCGGGACGATGCCGGCGTCGGCTTTGCCTTCCTTCACGCGCGCAACGGGCGTCACCACAGCCTCGCGCTCGGGCAAATGCCCGAAAGCCCGAACGGCGCAGTGCACATGATGCTGGAAGTTGGCACGCTCGAGGATGTCGGGCGCGCCTACGACCGGGTGCTCAAGAGCAAGGGCAATGTCCCGCTTTCCGCATCCCTGGGACAACACCTCAACGACAAGATGACCTCGTTCTACATGCGCACGCCGAGCGGTTTCGACATCGAATACGGTTGGAACGGGCTGGTCATCGACCCCGATACCTGGGTACCCACGACAAGCCTCGGCGTGAGCGATTGGGGCCACAAGTGGGCACATGAAAGTGACTGAAATGAATAGACCTGTTCTGGATAAGCGAATGTCCGCCAAGGACATCGTCGCCAGCCTGAGCGATGGCATGACCATCGGCATCGGCGGTTGGGGGCCCCGGCGCAAGCCGATGGCGCTGGTGCGCGAGATCCTACGATCCGACCTCAAGGACCTGACGATCGTCGCCTATGGCGGCGCCGATGTCGGCATGCTGTGCGCGGCGGGCAAGGTGAAGAAGCTCGTCTTCGCGTTCGTGTCGCTGGATGCGATTCCGCTCGAGCCATGGTTCCGCAAGGCGCGCGAATCGGGCAGCCTCGAAATTCTCGAACTCGACGAAGGCATGTTCCAGTGGGGCCTCAAGGCCGCCGCTTTCGGCCTGCCTTTCCTCCCTTGCCGCGTGGGCCTCGGCACCGACCTTGCCGAACTGGGCGGTCTCAAGACGGTCCAGTCTCCTTATGAGGACGGCGAGACCCTGATCGCGATGCCCGCCCTGAAGCTGGACGTGGCGCTGATCCATGCCAATCGCAGCGACTATCGCGGCAACGTCCATCTCTTCGGGGCCGACGTTTATTACGACGAGTGGTTCGCCAAGGCCGCCGACAAGGCCTACGTCTCGTGCGAGGAGCTCGTCGACAAGATGGAGGACCATTACCCGGACGACGCGCGACTCAACGTGTTCGAACGCTGCTTCGTCACCGGCGTCGTTCATATGCCGGGCGGCGCGCACCCGAGTTCCATGCCGCCCGCTTACGGCTGGGACATGAAGGCGTTCAAGGCTTACGCGGCCGCCGCCAAGGATCCCGGAGACTGGTCGGCCGTGGCGGACAAATTCGTGGGCGCGGACGAAGACGCCTATCTCAATAGCATCGGTGGAAAGGAGGCGGTTGCGGCTCTCCCGCTCCCGATATTCTGATGACGGACGTAACACTCGCAGAACTATGCATTTTCGCCTGCTCCGAGGCCTTCCGCGGCAATGGTGAGATCGTGGCGACCGGCGTGGGGCCCGTACCCCGGCTTGCCGCCGGGCTGGCCAAGCTGACGCACACACCAGAACTGATGATGACCGATGGCGAAGCCTATCTGGTGGAGCAGCCGGTGCCGATCGGCCCGCGCGGCTACGATGACCGTAAGGCGGCCGGCTACCTGCCCTTCTCGCGCTTCTTCGACAGCGCGGTCTGGACCGGCCGACGCCACGCGATGGTCACGCCGACCCAGATCGACCGCTTCGGGCAGATCAACCTGAGCTATCTGGGCGGTACGTACGACAAGCCGAAGATCCAGATGCTCGGCGTGCGCGGCTTTCCGGGCAACACCATCTATCACGCGAACAGCTTCTTCTTCCCGTCGCACACGGCTCGCACGCTGGTTCCCGGCGAAGTCGATATGGTGTCGGGCGTGGGCTACAATCCGGCCAAACGCGTGGCGGGCGGCAATTACTCGGGCGTCGACCTCCGCCGCATCGTGACCAACTTGTGCGTCATGGACTTCGGGGGAACGGATAACGCCATCCGCGTGATCTCGCTGCATCCCGGCGTGTCCTTCGAGGACGTGCAAGCCGAAACCGGATTCGAGCTCGAAAAGGGCGACATTGTCGAGACTCCGCTGCCCGGTGCAGAGGAACTGGACATCATCGCCATTCTCGACCCGCACGGCGTCCGCGCCAGCGTCATCAAAGACAATCCCGCAGCGCGGAGCACCTGATGGACGACCTCGTACCGCCTCGTCAGGCCGACATCACGTACGAAACGGACGAACCGGTCCGTTACGAAGTCGATGGCGCGGTCGCGCATATCATCATGAACCGGCCGGGCTTCAACAACGCCCAGAACAGTCAGATGACCTATGCGTTGGACGACGCCTTCCGGCGCGCGGTGGACGACGATGCCGTGCGCGCGATCGTGCTGCGCGGAGAGGGCAAGCACTTCTCCGCCGGGCACGACATCGGTACGCCCGGCCGCGACGTCGCCAAGTCCTGGGAGCGCAAGCATCTGGTGCCGGATCACGTGAACAAGCCGGCGGCGGAATTCCTCTATACCCGCGAGCAGGAAGTCTACATCGGCATGTGCCGCCGTTGGCGCGATGTGCCGAAGCCAACCATCGCGGCGATCCAGGGCGCGTGCATCGCCGGCGGACTGATGCTCGCCTGGGTGTGCGACCTCATCGTCGCGACCGAGGACGCCTTCTTCCAGGATCCGGTCAACCGGATGGGCATTCCGGGCGTCGAATATTTCGCTCATGGCTTCGAACTGCCGCCGCGCATCGCCAAGGAATTCATTCTGCTCGGCGAACGCATGCCGGCGGAACGAGCCTACAACTTCGGCATGGTCAATCGGCTGTCGGCCCGCGAGACATTGCTGGCCGACGTCAAGAAGATCGCCGACGAACTCGCTTCGCGGCCACGGCTGGGCAATTGGCTGACCAAGCAGGCGCTCAACCACGTCGAGGATCTGCGAGGCAAGCGTACCGCGATGGATGCCGCCTTCCACATGCACCATTTCGCGCATGCGCAGAACGACCTGACGTCCTCGAACAGCCTGGGTGGCCAGGACGCCCGATCGATGGCGGCGGCGAACAAGGCGGCGGAAGCCGACCGGGCCGCTGCTAAGGACAAAGGTTCGAAGGACAGTTGATGGCCGATCCGCTTCACACGATCATGGTCGAACGGCTGGGCTGCCGCTGGCCGATCATTCAGACGGCGATGGGCTGGGTCGCGGAACCGAGCCTGGTGATCGGCAGCAGCAATGCGGGTGCCTTCGGTTTCCTCGGCGCCGCCGTGATGACGCCGGACGAGGCGCGCGAGAAGCTGCTGCAAGTGCGGCGCGGTACCGATCGCCCGTTTGGCGTGAACTTTCACAGCTTTCAGCCCGGCGCGAATGAGATCGTCGACCTCATCATCGAGAACAAGGAACAGGTCCGCGCCGTCTCGTTCGGGCGTGGCCCCGACGCCAAGATGATCGGCCGCTTCAAGGACGCGGGCATCCTGTGCGTCCCCACCGTGGGGGCTGTGAAGCACGCGCAGAAAATGGTGCAGCTCGGCGTCGACATGGTGAACGTGCAAGGCGGCGAAGGCGGCGGTCACACCGGCTCGGTCGCGACCACGGTGCTGTTGCCGCAAGTGCTCGACGCCGTCGACGTGCCGGTCATAGCCAGCGGCGGTTTCGCGGACGGTCGCGGCTTGGCCGCCGCCCTCGCCTATGGCGCCGTGGGTATCGCCATGGGTACCCGGTTCCTGCTGACCCAGGAAAGCCCGGTGCCCGAGAGTACCAAGGGCGAATACCTCAAGGCTTCGACCGACGGCATCGTCGTCACCACCAAGCTCGACGGGATTCCCCAGCGCATGGTGCGATCGAAGGCGATGGAACGGATCGAACGCTCTGGCCCGCTGGGCATGTGGCTGCGCGCCTTCGAAAGCGGCCGCCAGATGAAGGCGCAGACCGGTGCCTCCTGGCTCCAGCTGATCAAGTCCGCGCGCGGCATGACCGCGCATGGAGCGATGCCGCTCAAGCAGGCGATCATGGCCGCGAACATGCCGATGATGATCCAGAAGGCGGTCGTCGATGGCGACGTCGAGAACGGCGTGATGGCGACGGGCGTGGTCGGCGGGCGGGTCAGCGATGTTCCGACCTGCCAGGAGCTGGTCGATCGGATCGTCGCCGAAGCGCACGACCGACTCGCCGCCCTGGCCTCGCTTGCTTCCACCCCCTCGCAAAGTGCCGCTGGCGCGCAACGCGCCGCAGGAGTTTAAAAATGCCGATCACCGTTTCGATTCAGGATCGCATTGCCGAGATCGTCTTCGACGTTCCGCCGGTGAACGCGTTCGACAGCGCGACCTGGAACAGCCTGCCGGATATGATCACGGAAGCGGGGCACAACCCGGATGTGAACGTGATCCTGATCCGCGCCGAAGGTCGCGGCTTTTGCGGCGGCGTCGATATCAAGGAAATGCAGGCACACCCTGAGCGGATCCCCCTGCTCAATCGCGGCAACTTCCTGACGTTTCAGGCGATCCGCGCTTGCCCGGTCCCCGTGGTCGCGGCGGTTCACAAGTTCGTCATCGGCGGCGGTATCGGCATTTGCGGCGCGTCGGATACGATCATCGCGGCCGAGGACGCGTTCTTCTCCCTGCCCGAGATCGATCGTGGCGCGATGGGCGGAGCGAGCCACATGTCGCGCATGCTTCCCTTGCACAAGGTGCGGGCCGCGTTCTTCACCGGCGGCAACATTCCCGCGCAGGAAGCCTATCGCCTGGGCGCGGTCGAAAAAGTCGTCGCGCCTGAATCGCTTGTCGAGGAAGCGCGCGCCTTCTGCGCGGTGATCGCATCCAAGTCGCGCACCGCGCTGGTCATCGCCAAGGAAGCGCTGAACGGCATCGAGGCGACCGACGTCGATCGCAATTACCGCTGGGAGCAGGGCTTCACGCTGGAAATGTACATGCATGAAGACAGCCAGAAGGCGCGCGATGCCTTCGTGGAAACGGGCAAGGCCGCCAAGTTCTGATGGATCTCGCCTACACTCCTGAACAAGACGCGTTTCGCGCCGAAGTGCGCGCCTGGCTGGAGGCGCACGTGCCGGCGACTCCGCTGGAACACTTCGATGCGACGCGCGAGGGTTTCGAAGCGCATCGCGACTGGGAGCGCACGCTGAAGTCGGGCGATTGGGGCATGGTGACCTGGCCGCGCGAATATGGCGGGCGCGGTCTCGATCTGATCCAGTGGTTGATCTTCGAGGAAGAATACTACCGCGCGGGCGCCCCCGGCCGAGTGAACCAGAACGGCATCTTCCTCCTCGGCCCGACGCTCATCGAATTCGGCACGCCCGAGCAGAAGGGCCGCTTCCTCCCAGCCATGGCATCGGGCGAAGAGATCTGGGCGCAGGCCTGGTCGGAACCCCAAGCCGGGTCCGATCTCGCCGGGGTCCGCGCCACCGCCGTGCGCGAGGGCGACGAATACGTGCTCAATGGCCACAAGATCTGGTCGAGCCGCGCGGTCTTCGCCGACTGGGCCTTTGGCCTGTTTCGCGAGCCCGGCACCGAACGTCACAAGGGCCTCTCGCTCATCTTCTTCCCGCTCGACGCGCCGGGGGTGACGGTGAACGCCATCCAGAAGATCAACGGTCACGCCGGTTTTGCCGAAATCTTCCTAGAAGACGTACGCGTTCCGGCCTTCAACCGCCTGGGTGACGAAGGTCAGGGCTGGCACATCTGCATGGCGACGGCCGGCTTCGAGCGCGGCCTGATGCTGCGTTCGCCCGCGCGCTACCAGGTCGCCGCCGCCAAGCTCGCGGCGCTTTACAAGCAGCACGAGAACAGCGTCGACCCCGCAATCCGCAACGACGTCGTGCGCGCCTTCATGAATGCCGAGGCCTATGCGCTATCTATCTACTCGACCGCCAGCAAGCTGATGGCGGGGGCGAAGATCGGCCCGGAGGCGAGCACCAACAAGATCTTCTGGTCGGAGCTCGACATCCACTTGCACCAGACCGCGCTCGCCATTCTCGGCCCGCGCGCCGAACTTCTGCCGACCGCACCCGATGCGGGCGACGTGGGCGATTGGCTTGACGATTACATCTTCGCTCTCGCCGGTCCGATCTATGCCGGATCGAACGAGATTCAGCGCAACATCATCGCCGAGCGCATGCTTGGCCTGCCGCGCTGAGAGGACGATCGATGAACTTCACGTATACAGAAGAGCAGCTGATGTTCGCCGAGACGGCGCGCACGCTGCTGACCGACACTTGCACGCCGGCGCACTTGCGCGAAATGATGGCGCGCGGCGAGGCGCGCGACGATACGCGCTGGAACGCGATCGTCGAGACGGGCCTTACTCTGGTCCTGCTGCCGGAAGCTGCCGGCGGCCTCGATCTCGCCGAAGTCGACTTCGCGCCGATCGCCGAGGCCGCGGGATACGCCGGCTTGCCCGAACCGCTGGTCGAGAGCGCGGGCGTGGCCGCGCCTCTGTTGGCCGCGATCGCGCCTGATCACGACGTCCTGACCGACCCTTCGGCCACGATCGCGATCCAGCACCCGCTCAACCCCTTCGTGGCCGACGCGGATACCGCCACCGTGCTGATCCTGCGGCATGAGAACGAAACCCATGTCGTTGCCGCCTCCGCCGTCAGTCTGACGCGGGAAGAGAGCATCGATCCGTTTCGCCGGCTGTTCCGCGTGGACTGGAGCCCAACGGCCGAGACCCGCGTCGAGGCGGATCAGGCAGGCTGGGATCTGGCGCTGGACCGCGCCGCGCTGTTCGCTGCCGCGCAAGGCCTGGGCCTCGCGCAGCGCGCCATCGACCTCGCCGTGGACTACGCCAAGGAGCGCACGCAGTTCGGCAAGCCGATCGGCAGCTATCAGGCGGTCAAGCATCACCTCGCCTCGGCGCAAGTCGCGGTCGAATTCGCGCGGCCCGTGGTGCAGGCGGCGGCCGCCGCGATCGGTCGTCAGGATGACCATGCCCGGGCCCGCGTCAGCCACGCCAAGCTGGTCGCTCTCGAGGCGGCCGATCAGGCGGGGCGCAGCTCGATACAAGTGCATGGCGCGATGGGATATTCCTGGGAAGTCGACGTTCACTTCTTCCTGAAGCGGGCCATGGCCCTGACGTACGCCTGGGGCGATCCCGCCTTTCACCGCGCCCGCGTGGCCGAACGCCTGTTCCGCCATCCCGCCGGCCCTGACCAGCTCTTCGCACACGAGGCCGCATAATGCCCGAAGCTTACATCATCGATGCCGTTCGCAGCCCGATCGGGCGCAAGAAGGGCAGCCTTGCCAACCTGCACCCCGCCGATCTCGGCGCTCATCCGATGAAAGCCTTGATCGAGCGGACGGGGATCGATCCCGCCGCCGTGGACGATGTCGTCTGGGGCTGCTGCGATACGATCGGCGGACAGGCCGGCGATATCGGCCGCACCGCGTGGCTTGTTGGCGGCCTTCCCGAGCATGTCCCCGGCGTCACGATCGACCGCCAGTGTGGATCGTCGCAGCAAGCCCTGCACTTCGGCGCGCAAGGCGTGATGAGCGGCACGCAGGATCTGGTCGTCGTCGGCGGCAGTCAGGCGATGAACCGTATTCCGATTTCGTCGGCAATGATGGTCGGCGCGCAGTTCGGCTTCAACACGCCGTTCGACAGTTCGCCGGGCTGGATCGAACGGTACGGCGATGAGGAGGTCAATCAGATTCGCTCGGCCGAGATGATCGCCGAGAAGTGGGAAATCAGCCGCGAGGAGATGGAGGAATTCAGCCTCGCCTCGCACCAGCGCGCGCAAGCGGCGACGGAAAACGGCTGGTTTGCGCACGAAATCGCGCCGCTCGAAGGGCTGGATCATGATGAGACGATCCGCCCGACGACGTCGCTGGAAGGTTTGGCATCGCTGAAGCCGGTGAACGAGGGCGGCCTCATCACCGCCGGCGTTGCCAGCCAGAACTGCGATGGCGCCGCCGCGCTGCTCATCGCAGGCGAAGCGGCGGTGAAAAGTCACAACCTCAAGCCCCGCGCTCGCATTCATCACCTTTCGGTCCGCGCCGACAATCCCGTGTGGATGTTGACCGGGCCCATCCCGGCGACCCGCTATGCGCTGGAAAAGTCCGGCATGTCGCTGGACGACATCGACTTGTTCGAGTGCAACGAGGCGTTCGCTTCGGTGCCAATGGCGTGGATGAAGGAACTCGGCATCCCGCACGAGAAGGTGAACGTGCAGGGCGGCGGCATCGCCCTGGGGCACCCGATCGGGGCCACCGGCGCGCGACTGATGACCACCTTGCTGAACGCCTTGGAGCGCACCGGCGGCCGCTATGGCCTGCAGACGATGTGCGAGGGCGGTGGCCAGGCCAACGTCACCATCATCGAGCGGCTCTAGGAGGAAACGGCCGCCATGCCCTGCTACGCTTATCAGGGGATTGTCCCCGTCGTCGATCCGACCAGCTATGTGCATCCGCTTGCATCGCTGATCGGTGACGTGATCGTGGGGCCCGGCTGCTTCATCGCGCCTGGCGCCTCGCTTCGCGGCGACTTCGGGCGGATCGTGGTCGAGGGTGACAGCAGCGTCCAGGATTCGGTGACCGTGCATGCGAACACCTTGCGCGACACGGTCATCCGACGCGGCGCCACGATCGCGCATGGAGCGATCATCCATGGCTGCGAGATTGGCGAGAACGCGCTCGTCGGCATGAACGCGGTGATCCTCGACAATGCGGTGATCGGCGCGGAGAACCTGGTCGCGGCGTTGGCGCTCGTCCGCTCGGACACGGTGACGCCGGAGCGCAGCCTGGTCGCGGGCAATCCGGCCAAGGTGGTCAAGACGTTCGAACCGCATCAGGTCACCTGGCGCAACGACGGCGATGGCGAATACCAGCGCCTCGCACGCGCGGCGCTGACCGAACTGGTCGAAGTGGCGCCTCTCACTGAAGCGGAGCCCGATCGGCCCCGCCCGAAGTCGGACGCGATCGCGGTGCGGCTCTCCGGCCCTTCCGCCGCGGAACGCGAGCGGCGCGTCGCCCATCAGGCAGCCGGCTCATGAACGACGCCGCGCTCGCCATCACCAATCTGCTCCACATTTATGCCGAGCGCATGGACGCGGGCGATCTGGAGGGCGTGGCCGCGCTGTTCGAAAAGGCGCGCATCCGCACCGGCGATGGCGAGGTCGAGGGATCGGCGCCAATGCTCGAGCTGTGGCGGCGTTTCGTGAAGCTTCATCCCGATGGCACACCGCGCACCAAGCACGTCATCACCAATCCTATTCTGGAGATCGACGAGGACGCGGACCGCGCCACTTGCCGGTCCTACTACACCGTCCTGCAAGCGGCGCCGGACTTGCCGCTGCAAGTGGTCTGCGCGGGCCGATATCACGACGTTTTCGTGCGCGAGGCAGGCGCCTGGCGCTTTGCCGAACGCGATTATTCAATGCTCGATCTGGTGGGCGACATGAGCCAGCACATGCTCGTGCCCGTCGCCAACTGACACCATGCGCTTCTTGGAGAAACGGTAAGTTATGGGAATTTGCGAAGGACGGGTGGCCATCGTCACCGGCGCCGGTAACGGGCTCGGCAAGGCCTATGCGCTGGGCCTCGCGGCGGAAGGCGCGAAAGTCGTCGTCAACGATCTGGGCGTGGGCACGCATGGCGAAGCCGGCGCGACCAAGGGCGCGGCCGAACAGGTGGTCGACGAGATCAAGGCGATGGGCGGCGAAGCCGTGGCCAATACTGATGACGTCGCCGAGTGGGAATCGGGCAAGCGCATGCTCGAGCAGGCGCTCGACAGCTTCGGCGCGCTGCATGCGGTGGTGAACAACGCCGGCTTCGTGCGTGATCGCATGTTCTTCACCTGCTCGCCCGAAGAGTGGGACGCGGTCATTCGCGTGCACTTGCGCGGGCACTTCTGCACCAGCCGCCACGCCGCCGAATACTGGCGTGCCGAAAGCAAGGCGGGCCGTCCGGTGGACGCGCGGATCATCAACACGACCAGCGGCGCTGGCTTGCAGGGTTCGATCGGACAATCGGCCTATTCGACCGCGAAAGGCGGCATCGCCACGTTGACACTGGTGCAGGCGGCCGAGCTCGCACGGCTAGGCATCACCGCCAACGCGCTCGCGCCCAATGCCCGGACCCGCATGACCGATACCGGCTCGTTCGACATGGACGTCAAGGACGGCGAGTTCGACGTCTTTGCGCCGGAGAACATGGCGCCGCTCGTCGCCTATCTCGTTTCCGAGCAATCGCAGGGCGTTAGCGGCCAGGTCTTCGAATTGAAGGGCGGCACGATCTTCCTGTCGCAGGGTTGGTCGGACAGCGAGGCCCACGACAAGGGATCGCGGTTCGAAGCTGCGGAACTCGATCCGATCGTGCGCAAGCTGATCGCCGACCGCGAGCCCGCCAAGCCCGTTTACGGCGCCGGCTAAATGGATTTCGCGCTTACCGAGGACCAGCGCTTCATTCAGGAAAGCGCGCAAGCCTTCCTCAGCGATGCGGCAGGCCCCGATGCTTTGCGCGCCGCCGTCGAAGGCGCGACTGGGTTCGATGAGGCGCTATGGTCCAGCCTCGCGGGCGAGATGGGCTTCGTCGGCCTGATGATCCCCGAAGCCCATGGCGGCTCCGGCCTGGGCGCGGTCGAAATGGCGCTGGTGCTGGAGCAAACCGGCCGGACGCTGGCCGCCGTGCCTTTCTTCGAGACCGCCGTGCTTGCCGTGCAGGCGGTGATGGCGTGCGGGACCGAGGCGCAGAAAGCCGATCTGCTGCCAAAGCTCGCGAGCGGCCAGATCAAGGCCTGCTTCGCGGGCACCGCCGACCGTCCGACGCTTGGTGACGGAAAGCTGACCGGCACCGCGAACTACGTCACGTTCGGCCATGTCGCGGACCTCGTGATTGTCGCCACGACTGACGGCAGCCTCTTGGCCCTTCCCATGGATACGTCGGGCCTCGTCGCGGGAGCCCTGCCGACGCTCGACCGGACCCGCCGTTTTGCCCAGCTTTCGTTCGATTGCGCCGTACCGGACCACGCCGTGCTGGGCAGTGCCGGCAGCGCCACTAGCGCGATCGATCGGGTGCTGACGATCGGCGCGGGCCTGCTCGCATCCGAACAGACCGGCGGCGCGCAGTTCTGCCTCGACAGCACGGTCGAATACGCCAAGCAACGCTCGCAGTTCGGACGCCTCATCGGCTCGTTCCAGGCCTACAAGCACATGCTGGCCGACATGATGGTGCAGATCGAAGCGTCGCGGTCCGCCGCGCTCTATGCGGCGGCGGCGATCGACGAGGATGGCGAAGAGCTCGCCGAGGCCTGCCACGTGGCCCAGTCCTGGGCGGCGGACTGCTTTCGCCATTGTTCGGGCGAAGCGATTCAGCTGCACGGCGGGATCGGCTTCACCTGGGAACATCACGCCCATCTCTATTTCAAGCGCGCCCGCGCGACTTCCAGCTGGCTCGGTACGCCCGAGGCGCATCGCGAAGCGCTGGCACGGATCATTCTTCAGGAGCCTGCATGACCGTCACTTCGCCAGTCCCCCCCTACCCCGAAGCGCGTGGCCTGCTCAAAGGCAAGACGGTAGTGGTGACCGCCGCCGCCGGCACGGGAATCGGCTTTTCCGCCGCCCAGCGCGCCGCAGAGGAAGGTGCTTCGCTGATGATCAGCGACTTTCACGAGCGGCGTCTGGGCGAAGCGGCGGATCGCATCGCGGAAAAGGTCGGCACGCGTCCGGCAACCTTCGTGTGCGACGTCACCAGCGAGGAGCAGGTGCAGGGTCTGCGCGACGCCGCGCTCTCGAGCCTCGGGCGCGTCGATGTCCTCATCAACAACGCCGGGTTGGGCGGCGAGGTCGATGTCGTCGACATGACCGATGAGCAGTGGAGCCGCGTCCTCGACGTGACGCTCACCAGCCTGTTTCGCATGACGCGTGCGTTCCTGCCGTCGATGTACGCGGCAAAATCTGGCGTCATGGTCAACAACGCCTCGGTGCTCGGCTGGCGCGCGCAGAAGGGCCAGGCGCATTACGCCGCCGCCAAGGCCGGGGTCATGGCGTTCACGCGCTGCTCCGCGCTGGAAGCGGCCGAGCACAACGTGCGCATCAATGCGGTTTCGCCGAGCCTTGCCATGCACCCCTTCCTTGCCAAGGTGACGACGCAGGAAGCGCTCGACAAGCTGGTCGAGAAAGAAGCGTTCGGTCGTCCCGCCGAAGTGTGGGAAATCGCCAATGTCATGATGTTCCTGGCGTCCGACTTGTCGTCCTACATGACCGGCGAGATCGTCTCTGTCTCGAGCCAGAGGGCCTAAGGCGATGGCCACCGTATTCGCATCGCCGCGCGATCTGCTGGGGCAGGAAGGCACCAAGCTCGAGGCCAGCGACTGGCTGACGATCGAGCAGGACCGGATCGATGAATTCGGACGAGTGACAGGCGACTTGCAGTGGATCCATGTCGACCCTGTTCGCGCGAAGGACGGCCCGTTCGGCGCGACGATCGCGCACGGCTATCTCACGCTCAGCCTCGTCAATCTCTTCATGCCGCAAATGATCGACGTGCGGCGGTTCTCCGCCGGTGTGAATGTCGGCATGGACAAGACCCGCTTCCTGCAGCCGGTCGTCGTCGGCTCGCGCATTCGCGGAACCGGCGAAATCATTTCCGCCGAGGAAGTGAAAGGCGGTGCCATTCAGAGCGTCACCCGCGTCACTGTTGAAATTGAAGGCAAGGACAAGCCGGCCTGCGTGGTCGACACGATAAACCGCTATTTCCCGGAGAGTGAATGATGTCTGATCCCGAAAAGATGCAAGCCGCCGTCCATGCGTACGTTGCCGCGTTCGACAAGGGCGATCCCGACGCCGTTACCGCGATCTTCGCCCCCGACGCCACCGTGGAAGACCCCGTGGGCACACCGGCCCACGAAGGGCACGACGCAATCCGGGCCTTCTATGCCGAATCGATGAAGACCGGAGCCAAGCTCAAGCTGGAAGGCCCCGTGCGCATTGCCGGCAACCACGCCGCCTTCGCCTTCTCCGTGGCGCTCCAGGTCGAAGGGTCGGACAAGACGATCGACGTGATCGATACGTTCAAGTTCAACGATGACAATCAGGTCATCGAAATGCGCGCCTATTTCGGCCCGCTCAACATGCACGGATTTTAAGGAAAGCTCATGCGCGAAGCAGCCATCGTCTCCACGGCCCGCACCGGCGTCGGCAAGGCTTATCGGGGCGCGTTCAACGATACCGAAGCCCCTGTCCTCACCGCCCATGTCGTGAACGCCGCGATCTCCCGCGCGGGCATCGATCCGGCGCGCGTGGACGATGTGTACCTTGGCGTCGCCAACCAGTGGAACACGCAAAGCTACAACCTCGGTCGCCTCACCAGCCATGTTTCGGTGCTGCCGGACGAGACGGCGGGCTTCACACTCGATCGCAAGTGCGGATCGGGACTGACGGCGATCGCGCTGGCGGCACGCGGCATCGTCGCGGACGAGATCGACGTCGCGGTCGCGGGCGGTGCGGAAAGCATCTCGCTGACGCTCAACAAGCACACGCCGGCTTTCCGCAATCGGTCGGAATTCGTGAAAGAGCACGATCCGCATGCCTACATGGCGATGATCGAAACCGCCGAAATCGTGGCGGAGCGCTATGGCATCAGCCGCGAGGATCAGGATCGCTTCTCGGCCGAGAGCCAGCAGCGCGCCGCCGCCGGGCAAGAGGCCGGTGCGTTCGACGAGGAGATCGTCCCGATCACCGTCACCAAGGCGGTGTTCGACAAGGAAGGCAACGAGACCGGCAAAGAAGACGTCACGCTCGACCGCGACGAAGGCGTGCGCGCCGGCACCACGTATGAGAAGCTCGCCTCGCTCAAGCCCGTGTTCAAGAACGGCCTGGTGATCGAAGAAGGCAAGCACATCACGGCGGGCAATGCCTCGCAGTTGTCGGATGGTGCCTCGGCGCAAGTGATCATGGACCTGGCCACCGCACAGAAGGAAAAGCTGCCGGTTCTGGGCATCTATCGCGGATTTCAGGTGGCTGGCTGCAAGGCCGAAGAAATGGGCATCGGCCCGATCTACGCCATCCCCAAGCTGCTCCAGCGCGCCGGGTTGAAGATGGATGATATCGGCCTGTTCGAACTGAACGAGGCTTTCGCCAGCCAGGCCCTGTACTGCCAGCGCTTCCTCGAGATCGATCCCGAAAAGCTCAACGTCAACGGCGGTGCGATCGCCATCGGCCACCCGTTCGGCATGACGGGCAGCCGCCAGGTCGGTCACGCCCTGATCGAAGGCAAGAAGCGCGGCGTCAAATACGTGGTCGTGTCCATGTGCATCGCCGGCGGCATGGGCGCCGCGGGACTGTTCGAGGTCGCCTGATCGATGAAACTTGCCTTTGCCCCTGAACTCAAGGCTTTCCGCGAAGAGGCCGCCGGTTGGCTGGAAACCGCGCTCTCGGGCCCGTTCAAGGCCATTCGCGGCCAGACCAACCAGGTCGACAACGTCGAGGAACGCCGCGCCTTCGAACAGGCCATGGGCGAGGCGCGGTGGAGCGTGGTCGGCTGGCCGGAGGAATGGGGCGGCCGCAACGCGTCGATCGCGCAGCAAGTCATCTTCGCGGAAGAATATGCGCGCGCCAAGGGACCGCCGCGTGTCGGGCATCTCGGCGTCGAGCTGGTCGGGCCGACGCTTCTGGCGCTGGGTACCGAAGAGCAAAAAGCGCGGTTCCTGCCCGACATCGCGCAAGGCAAGACAATCTGGTGCCAGGGCTATTCGGAGCCCGGTGCGGGATCCGATCTCGCCAACGTCAAGACGAAGGCGCGGCGCGATGGCGATCGTTACCTTATCGATGGCCAGAAGATCTGGACCTCGATGGGCATGATCTCCGACTGGTGCTTCGTGATCGCGCGCACCAAGGCGGGCAGCGTCGGGCCCAAGGGGCTGTCGTTCCTGCTTGTCGACATGGACCAGGACGGGGTCGATCCGCGACCGATCCGGCAGATGACCGGTGAAGCCGAATTCGCCGAAGTCTTCTTCGACGGCGCCGAAGCCAAAGTGGCCGATCGCATCGGGGACGAGGATGACGGCTGGAAAGTCGCGATGGCCCTGCTCGGCTTCGAGCGCGGCGTCTCGACCCTCGCGCAGCAAATGCATTTTCGCAACGAATTGGACGAGATCGTGGCGATCGCGAAACGCAATGGCCGGGCGAGCGATCCGATCATCCGCCAGAAGATCGCCAAGGCTCATGCCGGCCTCAAGATCATGCGCTACAACGCCTTGCGCATGCTGGCCGAGGACGATGGCGGTTCACTTTCGGGCGCGGCCTTCACCTACAAGCTTTACTGGTCCAACTGGCACAAGCAGCTGGGCGAAATCGCCATGGACGTGCTCGGCCAGGAAGGCGAGATCGGCCTCATCGAAGAGCGCATGCCGTCGCTTCCCACCATGTACCTGATGAGCCGGTCCGACACGATCTATGCGGGCACGGACCAGATCCAGCGCAACATCATCTCGGAGCGGGCGCTGGGCCTGCCACGCGAGCCCAGAGGGGCCTGACAACGATGCTCCCGGAGACCATCCCCGCCGCAGCCCGCGCCACGGCAGAACGCCTGCCCGACACGATCGCCCTCATCGAGGGGGAGGAAAGCTGGACGTTCCAGCAACTCTATCGCGACGCCCGGCGCGTGGCTGCGGCCTATCTCGCGCTCGGCATTCGCAAGGGGGACGTCGTCGGCATCTGGGCACCCAATTGTCGGCACTGGATACTCGCCGCTTTGGGCGCGCATATCGCGGGCGCCGCGATCACGCCGCTCAACACGCGAATGAAAGGCGGCGAGGCGGCCGATATCTTGCGCCGATCCTATGCCAGGTTGCTGATGTGCACCGAGACTTTCCTGGGTTTCGATTACCCGGCGATGGTCAGCGGGCACGACTTGCCGAACCTCGACCGGATCGTGCGGCTCGACGGTGAAGGCGAGGACGGCTGGGAGGACTTCCTCGCGCGCGGCAACGATGTCGACGAAGCGGCGGTCGATGCGGCCGAAGCCGCCGTCACGCCCGATGATTTGTCCGACATCATGTTTACCAGCGGCACCACGGGAAGCCCCAAGGGCGTGCTGCATAGCCATGGCAATGTCGTACCCCTGTTCCGCCACTGGGCCGAGCGCGTCGATCTTCAGGAAGACGATCGCTATCTGATCGCCAATCCGTTCTTCCACACCTTTGGCTACAAGGCCGGTTGGGTCACATGCTTGGCGCTGGGTGTTACGATGCTGCCGATGGCGACGTTCGACGTCAACGCGATGGCCGACCTCATCGAACAGAAGCAGGTCAGTTTCATTCCGGGCCCGCCCGCGATCTACCAGTCACTTTTGCAAGGCCTCGCCGGTCAGCAGCGTGACTTTTCCTCCATGCGCGTCGCGGTGACCGGCGCGGCCCCGGTTCCGCCCATCCTGGTCGAACGGATGCGTCGCGAGCTTGGCATGGAGAACGTCGTCAATGGTTATGGCATGACCGAATTCGGCGCCATCACCATGACCGGCAAGGGCGATTCGCCCGAAATCATCTCGCAGACGTGCGGCTTCCCGCTGCCCGGTGTGGAGCTGAAGTGTGTCGATGATGCGGATCGCATCGTCGATCCGGGCGAAACGGGCGAGATCCTCGTTCGCGGTCGCGGCCGGATGATCGGCTATTTCGAGAACCCCGAAGCGACCGCCGAGGCCATCGATGCTGACGGCTGGCTGCGCACCGGGGACGTGGGTTCGATCGATGCGCAGGGGTATCTGCGGATCACCGATCGCATGAAGGACATGTACATTTCGGGCGGCTTCAACTGCTATCCGGCGGAAATCGAAAAGCTGCTGGCGGGCCATCCGGCGATCGAGTTGGCCGCGGTGATCGGCGTTCCCGACGAGCGCATGGGCGAAGTCGGCAAGGCGTTCGTCGTGCTGCGTCCCGATCACACCGCCGATGCCCAAGCGATCATCACCTGGGCGCGCGAAAACATGGCCAATTACAAAGTGCCTCGCTCGATCGAGTTCGTGGAGGAGCTGCCCCGCAACGCGGGAGGCAAGGTCTTGCGCACGGAGCTTCGCGAGATGGCGCGCTGAGCGCGGCCGCCGACCCTAACCAGGCCGATCCCCGCCACGTCTGGATAGAGACGGACGGCGTTACCCTCCATGCTCTCGTCCAAGGCGAGGGGCCGCTGGTTCTGCTCGTGCATGGCTTTCCCGGCTGCGCCTATTCCTGGCGCCACCAGCTAAGCCCACTTGCCGATGCGGGCTACCGCGCGGTCGCGATCGATTGCCTGGGATATGGCCGCAGCGACCGCCCGCTCGAACAGGAATTCTACGATTCGGAACACGCGAGGCGGCAGCTGCTGGGCGTGATCGACCACTTCGGCGATCAGGCCATCGTCATCGGGCAAGACTTCGGCGCGCAGCATGCCTGGAACCTCGCCGTCCGCTCGGAAGAGCGCGTGCGCGCGCTAATCACCACTATTCCCTACGACTACGATCTGGCGGGACGGGCCATGCTGGGAAGCCGACGCACCGAGCCGGAAGGCACGCCGGCACGGCCCGAGGGTGCCTCACCCAACAGCAGACCGACGGAGCGTTTCGCCGCGATGGCGGCCGAGCACTTCGTGCATTTCCACTATTTCCAACCCGTCGGCCCGGCCGAGGCGGAGCTTGCGCCGCGTCTCGCGGAATTCCTCCGCCGCGACTATTTCGCGCTGAGCGCGGCGGGCGACTTGTGGAGCTGGACCGGGCATCAGAGCGAAGGCACGGGCTACCTCAACGCCCTGCCCCCCGCGCCGCCACTGCCGTGGCCCTGGCTGTCGCAAGCGGAATTCGATCGCTTCGTCGCCGACTTCGCGCACCCCGATCCGGCCCGCGTCCTGATCGGCGGCCTCGCATCCTATCGCGCCGCCGATGAGAACTGGCGTCTGGGCGCGCGATGGGCGGACCATGACGTGAGCGTGCCGACGCTGTTCGTTTATGGTGAGGCGGATCCCTCCTTCGCCTTTTTCCCCGAGTGGCGCGAACGCATGGAGCGGCGCGTGCCTGGTCTCGCGGGCATCGTCGAGATCGCGAGCGCGGGGCACTTCGTCCAGCAGGAAAGGCCCGAGGCCTTCAACCAAGCGATGCTGGACTTTCTCGCGGCAGTGTAAGCAAACGCGGCGGCGGCTGAACAGCGCGCCGCCGTATGCACTGGCCTTTCGCTATCCGCGGCTCAGCGTATTGCCGCCGTCCACCGCGATACACTGACCGTTGATCCAGTACCCATCCTGCGACGCCAGAAGCGCGACCATGGCCGCGATATCCTCGGGCTCGCCAAGCCGGGGGGACCGCCCCAACTCGAGCACTTCAGCCTGAAAATCGGTGGGCATCGAGTTCCGCTTTTCGGGCGTGATCACTAGGCCCGGCAATACCGCGTTGGCACGCAGGCCCTCGCGACCCCACCGCGAGGCGGTATGGCGAACGAGGGCATTGATGCCGCTTTTGGCGATCGCGTAACAGGGCCGCGTCGCCTCTCCGACGATCGAGGCGGTCGATGACGTATAGATCATCGCCCCGCCGCCACCTTCAAGCAAGCGCGGGACGGCGTGGCGCGTGATGCGAATCATGCCTTTCAGGTTCACGTCGAGCGTGCGCTCGATCACTTCGTCGCTGACGCTCACCGCATCGGAGTCCTCGAAGATGATTTGCAGATCGGCGAAATTGGCGTGCACCGCATCGATGCTACCGAGATGCGCCGCGCCCTGTTCGATCAGCGCAGCGATCGAAGCCTCGTCCGTCGCGTCGAAGTCCGCGCCGTAGGCCTCGCCGCCGGAATCCCTGATTTCATCGACCAGACTATCGATCAGGGCTCGCTCACCGGCGGGCGAACCGACAAGCACCCGGGCTCCCTCGCCTGCCAACCGCAAGGCCGTGGCGCGGCCGATGCCCGTGCTCGCTCCCGCCACGACAGCCCCCTTGCCGGCCAGACGCCGACTTCCAGCCCAATGCGGCTGCGCACTCTCACTCATAATCCACGCCCTCCATGACTGCGCGAGTCGCAATCCCTTCTTGCGAACGTTCTGCCTGCGCGCATTATATAGTCAATAGATCTACGCAGATCATCGTTGCGCGCTGGAGAGAGCTCCGCTACCGCGCAATGAACGGAGAGGATATTATGGGACGGCTTACGGACAAGGTCGCGATCATCACGGGTGGCGCGCGGGGCATGGGGGCGGCGACGTCTCGTTTGTTCGCGCAAGAAGGCGCGACCGTCATGGTTGCCGATGTCCTGGAGGATGAGGGACGCGCTCTTGCCCAGGACCTTGGTGGCAACGCACGCTTCGTCCGCCTCGATGTCAGCAACGAGGCGGACTGGGTCTCCCTCGTGAAAGACACCGTCGCCGAGTTCGGGCGGATCGATGCTCTGGTCGCCAATGCCGGCGTGCTGAGCTTCGGTGAGCTGGTCTTCGCCGAAGCGGACGAGTTCGACCGGGTTTACGGCATCAATGTGAAAGGCGTGTTCTTCGGGATCAAGCACGTCGGCGGCGCCATGCGGTCGGCCGGGCGCGGCGCGATCGTCAATATCGCGTCGATCGACGGGTTTCGCGGGGCCAACGCACTAGGCCTCTATTCCTCGTCGAAATGGGCCGTGCGCGGCATGACCAAGACCGCCGCGCTCGAATTGGGGCCCCACGGCGTGCGGGTGAACTCCGTCCACCCCGGCGGCGTCAACACGCCGATGGTCAATGGCGGCGACAGATCGATCGAAGAACTGAATTACGCCCACCGCCGTGTGCCGCTCCAGCGGATCGGCGCGCCCGAGGAGATTGCCGCCGCCAGCCTGTTCCTTTGCTCGGACGAAGCATCCTACATCAGCGCGGCGGAACTGGGCGTCGATGGCGGCTGGGCCGCCGGTTACTACCACGACAATCTGCCCGGCGCGCCCGCTTCGCTGACAGGGGAATGACTCAAGCGCGCGCTTGCGAACGTCAAAAGCGAAGGGAGTACCGATGGCCGAAGTCCTGACCCAGGAGCACGTGGGCGCCGCACGTTCGCTCGGGCATGTCGCGCTCCATTACAACGCGCCGCATGAAGGACCGTTGGCAGCTCGCCTGCTGGCGATGTTCGGATTTAACGAAACGCAAAAGCTGCTGCTCGAGAACGGTACCACCTTCTACCGGTTCGTGGTCGACGATCGGCATCACGCGCGCGGGGACGGAATCCTCTATCTTTCCGCTCTGCCGGATGCCCAGCGCAAGCTGCTCGAAGCCACCGGAGCGGCACTCAAGGTCGGCACGGCGGAGGAACATCCCGCCGTCGCCGAATTGCGTCACCAGTACGACCAGGATCCGGAGTACGGCTTTCATGTCGGCTTTCTGGTCGAAAGCCTCGAGGAACTGGAAACGCGGTTTCAGGCCCTTGAGGAAGCCAATCGCAGCGATCCCGACCTGAAGGGCCGCTTGCGCATCACGTACAATCGCGCGCGCAAAGGCGATGCCGATGTCGATGCCAGGCTCGATGCCTCCCCGATCTACGGCGATGTCGATCGCTATGCCTATGGCCGCAACGGGGTTCAGGCTTTCGTTGAGACCGACATCTTTTCGAGCGGTCCGCTCGGTCAGTCGATGTTCTTCGAATTCGACTACGTCTTTCCCGATAAGGCGAGCCATGTCCTGTCCGTCGTGGAGCAAGACTAGGCGGACCCAATTCCCCCACCTGGAGTAACGAATGTCCATTGAAGAGGAAAAGTTCAGCGGCGGTGTCGCCGTCGTCACTGGCGCCGGCGCGGGCATCGGCATGGGGTTTGCCCGCCGCCTCGCCGCCGTGGGGATGACTGTGGTCGTCACGGACGTGTCGGGCGAACGCGCGGAGAAGGTGGCGGCGGAAATTCGCGACAGCGGCGGCAAGGCCGAAGCGATGGTCGTCGATGTATCGCAGCCCGCCGAGCTCGACCGTCTGGCGAAGACCGTTTTCGAGAAGCATGGCGCCGTTCGCGTGCTGGTGAACAACGCCGGGATCGAGACGATCGGATACACCTGGGAAATTCCCGTCGAGCGCTGGGAAGCGACGCTCAACATCAATATCCATGGAATTGTGCATGGCTGCCGCGCCTTCGTGCCCTACATGCTGAAGCAGGGCGGCGAAGCCTGGATCGCCAATCTCGCCTCGATCGGGTCCTTTGGCACGATGCCGACGCAGACGTCCTACATCATGTCCAAGCATGCGGTGCAGGCGTTCAGCGAGTGTCTCTATCTCGAGATGGAGCTGGCCGAAGCCCCGATCCACGTCTGCTCCGTCATTCCCGGCATGCTGAAGACCAGCATCTTCGACGTCGATGCCGGCAAGGGCGAGCCCGAGGGATCGGATCGTCACCGCAAGGCCATGCGCGACATGATGCAGGCATACGGCATGGACCTCGACGAAGGCTGTGCCGAATTCGTGCGAAAGATGGCCGAAAACCGCTTCTGGGTGGATTCGCAGCCCGATATGACGCGCGAGGCGGTCGAACGGCGTATCCAATATATGCAGAACCAGGAGCGTCCGGAACTCGCCGAGCAAGCGCGCGCGCTGCTGTGAAATTAGCGGACTGAGCATGCCCGGGCGCGTTCAGGGCAAAGTGGCCTTCGTCACGGGCGGCGCGAGCGGCCTTGGCGAGGCCATGGTGCGCATGCTGGCGAAGGAAGGCGCGCGCGTCGTGGTCGCGGACATTGACGCGGGCCGTGGGGCGGGCCTCGTCGAAGAGCTGAACCAGGCCGCCCCAAACCGCGCGCATTTCATCAAACTCGATGTCGCGGACGAGGCGGCATGGGATCGGGCAATGGCCGAGACGATCGATTGGGCAGGCAAGCTCAACGTGCTGGTCAACAACGCGGGCGTTGCCATCAGCGGCGATATGGCCATGTCCTTCGAGGATTGGCGCAAGACCTTGTCGATCAATCTCGACGGCACGTTCCTCGGCACTCGAGCGGCAATCCGTACGATCGCGCTGAACGGTGAACCTGGCTCGATCATCAATATCTCATCGACCATGGGCATGACGGCCGAGCCCACGACCGCCGCCTACAGTGCCAGCAAGGGCGGTGTTCGCAATCTGACCAAGGCGGCCGCCGTGCATTGCGCCACGCACAAGCTGCCGATCCGAGTGAACTCGATCCATCCTGGCATGTGCATCACGCCCCTGGTCCGCGCCTACCTCGACGAGCATCCCGAAGCGCTCGATCCCCAGATCGCGGCGCACCCGATCGGCCACCTGGGCGAACCCGACGATGTGGCCTATGGCGTGCTCTACCTCGCTTCGGACGAGGCCAAGTTCGTCATGGGGGCAGAACTCGTCATCGACGGCGGGTACCTGATCTGAAGAGGCCGGCCGCCTCGCGCCATGCGAAGCGGCCATGCCGGAAAGTTTACAGCTTCACCACGCGAACCTCGGGCACGGGGAATTCCTCGGCCTCGAACCAACGCCACAGCCCGGTCCCCTGGCGATGGCCAGCGAGATCGATCCAGTTGCCATAGCCCGGATCCTTGTCCGCGCAGACCAGCAGTATGCGTCCGTCGTCCTCGTACTTGGCTTGCGCGCTGTTGATCCAGACCTTCTGATGCACGTGATCGAGCGATTCCATCCACCAGTTGTCGATCTGGAAATTCCACATGCGGCACTTTGGCGGCATCACTTCCAATTCGAGCGCTTCGCCGGGCTGAAGCTCGAAGTAGATGTGCCCGTACCAGATTTTCGGATCGCCACCGGCGCGCAAGTAGACCGACTGATCCTTGCCGAGGTAGATGCTGTTCGGCTCTTCCTTGAACCATTCGGACCAGTTCGCGAACGTGTTCGCCGTACCCTTGACCCAGGCGGCGCTCCCCATCAGCTGCTCTTCGATCTGTTTGGGCGTCAGCAGTTCAGGGACGGCGGGTCCGCCCAGACACTCCACCTGCATCAGGGCCGGGGTCTGGGTCGCCTTGTCCTCGAAAGTCTGCCGTATGATGAGCAAGGTCGTGTCTTCGGCCATCGGCAGCCAGTTGCGACCGGGCTGCTCATTGCGGCTGACGATGATTTCGAAGCTGCCATCGTCCTCCAGCTTCACATCGTCGAATTCGATCTCGCCAGTCGACGCCATCGTGCCGTCAATCGCATAGCGGTTCGCCTTGCTGCCGATGCTCAGATAGGGAACGGTCCCGCGCGTGCCCCAGATGCGATAGTCGCGATCGCCGCGAACGACGATCTGCTGGTAGAGATTATCCGGGTTGTCCGCGCCGATCTTGATCTTGTCATCGCACAGCAGGAAAATGCGCGGGAAATCGGGGTCGGACGAATCAACCAGCATGTTGAGCGCGGTGCGCGTCAGGCGGCTGAGATAGCGCAGCCCCTCCGCCTGATCGAGCGGCGTCGCGGGTGCTTGCTCGCGAAGCAGGATGTCGCCGGATTCGGCCAGGCGCTCGCAGAATTCGCGCCAAACGGACGCGAGGCGGACTTCGTCGCCATCGGTCCGAGACGCCGTTTTCGGTGCAACCGAAGTATCGTTCATGGCATTTCTCCTTCCCGAAGGAGATTTCATTTTCGGCGCCCGGCTTCAATCGGAGCGCTGGCCTTTGTGCGCGTTTGGCGACATTATGCGGCGCAGGAGAGCATGACGATGACCCTGACCCAATGGCGTGTCCTGGGCGAGAAAGAGGTGGGCGGCGTATGGGCCGCTGTCGCCGAGCATCCCCCGGCCGAGACGATCGAGCGCACGCACATCGATTCGAACACGACACTGGGTCTTTGGCTGTCGTCGCAGCCCAACGGCTCGCAGGGCCGATTCCTGTCCGCGCAGTGGTCCGGCGGTCATGCGCGCATGGGGCGCATCGTCGTTGTGCCCGGCAACGTTCCCTTGCACGTAAAAGCCAGCGCAACGCCTGCCCGGCGCATGCTGCATTGTCGTTTGCCCGCGCACGTGAGCTTGCCGCGCCCGCACGAAGCCGGCGTGTTCGAGCAGTGCCTGAACTGGTCCAGTCCCGTGATCGCCAGAAGCCTTTCGCGTCTGGCTCGCGAAGTGATGGCACCGGGTTTCGCCGATGTCGCGATGATCGAGGGCCTTGGACTGCAGATTGCCGCAGAACTGGCGAAGGGCTTCGCCAAGCCCGGCAGCGGACACAAGGGCGGCCTCGCTCCATGGCAATTGCGCCGCATCGACGACTATATCCTGTCCGGTCATTGGGATTGCAGCGTCAGCGAACTGGCCGCGCTTTGCGGCATCAGCGCCGGCCATGTGATGCGCGCGTTCCGCCAAAGCAGCGCGCTCTCGCTCGCAACCCATATCGCCGTGTTGCGGATGGAGCGGGCGCGCGAATTGCTCGAAGACGAAAGTCATGCGGTGGCGGAGGTTGCGGCCCACTTGCGATTTGCGACGCCGTCCTCCTTCTGCGCAGCATTCCGACGCGCGACCGGCGAGACACCAAGGGCTTACCGGCACCGGATACGTCGGAATGCATCGCAGCACGGCGAGTAAACTACGCATCTTGTGATCCACGGACGCAATTTTTGCTTTGCCTGTGCACTGCGCAGCCATAGACCTCTGGCCAAAGACCTGCCGCCGGATGTCCGAGCGGCATCATGGGAGACGAGAGCGTGGCGCAAAGGGTTGTACTGTTAACCGGATCGGGCTCGGGCATCGGCAAGGCGACGGCCCAGAGGTTGCGCGACAAGGGGCTGCGCGTCATCGGCGTCGACCTTCGCGACGCGGATATCATCGCCGATCTCGGCACCGCGGACGGCCGTGCGCACATGATCGAGGAAGCCTCGAAAATGGCGCCGGACGGGCTCGATGGCGTGCTCGCCGGGGCCGGCATTTCCGTATTCGACCGGCCGCGCCAGACGATCGCGATCAACTACTTCGGCGCGCTGGCAACGCTGCAAGGGCTGCGTCCGCTGCTCGCCAAACGTCCTAGTTCCCGCGCGGTCGCGATTTGCTCCACCTCCGTGCTGCTCCCGACCGAAGAAGGGGTTATCGCAGAGTGTCTGGCGGGCAGCGAAGAGCAGGCCTGCGCACTGATGGAGGAACGGCCGCAAACCGCCTACATGACCAGCAAGCGCGCGCTTGGCCTCTGGTTGCGCCGCGCCGCCGTCTCCAAGGAATGGGGCGGTTCGGGCATTCTGCTGAACGCGATCGCGCCGGGCGTGGTGAAAACGCCGATGACGGCACCGCTGTTCGACATGCCCGAAATGCAGGAGGCGCTGAAGCAGTCCAATCCGATGGCCGTCGAAGGCTATGCCGAGCCGGAAGAAATGGCCGAAATGGTCGACTTCCTGCTGAACTTCGAAGGCCACTATCTGGTTGGACAGGTCATTTACAACGATGGCGGTACCGATGCGATCATGCGGCCGGACCTCATTTGAACGACCGACCGATAATGAGAACAATGGGGGAGGGGAAGCATGACTGAAGGCGTTCTTGCGGGACGAGCCGCGCTGATAACGGGCGGCGCCGATGGCATTGGCCGAGGCATCGCGGCGCGCTTTGCCCAAGCCGGTGGCTCGGTGCTGCTTACGGACTTCGATGAGGAGAAGGGCCGCGACACCACCGAAGCGTTGAAGGCCGAAGGTGGGTCGATCGACTTTCTGCGGTGCGACGTCACGGACAAGCAGCAAGTAACGGATGCCGTAGCGGCCTGTGTCGAGCGCTTCGGTTCGATCGATATCCTGGTGAACAATGCCTATAGCGGCAGCGGCCTCGCGCGCATCGAAGACAAGACCGATGCCGTCTTCGACTATGGCATGAGGATCTGCCTCTATGCCGCGAAATGGTCGATGGAAGCGGCCATGCCGCACATGCGCGAACGCGGCTGGGGGCGGATCGTCAACATCGCCTCGCTGAACGGAGTCAACGCGCATATGGGTTCCGCCGAGTACAACGTCGGCAAGGAGGCGCTGCGCAGCTACACCCGCACGGCGGCGAGGGAATGCGCGCGGCACGGCATTTGCGCGAACATCATCTGCCCCGCCGCCATCTCCGCGGCATACCGCGCCTTCGCGGCAGCGCAGCCAGAAATGGCCGCCGCGACGGCAAGCGCCAACCCGATGGGCCGCATGGGCGATCCCGAACAGGATATCGGCGGCGTCGCGCTATTCCTCGCGAGCGAGGATGCGCGCTACATGACCGGCAACACGCTTTTCGTCGACGGAGGGTCGCATATCAACGGAGCGGCTTGGACACCCGACCTCGACGCCCTGTAAAAAGTCATAAGTCGTTGCGGCCCGCTTATTGGGCTTGTGCCCTGCCAAGCAGGGTATGGGCCGGGGCTTCGACACGGCGCACGCGCACGACTTGCGACTGGGCGAGCTGATCCGGGACGTTCCCGCTTAGGTCAGGTGTCCACAGGACGGCATCGGCGGGAAAAGCCGGCGTTTGCCAACTCTGGACGAAGTCGACAGACACCCCGGAAGTTCGTTCCGCCATTTCGCTCGCCCATCCCAGGACCTTGTCCCGCATATCCATGCTGTCTTCTGCGCCATAGCGGATCAAAACGGCGTACCGCTCCTCATGCGCATCCGCCAGCGCGCCGGCGGATAGGACATGCTCGTCAGAGCCCCCCGGCGCGATCCGCGAGCGGTCCATGAAGCGCTCTTCATCCGCGCGCATGATCTCGCCCACCGGACCGTCCATCAAGGCGGCGGTGGCGGCGATATCGTCCGCCCAGAATTCCGAAATCGTGTCGAAGCCAATATCGGGCGCATCGAGCAGGTGGTTGCGTACATAGCGCGTAAAGGGGAAATGCCGCACTCCAAGCGGGGCGTGGCGCTCTTCGTAATAGCGCTGAAACGCCTCCCGATCGGAATCCGGCCGATGCACCAGGGCGCAGATGCTTTTGGTCACGCCAAACTCTCCTTTCGTTATTGGCGCCAGTCAGACATCAGAGCGTCGGCGGCGCTGTAAGGGTCGATGCGCCGCGCGGTGACATCATCCAGGATGGACGCCGCCCGATCACCACGCATGATCTCCGCGACCAACTGCGCGCGCAGTAATGTCAGCACTTGCTCGCGCTCGCGCCGACCGGAACGCCGTTCGAAACCATCGCTGGCTTTCAGGAAGGTGCGGTGCGCTTCAATTGCGTCGACGATCGCCCCACCACCCTCGTCGCGGTTCGCCACCGCGCGCAGCAAGGGCGCGGACCATGCATCCTCCGGTCGCGATTGTTCGCGCAGATGCAGCATAAGTTCAAATTGCCGCAAAGTGGCCTCGAAGCCCTCGCGGTCCGCCTTGTTGACCACGAACACCTCGCCCGCTTCCATGAGGCCAGCCTTCACTGCCTGCACCTCATCGCCCAGGCCCGGCACGCCGACGATGACGGTCGTATGCGCGAGGTTCACGACGTCGATCTCGTCCTGTCCCACGCCCACGGTCTCGATCAGGATCGTGTCGTAACCCATAGCATCGAGCACGAGCGCGGCATCGTGGGTCGACCGGGACAGGCCACCCGCCTGGCCGCGCGTCCCGATCGATCGGATGAACACGTTCGGATCCAGGGTGTGGCGCGCCATGCGGACGCGGTCGCCCAGGATCGCGCCGCCGGTGAACGGACTCGAAGGGTCGATCGCGATCACGCCGACGCGCCGCTCACGCTTGCGCAGCTCGGCCACCAGCATATCGGTAAGCGTGGACTTGCCCGCACCCGGCGGCCCCGTGATCCCGACCACGTGCGCACGGCCCGTTGCTGCAAAAATGCTGCGCAGCACGGCGGCTCCGCGCGAGTCGCCATCGTCTAGCCAGCGGATCGCGCGCGCGCCTGCCGCGACCTTGCCCGCGAGCACCGCATGACCGAACTCGGTGACGTCCATCATTTATGGGACTTCGGCCGCTTGCCGCTCGGCCCACCAGGCCTTCAGATACGTGACGATGTCGCGGGTATCGGCCCCCATGGTAAAAATCTTACCCACTCCGGCCTCCAGCAGCATGGGCTGATCTTCCTGCGGGATCACGCCGCCCGCGAGCAACAACTTGTCCTCGGCGCCCGCTTCGCGCAGCAATCGGGCGAGCTTTGGCAAATGGCGGGTATGGCCCGCCGACAAGGTCGAGATGCCGACAACGTCGACGTCCTCCTGAATAGCCGCGGCGCAGACCATTTCGGGCGTCTGTTTGAGGCCGGTAAAAATCACCTCCATGCCCGCTTCGCGCAAAGCGTGGGCGATGATCGTGACGCCGACGGTATGCGTATCCATGCCGAGCTTGGCGAGCAGGACCCGAAGCGGGCGCTGCGGCAAATCATCCAGCATTGTTCACACCCCCGCCAGCTGGCTGTCGGGCGCATGGACACCGAAGACGTCGCGCATGGCATTGCAGATTTCGCCATGGGTCGCATAGACTTTCACCGCCTCGAGGCAGACCGCCACCAAATTGTCATCCCCGCGCGCTGCCGCCCGCACCTTTTCGAGCGCGGCATCGACCGCGCCTTGATCGCGGCGAGCCCGCAAATCACGCAACTTTGCGATTTGTTCTTCTTCCATGCTGTCATCGAGCCGGAAGATCTCGATCTCGCGCTTCTCCTCGGGCAGGACCAAGTGGTTCACGCCGACCCATTTGCGGCGCCCTTCCTCGATGTCCTTGTTGCGCTCGTACTGCTCGCGGCCGAGCGCGCGCTGGAAATAGCCGCTCTCGATCGCCTTGGTCGCGCCGCCCATGGCGAAGATCTTGTCCATCTCGGCGAAGGCGGCGTCTTCCATCTGCTTGGTCAGCGTCTCGACGTAGTACGAGCCAGCGAGCGGATCGATGGTTTCGGCCACACCCGTCTCGTGCGCGACGAGGTGCTGGATGGCGGCGCCCACCCGGATCGCTTCCTCGGCGGGCAGCGAGTGGGCCTCGTCATGCAGCGGCGTCGTCATGTTCTCGCCCGCGCCGCCGAGCGCGCAGGCGGTGGCCATGATGCCAAGGCGCGCGATATTGTTGAGCGGCTGCTGCAAGGTGAGCGCAATCGTGGTGGGTGACGTCATCATGCGGATCTTGAGCGCTTCGGGCCGGCTCGCGCCGTAGCGTTCCTTCATCAGCCGCGCCCAGCACTTGCGAAAGGCGCGCAGCTTGCAGATGCCTTCGAAGAAATCCATGTCGACGTTGACGACGAAGTGATTGAGGTAAGGCGCGATGGTGTCGATATCGAACCCGCGTTCCAGCGTGGCGTCTATATAGGCGCAGCAAATCGCCAGGCTGAAAGCGATCTCCTGCACCGGGTTCGCCTTGGCCGGCTGCAACTGTGCGGAGATGATCGACAGCGGCGCCCAGTTCGGGTGATTGCGGATGATGTATTCGATCGCGTCCGTGGCGATGCGCAGGCCATGCTCGGGCGGATAGATGTAGCGGCCCACGCACGTATATTCGATCAGAATGCCGTTGACGATGTGCAGCACGAATTCCGACGGATCGACGCCCTTCTTCTCCAGCGCCGCGATGATCATCGCGAGATTGACGGGCTGGGGCGCGTTGCACACGCTCATCAGATACTGCAGCTTGTCGAAGGGCAAATCGAAGGCGTTCTCGAGATCCTCCAGACTGTCGAGCGCCATGCCCGCGCGCCCGACCTCGCCTTCGACGATGGGATCGTCGCTGTCGTAGCCATTGGTCGTGGCGAGATCGTATTCGAGGATCAGGCCGGACAGCCCCTGATCGAGCATGTAGCGTGCGCGCTTCGCCCAGGCCTCACCTTTCCCGAAACCGGTGACCTGGGTCATCGTCCAGTACTGCGAGCGATGCCCGTTTGGCCTGGTCGAGCGCGTGTATGGGTATTCTCCAGGAAACCCGAGATCGGCGGCGTAATCGAAGCCCACCGCATCCAGATCGGCGGGCGTATAGAGCGCTTTTATCGGCCACTTCAGGGCCTGCGTGGTGAATGTGTCCCGCCGTTCCGGGTTCGCCGCTACGAAAGGAGCGCGCGTTTCCGCCTCCCAGCGCGACGTTTCGGCAGCGATGTTGTCGTTGGCGGAGACCAGGCCGCGGATATGCTCATTCATGTTTCAGGCTCCACGATTTTCGGTTGCGCCACGTCCCACAGCTTGCGGGCGTTCTCGGGATCCAGCGATGCGGCCGCGACGCCCCAACCGACCGGCATTCCCGGGGTCCAGGTTGCAGCGATCGCGCAATCTTCGATGTAAAGGCCGCCAAGTCCGTCCAAGTCCTTGGCAACGGCGGCCCAAATGGGGCTGGCGGCCCCTTGCGCGATGGACTTCATCTCGCCTTGCGGAAGGCTGCCATCGGCATTCACCCAGCCGAGCCTTACGGCATCCTCGAAGGTGACGTGTCGGCCAAGATTGGTTTGCACACCGCCTGGTGTCACGGCATTCATCGTCACGCCCGCTGCGGCGTAGCGCCGGCTAAATTCGACCGCGAGCAGGTTCGCGCACAGCTTCGCATGCCCGTAGGCTTCGAACTTGTCGTAGGCGCGATGCCGATAATCGAGATCATCCAGCCGCAATTCGGCAAGCTGATGCGAGCCCGAAGACACGATCACCACGCGTGCCGGCGCTGCCGCCATCAGGTTGGGCAGCAGCAATTCCGACAGGAGGAAGGGCGCGTAGTAATTCACCGCCATCTGGCTTTCGAACCCGTCATCGGTCCGCGTGAGCGGCGGCGCCATCAGTCCGGCGTTGTTGATCAGCAGGTCGAGCGGCGCGTCTCCCCAGCGTTCCGCGAACCGGCGTACGCTTTGGAGCGAAAGCAGATCGATCGCCTCGACAGCCACCGTACTGCCTGTGTCCACGCTAATTGCCTCCGCAACCCGTTTGCCCGCATCGCCATCGCGCACGGCCAGGGTTACGCGCGCGCCAGCACCAGCCAGCGTGCGGGCAATCTCCACGCCGATACCGGACGAGGCGCCGGTGACGATTGCGGTCTTGCCCGTCAGATCGTGACCGCTGATGATTTCCGCCGCCGTCGATGCGGCGTCCGCCGATGCGGACAAGGCAGCTTGCGGCATGCCGTCTCCTGATCGTTGTGTTTTGGAGAGCATACGCTTTGGTATCCGAAGGCCAAAGCGACGGTTACTGCCGCCCGCACAATTGCGCACGATCGCGAATATCGGCGCATGATCGGACAAGTTTACCGCTGCCTTCCCGATTTTCATACGGTACATCGCGGGTATGAATGAGACGACAAAACCCGTTCCAATCATCGAAGCGCAGGGCAATCCGCGATTGGTCCGCGCTTCGCTGGAGTTACCGGGCGTGGCCGTCGAACTTTGCGGGTTTCCCGAAGTCGCGCCCGAGACGGTGACGGTCGTCGAGAAAAGCAGCGTTCTGACCTTGGGCCTGACACCCTTGCTGAAAGAGTCGGAGGGCCGTTTTGGCGCCGCCCCCGTACGATTCGCGCGGTTCGGATCCTTGAGCTTTCGGCCGGCGGGCGTGCCCTCTGAAATGCGCTTCGGGGGCGGCGCGTTTGAGACGATCCGCTGCCGGTTCGACCCCAATTCGCTACCGCATGGCTTGCGTGCCGAGTCGCTCAGTCCGGGACAGCTGGCCGCCTGCTTCGACATTGGCGTGCAGTCGATCGAGGACGCGATGCTGCGGTTGGCGCATGAAGTCGCCAGCCCCCGCGCGGACAGCCGCGCGCTCGCCAGCCTGGTAATCAAGACGCTCTGCATCGATCTGGCGCGCTACTTGTCGGCGGCGGAGAAATTGGCCACGCGGCGCTCGGGCGGCCTGACTCCACGACAGATGCGGCGAGTGCTCGAGCGGATCGACCAACCCGGACGCCCACCCTCGATCGACGAACTGGCGCGCTTATGCGAGCTCAGTCGTTTTCATTTCATGCGGACCTTCCGCGCGGGCACGGGTCTCAGTCCCGGCGTATTCCTGCAGCGTGCACGCATGACGCGGGCGAAAGCGATGCTGGCCCAAGGCGATCATTCGCTGGCGGGCATCGCCGAAGTCTTGGGATTCAGCTCGGCCGCGGCCTTTTCCACCGCGTTTCGCCGTGTCGTCGGCCGTCCCCCTGGCGCGTTTCGAACGGACCTGCGGACTTGACCATCGCTTAGCGAATGACCGCCGGGTGCGGCTCGCGCGGGTCGCCCAGCATCGCGCGATGCGAGGGGGGCTGGCGTCCTTCGGCCTCGGTGATCCCGTATTTCTCCGCCATCTCGGCGCTGATCACCGTCTTGCCGTTCAAGTCGCGCAAGGCGGGATCATCATACATCGCCAGGATCACCCGGCCATTGAACTCGGGCGTTTCGGCTTGCGCCATCAGGCCTTCGTACTGCTCGGGATGTTCTTCCAGCGTGCGCCGGCTGCGTTCGGTCAGAAGCGGCCCCATCCACATCGAGATCGCGGCAACGCCGGGCGCAACCTCGCGAAAGTCGACCGCCATGTCGGCGGCGAATTTGTCGACTCCCGCCTTCTGCGCGCCATAGGCCGGTCCGTGCATGTAGCACACGGAGCCGAACGACGAGGTGAAGACGATCAGCCCCTTCTCCTGCTTCGCCAGCATCGGCGCGGCATGCCAGGACGCCAGATAATGGGAGCGCAGACCGACATCGAGAATGCCCGCCAGATCCGGCGACTTCGCCCAGAAAGGCCCAGGGGCCACGAGATCGTCGTGAATGTCGGCGACATTGTTGACCAGCAGGTCGAGCCGGCCGCACTCTGTCTCGACTCGTGCGAACAGCTCGGCAATCTCGCTGTCGACACCATGGTCGACCTGGACGGCGATGCCTTCACCGCCCGCTTGCGTCACGGCTTCGGCCGCCGAAGCGATCGTGCCCGGAAGCGGCGCCGTTCCTTCCTTCAGCGTGCGGCCGGTGACGTAGACCCGCCAGCCCGCTTCCCCGAGCGCGATCGCGATACCTCGTCCCGCCCCCCGGCTCGCGCCGGTTACGACGGCGACCTTGCGCTCGGTGGTCATACTCCAAATCCTCCTGAAACCGATATGCGTTGGCCGGTCACGTAAGCCGCCTCGTTCGACGCGAAGAACACGCAGGCGTGACCGATTTCCTGCGGCGTCCCCCAACGCTTGATGCACAGCAGGCGATGGGTGTTGTCGACCCATCGCTCATCGATTTGTCCGCGTGCGGTCAATTCGTGCAGTTGCCCCGCATCGATCACGCCGACGAGGACGGAATTGGCGCGAATGCCGTAGCGCCCTTCCTCCTTGGCGATGCCCCGGACCACTTGTTCGTTCGCGGCCTTCACTGCCACGGACATGCCATCGCGCGCCGGCCACCAGTCATGCCCCGCCGAACCAAGCGTCACGAAGCTGCCGCCTCCCATGTTGCGCATGTGCGGAACGACTGCTTGAACGACCTGGAAAAAGCCATGCACTTCCACGTCGAAGGCATGGCGCCATTCATCCATCGGCGTGGAGGCAAGGTAGCGTTGGTTGACCAGCGGCCCGGCCGCCCAGACTACGGTATGGATGCGGCCGTGCTCGGCGATCGCCTCCGCGACCATACGCCGGACATCGTCGCCATTCGCAACGTCGCCGCCATGCATGGATGCGCGAAGTCCGACCGAGTCGGCATGCGCCACGATTTCACCAGCGCGCTCCCGGTTGCTGTGGAACCCGACCGCAACGTCGCTTCCCGCATCCAGAAAGGCTGCGGAAATTCCGCGACCGATCCCGCCACTGCCGCCGAACACCAGCGCGCAGCCGTTCGCAAAACTGACCAAACCTTAGCCCCCTGATTAGCGAGGCGTTTAGGCGGCCTGGCTTCCGGGGCGCGTATCGTGTGTCACCACCAGCCCGTTCGACCGCTGGCGGATCGTTGGCGCCTGGTCGCGCGGATTATAGAACTGGCGATACCAGGTCCGCACCTTGCCGTAGGGCCCGTCGTTCGGAATCGCGAGCGGATTGAGGCACGCGCGCTTGTTCTGCCAGATCTCCACGTCCTGCGCGAAAGCGGCGCGGCTCGCTTCCTGATAGGCGGCCGCAAGCTCCCGCTCGCCATCGGTGATGGGCTTGCTGCCATCGTTCACGTTGACCATCAGCGCATGCCAGGCGCGGGTGATGCCATCGTCGATCGGCGTGTTCGCGATCATGATGAACGAATCGTACTCACCCGCCATTTCCGACTGAAGGAAGCCCGGCCCTTCGTACCAGGTATCCAGCACCAGCTGATCGCCTTCCGACGCGGTCAGCGTACGGTGACCGGCGCTGTAATACTGGTGGACGATGTGATCGGTGAATTCGTTGGCGAAGTACGTGAAGTCCTTCGCTCCATGGATCGGCACGAAGTGGCCGAAGTCCGCCATATTGTCGACGATCTCGATGCCATGGCAATTGAGATCGCCCATGTAGTCGATCTTCCATTCGACCCATCCGGGTTCGCCATAGTGGTTGCCGAAATCCGGCAGGTCCCATTCCGGCTCCAACCCTTCGGGATCGTGCCACATCCAGATGATGCCAGCGCGCTCGATCACCGGAAAGGTCTTGAGCGCGGCCGCCTTGGGCACGAATTTCGAATAGGGCACTTCGTTGCAGGCCCCATCGGGACCGAAGCGCCAGCCGTGGAACGGGCAGCGAATGGATTCGCCTTGCACCTGTTCGTTGTCGCGCACGATGTAGGACGTGGTGTTCTTCGCCAGATGCGCGCCCATGTGGGGGCAATAGGCCTCGACCACGTAGGCCGTGCCGCTTTCACCGCGGTACGCCACCAGATCCTGCCCGAAGTAGCGCATTGGCGTGGGCGTGGAGGTTACCTCGCCCGCGCCCGCGATCATGAACCAGCCACGGGGGAACTGGAATTCACCGAGGCCATAATCTTTGCTTGTCGCCATCACTCAATCCCTTGGTCGACGCCGGTCACGCCGGCGGTCCGTTGTTTCCCACATAGCAGCCCTTCCCTCGCAATGCGAGATTTTAGACGACTTTCTTGACGCACACACAGGGTGTGCAACAATGCACGGCGATGAATTGGGACGATCTTCGCGTCTTTATCACCGCAGTTCGCGCCGGGTCCTACACCGCTGCCGGGCCGCGCCTGAACATGAACCGAACCACCGTCGGTCGACGCATTAATGCCTTGGAAGCGGCGCTCGGCCTATCGCTTTTCCGCGAGACTCCCTTCGGTCCCGAACCGACACACGCCGGCCAGATGCTGCTGGCCGCCGCAGAACGGATGGAAGCGGAAGTCGCCGCCGTATCCCGGCAATTCGGCGTCGTCCCGGTTGATACCGCGCCCATCCGCATCGCCGGCAGCGTTGGAATAGCGGCGGAATTCATGCCGGAAATCGTCGCCTTCTGCGCGAACTCGAGCGACATCACTCTGGAACTGACAGGCGCGATCGATCCGATCGAAGCCGTAACCTACCGCCGGGCCGACCTTGCCGTCGCCCTGGTGCGCGCCCCACCGAGACGGCTTGCCGGCGTGCACGTGGCGAGCGTGTCACAAGCCCTCTACGCCCGGCGCGGCGGGGGCAGCCGGCAGCCGCTTGGCTGGGGTTCGGAAGTGGAGCTTGCTCTGCCAAGGCACTGGACCGCCGCCAATCTGCCAGACGATCAGCCAGCAAGCCGATTCAATTCCTGGACCGAGCTTCGCCAGGCCGTCCGCGATGGCCTTGGGACCGCCTGGCTCTGGTGTTTCGCCGCCGATCCTGACGAGGCCCTGGAACGGATCGCGCCTCCCGACACCCGTTACGATACCGCGCTATGGCTGTTGTACCGCGCCGGCGCGCCGCAGACCGCGCAGGCCGCGCTGCTGACGCGGTCGCTGGCCGACGCGATGGGGAGGCGGATCGCCGGCGCTCAGACCGGGTGATCGTTCAGGCCGTGTGGTCCAGAACCGCGCGCGTCACCTTCCCCGAATGCAAGGCCGCGATCGCGTCCTCAAATTCGGCCAATGGCCAGACTTGCGTCACTTGCGCGGCGAGATCGATCTTGTGAGCCTGTGCCAGGGCGATCAGTTCCGGATAGTCCGTTTCGGGCCGCGCGCCGCCATTCAGCGTGGCGACGATCTCCTTGCCCATCGTCACGCCATTCAGATCGAACGACGCGCGCGCGCCCACCCCGCTTTGGCCGATGAGCACCACCCGGCCACCGCGCTTGGTACCGACGATCGCGGCTTCGGCGGCAACCGCCGCGCCGCTGCATTCGATCGCGACATCGATCGGCGCGAAGGCGGATTGCAGGGCGTCGGCAAGGGCCCGCGCATCCATCCCCCGCTCCGCCGTCAGGAACCGCGTCGCACCGGCGTCCATCGCCACTTGCGCCTTGGCGGGGTTGAGGTCGACGGCAAGCACTTGGGCGCCGGTCAGCGCCGCGCTGGTGATGGCATTCACGCCGATCCCGCCAACGCCGATCACCACTACCCGATCGCCCTGGCCGACTTTCCCGAGATTGCGCGCCGCGCCATGCCCGGTCGATACCGCGCAGCCGATCAGCGCCGCCTGTTCGGCGGGAAGGTCGCCCGTTTTGTACAGCTGGCTCGCCTTGACCACGATTTCGCCGGCGAACGATGACACATTCGAAAAGGAATACGTGGGGCGGCCGTTCCAGGTGAAGGGTTGCCCGGCGGTCATGCCCCAGGTCGTATCACAGTTCGCGGGCGAACCGCGCTCGCACTCGCGGCACTTGCCGCAAGGAGTCTGGGTACCGACCATCACCCGGTCGCCCACCGCGAAGCCTTCCACGCCGTCGCCAAGTTCGGCGACTTCGCCCGCGGCTTCATGGCCCAGCACGACCGGTGTGCGGATCATCCCGCCTTCGACCATGTTGAGATCGCTATGGCAGATACCCGAGCGCAGCACCCTGACCCTGACCTCGCCAGCGCCGGGGTCACGCACTGAAAGCGCGTCCGTCAGTTGCAATCGTTCGCCATCGAACACGATTCCCCGCATCAGCCTCTCCTTTGCGCCAGCCGTTCCAATTGCCACGAGGGATCCTCGCGGTTCGCGCGGCCATGGGCGGCATCGGCACCGATCCGCGCGAAGTTTTCTTCATCGACCTGCTTTATCTCGCCGTAATCGAAAACGAGCGAGCGATGGCTGAATTTCCACCGGCCATCGCGCCGGGAGTAGCGATCGAGATAGCGCCCATGGACGATATATTCCCGCCTCTCGGGCGGGTGAGTCCGGTGATAGGCCACGACGTGATGCTCGCCTTCGGCTTCATCGCCGTCGATCGCGAAGAGGCTGTTGGAGAGGCTGTGCACGGTCAGCTCCCACGGCGCCATCGCTTCGGGAAGCCACGCGACGAACGCATCGGGCCCGCCGCGAAACATCGCGCCGTGATCGTCGATCGCATCGTCATGATACAAAGAGCGGACGAGCGCGAAGTCGCGACGGTCGCAGCCCCTGCAATACAGCGCGACAAGGTCCGCCAGCATGATCCGGTCCAGCCATTCCTGCATCGATCCTCTCCTTCAGGACGGTGCTAAAGATCGCTACTCTTTTACGCAATCGGCTTTCCGCTTGTCGCTTTGGCCGAATAATGCCACGAAAGATGACACTGGTCCTGCGCAAAGATAGGAAATTGCCGTGGAGAAGATCATCTATGCGCTTTGGCGCAAGCACGGCGAAAGCCGGGAGACGTTCAACCAGCGCCTGAAGGACGAGACGGCGCCCGGCCTGCTGGATTTGCCGAACGTGCACGGCTTGCGGATCAATCTGCAAGACGATGCCGTCGCGCGCGCCGAGCCGCTTCGTCAGCACGGCACCGACCCGCAGATGGACGCCGCTCTGCAGGTCTGGGTCGATGTTTCGCATGACGAATTCCGCAAGCCGCTGGACGAGATGCTCGCCGCCGCGACGGGCCGCATTGCGGCGTGGGTCGTACTGGAATCGTGTGTGATCCCCAATACGCTGCATCCTTCGCAACCCGGGGGGCGCACGTATGGCTGGTCGCAGTTCTGCTTCATCAAGCGGCCCGATCGCTTCTCGTTCGATCAGTGGCGTTACAACTGGCAAGTGCTGCACACGCCCGTCGCGATCGAGACGCAATCCAATTTCGAATACGTGCAGAACCTGGTGGTGCGCCCGCTGATCGAAGGGCCTCATCCTTATGCGGCGATCGTGGAAGAGTGCTTTCCGACCGAAGCGATGGACGATCCGCAGACGTTCTTCGATGCGGCGGGCGACGAAGCGAAATTCCAGCGCAACGCGCAGGAAATGGCCGATAGCTGCGCCCGTTTCGTCGAGATGCCGGGCGGGATCGACGTGCTGCCGACCAGCCAATACGATTTTCGCAAGCTCGCCTGAGGCGGGACAAAGGACCTGAAAATGGCACAGACGCAAGCCGCAAGACGCCCCGCCAATCGCGGCGCCAACCACCCGACGCTTCTGTCGGAAGGGCGCATCGGCGCGCTTACGGTCAAGAACCGCATGATCGTGACCGCGATGGGCGTAAGCCTTGCCGAAGCAGACGGCACGGTCGGCGATCGGCTGATCGATTATCATGTCGCGCAGGCAAAGGGCGGCGCGGGCCTGATCATCATGGGCGTGACCGGAGTCGCCTGGCCGGTCGGCTCGGTTCAGCCCAACCAGACCGCGATTTCGGACGATCGCTTCCTGCCGGGCCTCACCCGCCTCGTCGACGCCGTGCACGCGGAGGGCGGGAAAATCGCCGCGCAGCTGCATCATGGCGGTCTGGTCGCCACGCACAGTGCGGGGGATGGCCATCAGCTCTGGGCGCCAGCGGTGCCGCCAGCGTTTACCGGCGACTTTCCGGATTACTTCCTGCCCGAGGAACTGGCTGCTTTTGCCGGCGGCGCGGTGCCCACGGTCAAGGTTCTCGAGCGCGAGGACATCGATCACGCCATCCGCCAATTCGCCGATGCCGCGCTGCGCGCGCAAAAGGCCGGTTTCGACGGCGTCGAGATCCACGGTGGCCATGGCTATCTGCTCTCCTCCTTCATGTCGCCCTCGACCAACAGCCGAACGGACGAGTTCGGCGGCTCGCTCGAGAATCGTGCCCGGCTACTGCTGGAAGTGGTGCGCGCCGTCCGCGCGGCCGTCGGCCCGGACTTCGCGGTCTGGGTGAAGCTCGATTCGCGCGAGATGGGCAAGAAGGTCGGCATTCAGCTCGACGATGCCCGCGCCGTCGCGCCGCTGGTCGAAGCGGCCGGCGCCGATGCGATTACGGTGACGGCCTATCACGACGTCGGCCAAGGCAAGCTGCACTCCGCCTCGAACATTCCGCATGAACCCGGCGTCCATCTCGAGGCGGCGAAGGCCATCAAGAGCGCGCTCAACATTCCCGTCATCGCATCGGGGCGTCTCGAGATGGATGTCGCGGAACGCAGCTTGGCCGACGGCGGCTTCGATTTCCTGGCGATGGGACGCAAGTTGCTCGCGGACCCGGACCTGCCCAACAAACTGGCCCAGAACCGCATGGCCGAGATCCGGCCCTGCATCTACTGCTACACGTGTGTCAGCACCGCGTACTTGCGCGAACCGGTGCGCTGCGCGGTCCGGCCCGAAACGGCCTTCGAAAGCCGGAACTGGCTCCCCGAACATGCGCCCCGCCGCGCGGTGGTGATCGGCGGCGGCCCGGGCGGGATGGAAGCGGCCCGCCGCCTGGCGGCAAGCGGTGACGAAGTGATCCTGTTCGAAAAGTCCGATCGCCTCGGTGGCACCTTGCGCTTTGCCGGGCTCGCCTACGAGCCGAACGAGCGGCTGCTCGACTGGCTGCGGCACGAGGTCGAGCATGCGGCGATCAATGTCCGTCTCAATACCGAGGCCACCGCCGATATGGTCAAGGCGCTGAAGCCCGACGTCGTCTTCGTCGCCACCGGCGCAGTTCGCGACATGCCCGCGATCCCCGGCAGCGACCTCGATCATGTCTACAGCGGCGACGACATGCGCGCGATGATGCTGGGCGAAGACACGCAGGCCCTGAAGCGCAAGACCAGCTGGACCACGCGGATCGCCACCAAGGTCGGCGCGGCGACGGGGGCGACCGCCAATCTGGACCTCGTCCGCAAGGCGACGCATCACTGGATGCCGCTTGGCCAGAACATCGTCATCATCGGCGGCGAGCTGGTGGGCGTGGAGCTGGCCGAATTCCTGATGGAGCGTGGCCGCAACGTAACCGTGGTGGGCGAAGCGACGAAGTTCGGCGGCGGCCTGCTGCTGGTGCGACGCATGCGTCTGCTGGCGGAACTCAAGGAGCATGGCGTGGCGATGTTTCCAGGCGCTCGTGAGATCGCCATCGACAAGGCAGCGGTGCGTTTCCTCGATGCGGAAGGCAACCCGCAAAGCGCGGCGGCGGACCATGTCATCGTGGCGATGGGCGCGCATGGCGACACCAGTCTGGCCGACAGCCTCAAGCAAGACGGCCTCATGGTGCATGCCTATGGAGACGCGACCGGCGTCTCGTACATCGAGGGCGCGATCAGAGGCGCGGCGGAAGCCGTGGTCGCATCCTTGGCCACACCGGCCTGATGTCCACACCAACCTAATTTTTCAGACATAGCAGGAGAGACTTGATGGCCGGCGATTTTCCGGAAGGCGCGGTGATTATATTCGGCGGCAGCGGCGGCATTGGTCGCGGTATCGCGAAGGAATTCGCGAAGGCGGGAAGTGCGGTCGCGATCTGTTACCATTCTAAGGCCGATGTGGCGGAAAAAGCCGCGCAGGAGGTACGCGACCTGGGCGTGAACGCCAGCATTCACAAGGCGGACGTGCGCGATCGCGCGCAACTACAGGCCGCGTTCGATGACGCCGCCGGTCAGCATGGCCGCATCCATACCGTCGTCTGGGGCGCGGGCCCGGTCGTGCCGCAAGTCCCGGTCGCCGACTGGACGGACGAGCAATACCGCGCGTCGATGGAAATCGAGGTGTTCGGCTTCTATCACGCGACGCGCGCCGCCATTCCGCACTTCCGTGAACGGGGCGGTGGCTCCTTCGTGCACCTCGGCTCGGCCGGGCACGACTGGTGGCCGCATCTCGATGGTCTTTCCGTGGCACCAAAGGCGAGCAACGAAGCGCTCATCACGGGCATCGCGAAGGAAGAGGGCGTGAACGAGATTCGCGCCAATTCGATCCTGGTGGGCGTGATCGACGCGGGCCAGTTCAAGGTCGGCCAGGAACAAGGCACTTTCGACGAAAACTGGGAGCGCGAAGTCAAGAAAATGCTCCCGATCAAACGCTGGGGCAAGGCCGAGGACATTGGCCAGGCGGCGGTGTTCTTGGCTTCCGACCGCGCCAATTACATCACCGGCCAGCGTATCTCGGTCGCCGGTGGCTTCGGTGTCTGATCACGCTACGAGGGCGGCCACGCGCCGCCCTCATGTCATCGATGCCGATGAAATCGCCGATCGGCTCGCGCTGCAGCATTTGGTCGCGGCTTATTGCCATGCGATCGACCGGCGCGACTACGCCTTGCTCGCGACGCTCTATCACGACGACGCGATCGACGATCACAGTCCGTATTATTGCGGCCCGGTGGCGGGCTATATCGCATGGCTGCCCAGCATGCTGGGCAACTGGCGCGCGACATCCCATCGGGTCGATACCGGTATTTACGTGATCGACGGCGACCAGGCCGAAGGCGAAGTGCGTGCGACAGCCTGGCATCGCACGACCGATGGCAAGAGGGATTTCGTCGCGCATGGTCGCTATGCCGATCGCTACACGCGCAGGGACGGCGTGTGGCGGTTTCAGCACCGTGCGTTCATCCTCGACTGGTCGGAGGAACGCACGGTGGAAACGGGCGACGACTTCGGCAGCGAGGGCGTGGCGGTGGGCCATGCCGGAGAAGAGGATCCGGTCTATCGCCTGCTGCCGCTGATGGGCGCGGATCGTTCTTCGATCTGACCCGCGCCTTGGTGGAATTGCTGCGGCAATTCGCGCGTCAGTCGTGCGTGGGATAGAGGATTGCCGGGTCCCCGCTTTGCGTGGCCCAGATCGCGTCGCGTCGCACGATACGCCAGCCCTGCGGGCGCCGCTCCCAACGATCGACATATTCGCCATTGGAATCGAAAATGGGGCCTACGGGATCGTTCGTGCGCTGATGGCGCGCCTGCACATAAGCGCGGCTGATGGCCGTATCGCCGTCCAGATCGACGAGAATGCTGCCCAGCAAATGCTGCGTTCCCCCGCAGATATCGAGATAGCGGCGCATCTGCTCGGTCAAGGCCGACAGCCCGCTTTTCTCGCCTTCGCCATATTCGAAAGTGAGGTCGGTCGCGAAGACCTGCTCTAGCGCGTCCCACTCCTTGCGATCGAGTATGCGCGCGAACCGCGACAGCTGGCGGACGATGTCGCGTTCATCGTGCAATTCGCGAAGTTCGTGCCGCGTTCCAGCCGGCGCGCGCGAGGGGCTAGACCGCTCCTCAACGATATACATCCGCGTCGCCCCGCGATCGAACACGTTTTCCTCGTCCTCGGCGATCTGGCGTGCGATATCGGGATCGGTGGAACGCTCGACGAACCGATCGTAAGCGGCGCGGTCCTCGAACCATAGCTCGGTAACCACGTCGAATTGCCGGGCCGCGCCAAATTCGAAGGCCCCCTCCGTCTCGAAAAAGTTGCGGCGATATTCCCTGATTTCCGGCATCAATTTCAGGATCAAGGGCGCGTGATTGCTCTCGTAGTATTCGATGAACTGATCCCGGCTCAGGCCTTGCTTGGCCTTCAACATCGCCACGCACTTCAGCATCGTATCCCCCTACGCAGTTTGATGTTAGGCGACACGAAAGCCTCATTCTTGGCAAGCTCAAATCGCTTCTTGTCTGCGCATATGGCTATAAACCCGCGTACGCATAGGTCGAAGACAAACAAAAACTAGGGAGGCAGTCCTGGGCCTGCAAAATCAAAGGTTCGCCCTCGATCATCTCACCGTGGTCGACGCCATGCCCCATGAGCTGATCGAAGTCGCGGCGACGACCGGGTATCGGGCGGTCTGCCTCTTCCTCGAATCCATGGACGTCCTGCCACGGATGCCGCGCTTTTCGCTCGTCGATGATCGCGCGGCGCGGCGCGAAGCCAAAGTCAGGATGACCGACTTGGGTATAAGCCTGGATCTCGCATACCCCTTCACGCTGGCCGGCCGGACAGAAGTGCGGGATTTCAAACCGAGCCTGGAAGCAGCCGCTGACCTCGACGCGAGGTTCGTCAACGTCCTGATGTATGATCGCGATCCTGAGCGACGCCTGGAACGACTCGCGCAATTTTGCGCACTTGCTACGTCATTCGATTTGGGCGTGGTCGTCGAGTTCTTTCCTGCTTCGCAGATCCCTTCCTTAACCACCGCAGCGGCTCAGCTGCGCGCGCTGGACGGGGGCGATACGATCGGCATCAACGTCGATCTGCTTCACTTGTATCGGTCCGGTGGCGACATCGCACAGTTGGCTGCGACTTCACCGGAGCACATCCTCTACGCGCAATATTGCGATGCGCCACTGCAACGCGATGCCGCGCAGCATGCGTACGAGGCGTCCAGCGATCGCATGCTGGCGGGCGATGGCGCTCTCGATCTGCGGGGCTTTTCGCAAGCGCTGCCGCCCAACTGTCTTGCCAGTATCGAATTGCCGCGCGATGCCGCGATCGATCGCGGCCTTTCGCAACAGGACCGTGCGCGCGCCGCCCTTTCGAGCGTACTGCGCGCAATCGAGCGATAGGTGCCTTGGGGCGCTAGTTGGCGTCCGCCCCGCCCCGTTCCGCGTAAATGGCTTGCGCACGCGCCTTCAGCGCCTGTGCGGTGTCATTGAACGCGCGGGTCACCCAAGGACCGCAGAAACGCATCACATGGATGCCGTTCGGCCCCAGAAAGGCGTCGGTCGAAAGATACCGGCAGCGGTTTGGGCCAAGCGCTTCGATAACCTGATCGCGCCGGGCCGGGTAGGGCCACACCGGATTGTCGCGCAGCTCCCAGGAAAGCAGACGTTCGGGTTCGAAAGCGCAGACGTATTCGAGATTGGGCGCGAGCTGTCCGGGGTTCGCGTAATTGACCAGCGACATCTTCACCGGCGCCCCCATCTCCAGCGTCGATTCGGCGTGGACGCAAAACGGGTTCCATTCCCCATAGCGCGGCATGTCCGTGAGCACCTCCCACACGATCGAAGCAGGCGCATCGATCTCGATCGGGTCGGACGCGACCAGCGTTTCCGGGTCGTACACAGCGAATGGATCGAACGGCTTATCTGTCATTATTCCTCTCCTCGTGGGCCTTTCCGGACCCATCATAGCGGCCGCGTCGACGCGCGCGTCAGGCCTCGGCGCGCAGTTGTGCCAATTCATCAGGCGACAGCGTGATATCCGCCGCCTTCACGCTGTCTCGCAGCTGTTCGGGCCTGGTTGCGCCGATGATCGGGATCGTCTGGTGCGGCTGATTCAGCAGATAAGCCAGCGCGATTTCATTGACGGACACCCCATGCGCCTCAGCCAGCTTCTGCAAGGCGGCAAGACGCGGACGGTTGCGGGGATCGTCGTAGCGAGATTTCAGCATATCGGACAAGGCAGCCTCGCCGCCTTCCGCCAGCTTGGTGAAATAACCGCCGCTTTGTCCGGCATAGGGAATCATCGGAAGGCCATCGGCATGCAGCGCTTCGTAATGGCCTTCGTAATGCAGCTGATAGCCTTGCGCCGCCGCGTTCTCGACGTTGGGGACCGCGAGCCCCCAGAAGGGCTGGGCAGCGACGAAGCCCTGCTTGCCGATCGAGCGCGCGTAGGCATTCGCTTCGCCAATCCGTGCCGCCGACCAGTTGGACGCGCCGAAATACCGGATCAGGCCCTTTTCCTGAAAACCAAGCAAAGTATCGATGATCGGCCCGACCGGCGCTTCGGGATTGTCGGCGTGAAGCCAGTACAGATCGATCGTGTCGACTTGCAGATGCTCAAGGCTTTCGGTGAGATCCTGGGTCAGATCCTCGGTCGTGACGCGGTTGCGCCAATCGCCCGCGCGCAGATCGAACTGACCGCCCTTGGTGGCGATCACGATCTCGTCCCGCCGCTTGGTCTTCAGCCATGTGCCGACAGCCCGCTCGCTGGCGCCCACCGGCGCGGTGGGCACCCAGTCTCCGTAAGAACGCGCCGTGTCGATGAAATTGCCGCCAAGCGCCTGGAATTGATCCAGGATCGCGCTGGAGTGCTCCTGGTCTACGGCGGTGCCCAGCATATTGGTGCCGTAGCACAGGGGACTGACCGAAAGATCCGTCTCAGCTATCGTAACCCTGCCAAGCATCGCGCTCCCCTCTCGATTTATGTGAACCTCGCCCTCGAACCAAAGTGGGTAGCTCTTGTTCGTGGGGAGAACAAGGATATGCGACGCAAATCATCATCTACACGCAAAAATAACTTCACTTCGCGGAATGAAGTGCGCATGGTGGCCACCCGATGGCGCCGAATGCGGAAAATGGCGAGTTGGACATGCAAGTCTAGTCTAAATGGACGATGCCGGCGGTGAGACCGTGTTTTATGGCTTGCGCACCAAGACGGCGAACTGACCGGTACAGGAGAGGCATACAATGAAATTTTCGATCATTTACGAAGCTCAGATGGCCGACCCTTCGCCGGAATCCGAGGTTCGTTGCTTCAACGAAATCGTCGAACAGGTCATGTTCGCTGAAGAGCAAGGGTTCGACAACGTCTGGTGCGTGGAACACACCGCACTCACGCAATATGCGCATATGTCCGCGCCCGAGACCATGCTGGCTTATCTCGCCGGCAAGACGACGCGCATCGGCATCGGTCACGGTGTCACCTGCCTGCCGCCGGCGATGAACCATCCCGTGAAGGTAGCCGAGCGCGTGGCGACGCTGGACATCCTTTCAGGCGGACGCGTTCATTTCGGTATGGGCAAGGGCGGTACCCAGCAGGAGGCCGGCACCTTCGGCTACGATCTGACGCAGCTGCAGCCGATGATCGACGAGTCCATGTACCTGATCCCCAAGATCATGACGCAGGACGAGATCGAGCATGACGGCGAATACATCAAGATCCCACGTCGCCCGATCCATCCCAAGCCGCTGCAAAATCCGCATCCGCCGCTCTATTACGCCTGCACCCGCGAGGCGACGCTCGAGCTGGCCGGTCGGCGCGGCATTGGCGCACTGGTCCTCGGCTTTTCCGGCCCGGAAGAAATCGCGCGCAAGAATGCCGTCTACCGGGAGAATTTCCGCAACCGGAAGGTGGAAGACCAGGTCGGCATCGTTCCCACCGAGCACTTGGCGGCATTCTGCGCCGCTTGCGTGCTTGACGACCGCGACGAAGCGCGCCGCATCGGCCTGAAGGGTCAGCGCTTTTTCGCCGAGGCGATCGCTCACTGGTACCAGGGTGGCCCCAAGCCGACCGTGCACATCGAATCCGACGAAGAGAACGCCAAGGCGCTCGAAGAGGCGCGCGAGCAGGTCGTCGCCTACATCTCGGAAGAAAAGATCGCGGACGGCGACGCGATGACCAGCAATTACACGGTTGCGCAAGACGCCTACGGCAATGCTGACGATTGCATCCGCTACGTGTCTCGTCTGCAGGAAGCCGGTGCCGACGAAGTGCTGTTTCTCTTCCAGATGGGCACGGTTCCGCACTGGGCGATCATGGAAACGATCAAGAACATTGGCGAAAAGGTCATTCCGCACTTTCGCGAAGAGCAGGTGCTGGCGGCTGAATGACCGGCCTGCAGTTTGAGGGCAAGACTGTCCTCGTCACGGGTGGCGGCTCCGGCATCGGCCGGGCCGCTTGCCAGCGGCTCGGGCAGGAAGGCGCCAATGTCGCGGTCGCAGACCTCGACAAGAAGCGCGCGGAGGAGACGGTCTCGCTGATCGAAAGCGTAGGCGGGGAAGCCATCGCCATCGCTGCCGATGTATCCAGCGAAGCCGACACGGTGGCGATGTTCGATGCCGCGAAGCAGGCGTTTGGCGGGATCGATCACGCGTTCCTCAATGCCGGCATGCTGCAACCTTATGTGCCATTCGAGGAGGTTTCGCTCGAGATCTTCGATCGCGTTCTGGCGGTAAACCTCAGAAGCGTCTTCCTGGGATTGCAGCAGGCGCGAACTCGGCTGCGGCCTGAAGGAGCTTGTGTCGTGACGGCTTCGGCAGCAGCTTTACTGGGCTTTTCGGAAGCGGCGGCCTACGCCACGTCGAAGCACGGCGTGCTGGGGCTGGTGCGGTCTGCGGCAAGGGCTTTCGCCGATCGCGGGCTGAGGGTGAACGCGATATGCCCCGGCAACGTGCTGACGCCCATGAACGGCGTGCCCCAGGACAATGCCATTACAGACGTGCTCGACGATCCGGATTATCGCGGCGGGCTTTCCGCTCAGCACATCGCGGAAGTAGCCTTGTTCCTGCTTTCGCGGCGCTCTGCCGGCATCAATGGGCATGCGCAGGTCGTGGATGCCGGTTATGCGGCCGCCTTTCCTCCCTTCGATGCGGAGTAACTAGCTCACGGAGTGAACGAGCCCGGGCAAGCTATGGTGGACCAGCTGAATGAGCTGGCTTTGCCGCTTGACCCCGGTCTTCCCGAAGATCGATCGCAAGTGCGCGCGGACCGTGTTAGGCGATATGCCGAGCCGGTCCGCCACTTCGGCAAGGCTCAGACCATCGGCGAGACGCGCAGCGACTTCGGCTTCGCCAGGCGTCAGACCAAGCAGATCGCGCAAGGCTTCGGCGGCGATCGGCGGGGTATCGGTCGGATCGGTGAGAAACAGCACTGCCGCCGGACCGACGCCCGCCGCCACGTGGTCCGGACCGGGTGCGCGCGAGATTACCAGGAGCAAGTCCCCTGCGCCTGATGGCCGATCGATGCGCAGCGTGAGAGGCTCGGTGTTCTGCGTATCGGCCAGGCGGGCGCGTAATTGCCGCCCGAGGTCGGCATTTTCGAACATCACGGTGTCATTGCGCAGCGATATGCCGTCCGACTTCGCCAGAATGGCGGATGCTTGACTGTTGAGGCGCATCGCCTTGCCCTCGCGATTGAGGATAACGACGCCGATCGCCATCTGCGCGACCGCTCCCGCATAGATCTGCTGCTCCGTCTCCACCGACGAGAGACGTTCGAACAGTTGCAAGGCGATCCGCACATGCGGAACAAGCTGCTGCAGCCGTTCGATGTCTTCGCGCGCGAAGGGCGGTTCATGCACGGCGCGGGTCAGCCGCAATCGCAACTGCAGGCGATCGGGCAGATCGATATCGACGCCGAGCACTTCAAGGCTCGACATGAAATCGCGGAAAGCCGGATTGCGCTGGAGCGCCTCTTCGGAAACGAATTCGCGAAAACTGGCGACCTGCCCTTCCGGAAGACCCGTGAATGGGTCGATCGTGAACAGCCGACTGGCATAATCGGCTCCCACGCTCGGGTCCGCGCCCGGCGTGAGGATCATGCCGGGCTGCTCAGCCGTGCGCGGGGTTAGGATTAAGGTGGCATAGCTGGCTTGCGCTTCGTGCCGAAGCCGGTCAAGAAACGCAGACCACGGTTCTTTATCCAGCAGGCTGGAGAAAAGCGCAGCCAACACGCCTGACGTGTCCGCATATTCGGCCTGGGGGTTCAACTCCGGCATGGTAGAGGAGTCTTATAATGATCGATCCCCATTTGCAGCAAATCTTGGTGGCGATGGCGGAGAGCGGGGTTCAGCTGCCGGAGCCGATGACGGCCCCGGCCCTGCGTGCGGTCATGGACGTGCCCATGCCGGCGCCGCCAGTCGAAGTCGCCGCCGTACGCGAGGTCGAGGTTGCAGGAGCCGCAGGTCCGATCGCGGCACGGCTGTATCATCCGGCGCCTGGCGAAGTGCGGCCGCTGGCGCTGCTGATGCACGGGGGCGGCTGGGTGTTGGGAACGCTCGACACGCATGATGGCCTTGCTCGTATCCTGGCGCGCGAATCGGGATGCGCGGTCCTCTCCATCGCTTATCGGTTGGCGCCGGAACATCCCTTCCCGGCGCCCTTGGACGATTGCCTCGCGGTGATCGCCGAATTGCCCTCGCGCGCGGCGGAGTTCGGAGTTCGCGCCAACGGCTATGCCGTGGTGGGGGACAGCGCGGGCGGCAATCTCGCCGCCGCGGTCGCGCTTGCGCTGCGCGGGAAGGACAACGCGCCAGCCCGCCAGATCCTTTTTTATCCGGTGATGGATGCCGATTTTGAAACCCCGTCGTACCGGGCCACGCCGGATGACGCGTTCCTCACATCTGGCATGATGCGCTTTTTCTGGGACGCCTACATCGGCGCTTCCGAACCCAACGAGCTGGCGGCGCCGCTGCGCGCCAAGGATCTGAGCGGTCTGGCGCCCGCGACGATTATCATCGCCGCCAACGATCCGCTGCACGATGAAGGGCTGGCCTACGCGCAGAGACTGCGCGCGGCGGATGTGCCGACGGATCTGCACGATTTCGGCGGCGCCATCCACGGCTTCGCCAGTTTCTTCGGCATGGCGCCGATCGCCGATCAGGCAATCGCGCTGGCGGCGGCATCGTTACAAACCTTGCGCGCCTAGGCGCGAACCACCTTCCCACGAACACGAAACCGAGGAGAGACGATGTTTGATTTTGCAGGAAAGACCGTGCTGGTCACGGGCGGCGGCGCGGGCATTGGCCGCGCGACCGTCGAAGCCTTCGCAAAAGCAGGTGCCCGGGTGGCGATCATCGAGATCGATCCGGAGCGGGCCGCCGACGCGGAAGCGGCACTGGGTGACGACGCGCTCGTCATCACCGGCGACGTGACGCAGTCCGAGGTTGCGCGCGATGCCGCCAAGACGATCGAGGATCGCTTTGGCGGGCTTGACGTGCTGGTCAACAACGTCGGAGATTTCCTCAATCTGGCCGCTCCGTTCGAGCAGCTGTCCGAAGCCGACATCCATCGCCTCTACATGACGAACCTGGGCCACGTTTTCGGCGTCACGCATGCGATGCTCCCGCTGTTGCGCAACAACGCGCCGGGCAGCAGCATCGTTTCGGTTTCCTCGGTCGAAGGCTTTCGCGGCATTCCCAATTGCGCCGTCTATGCGGCGTGCAAGGCGGGCATCACGGGCTTCACGCAAAGCCTGGCGCTCGAACTCGGACCGGTGGGCATCCGCGTCAACCTGATCGCACCCGAAACCACCGATACCCCGCAAGTGCCCGTCTCGATGATGGTGCCGGAAGAGAACCGCAAGCATGTCTCCACGTGGCTGCCGCTCGGGCGTTTCGGCCAGCCCAAGGACATGGCCAGCGGCATTCTGTTCCTGGCGAGCGAGCACGCCGCGTGGATCACCGGCACCGCGCTGCATATCGATGGCGGCGCCCTCGCCGCCGCCGGCTGGTACCGCGATGAGCGCGGTGTCTGGACGAACATGCCGATCATCAGCGGCAATGGTCTGAATTTCTGAAACGGAGATAATTTTCATGAAAACTCTTATCGTCGGCGGCGCCGGCATGATCGGTGGCCGCACCGCGCTGCATCTGAAAAGCAAGGGGCATGACGTAACGATCGCCGGGCGCAACGCGCCCGAAGCGGGGACGCCGCTGGGCGATCTGCCGTTTCAGCGCATCGACTTCGTCAATATGGAATTCGATCCCGATGCGCTCGGCGGGTTCGATGCCATGGTGTTCGCCGCCGGTAACGACATCCGCCACCTGCCGGAAGGCGAGGATGACAGTTACTGGGAACGCGTGAACTCGATCGGCATTCCGCGCTTTTTCGAGGCCGCCAAGTCCGCCGGCATTCGCCGCGCGGTCAATATCGGCAGCTACTATCCGCAAGCGGCCCCGCAGCTGGTGGAGGGCAACGCCTATATCCGCTCGCGCAAGGAATCCGATGAAGGGGTCTGCGCGCTGGCCGACGACAATTTCACCGCGATGAGCGTCAACGCGCCGTTCGTGGTGGGCACTGTGCCGGGGCTCATCATTCCGATGTTCGTCGCTTATACCCAGTATGCCCAGGGCAAGTTCGCGCCCATGCCCGAGTTCGTGCCGCCGGGCGGGGTGAACTTCATTTCCACGCAGTCGCTCGCCGAAGCCGCCGAGGGTGGCCTGGAGCGCGGCAAGGCTGGGGCGTCTTACCTGGTGGGTGACGAGAACCTGACCTGGCAAGACTACTTCGGGGCGTTCTTCGAGGCGGTTGGCCGTGAGCGTCCGCCCATTCGCGATGAAGAGCATCCCCTGCTGCCGGACTCGGCGATGCCGTTCGGTCGCGGCAACAAGCTCTACTACGAAGTGGATGCCGAGGAGGCCGCCCTGCTCGGCTATCGCCGCAACGACATCGTGCCGGCGATCAAGGAGATCGTCGCGCAATATCGGGATATGTAAGAACAAACCGGCTCAACACCTCTTGATTGCCGCCCGCGCGTCCGCAAGATGCGCGGGTGGCTGATCTGGAACCTGTTGCGCGCGGCGTCGGACGTCCCCGGCGCCTGACTCTCGAAGAACTGCTGGATGCGGCGCTAGAGCTCGGCCTGGCCGACCTCAGCATGAAGGAACTGGCCAGCCGGCTGAACGTCGGCATCGCCACACTTTACCGCTACGTCGACAATCGCGATGCGCTGATCCGGCTCGCAGCGGGCCGGCGCGCGCGCCGCGCGGCGCCGGTCGATACGGGGCAGTCCTGGCAGACCATCGTGTGCCAATCTGCGGAATCGCTGTTCAGCTCCGTCGGCCATGACCCCGCGCTCGTCATCGAATTTCTAGAGGCGCGGTGGGGAATCTCGGTCGAACTGGAATTCGTCGACACGTTTCTGGGTGCGCTCAAGTCGCGTGGCTTCACGTCGGAAGATGCCATGCGAATCTACCGCGCGATGACCAAGATCGTGCTCGGCGCGGCAGTCGCCGCCGGTCACTTCGGCGCGCTGGCAGGGCGGGGAACCAGTCAGGCAAGGGAACTGTCCGCAGCCCTCGCGACATGGGACGACGACGAGCTGCCGCACTTGCGCGCCGCGGCGGACGATTACGCGGACGAGGCGGCGGCGGACGACTGGCGAGAGCCCTTGGAAGCCATTCTCCGCGATGAAGAAAGGCGCCTTTCGCGCAAGAATTTGCGGAAGCCTGATTAATTCGATAACCTGGTTCCGTAAAAGGATGTCAGGGAGAAATGCGCGATGGCCACGCAGCATGATTCGCGGCGAACCGCGCAAGGGCACACCCCATCATCGGTACCCATCGAACGGGATGACGCAGGCACCTGGCACATCCGCACTTTCGCGGATGCGCGCAAGCTGCTGCGGGGTGATGCCACGCGGCAGGCAGGCTTCAAGGCAGATTTGCTGGAAAAGCTGCCGCGACAAGGGCATGTCCCGATCCTGTTCCTCGAAGGCAAGGTACATCACGAACAGCGGCGGCTGACCGCGCCGTTCTTCACGCCGCGCGCGGTGGACACGCGTTACCGCGAACTGATGGCCCGCCTGGCCGACGACGTCATCGGTCGTTTCGCGAAGGCAGGGCGCGGCGAGCTGAGCGCCATGGGCATGGAAATGGCAGTCGGCGTCGCCTCCGAAGTGGTCGGCCTGACCGACAGCCGTGTGCGCGGTCTCGACCGGCGCATCAACGCCTTCTTCGCCGGTGGTCTTGAGGACAGCGGCGGGAGATTCAAAAGGCTTTGGCAGGCGCTGGTCGCCCAGGCGCGGCTTGCGCGCTTCTATTGGCTGGACGTTCGCCCGAGCATCGCCGCGCGCCGCAAGCAGCCGCAAGAGGACGTAATCTCGCATTTGCTGTCCCAAGGCTACCGGGACAGCGAGATCCTGACCGAATGCATCACGTATGGTGCCGCGGGAATGGTAACCACGCGCGAGTTCATCACCGTGTGCGCCTGGCACTTGCTCGACGATCCCGCGCTGCGCCAGCGCTATGTCGAAGCAGACGAGCCGGAGCGCCATACGCTGCTGGAGGAAGTGCTGCGGCTGGAACCGGTCGTCGGCACGCTGTTTCGCCGCACCACGGCGGACGTCGCACTGGACAACGTGACCATCCCCGAAGGCGAGCGCGTGGCGATCGACGTCCGCGCGGTCAACGCCGATCCGGCCGTCAGCGGCGAGGAACCCCTGACGGTGAAACCCGATCGCTGCCCGATGCACCGGGCGGGTTCAGCGGTGATGAGCTTCGGTGACGGGCATCACCGCTGCCCTGGCGGTTTCCTCGCGATTCAGGAGGCCGACATCTTCCTGATTCGGCTGTTGCGACTGCCGGGATTGCGCCTGGAAAAGGCGCCGGACGTGAGCTGGAACGACCTCGTCACGGGGTACGAATTGCGCCGTGCCTGGCTCCGCTGCGATGCCTCGAGCCAGCACATGGCGGGATCATCTGACGCTACCTTGCAGCCCACTCATTGATCCCTTGGCCTTCAGGTCGATTGTGAGCGAAACACGCTCCGCATAGCCTCACTCCCACAGCAATTCGAACCGCGAGGCGAAGGTGCGGCCATCCAATCGTACCCGCCCGTCGAGCTGATAACGGGAGAGTGATTATGAGCGATATGCTGATTCAGGGAGGCACCGTCGTCGATGGCACCGGGGCACCCGGTTTCAAGGCCGATGTGCGGCTGCAAGGCGACAGGATCGTCGAGGTCGGAGCGGACCTCAAGCCGCAGGACGGCGAAGAAGTGGTCGATGCCAGCGGCTGCTACGTCGCGCCGGGGTTCATCGAGGGCCATACGCACTACGACGCGACCATGTGGTGGCAGCCCGATCTCGATCCGCTGCCGGGCGTGGGTGCGACCACCATCATCACCGGCAACTGCGGCTTCACCGCCGCGCCGCTGTCGCAGGACAAGGCCGCGCAGATGGAGATGATCAAGATCTTCTCCTTCTTCGAGGATATTCCGCTCGAGCCGTTCCTTAAGAATGTGCCGTGGGACTGGCGCAGCTGGCCCGAGTACAAGACCTCGGTCGAGAAGAACGTGCGCCTGCCGCTGAACCATGCGGCGTATGTCGGCCATATCGCGCTGCGCATGGCGGCGATGGGTACGGACGCCTGGGAGCGCCCCGCCAACGAGGACGAGCGCGCGAAGATGGCGAAGTTGCTGGACGAGGCGCTTGCCAACGGCGCGCTGGGCCTGTCCACCAACCTGCTCGATCATGACGGGGAAAACCGGCCAATCCCCAGCCTCGTCGCCGACGACGCGGAATTTTCCGCCCTGTTCGACGTGCTCGACCAGTACCCGGCCACGACGTTCCAGTGCATCATCGACGTGGGGCTGATGCGCGATACGGGCCCCGAACAGACGGATCGCATGGCCAAGCTGCTGAAAGGCCGCAACATCCGCGTCCAACTGACCGGCGCCATCCCGACCGTCGCTTACCAGAAGTACCTGCTGCAGCCGATGCGCGACCGCGTCGAGCAGATGCGCAAGGACGGCATCGACGTGTGGCCGGGCTATGCGCACGTGCCACTGACGGGTCAGCTCAGCCTCTACAAGTCGCTGATCTTCGCGCAGTCGAACGATTACGTGTGGCACGAAGTCGTGCTGGCCGATGGCGCGGAGGCCAAGGAAGCGCTGCTGCGCGATCCCGACTGGCGTGCGCGCGCCCGGGAAAGCTGGGACACCCAGTGCTACCCGCAGTCGCCGATGAACAATCCGGGCATGCTGCTGCTCACCGAACTGGGCTCGGACAACGGCGCGGGTCCGTTCTGCACGCTGGAGGAATACGCCAAGGAGCGCGGCCTGCATCGCTCCGATGCGATGGCCGACTGGCTGCTCGCCAACGGCGTGCTTTCGACGGTCCGCATGGCGCCATTCGACATGGACGACGAAGTCGTCGTCGAGATGATCCGCGATCCCAAGACGGTCGGCAACATCACCGACGCCGGGGCGCACTTGCAGATGCTCTGCGGCGGCGGTGAGAACCTCATCTATCTCACCAAGTACGTGCGCGATCAGAAGGCCATCAGCGTCGAGGAGGCCGTGCATTCGATGACCGGCAAGCTCGCCAAGCATTTCCATCTGACCGACATCGGCGAGATCAAGGAAGGCAAGCGCGCCGACATCGTCGTCTTCGATTTCGACGAGATCCGCCAGCACGACATGGAAAAGGTCTATGACGTCACCGACGGCAAGGGCGGAACGACCTGGCGCTATACTCGCAAGGCCGCGCCGATGAAGCTGACCCTCGTCAATGGCGAACCGATCTTCCGCGACGGCGCCTATACCGGCGTGAAGGCGGGCGCCTTCCTGGAACCGGCCCAAAACGATGACACTGTCGCGATCGCGGCGGAATAAACAGAAGGAGAGGTAAGACCATGGCCAATATTCTTATTCGCGGCGGCACTGTCGTCGATGGAACCGGAGCCAAGCCGTACAGCGCCGACGTTCGCGTCGAAGGCGAGCGCATCGTCGAGATCGGCGAAGGCCTCAGCGCTGCTTCGGGCGACGAAGTGGTCGATGCGACGGGGTGCTACGTCTCGCCCGGCTTCATCGAAAGCCACACGCACTACGACGCCACCATGTGGTGGCAGCCCGATCTCGATCCGCTGCCCGGCAACGGCGCGACCACCGTCATTCTGGGCAACTGCGGCTTCACCGCCGCGCCGCTCTCCAAGGACAAGGCCGCGCAGCTGGAGATGATCAAGATCTTCTCCTTCTTCGAGGACATTCCGCTCAAGCCGTTCCTCGAGCATGTGCCCTGGGATTGGGAAACCTGGTCGCAGTACAAGGATTCGATGGCCAAGAACGTCCAGCTGCCGACCAACTATTCGGCTTTCGTCGGGCACATCGCGCTGCGCCTCGCGACGATGGGCATCGAAGCCTGGGAACGCGCCGCAACGGCGGACGAAATCGCCAAGATGGCCGAACTGCTGGAAGACGCACTGGCCGCAGGCGCGCTCGGCATGTCCGACAACCTGCACGACCACGACGGCGATGACCGCGCGATCCCCACGCTGTTGGCGGACGACGCGGAATTCGAAGCGCTGTTCGACGTCATGCAGCGTTACCCCGGCACGACCTATCAGTGCATCATCGACACCTTCATGCGCAAGACCGGTCCGGAAAGCCTGGAACGCCTTGGCCGTCTGACGCATGGCCGCGGCATTCGCATGCAGATCGCGGGCGCCGTTCCCACGCTGGAATTCCAGAAGGACATCTTGCCGCAGCTGCAGGAAACCCTGGCTCGTCTCCGCTCCGAAGGCGCTGACATATGGCCGGGCTATGCCCACGTCTCGCCGACCAGCACGCTCAGCCTCATCAAGTCTCTTATCTTCGCGCAATCGAACGATTACGTCTGGCATGAAGTCGTGCTGGCCGAATCGCACGAGGAAAAGGCCCGCCTGCTGGCCGATGAGGACTGGCGCGCTCGGGCCCGCGAAAGCTGGGATACCAAGGCCTGGCCGCATTCGCCGATGAACAATCCGCAGGACCTGTTCCTGCTGGATAGCGAGAACGGCACGGGTCCGGTCGGCGGCACGCTGAAGGAATTCGCCGAGAGCCGTGGCCTGCATCGTTCGGACGCGATGGCGCAATGGATCCTCGAAAACGGCACCCGCTCGACCGTACACATGGCCCCGTTCCCGAAGGACGAGGACCTGACGCTCGATCTCATGCTCGATCCCAAATCCGTCGGCAACATCTCGGATGCGGGCGCACACCTGCAGATGCTGTGCGGCGGCGGCGAGAACATCCTGCTCTTCACCAAGTACGTGGAGGAAGGGGTGCTGACGCTGGAGCAGGCGGTGCACATCATGACCGGCAAGCTCGCCAATTTCTTCGGCTTGCACGAGACGGGCGAACTCAAGGTCGGCCGCCGAGCGGACGTCGTCGTCTTCGATCTCAAGGAAATTGGCTACCGCAACATGGAAAAGCGGTTCGACGTTCCCGACGGGGAAGGCGGCACCACGTGGCGCTTCACCCGCCAGGCCGCGCCGATGCGCCTCACCCTGGTCAACGGCGTCAAGACCTTTGCCGACGGCGAGTACACCGGCAACCGGCCGGGTACCTATCTCAACCCGACGGCAAGTCCGGTCGAGGCCGAAAGCGAGCTGGAACCAGCCGAATAAGCTGCGCTGATTGCGAATGTCACGGGGGAGGGCGGGCCGCCATATGCGGCCCGCCCTTTTCGTTTTTCAAGGAGAGGAAATGGACACAAGAGCGCAAGCCATCGATCAGATCGGATTTCTGGTCGACGATCTCGACGCGGCCATCGCGCGATGGATCCGGCAATTCGGCGTCGGGCCGTGGACAGTGTTCCGCAATGTCGTGCTGGATGGCCACTATCGCGGCGCTCCGACCAGGGTCGGCATGGACGTTGCCCTGGGCTATCAGGGCGACATGCAAATCGAGCTGATCGCGGTCACGGACGAGGCCGCCTCTCCCTATCGCGCCGCCGATGGTCGGCGACTGCGGGGTCTGCACCATATAGCCCATATCGTGGACGACCTGGACCTCGCGGTCCGTGACGCGCAAGCTCGCGGCCTGGTCGTGGTTTTCACGGCTTCGAACCCGTCGACCCGTGTCGCCTACCTGAGCACTCCTGACGAACCCGAAACGCTATTCGAGTTCATCCAGGGCGAGGGCATGCGGGAGATGTGGGAAGCCGGCGTGGCGGAAGCGCGTGCTTGGGATGGGCAAGAGCCGGTTCGCACGATCGACCTTGCGTCTTGATCAGCGCGCGAAAGAACGTGTCCTCCAAACCAAAACGGCGCCCCTGTGAGGAGAAGCGCCGTTCGGTTGGGTAAGGTTTGACTTTGCGATCTATTCGGCGGCGGTGGCCATCGGGCTGTCATCGTTGTCGAAGCGCGGATCCTCGCTAACGGCCGTGGTCCAGGCCCACTCACCCGCCGGCGGCGGATTGGTGATGCCGAATTCCTCGCGAATGTCGCTGACCTGATGATCGAGATAGTCGCGGAATGGGATCAGGAAGAGCGGATGCTTCCAGGCCCGGCCCTGCACGGCGCCGATATCCTCGGCGTCAAGCTCGACCTTGTAGGCTTCGGGATAGAACAGGCCGCTCTTCATCGTGGTCTTGGCCTTGAGATAGGCGCTGACGCGATTGAAGAACGCCGCCAGTTCGGGCGTGAAGTAGCTGTAGAGCGCGCGCGCGTTGGCCGCCAGCAGCGCGACTTCACCGGCATGGTTCGTCTCGAACCCGGTGATCATGTGCTCGATGTCGTGGGTGTGCGTCCTCTCCTTCATGTAGAAGTCGAAGTCCGTCTTGATTTCCATACCCTGGTAGAAGTGGTCCATGTTGTAACCACTGTTCACCACGAAATCATGGATCACCGCGCGCAAGGTGCCGGGTTTGGCATCCTTCAGTTCCTCTGGCGTGAACAGCGAGATCTTGCGCCCTTCGAGCCAGGACTTGAACAGAGGCAGGCGGGCCTTTTCTTCCTCGAACAGCTGGAAGATGCGCGGCCAATCCTCAAGCTCCATGAGGATCTTCACGACATTGGGAATGTAGGCGGTGTTGGGAACATCGGGCCCATTCCGCCGCAGCATTTCCTGCGCAATCAAGGACCGGAGTTCCCGGTGATTGAGATAGGGCGAGGAGCTGATCAGCGTCGAGCTCTCCGTCGTGTAGCTGGGTCCACTACCGTTGTAGTAGGCGTAGTCGGCATCACTTACCTTCGACGCGATATCGTTCATCATCGCTCTCCAAACTGCGGCGCCTAATCCGCCCGGTCAGTTCGCGCTGACTCGGTGTCGGATTATTTTCGGATAGTAACTCCGAAACTCCGCCGGAGCAAGCACGCATGCTCCGGCGGCATTTTCGATCAGAACGCGTATCCGACTTCGACGCCGTAGAGGCGGCCACGCTCGTAGCTGCCAATGAGCGACAGAACCGGCGCGCCGAACGAGACGACCTGCTTATCAAAGATGTTTTGACCGAAGGCCGAAATCGACACTTTGGAACCGCCGAGATCAAAGTCGACGAGCCCCGCGCGCGCATCAACAAGCCAGAAGCCTGGCTGCTTGTTGAGGTCTTCCAAGACTTCCTGCCCAGCGAGATTGCGCAACGGCGTTGACGTCAGGAAATAGCCGCTCCGATACCGTCCTTCGATGCGAGCCTGCAAGTGCGCGCCCGCGAACACTTCGGGCGAGTCGTATTGCGCGGCCAGGCGGCCGGTCCAATCGGAATTATACGTTGTACGAGCAAAGTCCGCGACTTCGACGCCGTTCAGGATGAAAGTGTCGTAGTTGAGATCGGCATACCCGACGTTGCCGCTGAGCGTCAGGCCGTCGACGGGTATAAATTCAGCCTCGACTTCGAAGCCTTTGATTGTCGCCTTGCCCGCGTTGTCGAAAAACTGCCGACCGTTGATGAAATTCTGCGTCTGCAGATCCTTGTAGTCGGAGTAGAACGCGGCCGCGTTCACGCGCAGCCGATTGTTCAGCATGGTCGTCTTCGCGCCGATTTCGTAAGCGGTCAGCGTTTCAGGCTTGTACGGAATGCCGCTCAGGATGCCGCCGGAAACATAACCGGTCGAAATCTTGGCGTAGAGCGTGCTGTCCGTATTCGGGCGCCAGGTGACGATGCCGGTATACGTCAGCTTCTTGTAGCTGACTTTGTAGGTACCCACGCCCAGAACACCCCCCTGACCGCCGGCAATTTCGTCGATCTGCAACTCACGATCGTCGATCGTGCCACGCAAGCCTGCGGTGATGTCGAGGGTATCGGTCAGGTGCAGGGTGCCTTGCGCGTAACCCGCCATGGAATCGTTGATCGCCAGCGTGCGCGTGGTGCCGCTGCCGAATGCCGCATCGAACGGAAGCGGCACCACGGTTCCCCCAATAATGGGCTCGAGAATGCCGAGAACGTCGGTCGCGGGCGAGCGTTCGTGGAAATAGAACAAGCCGCCGGTCAGTTCATATGCATCGTCGCTCAACTGGAACTGAAGTTCCTGACTGAACTGCTTCTGCTTAGTGGAGCGCGCTGTCAGCAGCGAGAAGAAGTAATCGTTCATGCCCGGCGCGTTGGCCGGATTGAACAGGATCGCCTGCCGCTGTTCGTTGGTGAGCGTAGGATCGAGGAAAGCGCCGAATTGCGCCGCGCTGAAACGCAGGCCGCCCGTAGCGGCGAGGTCAAAGATATTGGGGTACTGCTTGAACTTGCGGAACGCGGTGATGCTTTTGACGGTGAGATGATCCGAACCGATCGCGGTAAGCGTCAGGCTATGGCCCTGCGTAACGGTACGTTCCTCGCTCGTGGCGTTCGCGACCTGGTCCAAGCGCGTCGGCGATTGGTTGGTAATGCCTCCGAACAAAGGCTGCAGACTGATAATGGGTTGGAGCAATTGCCCGGACTGATCGGGGATCACGCCGAAGGCCTGCACCGGACGGCCCGTCGCGCGCGCATCGGTGTAGTCGAAGCGATAATCGGCGGTGACATCGCCAAAGATGCCGCGGACGGCGACTTGTCCGCCGTCCACGTTGCGCCTGCCCAGTTTCTTGGCGAACTTCTGCGTGCCGAACGAGGGAGCCCGGAAGGACAAGTCGATCGTCTGCCCGCCGATGAGGTTGGTGTAATCGCCTTCGATCTCGTCATGCAGATAAGCAAGCTTGACGGTGAACGGACCGAACGCCGGCAAGTCCAGAACCGCCTTGCCGCGAAGCTGGTCGTAATTGCCGTAGGACGCGGTCGCCTTGAGGCCCCACTCGCCCTTTGGCGGTGCCGAAACGAGGCTGATCGCGCCCGAAGTGGCGTTACGGCCGAACAGCGTTCCCTGCGGTCCGCGAAGCACTTCGACGCGCTGAATGTCAGCGAGATCGAAGATCGAACCCACGGTACGGCCGACATAGACGCCATCGATGTAGATGCCGACCTTGGGATCGACTGCGTTGTTCGACGTACCTGAAGCAATACCGCGCACGATAATGGTCGAGTTCGAGGACAGGCCCTGGTTGTTGATCTGAAGGCTCGGCGCAACGCCCGCGAGGTTCTTGACGTTGGTCACGCGAAGCTGATCGATCTGCTCGCTGCTGATCGCGGTGACCGCGACCGGAACCTTCTGCAGGCTTTCCTCGCGGCGCTGCGCCGTCACGACGATGTCGGCCAGACCGGTGTATCCGTCAGGCTCGGCGGGCGGCGTGGTTTTGGAGACCGGCGCTTTCGTATCACTGACGAGCGGCTCTACGTCCGTGCTCTGCGCGTGGGCTGCTGTCGCCATGCCGGACACTCCGGCGAGAGCGAGCGCAATTGTACTGATCCTCATGGCAATCCACTCCTGTTATTTTTTATCGGGTTTTTGTCGGCACGTTTTCGGGGCGGGATGAGCGCAGGCTCACCCGTGAATGTTCGTGGCACCATATGAGCAAGAGGCGCGCTGCCGACTGTGCCGGTCAGCCGCTCATGCGTCGAAATTCAGGCTAGATGATCCCGTTTCATCATACTGCTTTGTCTCCCAATGCGACATCCGCGAAGCGGAAGTGCACCCATAGCTACGCATTTCTCAAGGAATGCTGCTTGGAAGAACTAAAAGAACGAGCGCAGGCGTCAAGAGGGCTTCGATAATTCTTCGCGCCAGCGCAGCGCCATGATCAAGGCTTGATCATCGGCCCCATCGACCGAGCGACGGCAAGAACCGCGTACCAATCGGCCGGTAGCGATGACGTGCGCCGATCCTCTGTTTCGAGCGCCCGCATTTCTGCACGAAAGCCCTCGATGCGTTCGCGCAGTCGTGCGAGCCCCAATGGAGACAGCTTGATTGTCTCCGCACCGTAGATTGCGTCCGGCTCGCCGTAATCCATCGTGAAGAACAGCGGCTTCAAGTGCCGCTCGAAGTGCCGTCGCATGGGTGTGCGCTGCCAGGCATGGGTGGGGCTGAGTCGCGCGCGCAACCGCCCGCCCGGCAACCGATCGACCAGAGCCAGGCGTTCCAGACGTTGCACATGATGTTCGACTTCTTCGGCCGCGATGTGAAAGGCTTCGGTCGCTTCGCTCGGCGGCCAGCCGTTGACGATCAGGAAAAAGAGAGTGGAAAGATTGGAATCCTTGGTCAGCGCTTCTTCCTGGGCAAGCGTCAGCTTGTCCTGCTGTTGCGCGGTCATCCGGCTGGTTTCGGCGAGCTCGGCCAGCGTGGTATCCGCCATGGCGCACAGCGTGCCTAGCGTATGGAAGCTGAGGCCGCGCCCGTGCAGCCAGCGCTTCACCGTTGCGGTACCCACTCCGAGCTCGGTGGCGATCCCCGCCTGAGTCCAGCCCGCCCCACTCAGCGCACGCCGCAAGGCAGCGAGCAAAGCACCCTCCTCCCGCGCGCTCGTATCACCGTAGGATCTATCCGGCATCATCTCTTGATCCCCTGTCCGTTGCCGAACGTGACGATCCGCCTGCTGCCTGCCTATTCTTGCATTATGGCCAGGCGATGTCGGTGGCGCCAGCATCGTTCTTCCATCATCAACTGATCCGGCCGCGCGATTGCGGCCGGATTTTTCTTTAGACTTATCGCCCTCCGTCTACCGCGATGTCGATGCCGTTGATGAAATCGGCACGCGGGTCTGCAAGGAACGCGATTGCATGCGCGACGTCCGCGGGTTCCCCGATACGTCCCGCGAAGTTCGAGATCATCTCGTCCTGCACGTGGCGCGTGATCGCGTCCCAATCATCCTCCCAGCCTTTTTCCTTGGCTATCTTGGCCAGCCAGCGGTCGGGCCCGTCGGAATGCGTCAATCCCGGACTTACGCTGTTCGCGGTAATTCCCGTGCGTGCCAGGGCCATCGCCAGACTGCGGGTCAGCGAGCGAATAGCCAGTTTGGCCGCCTGATAGTCCGGAATGATGGGCATCGGGAAACTGGCCGATTCGCTCGAAAGCTGGATCAGTCGGCCCCACCCGTTCTCTTTCATCGCCGGCACCGCATTACGAATAAGGCGAACCATCGAGGTGACGTTGCTGTTGTAGTGCCGGTTCCAGAGATCCGGCTCGACATCGAGCCAGGGCATCGTCCCGTTCCCGGCGGACTCGCCGCCGGCATTGTTGACCAGAATATCGATGCCGCCGAGCGCCTGCTCGGCCGTCTTGAACACCGCATCGGCGCTCTCGTCGTCGGAGAGTGAGCCGATCGCCACGTGGACAGGGGTGCCAGTTCCAACGGTCAGCCGGCTTCGCGCCGCGTCCAGACGCTCGGCATCCCGGCCATGGATGCACAGCACGGCACCCTCTTCTGCGAGTCGCCTGGCGATGCCTTCACCCAGCCCCGAACTGGCCCCGGTGACGAGCGCGCGCTTGCCATCGAGTGGCCGGCTCATGCGCGGAACTCGATCTTGATCCGGGTCAGCCTGGTCGCCGAGATCAACCAGCGATCGCCGACCTTGGTGTATCGATCAAAGTAGTGCCCCCAGCCATGCATCCGGCCTGCGGGCAGCACCGAATTTCCTTCAGGTACCCACAGCCAGTCTTCCATCGACCAGACCGCCGTTGCTTCCGTTTCGGAGAGGACTTCGATCCGCGGCATGTAGCCGAAGTGCGCCGTGGTAACGCCCTCCAGCACGTAGCCGTTGTTCGCGGCGAAGGCCTTGGGGTCCCTGGTCAGCAGGTCCGGGTTATGCGGCTCGACGGCCTCGCGCATATCGGTTTCGGCATCGACCGTGAAATTGGCGACGAGTCCGTCCCAATCTTTTTCGTCCACGCAGCGGAAATACTCCGCCTTGCAGCGCTTTACGCCTTCGATCGCCAGCAAAGTGTCGACGGGGTCCATAAACCTCTCCTTCTCAATCGCTCGGCCTGACGCCGATCTTCGAATGGGTCTTATGCTATGGTCGTATGCAGAACCAAGCTTGAAATTGACAACGCATTACCGCACACCCTCACCCGACTGACAAGGCGCTTGCGTAGTCATGATATAAAGAAATCGATTCGAGGGAGAGGAACATGGGCAGGCTTCAAGATAAGGTCGCCATCATCAGCGGCGCGGCGCAAGGCATGGGGGCGGCAACGGCGCGCCTGTTCGCGGCCGAAGGCGCCAAGGTGGTTCTTGGAGATATCCTGGATGACAAGGGGCGTGCCCTTGCCGATGAAATTGGCGAAGCCGCGCTGTTCCAGCATCTCGACGTTCGCTCCGAAGAAGACTGGAGCGCCATCGTCAAGGCGGCGACGGATCGTTTCGGCAAGCTCGACATTCTCGTCAACAACGCCGCCGTGGTGCATTTCACCGCCGCCGAAGACATGGTGAAGGAAGATGCCGAGCGAGTACTCGGGATCAACGTCATCGGCACGATGATGGGCGTGAAGCATGCCGTCCCGGCGCTGAAAGCCAATGGCAAGGGCGTGATCGTCAATATCTCGTCGGTCGATGGACTGCGCGGGTGCAACGGCCTCACCGCGTACACGGCCTCGAAGTGGGCGGTGCGTGGTATCACGAAATCCTATGCGTATGAATTTGGGCCGCATGGCATTCGCGTGGTCTCGGTTCATCCCGGCGGCGTGAACACCGAAATGGGCAATCCCGGCAACGAAGCGGCCGACGTGGTCAACGCGCGCAGTTTCCAGCGCGTGCCGCTGCAGCGCATCGGCGAGGCCGAGGAAATCGCGCGCGTCACGCTCTTCGTTGCGAGCGACGATGCAAGCTATGTCTCGGGCGCTGAGATAGCCGTCGATGGTGGCTGGACCGCCGGGCACTATGAAGCGATGCTGCCCAATTGCGCACCGGCCATGAAAGCGTGAGCGAGGCTGTGCTTGGCGGCAAAGTCGCGCTCGTGACCGGGGCGGGCCAGGGCGTGGGGCGCGGCATCGCGCTCGCGCTCGCCAAGGCCGGCGCCGCAGTTGCGCTGGCCGGTCGCACGCGGTCGAAGGTCGAGACGGTTGCCCAGGAGATTTCGGATGCGGGCGGACGCGCGGAGGCGTTCGAAAGCGATGTCAAAAACGCGGCCTCGCTCGCGGCGCTTGTCGATGGCGTCGTGGCTAAGCTCGGCAGCCTCGACATCCTCGTCAACAATGCCCAGGAAGTGCCTCTGGGGCCGTTGCTGTCGGTCGATGACGCGGCCTTCGAGGCGGGTTTCGTCTCCGGCCCGCTCGCGAGCTTTCGCTTGATGAAGATCTGTCATCCGCATCTCAAGCGAACGGGCGAAGGCGTCATCATCAATCTGGCGACTTCGGCGGCGGTTCGCTGGGATATGGCCGGGTACGGCGCCTATTCCGCGGTGAAGCAAGCCACCCGTTCGCTCACGCGAGCCGCGGCGGCGGAGTGGGGCCCCGACGGGATCCGCGTGCTCACCGTCGCACCACATGCGGACTCGCCCGGTCTCAAAGCCTGGATCGAAGCCAGGCCTGAAGAAGCCGAAGCGTTTTTCCAGACGATCCCGCTGCGGCGCATCGGTCGCTGCGAAGAAGACATCGGCAGAGCGGTCGCCGCGTTGTGCGGTCCCGACATGGGCTATCTTACAGGCGCCACGGTGCCCCTCGACGGGGGTCAAGCAAACTTCGACTAGGCGCTCGCTTCGGCGCCCGTCCAAGCAAACAGGAGAATGGGATGTTACTGAAAGACAAGGTTATCGTGATCAGCGGTGTGGGCCCCGGCATGGGCCAGTCGCTGGGAAAGATTGCGGCTGCCGAAGGCGCGAAAGTGGCGCTGGGCGCGCGCAACAAGGAGTTCCTGGATTCCGTCGTAGCCGAAATCAAAGCGGCAGGCGGTGAGGCGATCGCCCTTGCGACGGATGTCACCAATCGGAGCCAGTGCGACGCGCTTGCCAAGGCGGCGCAGGATACGTTCGGCAAGATCGACGGCCTGGTCAATTCGGCTTACGCGCATGGCGAGTGGAAGACGGTGGACGAAGCCGATCCCGAGGAATTCGCGTCCGTCTTCAACGTGAACTGCGCTGGCGCGCTGCGGATGGCGCAGGCCTGCCTCCCCTCTTTGAAGGAAACGAAGGGCGCGATCGTCAATGTCTCGACGATGTCGACCGTCAATCCGTTTCCCGGCGAGGGCGCCTACTCCGCGGGCAAGGGCGGGATGAACGCGCTTACCCGGCATATGGCCAAGGACTTCGGCCGCTTCGGCATTCGCGTCAACGTAACGCGCATGGGCTGGATCGGCGGCGCGCCCGTATGGGGCCACATCGATCGCGAAGTCGCCGCCGGGCGCGATCGCGACGAAGTGGTGGGCGAGATCACCGCGCGCATCCCCATCGGCATCATTCCTCCGGAAGAGGATTGCGCGAAGGCAGTGTTGTTCATGGTGTCCGATTATTCGAAAGTGGTGAGCGGCGCATCGATGGACGTCAACGGCGGTCAATACATGGCGCCGTAAAGACTAAGGCGATCTCCTCTCACGGTGAGAGGAGGTCGCCTGCCTGTGCTTCAGGCAGGGGCGTAGACAGAAGTGTCCGTGCTCTTTAGGTCGAAGGCCACGCGCCCTGTGAAGGTGCAGATCTGGAGTGAAGCATGTCGTTTGTCCGCCATTATGTCATGACGACTACGCCTGACCAGGCAGAGGCACTCGCTCGAGTGCTGGCCGAGTTGCGCACGGTCGTGTCAGAGTGTGAAGGAAGCCTGCGGATCGATCTGCTGGCCGTCGACAGTGAGCCCCACCGGTTCTTCTTCATCGAGCACTGGGCCAGCCGCGATGATCACGCCGCGGCAGGATCGCAATTGCCTGCCGACCTCATGAAGTCGTTGAAGGGTTTGCTGGCTGCCGCGCCCGAGGCTCACGATTTGACAGAGCCTCACATCGGCTGAGAGCACTTTCGGCGGCGTCACGCTTCGAGCCGTCCTGCCCTTCACGGTCTTGCGATCATCACGCGGCGCTTCGCTCGAACCGGCGCTGAAAAGCCTCGCTTCGGCGCTGACAATAAAATTCTACTGTTTGAGTTGAGATTAAATCTCTACTCCGTGGGTCGAGTTTGATTCACGGAGACGACAGGCATGGATTTCGGAAGTTTCGATCTTACCGCGCTGCTTCCCTTCATTGCCGTCGGCTTCGCGGCGCAACTGGTGGACGGGGCCTTGGGAATGGCGTTCGGCGTCTTGTCCAATACCCTGCTGGTGGCCGTCCTCGGGGTTCCCCCGGCCTTGGCATCGCAGCGCGTCCATCTCGTCGAGTGCTTCACCACCGCGACATCGGGCATCAGCCACCTGCTTCATCGCAACATCGACGGAAAACTGTTCTTCCGTCTGCTGATACCAGGCGTGGTCGGCGGCATTCTGGGCGCTTATGTCTTGTCCAACCTCGATGCGAGTGTCGTCAAACCCTTCGTGCTGCTCTACCTCGTGGCCATCGGCGTGTGGCTGCTAGTGCGCGGCCTGCTCTACCCGCCTCAGCTCAAGGAAGCGAAGTTCATCGCCCCGCTGGGCCTCGTCGGCGGCTTTCTCGATGCCGCGGGCGGCGGCGGCTGGGGACCGGTGGTGACCTCCAATTTGCTGATCCAGGGCGCCGAACCGCGCAAGGTGGTGGGCACGGTCAACACCGTCGAATTCTTCCTCACCGTCACCGTCTCGATCGCCTTCATCTGGCATCTGGGGGTCGCGGATGTGGCCGGCGCGACGCTCGGTCTCTTGATCGGCGGCGTGCTCGCCGCGCCGATCGGCGCCTGGGCCGCCAAGCGGATTCCGCCCAAGCCCATGCTCATCATGGTGGGCGTGGTGCTCACGCTCACCAGCGCTTTTGGTATCTGGAAAGCCTGGTTTTGAGGGCCTGAGAAACGCCCAATAGCGCAGACCCCAAGTTTTTGCGGGTTTCCTCCGAGCCCCCGATCCTCTTCGATGCGCGTCACGTCATCTGGAGAGGATCGTGCTTTTGCCAACGTCAACCGTCCTGGCCGCAGCGCTGCTGGCAGCGTCGAGCGCCAGCCCCGCCGCCGCCTCGCCCCCGGCCATCGAAACACCCGCGTCCAACCCGACGTACCCCGCCGTGGAAATGCCCGACACGCCTGCCGGCCGGTTCGAGCGGACCTGGCTCGAGGCCTACAATTCCGCCGACCGCGCGCAGCTCGAGCGATACAACGCGCTCTACGATCGCAAGGCGCCGCCCGAGGACTGGATCGCCATGCACGCGACCACCGGCACGCTGACGCCGGTGAAAGTCACGTCGGACGGCCCCAACGAAATCTTGGTGCTGTTCGCGCCCGAAAAGGGCGACGCCTTCTGGAGCTCCAAGATCAGCATCGATCCGGACAACCCGATGCAGTTGCTCGAGAAACCGGGCAACGGCCTGACGACGGCAAATCGCCCGCCCGAGTTCGCATTGCCGCGTTTCCCGCAAGCGCAGCTCAATGCGATGGCGGACCGCAAGATCGCGGCCGACGTCGCCGCCGACCGCTTCGCGGGAACGGTGCTTGTCGTGCGCCATGGCGAAGTCGTCTATCAAACGGCAGCGGGTCTCGCCGACCGCGAATCCGAAGCGCCGGTGACGATAAATACGAAGTTTCGCCTCGGCTCGGCCAACAAGATGTTCACCGCCGTCAGCGTGCTGCAGCGGGTCGCGAAAGGCGACATCTCGCTCGACGCGACGGTCGGCGACTACCTGCCCGACTATCCGAACAAGGAGTTCGCTAGGAGCGTCACCATCCGACAGCTCCTCAGCCATACTGGCGGCGCAGGCGACATCTTCACTGAGGAGTACGAAAAGGCCCGGCTGCAGACCCGCACGCTCGCCGACTACGTAACGCTGTTCGGCGATCGTGCACCGGACACGAGCGAGGCGGGCAAGGGAGCCTACGCCAACTACGGTTTTGTCTTGCTCGGAAGGATCGTCGAAGTGGTCTCGGGCGAAACCTACTACGATTATGTGCGCCGCCATATTTTCGCGCCCGCCGGCATGCGCGACACCGGCTCGCTGCCCGAGGAAACGCCGGTCCCGAACCGCTCGAAAGGCTATGTGCAACAGGACGGCGCGCTGCGCGACAATGCGAACACGCTCCCCTGGCGCGGCTCTTCCGCAGGCGGCGGCTATTCGACCGCGGGCGACATGGTGCGCTTCATGGCGGCACTGCGCGCGGGACGGCTGATCCCCGCCGATCTGCTCGCCGAAGCCACCAGCCCCCAGCGACCCGATGGCTGGTACGGCTTCGGCTTCATCGTCGCGGGCGAAGGACTGACGCGCAACTGGGGCCACGGCGGCGGCGCACCGGGGATGAATTCATCGATCCGCGTCTATCCCGAGCTGGACGCGATCGTCGTCGCGCTCGCCAACCTCGATCCACCGGCGGCAGAAGACGAGGCCGATTTCTACGCGAACCGGATGTTGCCGGGGGAGTAACCGCCTGGCGCCTGGCGGCTTACCCCGAGATCCCGGCGGCAGCGAGCACCGCCAGCGTCAGGACATCGGGCGCGATCGCGGTCATCGGCACGATCTGCACCGGCTTTTCCATGCCGATCAGCATCGGGCCGATGGTGGTCGTGCCCGCTAGCTCGCGCAGCAGCTTGGCCGAGATGTTGGCCGATTGCAGCCCGGGCATGACCAACACGTTGGCCGGCGCGCTGAGCCGCGAGAACGGATACTGCGCCATGACCTTGGGGTTGAGCGCGGCATCGGGGGCGACATCGCCCTCGTACTCGAAGCCCGGCTGCTGTTGGTCGAGAATGTGCACCGCATCGCGGATGTTCTCGAGCCAGCGCCCCGAAGGATTGCCGAAAGTCGAATAGCTGAGGAAAGCGACGCGGGGCTCGTGACCCATGCGGCGCGCGACGGCCGCGGTCTCGGTCGCGATCACCGCAAGATCTTCCGAGCTCGGACGTTCGTTGATCGTGGTATCGGCGAGGAACACGGTGTGCGCCTTGCCCACCATCATGTGGATGCCGAAAGGCAGCGCGCCCTCCTTGGCATCGAGCACGCGGCGCACTTCGGTCATTGACTGGCCGAACGGGCGAGTCATGCCCGTGACCATCGCATCGCCCACGCCCAGCTTGAGCAGGCCGGAGGAGAACACGTTGCGATCCTGGTTGACCATGCGGCGCACGTCGCGTTCCAGGTAACCGCGGCGCTGCAGCCGCTCGTAGAGCATCTCGACCATCGGCTCGACATGCTCGGACACCAGCGAGTTCTCGATCCGATAGCTTTCCGGATCGCTGACGCCCAGTTCGGCGAATTTGTCGAGCACGGCCTGAGTGCGACCGACCAGAATCGGTTCGCCATAGCCGAAATCGCGGTACTGAATCGCGGCACGCAGCACGACTTCGTTCTCGGCCTCGGCGAAGATCATCCGCTTGGGATTCTGCTTCACCTCGGCGTAGACATGCGTGAGCACCGAAGTCGTCGGATTGAGCCGGCTCTTCAACGCGTGGCGGTAGGCGTCGAAATCCTCGATCTGCTTGCGCGCGACGCCCGTGTCCATCGCCGCCTTGGCGACCGCGGACGAAACCACTTCCATCAAGCGCGGATCGAACGGCGCGGGGATGATGTAGTCCAGCCCGAACTGGTGGTTCTTGCCGTAAGCGGCGGCGACTTCCTCGGGCACTTGCTCGCGCGCCAGTTCGGCGATCGCGGTGGCTGCGGCGATCTTCATTTCCTCGTTGATCGCGGTTGCCCGGACATCGAGTGCGCCGCGGAAGATGAAGGGGAACCCGAGCACGTTGTTGACCTGATTCGGATAGTCCGACCGGCCCGTGGCGACGATCGCGTCGGGCCGCGCCGCCTTCACTTCGGGCGGAGTGATCTCAGGATCGGGATTGGCCATGGCGAAGATGATCGGCTGATCCGCCATCGACTTGACCATGTCCTGCGTCACCGCGCGCGCGACCGAAAGGCCGAGGAAGATATCCGCCCCCTTCAGCGCATCGGCCAGCGTCCGTCGATCGGTATCGGCCGCATGCGCCGACTTGAACTGGTCGAGATCGGTGCGCCCGCGATGGATCACGCCCTTGGAATCGCACATCAGCACGTTTTCCTGGCGCACGCCCATCGCCTTGATGAGCTCGGTACACGCGATCGCGGCGGCACCGGCACCGTTCACCACGACCTTCACGTCCTTGAACTCGCGGTTCGTCAGATGGCACGCGTTGACGAGACCGGCGGCCGAGATGATCGCGGTGCCGTGCTGATCGTCGTGCATCACCGGGATGTTCATCCGCTCGCGCAGGGCTTGCTCGATCTGGAAACACTCGGGGGCGGCGATGTCTTCCAGATTGATGCCGCCGAACGTGGGTTCGAGCAGCGCGACGGCTTCGATGAAGGCGTCGGGGTCTTCGGTGTTCAACTCGATGTCGATCGAATCGACGTCGGCGAAGCGCTTGAACAGCACCGCCTTGCCTTCCATCACCGGCTTCGAGGCAAGCGCGCCCAGATTGCCCAGGCCCAGGATCGCGGTCCCGTTCGAGATCACAGCGACGAGGTTACCCTTGGCGGTGTAATCGTAGGCAGCATTGGGATCGGCGGCGATCGCGCGCACCGGCACGGCGACACCTGGTGAATAGGCCAGGCTGAGATCGCGCTGGCTTGCCATGGGTTTCGAGGCGATGATCTCGATCTTACCCGGACGAATCGTCTGGTGATAGAAGAGCGCCTCGCGCTCGGTGAATTCGACTTTATTCTGATCGGACACGCGCTAACTCCCCAGTGCGAGCCCGCCCTAACCAATGATAACTGGACTGAATAGGGGAAAGCTTCGGGCGTGGCGCTTTCCGAATCGATGCGCGCTTGCTCTAGGGTCTCGTGATGGCAGGCGGCGCGACCCCGATGATGGCCCAGTATCTCGCATTGCGCGAGGAAGCGGGCGATTGCCTGCTGTTTTACCGGATGGGCGACTTCTTCGAGCTGTTCTTCGAAGATGCCAAGCGCGCCGCCGCGATCCTCGACATCGCGCTGACCACGCGCGGCGAGCACGACGGTGCGCCGATCCCGATGTGCGGCGTGCCGGTGCATTCCGCCGAAAGCTACCTCGCCCGGCTGATCCGCGCCGGCTGCCGCGTCGCCATCGCCGAGCAAACCGAAACACCTGCACAAGCCAAGGAACGCGCGCGCCGCGAAGGCCGGGCCTCCAAATCACTGGTGGCGCGCGACATCGTGCGCTTCGTCACCGCGGGCACGCTCACCGAAGACGCGCTGCTCGAACCGCGCCGCGCCAACGTGCTTGCCGCCGTCTGCGAGCTGCGCGGGACGTGCGGGGTGGCGGCTTGCGACATCTCCACCGGGCGCATGGACGTAGAGGAGTGCGCACCCGAAGCGCTGGGCGCGGCGCTCGCGCGGCTCGGGGCCAGCGAGGTGGTCGCGCCTGAAAGCTGGGACGACGCTCCCGCCGATGCGATCGCGCGGCCCGCGCGCGACTTCGCCAGCGAAAGCGGCGACGCGCGGCTGCGCAGCGTGCATGGCGTCGCGACACTCGATGGCTTCGGCGCCTTCTCGCGCGCGATGCTGGCGGCGGCGGGCGGGCTTATCGCCTATCTCGAGCATGTCGGGCGCGGCGCTCTGCCGCTGCTGTTGCCGCCACGCCCGCGCGAAGGCGGCGCGGTGCTGGCGATGGACGAGGCCACGCGGACCAGCCTCGAGATTCTCGAAGCGGCAGGGGGCGGTCGCAAGGGCAGCCTGCTCGATGCGATCGACCGCTGCGTGACCGGTGCAGGCGCGCGCCAGCTGGCGGAGGATCTGTCCGCCCCCCTCACCGATGCCAGCGCCATCGCCGCAAGGCTGGGTGCCGTTTCGTGGCTGCATGAGGATGCGCTGCTCCGCGACGAGCTGCGCGCCGCCTTGCGCGCCTTGCCGGATATCGGGCGCGCGCTGGGCCGCCTCGTCGCGGGTCGTGGCAGCCCGCGCGACCTTGGCCAATTGCGCGATGGCCTGGGCGGGGCCCGCGCGCTGCACGAGCGCCTGGCCGACCGCGACTTGCCCGATCTTGCCGCGACGCTGCGTCCAGCGCTGGCGGGACACGGCGCGTTGGTCGATCATTTGTCGCGCGCGCTGGTGCCGTCGCCGCCAACCGAGCGCACGCAGGGTGGCTTCATCGCCGAGGGCTTCGATGCCACGCTCGACGAACTGCGCCGGACCGCCGGCAACGCGCGGCGCGCGATCGCCGCGCTCGAGGCGCGCTACCGCGAGCAGACCGGCATCGCCGCGCTCAAGATCAAGCACAACAATGTCCTCGGCTACTTCGTGGAAGTGCCGCAGCGCCATGCCGATACACTGATGGAGGCCGACAGCGGCTTCACGCACCGTCAGACGATGGCCGGCGCGATGCGGTTCAACGCGCTCGAACTGCACGATGAAGCCAGCCGGATCACCGAGGCCGGCGCGCATGCGCTGACGGCGGAAGAAGGCCATTTCGCCGAGCTGGTAAAAATGGTCGTGGCCGCGCGCGAAAGCATAGCCGGGACGGCCGCGGCCCTGGCACGGCTCGACGTCTGCGCCGGGCAGGCAGAACGCGCGGCGGAGGGCGGCTGGTGTCGCCCGACGATCAGCGACGCTGCCTGCCTCGAGATCGAGAGCGGTCGGCATCCAGTGGTAGAAGCTGCCTTGGCGGCGGGAGGCGAGCGCTTCGTCGCCAACGATTGCCGGCTTGACGAAAGCGATCGCCTATGGCTGATCGGCGGCCCGAACATGGGCGGCAAGTCGACCTTTCTGCGGCAGAACGCGCTGATCGTGATCCTCGCGCAGGCGGGCGGCTTCGTCCCCGCCAAGACCGCGACGATCGGGCTGGTGGACCGCTTGTTCAGCCGCGTCGGCGCATCGGACAACCTGGCGCGGGGGCGGTCTACTTTCATGGTCGAGATGGTCGAAACCGCCGCGATCCTCGCACAAGCCAGCGAACGCAGCTTCGTGATTCTCGACGAAGTCGGACGCGGCACGTCGACGTACGATGGCCTGGCGCTGGCCTGGGCGGTCGCCGAAGCGGTGCACGAGAGCAATCGCTGCCGCTGCCTGTTCGCGACGCATTACCACGAGCTCGCGCGACTGGCCGAGACTTGCGACGCGCTGTCTCTGCATCACGTCCGCGCGCGCGAGTGGAAAGGCGAGCTGGTGCTGCTCCACGAACTCGCGACCGGTCCGGCGGATCGTAGCTATGGCCTCGCCGTCGCGCGTCTCGCGGGCGTTCCCGCGCCCGTGATCGCGCGCGCCAAGGCGGTGCTGCAGAAGCTCGAAAAGGGGCGGGCGGAAACGGGCGGGCTCGCGGCCGGATTGGGCGACTTGCCGCTGTTCGCCGCGGCCGCGGGTGCGCGCGAGGAGCATTGCGACACCTTGCGCGACAAATTCGATACGATCGATGTCGATGCGCTCAGCCCGCGCGAGGCGCTGGAGTTGCTGTACGAGCTGAAACGCGAAGCAAGTCAGGGCGCGTAGAGGCCGCCCGGCCCGGTGAGACTCGGTTAACCACGAGCACTTACAAGTCGAAGGCCATGCTTGCTAAACCAGGCCTTCGCATCCTTGCGGCACTCGTGCTGATGGTCGTGGTGCTGATCGCAGCCCTGCTGGCGGTCGGTACCGAGGATCGCGGCGGACTGGTCACGCAAGGCCTTCAATCGGCGCCGCGAGAAATCGCTACGGCCCAGGCGCTTTCTCCGTCTCCGCGCGAAGCCCGCAAAGCGGCGCCAGTCGCCATGCCGATGGCGGACGAAGCTGCGGCCGAAGAGCATTACGAGGGCCTGGAAGAAACGCTGGTCGATGACGCCACCGGCGTCGATCCTTCAGCCGACGTGCCGCCCGAGCCGATGCTCGTCCCCGAAGGCCTCACGCCTGAACCCATGATCGAGCCAGGCGCGGGCTTCGGAGACTAAAGCGCCGATCGATCAGCTATCGTCGCCGGACACTTCCGGATCGGGAGCGCCCGCGCGGCCGTGACGGCTCTCGAGATCGTCGTGGCTGTCTTCGCCTCGGAACGCCGACATGTCGATCGTGCCGCTGCGCTCCATCTGGTTCATGTGATCGACGAGATCCTGCGTGTCGACATCTTCGATGCCGCCGTTCTCTTTGGTGCTTTCCTCCAGCGACATCGTCGAAGTCGACGCGGCACGCGCCTGATCGGCCACGGTCTGTGCTTGCGTGTCGACGTCGACTTGCTCGGTATTTTTCGTATCCGGGGTGAATCCGTCGCGTGCGGGATCGGGTTTGCGTTCGGTCATGATGATCTCCTTTGCCCGACACAACGGCCGGGCGCGGGAGCAGGTTCCGCCGAACGTCCGATCAGCGGGTCGGAACGGGCTTTTCGCCGGAGTAGTCGTAGAAGCCCTTGCCCGATTTGCGCCCATACCAGCCCGCCTCGACGTATTTCTGGAGCAGCGGCGCCGGGCGGTACTTGGGATCGCCAGTGGTCGAATGGAACACCTTCATGACCTCGTATAGCGTATCGAGGCCGACAAAATCGCACAGAGTGAGCGGACCCATCGGGTGATTGAGGCCGACGCGGCACCCCGCATCGATGTCCTCCACCGAGGCCAGCCCCTCGCCCAGCACGAAGATCGCCTCGTTGAGCATCGGGCACAGGATGCGGTTGACGACGAAGCCCGGCGCGTCGCCGGCGAGTACGACGGTCTTGCCTAGCGTCTCACCGAAAGCCTTCATCCGGTCTATCGTATCCTGCGAAGTCGCTAGACCGGGAATGACTTCGACCAGGCCCATGACGGGCACCGGGTTGAAGAAATGCAGGCCGCAGAACCGCGTCGGATCGGGCGAGCTCGCCGCCATCCGCGTGATCGGGATCGAGCTGGTGTTCGACGCCATGATCGCATTCGGCGCCAGCACTTCGCCGGCCTTCTTGAAGATCTGGAGCTTGATGTCCTCGCGCTCGGTCGCCGCCTCGATCACGAGATCGGCCTCGCCGAAGCGCGCATAGTCGCCGACCGGCGTGATCCGCGCCAGCGTCGCGTCGGCATCGGCCTGTTCGATCTTGCCTTTGGCGACGAGCTTGCCGAGGCCCTTCTCGATGCCGGCCTTGCCCTTCTCGGCGATCGCGAGCTCGATGTCGGAAAGCAGAACGTCGATGCCCTTGCCGGCGACGGTCTGGGCGATGCCCGAACCCATGATACCCGAACCGATGATCGCGACTGTCTTCACACGTGGTCTCCCTCAATAGCCAATCGCGCGCTGCCTAGCGCGTCGATGCGATGGAGAAAACCTGATGTTTTTGCCTTGCCGAGGCAATCAGCGATTTGCGCCCGGAACCCATAGCACATCGCCGCCGGCATCGTGATTGGCAGCGCGAGCCGCGACGAACAGAAAGTCGCTCAGGCGATTGATGTAAGCGAGTGCCGCCGGATTGACGCTGTCCACTGCCGCCAGCGCGGCGACCGAGCGCTCGGCGCGGCGAGTGGCAGCGCGCGCAATGTGCAGCCGGGCCGAAACTTCGCTGCCGCCGGGCAGGATGAAGCTGGTGAGCGGGGCGAGGTGCTCGTTCAGCGTGTCGATCGCTCCCTCGACCCATTCGACTTGCGCATCGACGATCCGCAAGACCATCTCGGACGGAGTGAAGTCATCGCCGGGCGTCGCCAGATCGGCTCCAAGATCGAACAGATCGTTCTGAATGCGATGCAGGTCACGGCCGAGCGGCTCGCCGTAGGAGACCACGACCAGCACCAGGCCGATCGCACTGTTTGCCTCGTCGACCGCGCCGATCGCTTCCATGCGCGCGGCGTGCTTCGGTACGCGCGAGCCGTCGACCAGCCCGGTCGTCCCGTCGTCCCCGGTGCGGGTGTAGATCTTGTTGAGGCGAACCAAGGAAGTGTCGACCGTACCGGCTGGCGCGCGGCTACTTCGCCATCGCCATGAGCAGCGCAACCACCACGACCGCGGCCGCCTGATACTTGATTCGCGCGAACATCATCTTGTTCTGCATCATCTGCATCTCGGTCGCGCCTTGCCCGGAATCACGCTCCAAATCCTCGCGCGTGCTTTTGAGGAACGCGGCGATCCCGCGCACCAGGCTGACGACGACCATCACCATGAAGATGATTATGAGCGGGACGAGTACATAGGTCATGGGCCTAATGTAGGCGTGATGACAGCGAAATGCCAGCGGGGAGCACCCCGTCCCTGAGGGCACCGGCCAGCGCGATGCCATCCTCGCCCGCGCGGCGCCGATCGGCGAGCGAAGGCGACCCGCGCCGCTTGGCGAGTTTGCGGCCGTCGGGCTCGACCAGCAGCGGATGATGATGCCAGACCGGCACCGGAAGGCCGAGCAGAGCCTGCAGCAGCCGGTGCAGATGGCTGGCCGCGAACAGGTCCATCCCGCGCGTCACCAGCGTCACGCCGTCGGTCGCGTCGTCGAGCGTTGCGGCGAGGTGGTAGCTCGCCGGCAGATCCTTCCGGAGCAGCACGACATCACCGAAGCGCGCCGGATCGGCCCGTTGGGTGCCCGCGCGTTCGTCGGTCCACTCGAGCGGACCGGTCCGTGCGAGCGCGGCGGCAACATCGAGCCGCCAAGCCGCGCCTTCTGGATCGACAGAACGGCCGCGGCAGGTGCCGGGGTAGACCGGGCCGTCGGGTCCGGTGCGGGTCGCTGCGGCCGTGATCTCGGCGCGGGTGCAGCGGCACGGGTAAAGCAGGCCCAGCCGCTTCAAGCTTTCGCCGGCGGCGCGGTAGCTTTCGAGCCGCTGCGACTGCCGGACCGGCGCGCGATCCCATTCCAGTCCCAGCCAGGCCAGATCCGCCACGTGCTCCGCGATCCATTCGGGGCGACTGCGTCCGCCGTCGATGTCCTCGATCCGCAGCAGCGCTTCGCCGCCCCGCGCCCGAGCGAGATCATGCGCGACGATTGCCGCATAGGCATGGCCGAGATGCAGCGGTCCATTGGGGCTGGGCGCGAAGCGCGTGACGATCATCGGCTTGCAAATAGGGTGCTCCACCCGTTCCGGAAAGCGTCATGGGCTGCCCCGCGCCCGCGCTGTGGATTGCGCCTGTGGACCCGTCTTGACGTTATCCCGTGCAAGTGCTGATTTATCGCCATGCGCTGCCATCAAACCGCAATCGAGATTTGCCACAGGAGGCCATGCTCAAGTCGGAGCTGATAGAGCGCGCGGCCCGTTTCCGTAGCGCCTCGGAGGATCCCTCCAGAAATCTCGCCGATTGTCCTGCCCTCGTTCTCAATGCGGACTACACGCCGCTCTCCTATTACCCGCTGAGCCTGTGGCCCTGGCAGACCGCGATCAAGGCGGTGGTGCTAGAACGCGTCGACATTCTCGAAAGCTATGCGCGCGCGGTGCACAGCCCGAGCTGGACGATGCAGATCCCCTCGGTGATCGCGCTCAGGCAATATGTCCGCCCTTCCGAGTTTCCCGCGTTCACCCGCTTCAACGTGTTCCTGCGCGACAGGTTCAGCTGCCAGTACTGCGGCAGCCCGCAGAACCTGACCTTCGACCATGTCGTGCCGCGCCGTCTCGGGGGCCGGACCAGCTGGGAAAACATCCTGACCGCCTGCGCGCCGTGCAACATGCGCAAGGGCGGGCGTACCCCCAAGCAGGCGAAGATGCCGCCGATCGTCCATCCGATCCGGCCGACGAGCTGGCAATTGCAGGAACGGGGCCGCGCGTTCCCGCCAAACTTCCTGCATGAGACCTGGCGCGACTGGCTTTACTGGGACGTCGCACTCGAAGCTTGAATAATCGCGCTATACGGCGTTCGTCGTTAAGAGATTTTACTCGGTGTTAACCGCGTTCCTCTAGGTCTCGCTCCGCCAATTCGGATCGGGGGCTTTATCCAATGCGCAAATATCTCTTGCTGACCACGACGCTTCTTCTGGGTGCTTGTGGAGGTGGCAGTGGCGCCGGTCCCGATGTCGTCAGTGCTCCGCCCCCGGTTGTCGGCGGTAAGGAAGGCTCGTTCGTCGATCCAACCGAAGCCAAGACCTACAAGGCGATCGGCGGCACGCACACCTTTCAATACCGGGTCGAAGATCGCAGCGATAACAATGGCCAAACTGGCCAGCTCTATCAGGGCAATGCCTCGACCGTGCGCGATTCCGATATTTCGATCTCCTATGATCCGCGCGACGCGATCTACACTCTCAAGGTTGTCGACGCGCTATCTGGCGCGTCGTTCGATGGTCGCTTTCAAGACCCGGCACACCGGGTGGACTTTGGCGGCGCTAACGAACCCCAGTTCGGCAACGCACGTTTCCAGAATCCCAATGTCCAGTTCCTCGAAAGCGGTACCGGCGATGCGTCCAAGGGTGGCGCGGAGACACCGCCTGTCGGCCAAACCGACGAGTCACTCGACATCACGACGATGTTCATGCTGAAGCCCGGAAGCGAAACCCAATACGTCACTTATGCGGGCTTCGTCAGCAACCAGATTTCCTGGTCGGAAGATTCCGCGACGAACGCTGCAGGGGAAGAGGTCAATTTCGATGTCGTCGATTTCACCTTGCAGCGTGGCGCCTTTGCTTACGGCGAATTGACCAATACCGCCGCGGTGCCGAAGACCGGCAGCGCGAGCTACCAGGGCTCGATGATCGCATCGATGATCTTCAACCCGACGCTCGATGGCCAGAGCCAGGTCGGCTCCGACATTTACCCCAGCTATTTCCAGTGGGTGGAAGGCAGCGCAAACCTCGCGGTGAACTTCGCCGCCGGCACGATCGGTCTCGATCTGAGCGGTCGCGCCTTCGCCACGCAAGACGACGGGGTCAGCGGCTTCACCGGCGAAGGCGTCCTGGCCCAGGGCGCGACGTTCTCGGCCACCGGCGCGGGCACGATCAACCTCGCCAACTTCGGCGGGTTCCGTGGCGAATTCTCGCAGGCCGGCTTCGTCAATCCCGACGGGTCCCGCTATGACGTCAACATTGCCGGCTCCAGCCTCGACGGCGCCTTCTACGGCCCGGCGGCGGAAGAAGTGGGCGGTGGGTTCCGCATCGTCGGCGGCACGCCGGACGAGCGGATCGACATTCTCGGCGCCTTCATCGGCAAATAATCATGGCTATCGCGATGCAGCGCCTCGCCATCGCCTGCGCGGCGGCGGGCGCTGCGGCCCTTGCGCCTTCCGCCCACGCCGGGGACGCTCCGGTGGCCGAAGGGGCCGCCGGGCTCTCGCGCGCCGATTGCTCGGCCGGACAATGCACTTTCCGGCTCGCGCCGGGGCAGATGCTCGCACTGGCCGAGAAACTGGTGCTCGCGCATAAATACGACGAGGCCCGTCCCCTGGTCGCCGCGCTGCGCAGTGCGCCGGGCATGGAGATCCCTCATGGCTTCCTCGAAGGCCTGATCCTGCTCGGCGAAGGCGATGCGAAAGCGGCGGCCGGGCAATTCCGCGCGATCCTCCAGGCGCACCCCGAACAGACCCGCGTCCGGCTCGAACTGGCGCGCGCGCTGCTCGCCCTGCGCAACTACGACGGCGCCGAATACCACTTGCGGCTCGCCGCCGAGGACGAGAGCCTGCCCGAGGACATCGCCCGCGTCATCGGCGATGCGCGCAACGTGATCCGCTCCAATCGCCGGTTCCGCTTCGGGTTCGACTTCGGCTTTGCGCCCGACAGCAATATCAATTCGGCCACCGCCGCCGAAACGATCGACGTCAACTTCGGCTCGACCCGCCTGCCGCTCGAGCTCGATGATGCGGCGCGCGAGCGTTCGGGCGTCGGCGTGACCGCGAGTGGCTACGCCAGTCTGCGCCTGCCCACCGCCGAGGCGATGTCGCTGGTGTTCGACACCAATCTTTCCATGGTGAACTACGAGGGCAGCAATCTCGACGACTACACCATGCAAGTCGCGGGCGGCCCCGAACTGCGGCTCGACGAAGGCCGGACGCTGACCGTGCAGGCGATCGCGCTCAATCGCTGGTACGGCGGCGACACCGCGGCGCGCCAATTCGGTGCGCGCGCCACCCTCCAGCAGGAGATCGGCCGCGACAAGCGCGTCGCTCTGCAGCTCGACGGGCGGCACAATGTTTCGGAGATCAACTCAGGGTTCGATGGCTGGCAAGTCGCCGCCAACCTGACGTACGAACAAGTGGTCGAGCGCTCCGCGATCGTTTCGGCCAGCCTCATCGGTCGGCGCGAATTCGATACGGTCGAGGCTTATTCGAACACCACGCTGGGGGTCAGCGGCGGGATCGGCGGCGAACTGCCGTTCGGCATCAACGCGGGACTATCCGGCGGTGCGACATGGTCGCGATATGACGAACCGCAAGTCTTCTTCTCGTTCGATCGCCGCGAGGACTGGCGACTCCAGGGCCGGGCTTACGCAGGCCTGCGCAACGTACGCGTCGCGGGTTTCTCACCCTCGGCCGAGTACCAGTACATCCGCGTCGATTCCAACTATGCGCTGTATCAGAGCTCCCGCCACCGCATCCAGTTCAAGCTGGCAAGGTTCTTCTGACGGCTTGGCATCGGCCTTTGAATGTCGCACGATGTGCCGCAGGTTGGGTATCAATCCCGATCCAAATTTATAGTGAACAAACATCGAATCCGTGTGTTGAATAGTCAGTAAGCTTTGACGAACAAACACACAGGAGTACGCTTTGAAACATCTAGTCGCAGTACCATTGATCGCTGTCGCTTTGAGTTTGTCTGGTTGCGACAACACGGAAGAAGTGCCGGTACAGGAAACCCAAACCGAACCCGGGGTCGCCGTCATCGCCGATGATGCCTATCCGGTGGGGCAGCCGCTGAACGCGCAGCAGCAAGCCAATTTCGATGCGATGGACCGCGATGCCGTGGCGGAAGAATACGGGACGATCCTGGTGGCGGCGACGCCTGCCGAGAACCCACAGATGAATTCGGGAATGGGGACATCGGATCCCTCGAACGCAGATGCAACCGCAACGCCCGACGCGATGAATTCCAACGCGGGAAGCGGCGGCGCTCCGATGCCGCGCAGCCAGATGGATTTCACTTATCTCGATCGCAATAACGACGGCAAGCTCTCGGTCGCCGAATACGCGATCTGGGCGGCCCGCGTCGATCCGACCGATCCCAAGGCGAACGATCAGAAGCGCCCGTACCTTTCGCCGGAGCAGATCAACGAAGCCGGAACGACGTTCTTCTACTTCGACGACGATGGCGACACCTTTCTGTCGCCGAGCGAATTCGATCAGGCCCGGGCCAGCGCGCGCACGCCCTAAGCTCGCATCGCCAAAGACCGTCCCGGCCTGTCCGGTCGGGCGGTCTTGCCAGGGCCTATCCCCTGCACCTTGGGCAACTTGCAGTTTGAACGAGAAGGCCTCAGCCCCGCGCGGGGGCCTTCGTCATTCCGGCGCCATCCCCTCGCCGTCGCTCGCGACATCCTGCGCATCGACGCTCGTCGCCAGCGCGACATCCATCGTCACGTTGGCGACGGTGCGCATCATGTCGGGCAGCATCTCTACCGCCACCAGCACGCCGAGCGGCCACAGCGGCGCGCCCATCGCCGCCGCGATCGGGGCGGTCGACGCGATGAAGCTCAAGGTGCCAGGCAGCGACACCGTGCCGAACGTGGTGATGAAGGCGACCAGCGCACCGGCCGCGATCGCCGCCGGAGTGAGCTCGACGCCCGCCAGGTGTGCGGCGTAGATGCACACTGCCACGTTCATCCCCGGACTGGTCGCGCGGAACAGCGTGACCGCGAGCGGCAGCACGAATTCCGCGGTGGCCGCCGTTACCCGCAAGGCGCTGCAGGACGACAGCATGGTCGGCAGGCTGGCGAGCGAGGACTGCGTTGAAAGCGCGAAGACTTGCGCCGGGAACACCGCGCGGGCGAACGCGCCGAGCGATCGGCGGCCGACGAACAGCGCCAGCGGATATGCCAGCACCAGCATGACCAGCCCCACCGACGAGACCAGCGCGATGTAATGCGCCAGCGCGCCCAGCGCTGAAGCCCCGCTCGACGCCGCGAGCGTCAGACCCAGCGCGAAGACGCCGATCGGCGCGAGCTTGAGCACCCAGCCGACCAACACCAGCATCGCCGCCATCAGAGCCTCGAACAACGTCGTCAGCGCGATCCGATGCCTGTCGGACAGCCGCGTGGTCGCCGCCGCGAACAAGGCGATGAAAATGATGACCGGCAGCAAGCTATCCTCGGCAGCCGCCGTCATCACGTTGCTCGGGATGAGCGAGAGGAAGAAGTCTCCCAGCGTCGGCACCGCGCTTTCTGGTGTCGCGCTCCCCTCGATGGCGATCCCTGCCGGCACCGGTGACAGGCGCAACCACAGCGGCATCAGCAACGCACCGGCAAGCGTACTCAGCGCCAGCAGACCAACGATCGCGCCCAGCGTGCGCCGTGCCAGCGCGCCGGCGCGAGCCGCCATGGCGGTATCGGCGATACCGGTGAACAGCAGGCCGCAGACGAGCGGCAGGATCGTCATCTTGAGCGCCTGCAGCCACAGCGTGCCGACCGTCCCGGCGATCTCCAGCAGCGGCGCCATGGCGCGGCCATCGCCCGTCAGCAGGCCCAGCGTGAGCCCGGCTATGAGACCGCCCAGCGTCAGCCAGCCGGGAACCCTGATTTCGGGGATGCGGGATGGGCCCGTAGCGTCGTTCATCCTGGGAAATGGCTCATGCGGGCGTGACTTTATCAGTCTGCCGCGACATAGCAATTTATAGACAACTGGCTCGTATGGATGGTTCATGGGCAAGCAATTCTTCGGCACCGACGGGATCCGCGGTCGCACCAACGCGGGCGTGATGACTGCCGCCATCGCGATGAAAGTCGGCCAGGCGGCCGGCACGCGCTTTCTGCGCGGCGACCATCGCCACCGCGTGGTGATCGGCAAGGACACGCGGCTCTCGGGCTACATGCTCGAGAATGCCATGGTGGCGGGCTTCACTTCGGTCGGGATGGATGTGGTCCTGCTGGGTCCGATGCCCACCCCCGCGGTCGCGCTACTCACGCAGGAACTGCGCGCCGATGTCGGCGTGATGATTTCGGCGAGCCACAACCCTTACGAGGACAACGGCATCAAGCTGTTCGGGCCGGACGGCTTCAAGCTGTCGGACGACGACGAACTGGCGATCGAGGCGATGCTGGGGCAGGACCTGGACCTTGCCTCCTCCGAAGAAATCGGTCGCGCGCGCCGGATCGACGATGCGCGCGGGCGCTACATCCACGCGGTCAAGCAATCGCTCGGCAATCAGGTCCGGCTCGACGGACTCAAGATCGCGATCGACTGCGCGAACGGCGCTGCCTACCAGGTCGCGCCCTCCGCCTTGTGGGAACTGGGCGCCGAAATCGTCGCGCTGGGCGTCAATCCCAACGGCAAGAACATCAACGAGGCCTGCGGTTCGACGCATGTCGAGAGCCTTACCGAGGCGGTCGTCGCCGAGGGCGCCGACATCGGCATCGCGCTGGATGGAGATGCGGACCGGCTGATCGTGGTCGACGAGAAGGGCCGCGTGGTCGATGGCGACCAGATCATGGCGCTGATCGGGAGCCAGTGGGCTGCCAGCGGGCGCCTGACCGGGGGTGGCGTCGTCGCCACGGTCATGTCCAATCTCGGCCTCGAAAGGTTCCTCGCCGGAGAGGGCCTCAATCTGGTGCGCACCGCAGTCGGCGATCGCCACGTGCTCGAAGCGATGCGCAAGGGCGGCTACAACGTCGGCGGCGAGCAATCGGGCCACATGATCCTGCTCGACCATGCCACCACCGGCGACGGTACGATCGCCGCGCTGCAAGTGCTGGCGGCACTGGTGCAATCGGGCAAGCGCGCGAGCGAACTGCTCCACGTGTTCGATCCGCTGCCGCAGCTGCTGCGCAACGTGCGTTTCGCCAAGGGCAAGCCTTTGGAGGACAATGGCGTCAAATCCGCCATCGCCGATGCCGAAGCCGCGCTCGACGGCAAGGGCCGGCTCGTGATCCGCCCGTCCGGGACCGAGCCGGTGATCCGCGTGATGGCCGAAGGCGACGATGCATCGCTCATCGAGGAAGCGGTCGCCAACATTTGCGGCGCGGTCGCCCGCGCGGCGGCATGATCGCGCGTCCCTGCTGATGACTTTGCAAATGCGTCCGGACTGCGAGCGCTGCGGCGTGGACTTGCCCGCCGAAGCGCCCGGCGCGTTCATCTGCAGCTTCGAATGCACTTTTTGCGCCGAGTGCGCCGAAACGCTCGACGATCGTTGCCCCAATTGCGGCGGCGAACTCGTCGACCGCCCGACTCGCGCCGAACGGCATCACGCGAAGCATCCGCCATCGGACGAACGCCGGTATCGGGCGTAGCCGCGACGCTCGCCCTTCGACAGGCTCAGGGTGAGCGGGAGAGAGGGTGCGATAGAGTTAGAGCGCCTGATCCGTGTCCTTTCCACTCGTCATCCTGAACTCGTTTCAGGATCCATTTCTCTCCGCGCGCCGTCCGTCTGGGAGGCACGATGGAAGCTGAAACAAGTTCAGCATGACGGTCCTGAAGGTTGTGACAGCCCTAATGCGGTCGATTTCCGGTCGATGTGACCAGTTTTCCCACGAGTCCCGCTCATCCTGAGCTTGTCGAAGGATGCTTGCCCGACCCGCCAGCAAGCCCCTAACACCTCCCGCATGACCAAGCCCCCCCGCATCCTCTCGATCGCCGGTTCCGACAGCTCGGGCGGCGCCGGCATTCAGGCCGACATCAAGACGATCACGATGCTGGGCGGCTATGCGATGACCGCGTTGACCGCGATCACGGCGCAGAACTCGACCGGCGTGACGGGCGTGGAAGTGCTGTCGCCCGACTTCGTCGCCGAGCAAATCGACGCCTGCGTGTCGGACATCGGCGTCGATGCGGTGAAGATCGGCATGCTCGGCTCGGCCGCGATTGCGCAGGCCGTCGCCGACCGGCTGGAAGCCATCGCCGTGCCGGTGGTGTTCGATCCGGTGATGGTCGCAACGAGCGGGTCCGTGCTGGCCGACGCGGAGACGATCACCGCCTTCGAACGCCTGATGCAGCTTGCCGCGCTGACCACGCCCAACGTGCCCGAACTCGCGGCGCTGGGCGGCGACGAAGCCCTGCGCGAGCGCGGCATCGCCTACCTCGCCAAGGGCGGCGACGCGACCGGGGATGTGGTGGAGGACCGGCTCGAACGGCCCGGTCGAGAGCCCGTCGTCTGGCGCGCGCCGCGCATCCGGACGCGCCATTCGCACGGCACTGGCTGCACGTTATCGAGCGCGATCGCCACTGGGCTCGGTCGCGGTCTCGACCTGGTGGAGGCGGTTGCAGCTGCCCGCGAATTCGTGCGCGCCGCGCTCGATGCCGCGCCGGGCTTCGGTGCCGGCCATGGACCGATGGGGCATCAGGCGGTGCACTGATCACCCGCGTCCAGCGCCAGGTAGACGCTATCACACCATTCGTCGCCGACTTGCCAGGTGCGCGCCTCACGTCCCGTTTCGCGAAAGCCCAGGCGCGCGAGAAGCGCAAGGCAGCGGTCGTTGCGCGGATCGACATCGGCCTCGATGGACGGCAACTGGTGAACCTCGAAGGCGCGGGAAATCACCGCCGCCAAAGCCTCGCGCATCAGCCCCCGGCCCCACATATCGGGATGGAGCATGAAGCCGATCTCCGGAAAGCGGAAGAACCCCGCCTTGCCGATGACTCTGCCTTCGGCCTCGACGACGAAGTCCTCGCCCTCTCCATCGGGGATCGACAGCATGGCATCCAGCCATTGCCGCGTGACGGCGAGGGTTTCGTGCGGCGGGGTCGACCAGAACCGCGTCGCGCGCGGATCGGAAAGGACGCGGTGGAGTCCGGCAAGATCGTCAGCCTGTGCCGTGCGCAGTAGCAATCGCTCGGTGCGGATCCGTACCGGCGCCACTGGCTGCCCTCAGGCGCAGTCGAGATCGTAGAACTTGGTAATGTGCTCCCAGCCTTCCTCGGCGGTTTCGCACCAGCGGAACAGATCGAGGTCTTGCGGATTGATCACGCCTTCCTCGGCCATCGCCTCGAAATTGACGACGCGGCTCCAGTATTCGCGGCCGAACAGCAGGATCGGGATCGGCTTCATCTTGCCGGTCTGCACCAGCGTCAGCAGTTCGAGCAGTTCGTCGAGCGTGCCGAACCCGCCCGGGAACGCGGCCACGGCGCGTGCGCGCAGCAGGAAGTGCATCTTGCGCAGCGCGAAGTAGTGGAACTGGAATGAGAGCCGCGGCGTCACGTAAGGGTTGGGCGCCTGCTCGTGCGGCAGGACGATGTTGAGCCCCAGAGTCTCGGCGCCGACGTCGGCCGCGCCGCGATTGGCCGCTTCCATGATCGACGGTCCGCCGCCCGAGCAGACCACGAAGTGCCGCTTGCCGTCCTCGACGATCGCGCACTGGCTGGCGAGCCGCGCGAGCTTGCGCGCCTCGTCGTAATACTTCGCCTTGGCCACCAGCTTTTCGGCAACGGCCTTGGCTTCGGGCGTCGTGGCCGCCTCCAGCAGCGCGTCGCATTGCTCGGGCGCCGGGATGCGCGCCGATCCGTAGACCACCAGGGTCGAGCCGATGTTGGCTTCCTCGAACAGCATCTCGGGCTTGAGCAATTCGAGCTGGAAGCGCACCGGCCGCAGCTCGTCGCGCAGCAGGAAGTCGGTGTCGCGGAATGCCAGCCGGTAGGCCGGGTGCGTCGTCTGCAACGTGCCTGCCTGCTTGTCGGCGAAATTCGCTTCCTGCTCGGCCTTGTAGAAGCGGCGGCGATTGATGTTCTTTTCGTCTGTCGTCTTGGTCATTCTGGCTCCTTGGCGCTTCGGCCGCGCAGCGTCGAGTGCAAAAGCGGGCAGGCAGGGCTCGCGAGGCGCGCGCATTGCCGCTAGCAAGCTTTGCCATGCCTACCCGTCGTACTTTACTCGGCGGCCTTGCCGCTGGCCTCGCCACCATCGCCGTTGCTCCGCGCCTCGGCGCAGACCCGCACGCGGTGAAACCGCCACGGCTGCGCGAAGGCGATACGTTAGGGCTCGTGGCGCCCGCAGGCTTCGTCGCCGATCGCTTCGGCATCGAGGCGATCGAGGACACGGTGCGCGCGATGGGCCTGGTGCCCAAAGTCGCGCCGCACGTGACCGCGCGCGAGGGCTACCTGGCCGGCACCGATGCCGTGCGGGCTCATGAGCTCACGGCGATGTTCGAGGACGATGCGGTGCGCGCGGTGATGGCGGTGCGCGGCGGCTGGGGCTGCGCAAGGCTGCTGCCGCTGCTCGATTTCGCCAAGATTGCGCGGCATCCCAAGCTCTACGTCGGTTTCAGCGACAACACTGCCCTGCACCTCGCCTTCGCCGCGCGCACCGGCGTGATCGGCATTCATGGCCCCAACGCCTCCTCGTCGTGGCCCGAGGCGGCCTGGAACGATTTCCGCGCGGTCGCTTTCGACGGCGCAACGCCGACCTGGACCGTGTCGGAGCAAAGGACGGGGGGCCTCGGCCGCACCGCCGGCCAGTTGCGTCGCTTTCACGGCGGAAGCGCGCGCGGACGGCTGCTCGGCGGCAATCTCACCGTGCTTTCGGCACTGGCGGGAACGCCGTATCTGCCGGACTTCACCGGCGCGATCCTGTTTCTCGAGGATACCAACGAATCGGAGTACCGCATCGACCGGATGCTCACGCAGCTCGCGCTGGCCGGAATTCTCGGCAACGTCGCCGGGGTCGTCTTCGGCCAATGCAGTAACTGCGTGAACCAGGATGCGGGCTACGGCAACTTCACCGTCTACGAAGTGATGGACCAGCACTTCGCGAAGCTCGGGGTGCCCGCCTTTCAGGGCGCGCAGTTCGGCCATGTCGGGCGCCAGATCCCGCTTCCCGTCGGTGCGATGGCGGAGATCGACGCGGATGCCGGTTCGATCCGCCTGTTGGAGCCGGCGGTCGCCTGAACACCGGCCTGCTTCAACCACTATTCGAGGGGCACGGCAGCCGGGGCGGTCGAAATCCGATAACGATCGGGCACATCGGCGGCCCGGCCGCGTTGCTCCGCGATGAAGGATGCGTTTTTCGGCTTGTCGCCGTATCACTATCTCATGCTCGCCTGCGGTCTGGTGATCGTTCTGGGCTACTGGCTGCCGCGGTTCTTTTCAGGGCGAGAGCCGGCGGGATCCGCCCTGCTGATCCTCGGCGGTGTTATCACCTTCGGGATGATCCCAGGCGTGGCGCCGATCTTCAGTCCCCTCGAGCGCCCCGGTTTCTGGGAGATCACCTCCGAGTTCGCGGTAATCGCGGCGCTGTTCGGAACGGGCCTGCGCATCGATCGCGTCATTGGCGCGGGGTTGTGGACGCCGACCGTTCGGCTGCTGGTGATCGCCATGCCCTTGTGCATGCTTGCGGTCACGCTCGCCGGGATGGTCGCGGGCCTCGGCCTCGCCGCGGCGGTGCTGCTGGCCGCAGTGCTTGCGCCGACCGATCCGGTGCTCGCGGCCGACGTGCAAGTTGGCCCGCCGCTCGAGGGTGGAGAGCATCCGGTGCGGTTTGCGCTCACCACCGAGGCGGGCCTCAATGACGGACTGGCGTTTCCGTTCATCTATCTCGCTTTGTTCATCGCCTCCGCGGGAGCCGCAGGCGAATGGTTCGGCGAATGGTTCGGCCTCTACCTGATTTACAAGATCGTCGTCGGCGTCGCCGTCGGAGCGGGCGCGGGTTGGCTCTTGGGCAAACTGCTATTCAGCGTGCCGCGCAGCAATCCCCTAGCGGATACGACCTCGGGCGTGGTCGCGATGGCGGGCCTCTTGCTCACTTACGGCGCGTGTGAACTGATCGAGGGCTATGGCTTCATCGCCGCGTTCGTCATGGGCTTCTTCTTGCGCAGAGCGGAATCCGAGCACGAGTTTCACGGCCGGTTGCATGGCTTTACCGCGGCGCTGGAACATGCGGTGACTGCGATCCTGCTGGTGTTTCTGGGCGGTGCGATCCCTGCGCTGCTGCCTTACCTCGATTGGCAGCACGCCCTCATCGCGATTGCGCTGATCTTCGTCATTCGTCCCCTGTTCGGGTTCCTCTCGCTCTTTCGGACCGAGTATTCGACCAGCCAGCGGGCCGTCGTCGGTTTCTACGGCGTGAGGGGGCTCGGATCGGTCTATTACATGGCTTACGCCGCCGGGACGGAGCATTTCGCCGAGGCCGGCGTCCTGTGGGCCACGGTCGTCTTCACTATCGTGCTTTCGACGATCGTCCACGGCTTCACCGCGGGAAGCGTGGTCTGGGCCGCGACGCACGAAGAAGAATGACCTGCATCACCCTGGTCGCGGGCCAAACGGTCATCCGGCTCAAACGTGAAAACGGCCCGCCTGTGCAGACGAGCCGTTCGCATTTCCCGCAAGCGAAAGGGGATCAGGCGGCTTCGGCCTGCTCGTCCGGATCGCGCAGCACGTAGCCGCGGCCCCAGACGGTTTCGATGTAGTTGGCGCCGCCGCACGCATGGCTGAGCTTCTTGCGCAGCTTGCAGATGAACACGTCGATGATCTTGAGTTCGGGCTCGTCCATCCCGCCGTAAAGGTGATTGAGGAACATTTCCTTGGTCAGCGTGGTGCCCTTGCGCAGCGAAAGCAGCTCGAGCATCGCATATTCCTTGCCGGTCAGATGCACCCGCGCTCCATCCACCTCGACCGTCTTGGCATCGAGGTTGACCAGCAGCTTGCCGGTCTTGATGACCGACTGCGAATGTCCCTTGGAACGGCGCACCACGGCGTGGATGCGCGCGACCAGTTCCTCGCGATGGAAAGGCTTGGTCACGTAGTCATCGGCACCGAAGCCGAAGCTGCGCACCTTGGAATCCATTTCGGAAATACCCGAGAGGATCAGCACCGGCGTTTGAACCTTGGACACGCGCAGCTTCTTCAGCACGTCGTACCCGTGCATGTCGGGCAGGTTCAGGTCGAGCAGGATGATGTCGTAATCATACAGCTTGCCCAGATCGAGGCCTTCTTCGCCCAGATCGGTGGAGTAGACATTGAAGCCCTCAGCCGAAAGCATGAGCTCAATGGCCCGTGCTGTGGTCGGCTCGTCCTCGATCAGTAGCACTCGCATTCGGGAGATCCCCCTGATTGCCCTAGTGTGGTGTTCACGCGTTTTTTGCGGCTATCCGGCTGAACTGGATACTGCCTCGAATTAACCATGCGAACTATGAAGGTTAAAGGTTAATTTTATCCTAAGCTCGTTTAGCCTTTGATTCCAAGTAGTTTCCCTTAGAAGCTGTGGCCCGTTTGCATCACATTTTTTCACACAAGCGCGCGTTGTCTTCCAGCATCGACAATCGGCGCAAAGATGACCCAAAGCCGATGTGCGTCAGATATTTGGAGCGGTTCCGGCGATGCATGACATCGCGTCTAATCCTTAACATGCCCAACCCGCTATGCCCCGCTTCGGGACCGGTTCGTCAACCACATTGAAATTCCTTGCCGCTATGGAAGGCTGCAATCCCCGCCCCCTGCCAGGATTGCGCGAGACCAAGCTGATGACAGACCTTCCGATGCACTTCGAATCCGGCGCGCCGCGCGCCGAGCGCATAATCGCGCTCGAGCTGAACGAGCTGTGCCCCGATTTGCTCGAACGCTGGATGGCCGAGGGCCGGCTGCCCAACTTCCGGGCGCTGTACGAGGAAAGCGCCGTCCACGTGACCAGCGCCGACGTGACAGAGCCGGCGCAGCTCGAACCCTGGATCCAGTGGTACTCGATTCACACCGGCCTGCCCTACGAGGAGCATCGGGTCTTCCACTTGACCGATGGCGCTCGTGCGGGTCATCCCGATATCTATCGCATGCTGATGGCGGCGGGGCGGCGCGTGGCGAGCTTCGCCAGCATGAACGTCGCGCCGTTTTCGGCGCCCGGCAGCGTCTATCTCGGCGATCCCTGGACCGAGGACGGCAACGCCTCGCCAGCCGAACTGAACATCTACAACCGCTTCGTCAGCCACAATGTGCGCGAATATTCGAACGCGGCCGGGGGGCTCGGCAAGGCCGAACAAGCGCGCTTTCTCGCCTTCATGGCCTCGCACGGACTTTCGGCGCGAACCGTTTTTCAGATCCTCGCGCAGCTCGCCGACGAAAAGAGACGCGATCCCGCGCTTTCATGGAAGCGCGTCGCGTTGCTCGATCGGCTGCAATTCGATGTCTTTCGCAGCACCTGGCGCCGCCATCGCCCGCACTACGCGAGCTTCTTCGCCAATTCGATCGCCCATCTGCAGCATAGCTACTGGCGGCACATGGACCCCAACGCGTTCACGGTCCGGCCCGATGCGCGGGAAATGGCGATTTACGGCGATGCGATTCGTTTCGGCTACGAGGCGATGGACAAGCTGGTCGGCGAGTTCCGGACCTTCGCGCGCCGCGAAGGTGCGACCCTGGTGTTCATGACCGCGCTCAGCCAGCAGCCGTTCCTGCGGCACGAGGAAACCGGCGGCCAGCATTTCCACCGCCTGCACGACGTGCGCGGCTTCCTCAAAAGCGTCGGCATCGCCTGCAGCGACGTCGATCCGACGATGACGCACCAGTATCTCGCCAGCTTCGCCAGCGCTGCGGAGCACGAGGCGGCGCGCGCGCGGTTGGCCGCTTTCGTGCTGGCGGGCGAGGGCCCCGAGGCGGGCCGCGCGATCTTCGACTTTCCGGCGATACGGGCCGCCGGCCACGGCCTCTATCTCGGCTGCCAGATCGCGCGCAAGACCGCGCCCGACACGCCGGTCCACGACGAAGCCACGGGCCGGACCGTGCCGTTCGGCTCGCTGTTCTACCAGATCGAAGCGATCAAGAGCGGGCGTCACCATCCCGACGGCTGCTTGTGGATTCAGACCGGCGCACATCGCCGGTTCGAAGAGCGTCCCTCGATCCTCGATATCCTCCCGACCATGCTCGAACTGCTCGGCGTGCCGACGCCTGCCGGGCTGCGCGGATCGAGCCTGCTCCCGCACCTCGCCGCAGTCTGATCTTGCGAGGCCGGCTCAGCCGGCTTCGGCGAGAGGTTCCGCACGGACCCCGCGTTTCGGCTCGCGACGCTTGTGCGTCACCACCGGATCGACGCGGCGCAAGTAGGTCCACAAGCCGCACTGCAGGCCGATCAGCATATAGATGAACGGCTGGAAGGCGATCCCGACGAAGGCCGAACCCGCCAGATAGACGATGTGCGCGAGCTGTAGCGCGTTGGCGAAGGGCGCGGTCCATTGCCACTCGGGCTCCTCGCGCTTGCGATAGCGGCGGCGCACGATCTCCATCTGCCACAGCCCCGAGACTTGCAGCAGCAGCCATATGAACAGACCGGGCCAGCCCTGTTCGCCCAGCATTTCGAAATAGCTCGAATGAAAGGCGCGGCCGTTCTCGGTGACTTCCTTGGTTTCGACCATCGTCGTCGCGCCCGAAGTGTCCGCCTCGACCGTCTCGAAGCTGAGCTTGTTGGCCCGGTAGATGTCGAAACCACCGCCGAACGGGTGATCCTTCACATAGTCGAGCGTCCAGGCCCAGACCGCCAGGCGGGTGCTGGCCGATTCATCGGCGGCATGGTTCTCGATCGTGCTCATGCGCTGCGTAAACGCGGAGGGCAGGAACGGGACCGCGACAAGACCGGCCAGGGCCATCGCCCCCCCGATCAACAAGCGGTGCTTCGCGGTCCGCAAGTACAAGGCGCAAAGCAGTAGCAGGCAGACGAGCCCGGTGCGCGCGGCAGTGCCGACGGGGATCAGCGCGCATGAGAACACCAGCGCGCAAGCGAACGTCCAGACTCGCCAGTCGCTGGGAAAGATCGTGCCGTGGCGCGCAAGCCAGATCGTGATCGGGATTACCGAGATCGCCACCGTCGAAATGATCGAGCTTTCGTAGAGGCCGATGTTGTTCGACACGAAGAATTGCATTGTGCCGTAGCCGCCGCCGCTGATCACGGTCTTGATGCCGCCGTCGATGATGATCGCCGCGATCGACAGTGTGATGACCAGCGTCGCCGCCTCGATCCGCAGACGAGTGCGCAGCGTGAGCGGCAGGAAGATCGCGAAGAGCAGCGCTTTCCACACCCACGACCACTTGCCGGCCGCTTCCTCCGCGAACGTCGCGCCGAGCGTGCTGATGCCGCAGTAGATCATCAGCACGACAATCAGGCCCTGCCGCCAGGTGAAACGCGAATCGGTCTTGTCGTCGACCAGCAGCCAGCCGCCGAACGCCGCGGCGAAGGCGATCTGCGAAACCGGAAGAAGTGGCAAGATGCGATAGCCGATCAGCTGCGGCGCGAGGATATCGACCCAAAGATAGAGCAGGACCCACACGAAGGGCCGGCGAAAGCCCAGGGCGAGGAAGATCCCGAAGACGGCGAGCAGGCCAAGCTCAGTCACGCACACGCACTCCACGCGCAACGCGCGCGCGACGGACGGATGAACCCTGTGACGCCGAACCCTGTGGCGCGCCGATTTCGTCGCCCGGTTCGTTCTCGTCGTCGAGATCGTCGCGCATCACGATCCGCAACAACGCGATCACGAGCAAGGCATGCGGCAGCGCGAGCGCGAAAATGTCGACCATGCTTGCCCTCGTTCCGAATTGCGCCATGACAATGAGGCCTGCGCCTCAGGTCCGCTAACCTGTGGCAAATCCATAGAAGAACGGAGTTGACGGCGCGTTAAGCCTTCGCGGTCTAGGAATTCGGATCATGACGCGTATCCTTCATGTCCTCGATCACTCGCTGCCGCTGCACAGTGGCTACACCTTCCGCACACGCGCCATTCTCAAGTCGCAGCAGGCGATGGGGTTCGAGATTCGCGGGATCACCGGGCTGCGCCACACGGCGGAAGGGCCTCCGGCAGAAGCGGCGGACGGGCTGTTGTTCCACCGCACCCCCGGCGTCGCCAGCGGACCGGTTGGCCTGCGCGAATGGCGCGAGATCGCGATGCTGTCCCAGGCGATCGAGACCCTGGCCCAAGACTGGCGCCCCGATATCATCCACGCCCATTCGCCCGCGCTTTGCGGCGAGGCCGCGGCACGCGCGGCCCGGCGGCTCAAGCTGCCGTTCGTCTATGAGATCCGCGCTTTCTGGGAAGATGCTGCCGTCGGCAACGGAACCGGCAGCGAAGGCTCGCTGCGCTATCGGCTCACGCGCCGTCTCGAGGACCGCGTGATCGCGCAGGCGGACGCGGTCGTCACGATCTGCGAGGGCCTGCGGGCGGATCTGATCCGCCGAGGCCACGCGGCGGACAAGATCACGGTCATGCCGAACGGCGTCGACCTCGCCATGTTCGGCGAGCCGGTGCCGCGCGACGAAAGCCTTGCCCGCGAACTCGGTTTCGTGAGCGAGACTGGTCCGCGCCCCGTGATCGGCTTCATCGGCAGCTTCTACGATTACGAAGGCATCGACGTCCTGATCGATGCGATGGCGCTGCTCACGCGCTATCATCGCGATGCCCGCCTTATGCTTGTCGGCGGCGGCCCGATGGAGGCCGCCTTGCGCGAGCAGGCCGCCGCCAGCCCTGCCGCCGACGCGATTCGCTTCGTCGGCCGCGTGCCCCATGACCAAGTCGAGCGCTATTACGCACTGGCCGATATCATGGCCTATCCGCGCAAGCGCAGCCGCCTCACCGATCTGGTGACGCCGCTCAAGCCGCTCGAAGCGATGGCGCAAGACAAGCTCGTGGCGGCGTCCGACGTCGGGGGCCACCGCGAACTGATCGAGGATGGCGTCACCGGACGACTGTTCGAGCCGGACGATGCGGCCGCTTGTGCCGGTGCGCTGGCCAATCTGCTCACCCATCGCGGCGACTGGGCGAACTACCTCAAGGCGGGTCAGGCGCATGTCCGCGAGTCCCACGATTGGGCCCGCAATGTTGCGCGTTATCTTCCCGTTTACCAAAGCTTGTTACCCCCGAGTGTCGAAAAAACGGGGCTTGGCGCGGTCGCCTGACGTGATCGCTCCCGCCAACGGCTGCAACGGGGTATGATTTTGTCCGAAATGAACCGCAAGAAACCGGTCAGCCGTCCATCCCTGACCCGTCACCCGCTCTTCCCCGCGATCGTCGCGTTGTGGTTCGCTGCGCTGTTCGGTCTCGGGAGCCTGGCGATTCGGCCCGCGCTGATCGAGCAGATGGTGCTGGCGGGCGGAATCGACAGCGTGATCCCGATGGCTGCGCCACCGCTCGGCGTGACCACCCGCATCCTGCTGGCGCTCGCTATGACCGGCCTTGGCGGACTGATCGGCGGGCTGATCGCGCGCCAGATTTCGCGACCCAGCCAGGAAAAGCCCGAACGGCGCCGCGCCCCCAAGAGCGCCAGCGTACACGCTGCCGAATTGCCCGAAGCCACGACCGGTGCCGCTTCGCCCCGCCGCCGCGCGCTGGCGATGCAGGAAGACACGAGCCCGCTCGAAGCCCGCGACAACGCGCCTGTCCCCGGCCATTCGGCGCGCATTCTCGACGTCACCGAGTTCGAGCTCGAGGGCTTCGAACAGCTTGGCGATGACGAGCCGGAATTGGCCGACGCTGATGACGATGACCGTGCCGGTGCCGGCAATCACGAACCGTACGATCACGAAGAGTATGATGACCGGGATCGTGAGCCCGCCTTCCTGGCTTCCGAAGACGAAGACGAAGGCGAAGCATTCGAAGACGCGTTCCGCGAGCAGGCGGCCCCCGCCCGGTCGATCCAGCTTCCCGCTGACGCGCAAGTCTTCGCGCCGAATCCAGGGTTTTCCATAATGGAGCTCGAAGCGGATCTCGAAGACGAACCCGTTGACGAAGCGGCTGACGAAGAGACTACCGAAGCGTCAGCCGAGGCTCTGGATACGGAGCCCACTGCTGACGAAGCCGATCGCCAGGCGTTCCAGGCGCCACCGTTCGCGGACAGCGACGTCGCCTTCCCGGACGCCGCACCGACGTCGGAAACCGCGTCGCGCTCCTCGCTCAACAATCGCTTGTTCGAGGCCTATTCCCGCGAAATCGCCTCCCGCGCCGAACGCGCGACCGCGGCCGCAGCCAATCCGCTGTTCAAGCGCACCGAAGCGACGACTGCGGAGCCGAACGCGCGATTGCTGCCGCGCCTGGCCCTCGGCGATTGGGACGAAACCGAACTCGACGAGACCAGCGAAGCCGCGCCCGAGCACTACGCGCCGCTGTTCCCGCGATCCATCGCCGCGACGCACGAAGCGACCGAAGAACCCGCGCCGTTCACTGACAGCGCGGAAGACGCGCCCGCGGCAGCCCCGGATGCGCCGGAAACCGAACCGACGATGTTCGAGGTTCAGGATGACGAAGTAACGTCTCAGGACGATGCTCTGGAAGAGCCATCGGAAGAAGAAGCCCAAGGTCGCGACGATCCCGCGCCGCTGGATACAGCCGAGATCGATGGCAGGGACTCGACCGCGGCAGAGCGGATCGCGTCCAGCGAACTGGATGAACTCTCGCCGGTCGAACTGCTCGAGCGTCTGGCCATGTCGATGGCACGGCGCCGGCTCGATCGCGCTACGGCGGTCGGGGACGCGTCCGCTCCCGAAGCGCAAATGCCGACAGCAGAGGCGCCGGCAGAAGACCCGTCGCCCATGCCCAATCCCTGGAGCGACATTCTCCCGATTCCTTCGGATGTTTCGGACGAACCGGAAGAATCCGACGAACCCGAAGACATGGCTCCCCAGCCCTTGGCGATGCCCCGCACGATCCCCGCGGCGCTGCGCCCGGTTTCGTTCGAAGCCGATGGCGAGGACGACGAACTTCCCGGCTATGTGCCCCCGCGCAGCATCGGCATGGCGATGAACACATCGATCCCGGCGGCATCGCGCGCGGCGGCGGACACCGACGAAGACGAAGGCGACGGCGAGGAAGACGCCGAAGCGCTGGAAGAAGGCTATTCCTCGCTGCTCAATCTGTCGCGACCGTTCGACAAGCAGTTCGTCCGGATCGACGAGCCCGAGACCAGCGACGAAGTCCAGCCGTTCGTCGTCTTTCCCGGCGAGGACAAATCGGTTCGCAAGGATGATGCGGCCGCCTTCGACAACCCCTTCTCGGACCAGCGTCCCTTCGATCCGCCGGCAGCCGCCGAATCGCGCGACGAGGCCGAAGAAACCGAGCGGCGACTGCGGGCCGCACTCGCGAACCTGCAGCGGATCAGCGGCGCGGCCTGAATCGCGCGGAACCGACATTCGGTTCCTCTCTGCTGCCTTAGCGCACAACTATCGAACGATGACCCGCGTTCTGCGGGTCATTTTCGTTCGTTGATTCGGCTTCGCGGTTGCAAAAAGCATGTTGTTTCGTCATGGGGAAAATTCGGGTGGTCTCGTCGCAGCGCGCGGCTGCGCGAATCGCGTTCGGCAAGCGCGAGAGCCGGGGCGCGGACCCGCAACAGACAGGATGGATGATATAGATGGGATTTCCGGAACCCCAAGGCCTTTACGACGCGCGTAACGAACACGATTCCTGCGGTGTGGGCTTTGTTGCCCATATCAAAGGGCAGAAATCGCATGCGATCGTAACCCAGGCCCTGGAGATTCTGAAAAACCTCGATCATCGCGGCGCGGTTGGGGCTGATCCGCTGATGGGTGACGGCGCCGGCATTCTGATCCAGATGCCCGACGCGCTGTTCCGCAAGTGGGCCGAAGGTGAAGGCAAGACGCTTCCCGCCGAAGGCGATTACGCCGTCGCGATGTGTTTCCTCCCGCAGGACGAAGCCGCGCGCGATCTCGTGATCGAGACCTTCGAGAAGTTCATCAAGAAGGAAGGCCAGGAGCTGATCGGCTGGCGCGATGTGCCGACGACTCTCGATGGCCTGGGCAAGGCGGTGATCGCCTCGATGCCGGTCGTGCGCCAGTGCTTCGTCGCGCGCGGGGCCGGCACGCCCGATCAGGACGCGTTCGAGCGCAAGCTGCTCTCGATCCGCAAGCAGACGCAGAACCCGCTCGCGCAGATGGCCGCGAAGCATCAGCTTCCGGGCCTGACCGAGCTATACATGCCAAGCTTCTCGAGCCGCACGTGCGTCTACAAGGGCCTGCTGCTGGCGACCCAGGTCGGCAGCTTCTACGACGATTTGCGCGATCCCGCGTGCGTGTCCGCGCTCGGCCTCGTCCACCAGCGCTTCAGCACCAACACCTTCCCGAGCTGGAAGCTGGCGCACCCCTATCGCTTCATGGCGCACAACGGCGAGATCAACACCGTTCGCGGCAACGTGAACTGGATGAACGCACGCCGCCGCACGATGGAATCGGAGCTCCTGGGCTCCGATCTCGACAAGATGTGGCCGCTGATCCCGCACGGCCAGTCGGACACGGCCTGCCTCGACAACGCATTCGAGCTGCTGCTCGCGGGCGGCTATTCGCTTAGCCACGCGATGATGATGCTGATCCCGGAAGCCTGGGCCGGCAATCCGCTGATGAGCCCGGAACGCCGCGCGTTCTACGAGTATCATGCCGCGCTGATGGAGCCGTGGGACGGACCCGCCGCCGTCGCCTTCACCGATGGCCGCCAGATCGGCGCCACGCTCGACCGCAACGGTTTGCGCCCCGCGCGCTTCCTCGTCACCGATGACGATCTGTGCGTGATGGCGTCGGAATCGGGCGTGCTGCCGATCAAGGAAGACAACATCGTGCGCAAGTGGCGGCTTCAGCCCGGCCGCATGCTGCTGATCGACTTCGAGCAGGGCCGCATCATCGAGGACGAGGAGCTCAAGACCCAGCTCGCCGCTGAAGAGCCCTATCAGATGTGGCTCGACAAGGCGCAGTACATGCTCAAGGACCTCGACGTGATCGAGCCCGAGCTGGCCGAACTGCCGCAGCCGACCGGCAGCCTGCTCGATCGCCAGCAGGCCTTCGGGTACACGCAGGAAGACTTGAGCCGTTTCCTCGAGCCGATGGCGGTGAATGCCGACGATCCGATCGGCTCGATGGGCACCGACACGCCGATCCCGGTGCTGTCGAACAAGTCGCGCCTGCTCTACGACTATTTCAAGCAGAACTTCGCGCAAGTCACCAACCCTCCGATCGATCCGATCCGCGAGGAGCTGGTGATGAGCCTGGTCTCGATGATCGGCCCGCGCCCCAACCTGCTGGGCCGCGATGCGGGCACGCACAAGCGGCTCGAAGTCAGCCAGCCGATCCTCACCGACCAGGGCTTGGCCAAGATTCGTTCGGTGGAGGCCGCGCTCGACGGCGCGTTTCGCACCGAGACCATCGACATGACCTGGGATGCCGTAAGCGGCGCCGAGGGCCTGGAAATGGCGATCAAGGAAATGTGCTGGGCCGCGACCGAGGCGGTGCTGGCGGACAAGAACATCCTCATCCTGTCCGACCGTGCGCAAGGTCCCGATCGCATCCCGATGCCCGCGCTGCTGGCGACCGCCGCCGTGCACCATCACCTCGTTCGCCAAGGCCTACGTATGCAGACCGGCCTCGTCGTCGAAACCGGCGAAGCGCGCGAAGTGCACCATTTCTGCGCGCTCGCGGGCTATGGCGCCGAAGCAATCAACCCCTACGTCGCGTTCGAGACGATCGAAGCCATGCGGGTTCGCAAGAAGCTGCCGATCGACGCCGATCAGGCGCGCAAGAACTACATCTACGCGATCGGCAAGGGTATTCGGAAGGTGATGTCTAAGATGGGCATCTCGACCTACCAGTCATATTGCGGCGCGCAGATCTTCGATGCGGTCGGCTTGTCGAGCAAGTTCGTCGATGCCTACTTCACCGGCACCGCGACCACGATCGAAGGCGCGGGCCTTGCCGAAATCGCCGAGGAAACCGTGCGCCGCCACGCCGAGGCCTATGGCGACAACCCGATCTACGCCAACATGCTCGACGTCGGCGGCATCTATGGCTCGCGGGTGCGCGGCGAAGAGCACGCGTGGACGTCGGAGAACATCGGCAATCTGCAGCACGCGGTGCGCGGCAACGTGCCCGAAAAGTACGCCGAGTTCGCCAAGACGATCAATGACCAGTCGGAGCGCATGCTGACGATCCGCGGACTGATGGAACTGAAGGCGGCGGACAAGCCGATCGACATTTCCGAAGTCGAGCCCGCCAACGAGATCGTCAAGCGGTTCGCCACCGGCGCGATGAGCTTCGGCTCGATCAGCCGCGAGGCGCACACCACGCTGGCGATGGCAATGAACCGCATTGGCGGCAAGTCGAACACCGGCGAAGGTGGCGAGGAAGTCGATCGCTTCACGCCGATGGACAACGGCGATTCGATGCGCTCGGCGATCAAGCAGGTCGCCTCGGGCCGCTTCGGCGTGACCACCGAATACCTCGTCAACGCCGACGACATCCAGATCAAGATGGCGCAGGGCGCCAAGCCCGGCGAGGGCGGTCAGTTGCCCGGTCACAAGGTCGACAAGACGATCGGCAAAGTGCGGCACTCGACGCCGGGCGTCGGCCTGATTTCGCCGCCGCCGCACCACGACATCTACTCGATCGAGGATCTGGCGCAGCTGATCCACGACTTGAAGAACGTCAATTCGGCCGCGCGGATCTCGGTCAAGCTCGTCTCCGAAGTTGGCGTCGGCACGGTCGCGGCGGGCGTTTCCAAGGCGCGCGCGGATCACGTCACGATCTCAGGCTACGAAGGCGGCACCGGCGCTTCGCCGTTGACGTCGCTGACGCATGCGGGTTCGCCTTGGGAAATCGGCCTGGCCGAGACCCAGCAGACGCTGCTGCTCAACAACTTGCGGAGCCGCATCGCGGTGCAAGCCGACGGCGGTCTGCGCACGGGACGCGACGTCGCGGTCGCGGCGCTGCTCGGCGCCGACGAGTTCGGCTTCGCCACCGCCCCGCTGATCGCGGCGGGCTGCATCATGATGCGCAAGTGCCACCTCAACACGTGCCCGGTCGGCGTCGCGACGCAGGACCCGGTGCTGCGCGCGCGCTTCACTGGCGCGCCCGAGCATGTGGTCAACTACTTCTTCTTCGTCGCCGAGGAACTGCGCGCGATCATGGCCGAGATGGGCTTCCGCACCGTCGAGGAAATGGTCGGCCGCGTCGACCGCCTCGACATGAAGAAGGCGATTTCGCACTACAAGGCGAAGGGCGTTGACCTCTCGAAGGTGCTGCATTTCCCCGGACAAGGCGACAGCCCCTCGCTCAACTGGTCGGGCACGCAGGATCACGGCCTGGAAAACGCGCTCGACAACGAACTGATCGAAGCGGCGGCCGATGCGCTGGAAAGCCGCCAGGCGGTCCGCATCGAAAAACCGATCATCAACGTCAACCGCACGGTGGGCGCGATGCTTTCGGGCCAAGTCGCGCGGCGTTACGGCCACGCGGGCCTTCCCGACAACACGATCAACGTGAAGCTCACCGGTGTCGCCGGGCAGAGCTTCGGTGCCTGGCTCGCGCATGGCGTTACTCTGGACCTGACCGGCGATGCCAACGATTACGTGGGCAAGGGCTTGTCGGGTGGCCGAGTGATCGTGCGCCAGCCCGAGCGCGTGAACCGCGATCCGCTCAATAATATCATCGTCGGCAACACCGTGCTTTACGGCGCGATCAGCGGCGAAGCGTTCTTCAACGGCGTCGCCGGTGAACGTTTCGCGGTGCGCAATTCGGGCGCGATCGCGGTGGTGGAAGGCGTGGGCGACCACGGCTGCGAGTACATGACCGGCGGCGTGGTCGTCGTGCTCGGCAAGACCGGGCGCAACTTCGCGGCGGGCATGTCGGGCGGCGTCGCCTACGTCTACGACGAGGACGATGTTTTCGATAAGCTGTGCAACATGGCGATGGTCGATCTCGAAACGATTTCGCCGACCAGCGACGAGGACGAAGGGACTGGCCGTCCGCAGCAGCGCACCAACGGGGTCAACGATCTCGGCATGGGCGACATGCTGCGCCACGACGCCGATCGTTTGCGGATCCTGCTCGAACGCCACCACCTGCATACGGGCTCGAAGCGGGCGCGCGCGCTGCTCGACGATTTCGACAACGCGGTGGGCAAGTTCAAAAAGGTGATGCCGCGCGATTACGCGAAGGCGCTGCGTCAGCTCGAGGCCGAGCGCCTCGAAGCCGCCAGCGTCGCGGCGGAATAAGGAGGAAACCATGGGCAAGGAAACCGGCTTCCTCGAGCTTGACCGGCATGACCGGACTTATGAGGACCCCGCCAAGCGGCTGAAGGACTACAAGGAGTTCGTCGTCCCGCTTCCGGAAGATGCGCTGAAGGCGCAGGCGTCGCGCTGCATGAACTGCGGTGTGCCGCACTGCCACACGGGCTGCCCGGTCAACAACATCATCCCGGACTGGAACCACCTGGTCTACGAAGCGGACTGGAAGAACGCGCTCGAGGTCCTGCACTCGACCAACAACTTCCCCGAGTTCACCGGCCGCATTTGCCCCGCCCCGTGCGAGGCGGCGTGCACGCTCAACATCATCGACGAGCCGGTGACGATCAAGTCGATCGAATGCGCCATCGTCGATCGCGGGTGGCAGGAAGGCTGGATCGCCCCGCGCGTTCCCGCCGAGAAGACCGGCAAGTCGGTCGCGGTGGTCGGTTCGGGTCCGGCGGGCATGGCCTGCGCGCAGCAGCTCGCCCGCGCGGGCCATTCGGTAACCGTCATCGAAAAGTCGGACCGCGTCGGCGGGTTGCTGCGCTACGGCATTCCCGACTTCAAGATGGAAAAGCACCACATCAACCGCCGCGCGGTACAGATGGAAGCGGAAGGCGTGACCTTCCGCACTTCGACCGAAGTCGGTGTCGACGTGTCGATGAAGTCACTGAAGGAAAACTTCGACATCGTCGTCCTGGCAGGCGGCGCCGAGGAAGCGCGTCGACTGGAGATTCCCGGCGCCGAGCTGCCCAGCGTGCGCGCCGCGATGGAATTCCTCACGCAGCAGAACAAGCGCAACGCGGGCGACGACGAACTGCGCGCCGCCCCGCGCGGCTCGCTCACCGCGACCGGCAAGCACGTCATCGTCATCGGCGGCGGCGACACCGGTTCGGACTGCGTCGGCACATCGAACCGCCAGGGCGCGGCGTCCGTCACCCAGCTCGAGATCATGCCCAAGCCGCCCGAGAAGGAAGACAAGGCGATGAGCTGGCCGTTCTGGCCGCTCAAGCTGCGCACCTCTTCCAGCCACGAGGAAGGCTGCGAGCGCGACTGGGCGATCCTGACCAAGCGCGTCGTCGGCGACAACGACGTCAAGGGCCTCGAATGTGTCCGCGTCGAATGGAAAGACGGCCGCATGCAGGAAATCGCCGGCAGCGAATTCACGCTCCAGGCCGATCTGATCCTGCTCGCGATGGGCTTTCTCGGTCCTCGCAAGGGCATGCTCGAGCAGGCCGGGCTCGAACTCGACCCGCGCGGCAACGTCAAGGCCGATACGGTGCAATACCAGTCGAGCGACGAGCAGATTTTTGCCTGCGGCGACATGCGGCGCGGACAAAGCCTGGTCGTCTGGGCGATCCGCGAAGGCCGCCAGTGCGCCCGCGCCGTCGACCTCGCGCTGATGGGAAAGAGCGAACTGCCGCGCTGACCAAGCGCGGGGGCATGGGCCGGTGATCAGCCACGTCCATCTGCCCGTCCGCGATTTCGAGCGCGCGCATCGCTTCTGGACCCAGCTGCTGCCGCCGCTCGGCTGGAAGCTGCGCTTCTGCGAACCGGACAAGCCTTGGGCTGCCTGGCAGCCCGTGCATCTCGACGGGCCGACCGGACGACCACTGCTCGTCTACGGCAGACCGCTCGAGGGCGAACCCAATCCCGGCAACGGCGTCATGCTGGCCCTGCTCGCACCCAGCCGGGCGCTGGTCGATGCCGCGCATGCCGCAGCGCTCGCGGCCGGTGGCTCCGACGAGGGCGCGCCGGGCCTGCGTCCAAACTATCACTCGGACTATTACGGCGCGTACCTTCGGGATCCGGAAGGCAACAAGATCGCGCTCGCCTGCCATGACCACTTGGGATGATTTGCGACGCGATCGCGCTTGACGCATCTATGGGCGGATCGCAGAAAACTGCGATATCTCTGCGAAGGGAAGGCCGAATGCTGCTGGAAGTCGCCGAAGTCGAATGCGTCCCAGGCATGGAAGAAGAGTTTGCCGACATCATGAACGCCGGCGGCGGGCTCTCCGATCTGGCACAATGCAAGGGTGTGGTCTCGGTGCGGCTGGGCCGCGGCGTCGAAGACCCCAGCACGTTCTTGCTCAACGTGGTGTGGACCTCGATCGAAGATCATATGGCGGCACGCTCGCTCGCGCCTTTCAAGGCCTTCAGCGCGCGCTTCGCTAATCTCACGTCCGGCGGCCGCGTCAGCCACTACGAGATGGACGAACCTATTCCGGGTGCCTCGGCGTAAGTGAATTATCGCTGCCGGACGCAAGTTCGAGCTTGGCAGATTTCGCGATGATCACAGCTGCCAGTCGATGGCGCCGCGTCCATGCTCTTCGAGAAACGCGTTCGCGCGGCTGAAGTGCTTGCAGCCGAGAAAGCCCGAATGGGCCGAAAGCGGGCTCGGATGCGGCGCGGTCAGCACCAGGTGGTGGCTGCCTCGCAGGCCCGGCACGCGTTCCGCCTTGCGGCGCGCATGGTTGCCCCACAGCAGGAACACGCAAGGCTCGGGCTTGGCTGCCACTGCCGCCACCACGGCATCGGTGATCGCTTCCCAGCCCAATCCCTGATGCGCGCCAGCGCGTCCGGCCTCGACAGTCAGCGCATTGTTGAGCAACAGCACGCCCTGCCGCGCCCAGGTTTCGAGATTGCCGTGAGCGGGCCGCCGGCAGCCGCAATCGCTTTCCAGTTCCTTGAAGATGTTCACCAGCGACGGCGGCACTTTCACGCCGGACTGCACCGAAAAGGCGAGGCCGTGCGCTTGTCCGGGGCCGTGGTAAGGGTCCTGCCCGAGAATCACGACTTTGACCGCATCGAGCGGCGTCAGTTCGAGCGCGCGCAGTCGAACGCCGCGGGGCGGATAGATCGTTTTGCCGGCCGCTTCCTCCGCTTGCAGAAACCCGCCGAGCTTGCGCGATTCGGGCGTGTTCAGCACCGGATCCAGCGCGGCTTGCCAGCTTGGGGGGACTGGTGTGACGTTCGTTTGCCCGTTCATCGCCTCGCATATCCGTTTGGAGAAGGACTGGCCCATTGCGTAAGACAGGCCCAGTCCCTAAGCATTTTGCGATTATGGCTGTCCATCTCCACGAAGAAGATCTCCCCGAAGGCGTGCTCGCGCCGGGCCCCATTGCGGTCGATACCGAAACCATGGGGCTCATCACCCTGCGCGACCGCTTGTGCGTCGTGCAGATTTCGGACGGAGGCGGCGACGAGCACCTGGTCCGGTTCGCGCCCGACAGTCCTTATGCGGCCCCCAATCTCAAGGCGGTCCTGGCCGATCCGGCGCGGTTAAAGCTCTATCACTTCGCCCGCTTCGATCTGGCCGCGATCGAGCATTATCTCGGCGTGACCGCCGCGCCGGTGTTCTGCACCAAGATCGCCAGCAAGATGGTGCGCACCTATACCGACCGGCATGGGCTGAAGGATCTGGTGCGCGAGCTGCTGGGCAAGGAGATTTCCAAGCAGCAGCAGTCGAGCGACTGGGGCGCGCCCGAACTGAGCGACGCCCAGCGCGAATATGCCGCGTCCGACGTGCGCTATCTCCACGCGATGCACACGATCCTGGTCGAACGACTCGCGCGCGAGCATCGGACCGAACTGGCTCAGGCCTGCTTCGATTTCCTGCCTGCCCGCGCGCGGCTCGATCTCGCCGGCTGGCCCGATCACGACATCTTCAGTCACGAATCGGCCTGAGCCGCGCCATGTCAGTCGAAGCCACGCAGATGCGCAACCGGCGGCGCCAGTTCGCGACTCCCGGCGGGTCGCTGGATCGGTTCGTCGGCTTCCTCGGCAAAGCGATGCCGATCGGTATCGGCGTGGTCGCGGCGGTGATGATCCTCGTCCCTCTGAGCCCGCGTGGTGAGATCAGCTTCCTGCTCGATCGCAACAAGGTGGCGATTACCAACGAGCGGCTCGCGGTCGACGATGCCGCCTATCGCGGCAAGGACACCACTGGCCGACCCTTCGTGGTGAAGGCTGGAAGTGCCGTGCAGCAGAGCTCCAGCGCGCCGGTGGTGCAGATGGAAACGCTGCTGGCCCAGATGCAGCTCAATGACGGTCCGGCCGAGATCCGCGCGCCGCGGGGCGCCTACGATTACGACCAATCGCGCATCGATGTGAACGGCCCCGTCGCCTTCGCCGGTCCGGACGGCTACCGCATGAATACGAACAACGTCGAGATTGACCTCAAGAACCGCACGGCGGTGGGCACCGGCGGCGTTTCGGGACAAGTGCCGACCGGAACCTTCCGCGCCGAGCGCATGGTCGCGGATCTCGAGAATCGGACGGTCACGCTCGACGGCAACGCGCGACTGCGCATGGTGCCGGGCAAGATGAGGATACCGCAATGAGTTCGCGCATGATCCGCCCCGTCCTTGCTCTCGCGCTGGCAGGCGCCGGGCTCCTGACGATCCAACAATCCGGGGCGCAGGGCTTTCCCGGCCACAACACCAATGCGCCCGTCGACTACGCGGCGGATCGGATCGAGCTGCAAGACAGGCAGGATCGCGTCGTCCTGTCGGGCAACGTGGACATCAAGCAGGCCGACCTGCGGCTGCAGGCGGCGCGTACGATCGTCAACTTCAGCGATGCCGGCGCGCTGCGCATCCAGCGCATCACGGCCACGGGCGGCGTCCGGGTCAATCGTCAGAACGAAGTCGCGACCGGCGATGTCGCGGTCTACGACTTCAATCGTCGGATCATCACCATGGTCGGCAACGCCTCGCTCAAGCGGGGCAGCGACACGCTGCGCGGCAACCGCTTCGTGATCGATCTCAACAGCGGCGTTTCAGCCGCCGAGGGCCGCGTTTCGGGCACGTTCAGCGTTCCCAAGCAGTAAGTTCGAGGGTTCTGCGGCGCGCGCTCGTCAGGGTTGTGACGAGTGTGCGGTACCGGCGGATGCAGGTTGCCATTCACAACGGCTCTAGGCCGATGCCGCCAAGGTCACGACGGATGTCGTGATCGCAGCAATCAAAACGCCCGGTCGTGAACCAGCACGCGCGCGGTCAGCAGCAGGATCTTGAGATCGCGCCAGATCGTCCAGCCTTCGAGGTACTCGAGGTCGGACTGCAGCCGCTGCACGAGATCGCGCTCGTGATCGGTCGCGCCGCGAAATCCGCGCACCTGGGCCAGGCCGCTGAGACCGGGCTTGAGGGAATGGCGCTGCCAATAGCGCAAGTCGACTTCCCAGAACAGTTTCTGGCCCGCTTGCGAACCGATCGCATGGGGCCGCGGGCCGACCAGGCTCATGTCCCCACGCAGCACGTTCAGCAGCTGCGGCAACTCGTCAAGACTGGTCGAGCGAATGAACCGGCCGACGCGCGTCACCCGCTGATCGTCCTTCGAGGCTGACACGGTGCCGTCGCTGTCGGACTTGGTGACCGACATCGAGCGGAACTTGTACATCTGGAAGAAGCAATTGCCGCGCCCCATGCGGCGCTGGACGAAAAACACCGGCCCGCCGTCCTCGAGTTTGACGGCAATGGCGATGGCGATCATCAACGGCGACAGCGCCAGGACTCCCAGACCGGTAAGCCCGAAATCGAACGCGCGCTTGATTACGCGATCGCGCAGGCCGAGCGGCCCGGTCGAGATCATCAGCAGGCCATGGTGGCCGACCACGCGCGCGCCTTGGGCGCCCAGCCGGACGACTTGATCGTCGAGGACTTCGCCATCGACATTGGCGCCTTTGAGCAGCATCGACCAGGCGTAGCGACGCTCGGGCGGGCAGCTCACCACCACACGATCGATGTTGCGCAGCACGAGGCCGAGCCGGTCCAGCGCGTGCGGATCTTCGAGATCGGCCTTGAGCCCCATCCCGGCGGCGGAAATCCGGATCGATCCGGCAATGTCGATCCGCGGGCCGCCATCGTCGATCACGAGTTCGTTGATGGCATTTGCGCCGCACCGCCAGCGGACGAACCGGCGCATTTTCCATCTGCCGACGATAAGCAGAATGCCCCCGAGAATAGCGCCTGCGCTGAATCCGAATCGCGAATAGGCCGTCGACGTTCGCGCGTAGAAGGCAATGAACACGACGGCGGCGAAGGACAAAGCCAGCGCGACCAGCGCCCGGGCGCTGCCGCTGAGCGGATCGCGCAGCGCCTTGATCGAATAGGAGCCGTTATAGGTGGCGATCGTCAGGAAGATCGGCAGCAGAACCTGCGCGCGAACCAGCGCGCTCCAGCCGCCGCTGGCTCCCGAATAGACGTAGCCTGCGGTGCCGAAACCGAACAGCAGGATCGCGATATCGGCAAGAATGAGGGCGAGGTAGCATTGCAGCCGACGCCGTTCGAGCGATGGCGCGATGAGCAGATCATCGGCTCCGGCGAACGGCGCAGGCACGGGCTGGACGCGTACCGGCGCAACCACCGGCATCGCCCCCCCCACCATTTGCCTCGCGGCCTGAAGTCCATCGACATCGGACAAGCGTGCGTTCCCCATGCGCAGTCAAGTAATGCTGCGCTGCACTACGTATAATCCAGTAGTTCAGGGCAAGGCAACGGCTAAGCGATGATGAGGGTCCTGCTGTGCATCACTTGCGGTGTGTCAATGCGAGACGGCGACGCGCAATAATGGTGAGGCCCTGCGATAGAAGCAGGTCCGCATCCGCGCTATTCGCAAGCAGATTCTGATGCATAGTCATGAGCGCATGCTGCAACCATTGCAGCCGTTGTCCTTGCCAGGCGCGCAACTGCACGGCGATCGCGCCTTTATCCTTCCAAAAGATGCGCCGCGCCTTCGCCTCTGCCTCGACGAAGCTCCCCACGTCGCGCTGACCGCTCATCCGTGCTGCAAGCGCTGCCAGCTGCGCACAGCGTCGTTCGAGAGCGAGCAGAAGGCCCACGGGATTCAGGCCCAGTTCGCGCAGCCGTTTCAGCTCGGTGCCGACCACCGGCGCCGTCCCGCCGAGAATCGCATCGACGAGCGCCTGAAAGCCATCGTCCTCGGTCTGCGCGGATATGGCGTTCAGATCCGTCACCGCGACTCGCCGGGGCCGTTCCGGCGCGACGTCGAGATACAAGGCGAGCTTTTCCAGTTCCGAGCGCGCCAGCCGCGTATCGAGACCGGCGCCGCGTGCAATGCGTTCGGCAAGATCGCTGGCAAGCTGCAGCCCGAGGGCGTCCGCCTGCGCCCGCACCGTGACGGCGACCGAACGCAAGTCGGGCGGCCAGAACATCGTGACGAGGCTGTCGCTGCGCTTTTCCAGCAGCTTGGCAATGCGAGATTTGTCCGTGGCGCTGCTGGCGAGAATCAGGACCGGGCACGGCTCGCCTTCGCCATCGATCAGATTGGCCACCGCATCGTGGGCATCGTCGCCTTGCGCGCGGACCCAGATGTGACGCGAATCGCCGAACAGCGAGTTCGACCTTGCCTCGTCGCCGAGCCGCACCGGATCCTTGCGCAAGTCCGCTCCCGACATCTCGATGCGCTCGCCAGGATCGGGCAGCAAGGCGACGATCCGTGCGGCGGCATCATGGATGCCCGATTCGTCCTGGCCGCAGAAGTAGAAGATGCGCGCATCGCGCACCGCGCGCGGCGCAACCGAAGCGAAGTCCTTCTGAGTCGCCTTCACCGGCTCGCGCCCGTGGACCCTCCGCCCTGATCGCGCAGGCGCAGCGAGAGATTGGTGACGATGCGATCGGCGATGACCTTGCTCAGGTTCTCAAGCGCGGTCTGTTCCGCCGCGATCGTCGCATAGTCGGACTGGAGCACGTCGATACCCGCGTCGGAGCCGACGGTGTCGTCGATCAGGATCGCGTTGCTGCCGATGTCGACCAACTGGTAGCGCGCGCGCAAGGTGCGGCGTTCGCGACTGATGGTGTCGTCGGACAGCAGCGCGAAACCTTCGAGATTGTCATCGAGCCGTACGTCGAGCCGGTAGCGGCCGGTTCCCTGCGAGGCATCGAGCCGATCGACCAGCGCATTGCGCACCAGCCAGCCGGCGCGGCCTTCGATGGCGGACACCTCGACTTCGGACAGCCCGCGCGCCACCGCGCCGCTGCTGCCGCCCGCGTACATCGGCTGCAGCCCGCAGCTCGCGAGCGACGCAGACCCGAGCAGCAGGACGCAAAGCAGAATACCCTTCCGCCTTCGCGGGAAGGACGAGGAAAGGGCAGAAGGCCCTCTCATGCCACCAGATTCACCAGACGGTCGGGCACGACAATCACTTTCCTTATCTCCGCCCCGTCGAGCGCACGCTGGACCTTCTCACTGGCGAGCGCAAGCGCCTCCAGCTCGTCCTTGGCAGTGCCCTTGGCGACGGTCACCGTATCGCGCAGCTTGCCTTTGACCTGGATCGCGATGGTCACTTCGTCATCGACCAGCAGCGCCGGATCGACCGGGGGCCACGCGGCCTCGGCAATCAGCCCTTCCTCGCCGATGGCGTCCCAGGCCTCTTCGGCCAGGTGCGGCATCATCGGCGCAACGAGCAGCAGGATTGCGCGGATCGCGGAGGAGCGGCTGGCGCTGGGCTGCGCCTTTTCGATCGCGGTGGTGAGTTCGTAGACGCGCGCGACCGCCTTGTTGAAGGCCAGCGCCTCAATATCGTCGGCCACGGCGGCGACGGTCTGGTCGCGCTTGCGGTCGAGCGCCTTGTCCTCGCCCTCGGCCCCAGCATCGTACTGGCCGAACAAGCGCCACAGGCGCTGGACGAAGCGCGCGCAGCCTTCGATGCCGGCGATCGACCAGGGCAGATCGCGCTCGGGCGGGCTGTCGGAGATCATGAACCAGCGGATCGCGTCGGCGCCGTAGTCGGCGAGGATCGCGTCGGGATCGACGACGTTCTTCTTCGACTTCGACATCTTGATGACCCGGCCGATCTCGACTGGCCCGCCGTCTTCGATCAGTGTCGCGCTTTCGCCGCCGCGTTCGACTTCGGCAGGGCTGTAGAACACATCGCGACCGTTCTGCTCGCGCGAGTACGTCTCGTGCGTCACCATGCCTTGTGTAAACAAGCTCGCGAAGGGTTCGCCGACATTGATCAGGCCGGTGCGGCGCAGCGCGCGAGTCCAGAAGCGGGCGTAGAGCAAGTGCAGGATCGCGTGCTCGATGCCGCCGATGTACTGCTCGACCGGGAGCCATTGCGCGACGACGCCGGGATCGAACGGCCGGTCGGCGGGCTGGCTGGCGAAGCGCAGGAAATACCACGAACTGTCGACGAACGTGTCGAGCGTGTCGGTCTCGCGCGTCGCGGGCTTGCCGCACTTGGGGCAATCGACATGCTTCCAGGTCGGATGACGCAGCAGCGGATTGCCCGGCGTCTGGAAATCGACATCCTCGGGCAGCACCACCGGAAGTTGGTCCTTGGGCACGGGAACGACGCCGCAAGCATCGCAATGAATGAACGGGATCGGCGTGCCCCAGTAGCGCTGACGCGAGACGCCCCAGTCGCGCAGGCGCCACACGGTCTTGCCCTCGCCCCAGCCGCCTTGTTCGGCCCGAGCGATGACATCGGCCTTGGCGTCCGCCACGCTCTTGCCGTTAAGGAAGTCCGAGTTGACGATGACGCCGTCGCCCGCTTCCGCCTCGCCCGCGAAGGGCTTGTCGGCCTCCGCCGGATCGGTGGCGACGACGCGCACGATCGGCAGACCGTACTTTGTGGCGAAATCGAAGTCGCGCTGGTCGTGACCGGGCACGGCCATGATCGCGCCGGTGCCGTAGTCCATCAGCACGAAATTGGCGATGTAAACGGGCAGGTCCGCGCCGCTGAACGGGTGCCTGGCGGTGAGGCCGGTGTCGAAGCCCAGCTTTTCGGCGGTTTCGAGTTCAGCCGCGGTGGTGCCACCGCGCTTGCATTCCACGATGAACGCCTGCGCCTCGCTCGACCCTTCCGCCACTGTCTGCGCGACCGGGTGATCGGCGGCGACCGCGACGAAGCTCGCGCCGAAGATCGTGTCGGGGCGCGTGGTGTAGACCGGCAGGCTTTCGCCGTTCGACAGGGTGAAGGCGAACTCCAGCCCCTGCGACTTGCCGATCCAGTTTTCCTGCATCAGCTTGACCTTGTCCGGCCAATCCTTGAGGTCGCCCAGCCCTTCGAGCAGTTCCTCAGCGAAGTCAGTGATCTTCAAGAACCACTGCGAGAGCTTGCGCTTCTCGACCAGCGCGCCCGAGCGCCAACCGCGCCCGTCGATCACTTGCTCGTTGGCAAGCACGGTCATATCGACCGGGTCCCAGTTGACCGCCGATTCCTTGCGATAAACCAGTCCCGCCTCATAGAGGTCGAGGAACAGCGCCTGTTCGTGGCCGTAGTAATCGGGCTCGCACGTGGCGAGTTCGCGGCTCCAGTCGAGCGCGAAGCCGAGGCGCTTCAACTGCGCCTTCATGTTGGCGATGTTCTCGCGCGTCCAGCCGCCCGGGTGGACACCCTTTTCCATCGCCGCGTTCTCGGCGGGCATGCCGAAGGCGTCCCAGCCCATCGGGTGCAGCACTTCGTGGCCGGTCATGCGCTTGTAGCGCGCGAGCACGTCGCCCAGCGTGTAATTGCGCACATGGCCCATATGGATGCGCCCCGAAGGATAGGGGAACATCTCCAGGACATAGGCGCGCGGCTTGTCGGTGGTGTCGCTGGCGGCGAAGCACTGCCGCTCGTCCCAGACCCGCTGCCAGCGCTGGTCGGCTACTGCGGGGTCGAACCGCTCGTTCATGGTGATTGCGTCTCCCGAGCCGGCCTCAGCCGACCGAATTGCGCCTCAGGTCGCGGGCGCGGGTAAGAATGATGTCTTCGAGCTTCTGCACGGTAGCGGCCTGCACCGGCGCGGCGACCCAGCCGCCGCCCGTATTGACTTCACGGCTGGCGGCAACCTTCACCGCATCGGCGCGCAGATCCTGGTCGAGGATGGTGACAGTGACCTTGACGCGCTCGCCGGGGTTCGACGGATTGGTATACCAGTCGGTCAGGATCACGCCGCCGGCACTGTCGGTCTGGAGCAGCGGCATGAACGACAGCGTATCGAGGCTGGCGCGCCACAGATAGCCGTTGACGCCGATCGTGGTGACCATCGAGGGCGCGACTCGGTCCGCCACCTTCTTCTTGCCGCCACAGGCCGCGAGCGAAAGCGCCATGGCGCCGCACAGGCCGTAGACGGCGAAATTGCGCAAGTGTCGGGAATGGGCAGTCATGGTCGTCGCGTATCCTCGTGGCGCTCGCAATGCCGATAACCGGCCGAGCGCGGCGCAACAGCCTCTATCGCCACGCCGCCGATGCGGCAAGGGGCGGACGTGCACGAGGCCCCGGACGGTCACGGGGGAGCGACGCCGGGCTGTGATCGCGTGTCATCGTGTGTTAAGCTCCGCGAAGCAAAAAGCCGGAGCCAAAAGCCACAGGCAAGGTGACCTGCACCGGACAGCGCATCGATCGCGCCGTTGCATCGAAGAGTATGAGCGGGATGGACAACGAAATCGACGACCTGGGAGAAGTGGAGACGAACGCGGCGACGCGGGCATCCTCGCGCTCGGGCGCGAGAGCCGGCATTGTGCTCGCCTGCACCGTCGGCCTGCTCGCATTGCCCAGCGCCGTCCTCGCCTTCACCGTCAGCTTCGACAATCCGCCGAAGACCGGCGCGGAGCGCGAAATCGCACCCATGAACGCGCAACCGACCGGCGCGGACTTCGCCAGCGCGATTCCGCTGCGATCACTCGCCAAGGGGCAGCTCTTTCCCTTCACGCCGGCGGAGACTCCCGATCAGCCCGATCGTGCGGTCACCGTTGCAGTGCGCGTCGATGCCGCCACGGCCAAGGCCATCACCGTGCGCGGACGCTCTCGCATGGCTTCGGGCGAAACCGACGCGAGCAAGCTGCGAATCGCCTCCAGCGCGTTCAATCTCGGCGTCTCGCGGGGGTATCGCGGGTTTTCGCAGGATCTCGTCGCCGACGTGCAGCGCAAGCCGAGTGGCGAGCTGCCCGATCTCGGCAACTTCAGCCTGAAACCCGGTGGCAAGCCGGACGACGGGCGGTTCAGCCCGCGCATTTCCATCGACGAGAAGCAAACCGCCGGGCGCGCGCCGCGCACTTTCGCGGGCGAGGCCGGCGAAGTCGATCTGGGCGGTGCCTATCGCCTGACCAAGAACCTGGATGTGACCGCGGGGGTTCGCTATTCGCAGGATCGCGAACGCCTGGTTCCGCTCACCGACGGCAAGCAGGACAGCCAGGCCGTCTACGTCGGCACTCAATTCAAGTTCTGAATCAATCCCATCCTGTTTGCATGGCGTGCAAGCATCGATGCGAAAAATACCGTATCGAGCCGGACATCGCGCTATTGCCGCCGCTTGCGTGCTTTTCTAGCAAGTGCGCTGGAGAGGCCTGATTGGGAGCATTTTGCAAATGGCTAAGGTAGCAATCGTCACGGGCGGTACGCGAGGCATTGGCGAGGCCGTCTCGCTCGCGCTCAAGGAGCGCGGACATACGGTCGTCGCGAACTACGGCGGTAACGACGAAAGGGCACAAGCCTTTTCCCAGAAGCACGACATCCCTGTCTACAAGTGGGACGTGGGCGACCACGAGGCGACGATCGCCGGTTGCGAGAAAGTCGCCGCCGAAATCGGCCCGGTCGACATCGTCGTCAACAACGCCGGCATCACGCGCGACGGCGTGCTGCACAAAATGTCGTTCGAAGACTGGAACGACGTCATGCGGATCAACCTCGGCGGCTGCTTCAACATGGCTAAGGCCTGCTTCCCCGGCATGCGCGAGCGCAAGTGGGGCCGCATCGTCAACATCGGCTCGGTCAACGGCCAGGCCGGGCAGTACGGGCAGGTAAATTACGCCGCGGCCAAGTCCGGCATTCACGGCTTCACCAAGGCGCTGGCACAGGAAGGCGCCAAGTTCGGCGTGACCGTCAACGCGATCGCGCCGGGCTACATCGACACCGACATGGTCGCCGCCGTGCCCGAGCCGGTGCTGGAGAAGATCGTTTCGCGCATTCCGGTGGGACGCCTCGGCCAGGCACACGAAATCGCCCGCGGCGTCGCCTTCCTGTGCTCGGACAACGCCGCCTTCGTGACCGGGTCGACGCTGTCGATCAACGGCGGCCAGCACATGTACTGAGCCAAGATGGCAGGGGGCAGGCGATCGTGCCGCCCCCTGCCCCCGGCTCAGGCCTTATCCGATCCAGTACCCGACGACTTTCCATTGCGTACCTTCCCGCTCGAGCGAGAGGGTTTCGATCGTCTCCGGCTTATTGGCGAAACTGGTGCGGAACTTCACGATTTCGTAGCCGCGCGGCGGCGCCGGAACCTCTTCCTGGGACATCAGGGTCCGCGATTCGACGGCGCCGAACGGCGGCCGGACTTCCTTCGACAGCGAGGCCCAGGTCTCGCGCGTGTTGAGTTCGCGGAACTGCGTGCCGGTGGCCTCCCAGCTTGCGTCCCAGCGATAGGCGTCGACCAGCGCCAGCCAGCTGCGGGCGCTCGTGACCACTTCGGTTTCCGCGGCGGGGCGAAGCTCGGTCGCGTGCGCCGGCGTCGGCGCGGTTTGCGGTGGGTCCGAGGCGAGATACGACGTGGACGATAACGCGACGGCAGCGATCAGGATGGACATGACAAGGGTTCCTCCAGTGAGCCAGGCGAACCTCGGGTTCGCGATCCCGCCGGGCTTCGAATCCGATTGGCATGCCGGACTTGGGGCGCGATCGGCATCCCCCAAACTTGCGTCCCCCGGCGAATTGGGGGATGCCTCCTCGATTTCGTGAACGATCCGGGCGGCCTCGCGGCTGCTCGAAACCGAGAGCTTGCGCCGCGCATACCGCAGCCGCTCATTGATCGTGTGGACCGACAGATCGAGTTCGCGGGCCATCGACTTCGCGTCGTGGCCGCGCAGCATCAGCCGAAGCGTCTGCTTCTCGCGCTCGGTAAGATCCTGGTAGCCCTGCTGCATCGTATGGTCCGAACCATGTCGCGGTTTTTCAGCCATGGGTTACGGAGCGCCGCGCGAGATCGCGACCCCAAAAAATTCGTAGGTCCCTCACCACAGCCCGGTTAAGCCCTCATACGATGACGGTTCCCTTTCATCCGCCGGTGAAGCGCTCGGTCGAAATCGCCGGGCACAAGACCTCGATCAGTCTCGAGCCCGTGTTCTGGGACATGTTGCGCCAACGCGCCTCATGCGAGGGCATTCCGATCAACGCACTGGTCGCGCGGATCGATGCGGCGCGACTCGAAGCAGAGACGCCTCCCGGCCTGGCGGGAGCGATCAGAGTCTGGCTGGTCTCGACCTCTGCGCGCACCGCAGCGGACGAATAGCTAAAAGCGCGGCATAAGGCGTCGGTGCATGCGAAAGGCGGGCGGAAACACAAGGTCTCCGCCCGCCTCGGGCAATCAATTGCGATTGCGTCAGTAAGTCGCTGGCGGGTCGCTGGCGGGGAAGCTTTCGTCACTCGCTTCGTCGACCTTGCTCCACGACTTGGGCGGCTCTTTCATTGAACCGGGACCGGCATCGCGGACATTGCCTGCATATGAGTATTCGTCTTCGCGTGTCGCGTACTTGTAAAGCGCATAACCGGCAGCGCCGGCGACGGCCATCTTGATGAGACCCATGGTATTGCCTCCTTCTGGGATATTCGGGGGTTAAACGCCCCAGAAGGCATCCGGTTTCACGGCTGGACGGAAGATCGTCGTGCGCAAGCGGCGGGCCGCCCGCCGTAAGGCTTCGCTCAGCCGTCGCCGACCCGCTCGATATCCGCGCCGATCAGCGACAGTTTCTCTTCGAGGCGCTCGTAACCGCGATCGAGATGGTACAGCCGGTGGACCTGAGTCTCCCCCTCGGCCGCTAGCCCGGCGATCACGAGACTCATCGAAGCGCGCAAGTCGGTCGCCATCACTTCCGCGCCCGAAAGCTGCGCGACGCCGTGAACGATCGCGGTACGGCCCGATGTTTCGATATGCGCGCCCATCCGATTGAGCTCGGGCACGTGCATGTAGCGGTTCTCGAAAATCGTTTCGTTGAGCACGCTGGTGCCCTCGGCGCGGCACAAGAGCGCCATCAGTTGCGCCTGCATGTCGGTGGCGAAGCCGGGGTAGGGCGCAGTGGACAAGTTCACCGCGCGCAACGCGCCGTTGGCCGCGACGTGCAGCCCCTCCTGCGTCGGCTCGACGTGGACGCCCGCCTGGCGCAGCGCGGCGACGGTCGCTTCCATCTCCTCGATCTCGGCGCCGGCAAGCATCACTTCGCCGCCGGTGATGGCGGCCGCGCACGCGTAGGACCCGGCCTCGATCCGGTCCGACATGACACGATAGGTCGCGCCATGCAGCCGCTTGACGCCATGAATGGTGATGTCGCTGCTGCCGATCCCCTCGATCTTGGCGCCCATCGCGACCAGCAACCGGCACAAGTCGACGATCTCGGGCTCGCGCGCGGCGTTGTGGAGCGTCGTCTTGCCGTTGGCGAGGACCGCGGCCATCAGCGCGTTCTCGGTCGCGCCGACCGAAACCACCGGAAACGAGAACCGCCCGCCGGGCAAGCCGCCATCAGGCGCGCGGGCCCGGACATAGCCCGCGGCCAGCTCGATCTCGGCGCCGATCGCCTCGAGCACCTTGAGATGCAGATCGATCGGACGATTGCCGATGGCACAGCCGCCGGGCAGCGAAACGGTCGCCTCGCCCATGCGCGCAAGCATCGGGCCGAGCACCAGGATCGAGGCGCGCATCTTGCGCACCAGATCGTAAGGCGCGACCGTGCCGGTGATGCGCGGCGCCTCGAACGTCATGACTCGGCCGAAGTCCTCGGGGCGCGAGCCGGCGATCGTGGTCGATACGCCGAACTGGTTCATCAGATGCTGGAAGCCGTCGATATCGGCCAGGCGCGGCAAGTTGCGCAGGGTCAGCGGCTCGTCTGTCAGCAAGGCGCACGGCACCAGCGTGAGCGCGGCATTCTTGGCACCGCTAATCGGCAGCGTGCCCGACAGCTTGCAGCCGCCGCGGATGATGATCTTGTCCATGGATAGCCCTTAGCGCGAAACCGCCGTGCGGCAAGGGCACCGCCGCGCGGCGCATCGCCGCGAATTTTGTCTGCGTATTTGCTTATGACTTAGCGGCCGCGTCGCAAATACTTGTCCGCAGGCGCCGGTTGGGTTTAATTGTGCTGCGTGGGGAACTGGAATTGCCGGATCGGCGGTGAGGACGAAATCGAAATCGGCCACAGAACCGATTCGTCCGTCATGCCGGCTTACAGCTGGGGGAACAGACGTGATCGCAGGACGACTTGCACTCTTCGGGCCCATCGTCGGCGGGCTCTTGTCTTTCAGTCTGCAAGGCGCGCTCGCGGCCGAGCCGAAGCCTTCGGTCGCTTCCAGCTTTCCGGTCGGCACATCGGGGACGTCGTGCGACGCCCAAGGCGTCAGCATGGGGCAGCAGCGCCGCTCGGTCTTCGAGCGCAAGTGGCTGGTCCTGTGCTCCGACATCTCGCTTCCCGTCGCCACGGCCTACGCGTTCGAGCGCGGTAGCGACCCGCTGGCCCGCGCCGAACCCGCGCGCGAGGAAGCGCTCGATTGCGGCGCCGCCGAAGCGGTCGACCTTCCCGGCAGCGCCGACGCCCAGATGCGCCGCTGCAAAGGACGCGAGTCGGGGCTCGACTGGAACAGCTATGTGCTCAGCGCCAATGGCAAGGACTATGTCGTCGAAGGGCTGTCCGGCTACGACAGCGCGATCCGGCTGACGCTTGCAAACCTCGCCCAGGATGCGGTGGTCCCGGGCGAAGTCGCCATCGCCGCGATCGGCACCGGCGGCTCGACGATGCGGGCACGCGGCGACGTTAGCGATGCCGAAACGCTTGTCGGCGAAGGCTATCGCGGCAACAGCGCGGGGGCCTACGCCGAGGCCGCGCAAGCCTTCGCCGCAGCGCCGCTGCTGATCGAGAAAGGCTCAGACACGATCGAGGCGCGCGCCGACCGGCTGCACGAAGCCAAGATCAACCGCGCCTTGCAGCTTTCCAATCTGGGCGACTTCAAACAGGCCGACCGGCTCTTCGCCGAAGCGGAGACGGACGGGGTGACGGGCGTGATCCAATCGCGCCTCACGCGCAATTACACCGCGATCCACGCCCTCAATCGCGGCCAGCGCGAGGAGGCGATCCGGATTCTCGACGGCGAAGTGCCGCCGTTGATGGCCTCGCCGATGACCGATGGCGGCGCGGTTCGGATCGACGCGTTCACCGCTGCCGGCCTCAATTCGGCGCAATCCAATGTCGTGTCGCGCACGCTGGGCCAGGAAACCCGGCTTTCGCCGCAGGAGCGCGCGACCATCATCGATGCGCAGGCGCAGCAATTGCGCGGCACTGCACAGCGGCTCAACGGCGAGCTCGCGGCTGCACGCGCCGACCTCGTGTCCGCGCTCGAGACGGCGGTCAGCGTGCGCAACGGGCGAGTCGCCTCGATCTCGCGGCTGCGCTCGCAGATCTATTCCGAGCTCGCCGCGATCTACGAGTCGGAACGGAACTACGGCGAGGCCGAAGCCAACTTGCGGCGCGCACTCGATCTGGTCGAACTGCAATATCCGGACAGCACGTCGGTCAACATGGCGCGGGCGCGGCTGGCAGGGTTCTATTCCCGCCGTGGCCAGACCGACGACGCGCGGACGCTGTATCGCGAGGTGGTGAGCAACGTCGCATCCTCACGCGGCCAGCTGACCGGCTTCGAAAATCTGATGCGCCCCTATTTCGACATGCTCGTAGCGCAGAGTGCGACTTCGCCTGAGGCCGTCGCGGAACTGTTCGCCGTCGCCCAGCTGGTTCCCCGGCCTGGCGCCGCCGACACCCTGATCCAGCTTACGCGCGCGCTCGAATCGGGAAGCGGAGAAGCCGGCGAACTCTTCCGCCGCGTGCAGGAACAGAGCCGCGCGCTCGAACGCGCTCGCATCGAACTCGCGCGGCTCAAGGCCGCCGCAAGCGCGGGCGCCAACCCCGAGCAGTTGCCCGCGGCCGAAGAGGCCGTGACGCGCCTTGCCGCCGAACAGCGCGAGACGGTCAACGCTCTGTCTGCGTACCCGGCCTACCGCGCGGTCGCCTCGAAGACGATCGATCTGCCGGAACTGCGCAGCACGCTCGGCGCTGGCGAGGCCTATCTCAAGATGGTTGAGCTGGCAGGCAATGATTACGCGATCTACGCCAGCCCCGCCAAAGTCGCGGCGTGGAAGCTGGCGATCCCGGCCGGACGGATCAACGAACTCGTCGCGACAATGCGGGACAGCATCTCGATCGTCGTCAACGGCGCACAGACGACCTATCCGTTCCAGGTCGATGCCGCGATGGAGCTCTACGATGCGCTGCTTGGCCCCGTATCGGGCGATCTGGCGGCGACGAGGCATGTCGTCTTCGAACCCGACGGGGCGCTACTCGAACTGCCGATCAATCTGCTGACCGGCGATACGTCCGGCGTGACGGCCTACCGCACGCGCGTCGCCAAGGGCGGCGACGAATACGATTTCACCGGGATCGACTGGGTGGGACGCGACCGCGCCGTCAGCACCTCGCTGTCCGCCGCCAGCTTCCGCGACGCCAGGGCCGCGCCGCGTTCGCGCGCCGGCAACGCCTTCCTCGGCCTTGGCGAGAATGCGCCGCTCGGATCCTCGGGCTTTCCCAATGGCGTACGCGGCGGCACGGCGGCCGGCGACGACAGCGGTTGCTTCTGGCCCGAGGAAGTCTGGAACAATCCGATCTCCAAGTCCGAGCTGGTGACTGCCTCGCAAGTGCTCAATCCGGGCGGGGCGACGCTCATCACCGACGCCGCCTTCACCGATACCGCGATCAAGCAGCGGGGCGATCTCGACAATTACCGCATCCTCCACTTCGCCACCCACGGGCTGGTCACGGCGCCGGCGATGGGCTGCCCGGTCCGCCCGGCGCTGCTGACGTCGTTCGGGGGACCGCAGTCCGACGGTCTGCTGTCCTTCTCCGAGATCTTCGACTTGCGGCTCGACGCCGATCTGGTCGTGCTTTCCGCCTGCGACACCGCGGGCGGCGCGAGCATGGAGGCGACGCGCGACGCGGGCGTGGTCGGCGGCGGCGGGCAGGCGCTCGACGGTCTGGTGCGCGCCTTCATCGCCGCGGGCGGGCGGCAGGTCATCGCCAGCCACTGGCCGGCGCCCGACGACTACGATGCCACCGAGCGCCTGTTCACCACCTTCTACCAGGATCGCGGCGCCTCGATGGGCGAGGCCATGCGCCAGGCCGAACTCAAGCTGATGAACGATCCGGCGACCTCGCACCCGTTTTACTGGGCGGGCTTCGCCATCATCGGAGACGCGGCCAAGCCGATCTCGGGCAACTGACGGACTTCCCGTGGCGCGGGACACGAGCGGGAAGAGCGGCTTTTCGCTGCTCAAGCGGGGCTGGCGCAGCGTGCGGGCCGCGAGCCCGCTGCGCATGGCGACCAACCTGCTGCTGCTGGTCCTCGCACTGCTGCTGGCGCGATACAGCTGGGAGCTGCCGGTCGTCGGCGCGGCCGAGCGATCGCTTTACGACTTGCGCGTTTTCGCCACGGCCGAACACGTCGAACAAGACCAACGCGTCACGATCGTTGCCTATACCGATGACACGCTGATCAACCTGGGCAAGCGCTCGCCGCTCGACCGGGGACTGCTCGCACGAGTCTTGCGCAATCTCGATGCGATGGGAGCTCGCGCCATCGGTATCGATATCCTGTTCGACCAGCAGCAGGACGAAGACGACGAGCTTATCGAGGTCCTGCGCGGGATGAAGACGCCCGTCAGCATCGCCTTCACCACGATGGAGGGAAATGCCCAGAACATCGTCTATCGCCAGCAGGAAAACCTCAACACATTCATGGCGCGGTTGAAGGGATCGCGCGCGCATCCCGCGAGTATCCGCCTCAACTACGAGGACGGCGCTGCACGCAACTGGCCGGCGCGGCTCGCGGGATTTCCCCTGATCCTCGGCAAATCGATGCTCAAGGATGCGGGCGATCCGGCCTGGCGGCGTTTCGCGGACTACACCGGCGCGATCCGTTACCGCCTGCCTGCGGGCGATTCGACGCCGGTCTTCTCCGCCTTGCCGATCGAGACTCTCGCCGATCTCGATCCCGAGTTGATCGCGCTGTTCGCTGCGCAGATCCGCGATCGTTACGTGCTGATCGGCGGCGAGATCGTCGACAACGATCGAGTCGAGACACCGTTCACCCCGTTCCTGCCCGATTGCCAGATGGAAATGGCGGAAGACGGCTCGCAATACTGCGCCAAGCCGATCGAAGACCTGTCGCCCGCACCGCCCGGGATCCGGGTCCACGCCGCGATGATTTCGCAGATGCTCGATGGAGCGAAACTGCCGCATCTCGCGCCCTGGCAGCTGTGGCTGACCGCGCTGCTGTGGGTGACGGCGGCGGGGCTGACCAGTCTCATCGAAACCCGGGTGAGCCGCGCGATCCCGTTCCTGATGCTGCAAGTCGGCATGATCGTCGGCATCCCGTTCTGGATGCAGGATAGCGGCTACGACACGCTGGGGCTCCCGGCGGCGGGCTGGCTGATCGCCTGGGTGCTGGCGCTGTTCGCAGTGAGTTCGCTGGTGCGCGCATCCTCGGCGGTCGAACGCGAATTCGCGCAGACCGCGCTGGGCAAGTATCTGCCGCAGGACATCGCGCAGGAAATCATCGACAATCCCGAAAAGCTGGCACTCAGCGGCGCGAAGCGCGAGCTTTACATCGTGTTCAGCGATCTCGAGGGCTTTACCGAGCTGTCGCACCAGCTCGCGCCCGAACAAGTGGCGCGATTGCTCAACGACTATCTCGATCGGCTGAGCGCGGTGGTGCTCGAACACGGCGGCATTATCGACAAGTACGTGGGCGATGCGGTCGTCGCGTTCTGGGGTGCGCCGATCGCGCGCGCCAACGATGGCCAGAAGGCGGCGCTGGCCGGATACGCGATGTGGCAGGCGGGCGAGGATTTTCGCAGAAGCCTCGATCCCGGCATGCCGCCGGTGGGCAAGACGCGAGTGGGGATGCACTTCGGAGAAGCCGTGGTCGGCAACTTCGGGGGCGAGCGGCGGATCCAGTACACCGCGCTGGGCGAGGCGATGAATACGGCGGCGCGACTGGAATCGGCCAACAAGCCGCTGGGCTCGGCCGTCATGGCGAGTCGCGAATTCGCCGAGAGATCCGGACTCGACTGGTGGCGGCCGATGGGCCGCGTCGTCCTGCGCGGCCGCGCCAGTCCGATCGAGCTGTTCGAGCCGCGACCCGACTTTCCCGCCGAAGATCGCGAGCAATTGTCTCGCGCAATAAAGTTGCTCGCAACAAATTACGATGAAGCGATCACAATCGTGCGAAAGACCACAGACAAGCACCCTGCTGACACGGCATTGCAATGTCTGCTAAAACGACTTTCGGAGTGTGAAGGGGATAATGCGTATGTCCTGGGGTAAAGGAGCAGCGATCCTGCTCTCAGCCACCACCCTGGCGTTGCCTGGTATGGCGATAGCGGGGGTTGTCGTGGCCTCGAGCGGCCCGTCCGCGGCCAAGTATCCGACGGGAACCAAGCTCGACGATACTGCAACGATCCGGCTGAGTGCCGGCGACTCGGTCACTATACTCAGCAGCGGCGGCACGCGTGTTCTGCGCGGCCCGGGACCGCAGCAGGTCGGCGGCGGCGACACGCGCTCGCGTACGGTCGCGTTCAACGCGCTGGTCCGGCCGACCCGGGTGCGCACCGGTGCCGTCCGCGGATCGGGCAGCACCGCGCGCAACACCAACATCTGGAATCTCGATGCCACCGGCGACGGCCGGATGTGCATCGTCAATCCCGCCTCGGTCAGCATCTGGCGGCCCGACGGCAGCAACGCGACGTCCTTCTCGATCCGTCCGGTCAATGGTTCGGTCGATGAAGCGGCCGAATCGCGCGTCACGTTCAACAGCAACACCTATGTCGGCACTTGGCAGCCGGCCGGAAGCCCGATCGCGAACGGCACGACGTATCGCATCAGCGGCCCGGGCCCGAGCCGTGACGTCACGTTCGTGGTGCTTCCCGCCCAACCGGCAACGGCAGAAGATCTGGCAAGCGCGCTCATTGCCAATCAATGCAATGCACAGTTGCGCATGTTGGCGGATGCCATGGCGCTGCCAATAGGTTAAGTCGTGACTGTACTCTTGCCGTAAGGTATCAGTACTGCCACCAAGAAGACGGATCCGGGCCATTCCGCGAGCGAGGGGGCTAGCTTGCGACGGGCACTCGGCAGGGGTTTGAGACTGTAAGGTGACTCGCGGTTTCGCGAGTGCGGTTGGGGGGTATCGTTGGCACGTGTAAGGCACTCGTCGTCTTTCCGTCTGAGGCACGCGTCTTGCGTCGCGCTGGCGGTCGCCGGTCTGGCGGGTGCAGCGCTTCCCGCTGCCGCGCAGCAGGCGGAAGCCCCGCCCACGCGCGAAGAGCTGGGGATCGACACCTCCCAGGAACCAGGCACGCAAGGTCCGCGGCTGTCGGTGGAAGGCGATATCGAGCGCGGTCCCTGCCCTTTCGCCGATCCCTCCTTCGCCAATACGAAGGTAACGTTCGCGCGTGTGGAGTTTCCGCAGCTCACGGTCATCTCCCCCACGCAACTCGATTCGACCTGGCAGGAATTCGCGGGCCGCGAAGTTCCCGTCTCGACCTTGTGCGAAGTGCGCGACCGTGCGGCGACGATCCTGCGCTCGCTGGGTTATCTCGCCGCAGTGCAGATCCCGCCGCAACGCATCGAGCCGATGGGAACGGTGCGCCTCGATGTGCTGATCGCGCGGCTCGTCGAAGTGCAGGCGCGCGGCGATATCGGGCCGAGCGGCAAGCTGATCGAGCGCCACCTTGCCAAGCTGGCTCAGGGCCAATACTTCAATGCCTTGCAGGCCGAGCGGCATTTGCTGCTGCTTGGCGATCTTCCTGGATACACGGTGCGGCTCAAGCTGCGTCCGGCGAACGGCGCCCCGGGCGAGGTGGTCGGCGACGTCCTCGTCGAGCGGACGCCGGTGCAGTTCGCGGTCGGCGCCCTCAATTACGGGTCGAAGGCGGTGGGCCCGACATCGCTTTCCGCGCAACTCGTGCTCAACGACCTGACCGGCCTGGGTGATCGCACGATCGTCTCCGGCTTGGCGACGATCGACTTCGAAGAACAACTGGTCGCGCAAATCGGGCATGACTTCGCGCTCAATGCCGATGGCCTACGCCTCGGCGGCCGACTGCTTTATGCCAAGAGCGAGCCGTCCTCGAACGGCGGCGTATTCAGCTCCGAAACGTTCGTCGGCAGTCTGGAACTGCGCTATCCGCTGCTGCGCTCGCGCCTCGGCAACGTCTACGCCGCCGGCGGCTTCGACATCGTCGACCAGTCGGTCGATTTCGGCGCGGTTCCCTTCACCAAGGACAAGCTGCGCGTCCTGTTCGCCCGGATCGAGGGCGATGCGACTGACGCGGACAGCAATCTCGGCCGCGACGGTTATTCCTACAGTGAGCCCCGGTGGCGCGTGTCGGGCGCGCTCGAGCTGCGCCAGGGCCTGTCGGGGCTCGGCGCCAGCAACGATTGCTCCCCGGTCAGCAATTGCGTGGCTCCCAACACCCCGATCAGCCGCTTCTTCGCCGATCCCTCCGCCTTCGTCGCGCGGTTCGACGCGCGCGCCGAATATCGTCCGACGCCAGAGCTCGCCATTTCGGCGGAACCGCGCATTCAGTATTCCCCCGATGCGCTGCTCGGGTTCGAACAGTACAGCGTCAGCAACTACACCAACGGACGCGGCTACGATCCCGGCGAAGTGATCGGCGACAGCGGCATCGGCAGTTCGTTCGAGATCAGCTACGGCAAGATCATTCCGCAATCGCTTGACTCGTTCTCGATCCAGCCTTTCGCCTTCTTCGACACCGCCTGGGTCTGGACCAACCGCGACCGCGGCACGATCGACGATCCGGTGAACGTGCAATCGGCGGGCGGCGGCGTGCGCGGCCGCTGGGGCAACCGCATCCAGGCCAGCCTGACCGTCGCCGCGCCGCTCAAGACGGCGCCCGACGAGACCAAGCGCGGTGACGTGCGCGTGCTTTTCAATGTGAGGGCGCTGCTGGCGCCATGGGGTCGCTGATGATGGAACAGCCAAGACACGCCCGCAGCTTCACGCCCCGCTCCGCCGCGTGCCGCCATCGGGTTCTGGGCGGAACCAGCCTCGCCGCGCTGGTGGTGGGACTGGCGCTGCCCGGCACAGCGGGGGCGCAATCGTTCCAAGGCGATCCGACCGCCGATCTCGGCAATCCCGCTATCTTCAACGGCAGCGGCACTACCACCGTCGAGCTCAACAACGCCGAAACCGTCATCACCTGGCGGCCGACCCCGACACCGACCCCGGCGCCAGCCCCAACACCGCCGCCCGCCGTGTGGGATTTCCAGCCGGCAGGAACCACTGCTACGTTCGAGACCGGCAGCGGCTTTTCCGGCCGCTTCACCGTGCTCAACCGAATCATTCCGGACGATGCGGGCCAGCTCGTGCAGTTCAACGGTGCGGTCAACGGCACTGGCGGCGATGTCTGGTTCTTTTCGCCTTACGGCATCGTCATCGGCCAGGACGCGCGCTTCAACGTCGGCGGCCTGCTGCTCTCGACGATGGACATCGACTATTCGAGTGGGCTGTTCACCGAAAGCCAGATTCGCTCGCTGACCCCGGCCCTTTCCGATTCGCGGATCACGATCGAAGCGCCGTCGAACACGCTCGAAGATTCGATCCGGGTCTCGAATTACTTCGCGGCGGTCGCTCCGCGCATCGAGCAAGCCGGGCGCGTCAATCTCGGCACCGAGGGCGCACCCGCGGCTCTCGTCGCAGCCGAAGCGGCCACGCTGACGATCAACACCGGCCTGATCGACATCGATGTCACGGTCGGCACCGAAGACGGCAACGGCATCGTCCACACCGGTTCGACTTTCGGCGGTGCCAGCACCGGCCCGAGCGACGTGCAGGAAATCCGCGTCGTCGCGATCCCCAAGAACGATGCCCTGACGATGCTGCTGACCGGCACCATCGGCTATACCCCCGCCACTCTCGCCTCGAACGACGGCAGCGCCGTGGTCCTGGCGGCAGGCCAGGGTGCCGGTGCCGACGGGGGATACACGTTCGACAGCGCGCCGGCCGATCCTGCCGCGTCGGGCAGCATCGAGATCGGCGCCAGCGACTGGTCCAACCGGGTTTCGGCCTATGCCACGGACGCGATCGACGTAGTGCCTACCGCCGATCAAACGGCCTTCTTCCAGAGCGATCTGACGCTCGATGCCGCAAATGCGGTGACGTTGCGGGCCTCGGGCGTCGAAGGCGCGATTTTCGCGAACAGCCTCGATGTCGATGTTTCGGGGCAACCGTCCGGTGGGACGATCACGGTCGAAGCGCTTGACGACGCCGCCATCGACATCACCGGCAGTGCCGCCTTTCGCGCCGATGGCAACAGCGGGGATCCCACCCAGACCGGCACCGGCGGAACCATCGTGCTGCTGGCCGACGGCGATGCGCGCATATCCGCCAGCAGCCTGCAGCTCCTGGCGCTCGGCAATGGCGCGTTCGGAGACGTCAGCGGCGGTGATGGCCAGGGGGGAGCGATCTCGCTCACCGTCTCCGATGGCGGATCGATATCGGGGAGTCTGTTCGCCTCCGCGTTGGGCAACGGTGGCTTCTCCGATGATACCGGTGGAAACGGGATCGGCGGGCAAGTCAGCCTGATCGATACGGGCGGCACCTTCGCCTTGTCCGACGTGACTCTGCTCGCGCGCGGCGAGGGCGATTTCGGATCGATCCAAGGCGGCGACGGCACGAGTGGCTCGATCCGGATTTCGCTGGCGGGTGGCGGTGTCCAGAACTGGAACTCGCTCTTAAGCTCGAGCAGCGCGACGGGCGGCTTCGCGAGCTCCGACGGGACCAATGGCAATGCCGCGCCGGGCGACGCGGGATCGCTGCTGTCGCTCAGCAACGGCACCGCCCTGAACGTGTCCGGGAACGTTGAGATGGTCGCGTTCGGCACGACCGGCGCGTCCAACTTCGCGAATGCGGCGACGGCCGGACAAGTCGAGATTTCCGTCGGCGCAGGCAGCGCGCTGAGCGTCGGCGGCGATCTGACGCTCAATGCTTCGGCCGGGGTGCTCGGCAACGACGGCGGTCCGGCGGTGCGGGATACCACGCCGAACTTGCAGGGCGGCACTGCCCGGATCACCATCGACGGCGGATCGGTCGACGCCCGCAGCGTCAGAGTCCTGGCGCAAGCGGCCAACACCGGCGCGCGCGTGACTGGCGGTACGAGCCTGGGCGGCACTGCCGAAGTCATCGTGCGCGATGGCGGGACTTTGAACGTCCCCGCCCCAGCACCGGCGCCGACCCCGACGCCCACACCAACCCCGACGCCCACTCCCACTCCTACGCCAACTCCCACACCCACGCCGACCGCAACAATCGGCACGCTGACGATCGATGCGAGCGCGTCCGGCTATCGCGGCGGGACGACTCCGGCCGAAGTCGAGGGGGGCAATGCGTCCCTTTCGGTTTTGGGCGGCACCGTAGCGACCGACGATACGATCACGATCGAGGCTTCCGCCAAGGAATCGGACTACGCCTTCTACGCGCCGCCGCTCGGCGTGAACTACAACGCCACGGGCGGCACCGCGCAGCTGATCACTGGCGAAGGCACTGTCAGCGGTTCGACCAGCGTGACCGTGGGCGGCACGCTCGTGGTGGCGGCCGACGCGCCCAACGCGTCCGCCTATATCGGCGACGACGGCGGCACCGCTCGGGGTGGCACCGCCACAGCGCAGCTCGATGCGGGGACGGTCAGCGTCGAAAACCAGTTCGTCGTGCGGGCCAACGCCACTGGTGCGACTGGCGTCGCGGGCGCGGGCGGGAGCGCGACGGGCGGCGATGCCGTCCTCGGCATCGACGGCGCCGCGGTTGCGGCCAGCTACGTGCTCGTGTCGGCACTGGCGACTGGCGGAGACTCGGTGTCGGGCGACGCGACCGGCAGTGCCACCGGCGGCTCAGCAACGCTGACGGCCTCGTCCGGATCGCTTGCGAGCGGATCGTCGATCGACGTGCGCGCCAATGCCGTCACGCGCGATTCTGCGAATGCCGGCGCGGGCGATGCGACCGGCGGCGAGGCTTCGCTCATCGCCGACGGCGGCGCGGTTTCCGCTCAGGACATCCTGATCTACGGCCAGGCCTTGGGCGGCTCCTCAACAGCTGAGGATGCGCGCGGCGGCAATGCCTTCGGTGGCAGCGCGTCGTTGATAGCGTCCGCCGGGGGATCGATCGACGCCGACAGAGGCATGGTGTTCGCCGATGCGCTCTACGGCTCGGGCGCGCAATTCAATCCCGCCGCAGCCACTGGCGGGCGCGCGACGGCAAGGGCCGATGGCGGATCCATCGCTTTGGTCAACGACCTCGCGGTTTCGGCGAGCGCGAGCCGCAGAGCCCCGACACCGACTCCCACTCCTACACCCACACCCACCGCCTACACCGGTCACGACGCGCGCGGCGGCACGGTCCTGATCGAAGCGCTCAACGCAGGCGAGATCACGACCAGCAGCGGTCTGTTCACGGTTAACGCGAGCGCGACCGCCGGCGATCTCGTCGAAGGCGGAAGTCCAGTGGATATCGCCACCGGCGATGCCTTCGGTGGCACTGTCACGCTGAATCTCGACACGGGCGGGACCATCGCCATCGCCGGCCCCATCCAGATCGCGGCCAATGCGACGGGCGGCAACAGCACGAGCAATGGCGCCGGCGGCGCGGCGACGGGCGGGATCATCGCGATCAACGCCGGACCGGGCGTTCTCGACACCGGCAATCTGGCGCTCAATGCGTCGGCTCTCGGCGGCTCTGGAGCGAATGCCGCGCCATCGGGCGATGCGACGGGGGGCACCGCCACGTTCGACCTTACCGGAGCCGACGTCGACGTTTCCGGGAACCTCACCATGGCCGTGGGCGGACAGGCCGTGGATCCCTCGGGCGATGGCGGCGGCGGCAACGGCACCGGCGGCACGGCCCGCATCGCGGTGGCCAGCGGCACGCTCGATGTGCTGGGCACTACCTCGTTCGATGCCAGCGGTGTCGCGTCCTCGGGGATCGGCCCCGACGCGACCGGCGGCACTGCGTCGGGCGGCACGATCGGGCTGAGCGCCACCGCAGGTACCGTCACCTTGGAGCGCCTGCGCATGGAAGCTCGGGCCCTCTATGGCTCGGGGGAAACGTTCGACCCTGCGGTCAACACGGGCGGCGACATCACTCTGGCGGCTGACGGCGGATCGATCACGATCTCGAACAGCCCCAGCCTGCTTGCCGACGCGACGCGCGCCGGAACACCGCTCACAGTCTACACCGGAGCGGACGCCAGGGGTGGCACCGTCGAGATTGCCGCCCGGAACGATGGCTTGCTGCAGATCGACGGCGACCTCTACGCCAGCGCGCGCGCGCTGGCCGGCGAGGCGACGGGTGGCGATTTCACGCCGGGCGACGCGGTGGGCGGCGCGATCGCGATCAACGCCATCGGCGGCGGGACCATAGCGATCGACGGCTCCGAAGGCGGCTTCTCCGCCGATGCCTCGGCGATTGGTGGGCAAAGCAACGACGCCAACGCGGCAGGCGGCTCGGCGCAAGGCGGCAGCGTGCAGTTCGATATCGACGGCGGCATACTGAATACACGCCTCGGCGCATCCTTCAGTGCGACCGGCATCGGTGGCGCCAGCGTTGCGGGCGGAAATGGCGGCGCTGGCACCGGCGGTTCGGTCGGTGGCTTCGTGCGGAACGACGGCCTCTTCACGACGGTGAGTTCGGTCTTCTTCGAAGCGAACGGAGAGGGCGGCGATGCCACCAATGGAGGAACCGGCGGTACGGGCACCGGCGGTTTCCTCGACGCCAGCAGCCTCGGCAACGTCGTCTCGATCTCATCGGGCGGGCAATTCGTGGTCGGCGACAATGACACGTTCGATCGGTTCGATTACCGCGCACGCGGGTTCGGCGGCCGTTCTTCGGGGGGCTCGACAGCCGGCGGAACGGGACAAGGCGGCAGCGTCGCCTTCAACGAAGCCGGCGGCTCTTTCACCGTTAATGGCGCGGCGATGCTCGACGCGAGCGGGTTCGGGGGCAGCGAAAGCGCTTCGGGTGCGCCCGGCGGTCGCGGCCTTGGCGGCACCGCGACGCTCGGCCTCGGCAACGGCGCCAACACGATCTCCGGCGATCTCCTCATCGAAAGCAGCGGGTTCGGGGGTGTCGATTCATCGAGCGCGACTGGCCCCAGCACGGCCGGACTCGCGCAAATCGTTGCCACCGGGGCGGGATCAGGCTCGCTCGACGTCGGCGGCGACCTTCTCGTCAATTCCCTGGGGCAAATCGCGGGCGCTTCGCCAGCCATCGAGATCGATCTGAACGGTGATCTCGTGGTGGCCGGTCAGAGCGCGCTCGACGCCACGGGCGGCGTCCGCATCGACGTCGCTGCCGGGGGGACGTTCGACACGACCTCGGGCACGCTGACAGTCGATGGCAACACGATCAGCGGCACCGGCGCGATCGTCGCGGGTGGCGCGGTGACGCTCACCGCGCCGCAGGGTATCGAACTCGAGCGGCTCGCCTCGGGCGGCACGACGCAGCTCGATGCGAGCGACGGCCCGATTACGGTGAGCATCGATCTCGAATCGGACGGGAAAGTCACCGCCTTCTCCGGCAGCGACGTGCGGATCGAATCGCTGGGCACCCTGGATTTTGCCGAAATTCAGGCGCCGGGCGACATCTTCGTCCGGACCGTCGGCGCGCTGAACGTCGATATCGTCGATCCTGATGACGTTACCCTGATCAGCACGGACAGCTCGGTTACCATCTCGCAATCGGTCGAGGGCAATACCGTCACCGTCCGGGCTGGCACCGACATCTTCGTCGACGGCACCGTGACGGCGACGACGGATGCGGCGTTCGACGCCGGCGACACCGTCTTCATCAACAATACGATCCTGGGCTCCACGATCGAGATCGCCGGCAGCGATCTGCAATTGCTGAGCGGGGGACAAGTCGGCGCTTTCGGGACGACCGACACGATCAGCCTGATCAATACCGATCCCGACATTCCCGTGGAAATCGGCGTCGTCGGTTCGGGGCCCTCGTTCGGGGTCAGTCAGGCGGAATTCGAGCAGCTGGCCGCCGACACCGAGATCATCATCGCCTCGCCGGGAGACGCCGCCTTCCCCACCCTGATCGATTCGTTCTCCCCGGTGTTCGGATCCGGCGGACAAATCGGCGATGGCGGCACGCTGACCATCGCGAACGGCGGTCTCGTCCAGGTCAACGGGCCGTTCGTCGCGACCAGCCCCAGCAACGATTCCACCGTCGCGATTACGGCGCGCCGGATCGAGATCGTGCTCGACCGTGACGGGCTGATCGAAATTACCAACGGGAATACGCCGACCGGCAATCTTCAGCTGAGCGCCGACGAGATCATCGCCGCCACGACCAGCACGATTTCCGCGATCGACGCTGCGACCACGGCCGATCAAGTGACGGCGCTGACGAATCAGCCTTACACGGCTTCGGCTTCGCCCGATGTCATCGTTGCCAACGCGATCGTGGCCAATGCCGGGTCGCTGCTTGCAGTACAGAACACCGGTGCGACGACCGAATATGCAGATCGTCGCGGGATCAACAGCGATGCCTTGGCGATCGCGACCGGTTCCCCCGATACGATCATCGCCATCAACGGCATCGTCAACGACCGGCAGGGTCTGGCCACCGAGAGTGCAGTGATCATCAACGGAACGCCCGCCCCCACGGCGAGCGGCTTCGATGCGCGCTCGACGATCAACGGCTGCGTGATCGGCGCGACCGCCACCGGCTGCGGCGTCACTCCGACGCCAACTCCGACACCGACTCCGACGCCGGTACCCACGCCCACTCCGACCCCGGTACCGACACCGACACCAACTCCAACGCCGGTGCCGACGCCGACTCCAACTCCTACACCTGTGCCGACTCCGACACCCACTCCGACTCCCGTTCCGACCCCAACTCCTACGCCGGTGCCGACACCGACACCTACCCCCGTGCCGACGCCAACGCCCACTCCGACACCAACGCCAACGCCGACGCCAACACCAACACCAACACCAACACCCACACCAACTCCGACTCCGACGCCGACGCCCACTCCGACACCGACACCAACGCCCACTCCAACACCCACACCAACTCCGACGCCGACTCCAACTCCGACACCCACACCAACTCCGACTCCAACTCCAACTCCAACTCCGACACCAACCGAACCGCCGTCCATCACCAAGGACTTGCCGCGCAGCGATCAGATCAAAGCGATCAACGAAGCCATCGCCATTCCGGGCGGGGGTGACGGCATCGGCACGCCCGCCGATCCCGAAGAACTCTCCGGCACCGCATCAGTACTCGTCGGGTTCGAAGAAAGTCCCCTGGATTCGCTGCTGCCTCTTGTTGACGAACCGGTGACCGGAGTAGGTAATGACGACTTGTGGGAAGGGGAGTGCAGCGAAGACGATTCGGATCGCTGTAAACAAGGGGGGTCATGACTGTGGCGCAAACGGGGGCGTTGTGCTGGTCCTTACGGAAAGTCTTCAAAGGATTTGAAGTACTTGTCCTGTTCCTGATCGCTTGCGGCGTCTGGAGCGTCGCGCAGGCGGCGGGCACCTTCGAAGGCGTGGCGAGCTGCGCCGGATCGACCTGCCATGGCCGCAACGAGGGCGATGGCAAGATCGTGCGTCAGGACGAGCTGCGCATCTGGCAGGAACCCTCGAGCAAGACCGGCGCGCACAGTCGGGCCGCTGCCGTGCTTTCGACCCCGCGCGGCGAGCGGATCGCGTCCGCGCTGGGTCTCGGCCGCGCGGGAAGCGCGACGGCGTGCCTCGGCTGCCACGCGACCAATGCCCCGGCCGGCGCGCGCGGCGATCGCTATCAGGCCTCGGACGGCGTTTCGTGCGAAGGCTGCCACGGCGCCGCCTCGGGCTGGCTTTCCGCGCACTATGCGCTGCCGGCGACGCATGCCTCCAACGTCGCTGCCGGTCTCGTTCCGCTCGAGCGGCCCAAGGTGCGCGCGCAGGTCTGCCTCGATTGCCACTTCGGCAGCAGCGACGCCGGCCAGTTCGTCACGCATTCGATGATGGCCGCCGGGCATCCGCGCGTCTCGTTCGAGCTCGACCTGTTCTCTTCGCTGCAGCAGCACTACAACCTCGATGCCGATTACGTGCGCCGCAAGGGGCAGCCGGACAGTGTCCAGATGTGGGCGGTCGGCCAGGCCGAAGCGGTACGGCGGCAGGCCACGCTCTACGCCGATCCGAAGTTCGGCACGGAAGGCGCCTTCCCGCAGTTCTACTTTTTCGATTGCCACAGCTGCCATCGCGGCATCAGCGACAATCCGGATGCCAAGCGGACCTTCGAGACCAATCCCGCCCGTCCGATCCCTTTCGGCAATCCGCCCTACAACGACGAGAACATCATCATGCTCTCGGCCGTGTCCAAGGTCCTCGCGCCGGGACAAGGCGCGAGCTTCGACGCGGCTGCGCGCAATTTCCACGTCGCGATGGGCAAGGGCCGCGACGAAGCGGCGGCTGCGGCGCAGAAGCTGGCTTCGGCGGCCGCGGGCCTTTCCGACGCCCTGGCCGCACGCGGCTATTCGGGCGAGACGGCGTTCCAGGTGATCGCGGCCATCGCCGGCAAGACCACCGCCCCGCGCTTCACGGACTATGCCGGTTCGGCGCAGGCGGTGATGGCGATCGATACGCTGCTCAATGCGCTGGTGCGCGAAGGCCGCGTCACTGTCGGCGCCGCCGCAGGCATCCGTTCGAACATCAATCGCGCCTATGCCGCCGTCGGCTCACCCGAAAGCTTCGATCCCGGAACCTTCCGGAGCGCTCTCGGGCAGGCGGCGGGCGCCATCGGCAGGCTGCGCTGATGCTGGTGCGGGGAGTCACGGCGATTGTCTGCAGCCTCGCGCTGCTGCTGTCGGCCTGCGGGGGCGATGACGATTCGTCGCCGAGCCCGACGCCGACACCGAGCCCGACCGTGCCGCCACCGCCTTCGGGCAGCGTCTTCCAGGTGCCCGCGCAAGTCGGCCTCACGGTCGCGGACATCGAAAAGGTCATCACTCAGGGCGTTGCCGAGGCGCAGGCACAGAACTTCAACGCAGGCTTCGTCGTGATCGATCGCGTCGGCAACGTGCTCGCGGTCTGGGCGATGAACGGCACCGACCTCACGCTCAAGACCCCGCCCGCGCCCGATGGCTCGCGGCTCGATTCGTCGCTGACGAACTTGCAGGGGCTCGACTTGCCCGCCCCCGCCGCGGTGGCCGGGGGCATTTCCAAGGCGCTGACTTCCTCCTACTTCTCGTCGGTCGGCGGCGCCTTCTCGAGCCGCACCGCCAACGACATCGTCCAGGACGTCTTTCCGCCCTCGAAGTTGACGCAAGGCCTCGAGAGCGGCGCGCTTTTCAGCGTCCAGTTCAGCCAGCTGCCCTGCTCGGACGTCTCGCGCCGCTTCCTCGGCGTGGGCGTCCCGGGCAATCTCGCGGGCACCAAGCGCGGCCCGCTCGGCGTCGGCGCGGATGCGGGAGCCTTCCCGCTCTACAAACAGGGTGCAGTGGTCGGTTCGGTCGCGGTGATCGGAGACGGCGTCTACGGCTTCGACACCGAATACCGCGAGCGCGACGCCGATTTGCGCGAGGAAATCGTTGCGCTTGCCGCCACGCGCGGCTTCGAACCCGCAGAAGAGATCAAGGCCCCGCGCATCAGCATCGACGGCACGTTGCTGCGCTTTTCCGAAGCCACACCCGCCGATTTCAAGAGCTCGGGCGCCACGTCCAGCTTCGCCGCGCTGAATGGATCGGTCGGCAGCTTTCTCAATGTTCCCGGCTACTACGACGCCAGTTTCGGCATTCTCGCAGGGGCAATCTACGGGACCGAGGAATCGGGGATCCGCCCGGCCAAGCCCTCGGACGGCTACAACGATCCCGACATCTGGGTGGTGAGCGACGGCACTGGCAACACCCGCTACCTGCCCAAGGCCGGGACCGACGGCGCAAACGTCTCGCAGCCGCTGACCGAGAACGAAGTGCGTACGATGCTGGTCGAGGCGTTCGACGTGCAGCGCCGCGCCCGCGCGCAAGTCCGCCGCCCGGTCGACAACCGTGCGCAGAATACGATCGTGGTGGTCGATACCAACGGGGAGATCCTGGGGCTGGTGCGCGGACCCGACGCGCTGGTCGACGCGATCGACGCGGTGCCGCAGAAGGCCCGCACGATGGCGTTCTTCTCGAGCCGGTTCGCCGCTCCCGACTTGCTTGCTGCGGCCGATCCCGACGTACCGCCCTACGTCGCGGCGTTCCGCGCCTTCGTCAACGATGCCAGCGCGCTCACCGGCGGCACCGCCTACTCGGTGCGGGCGATCGGCAACCTCGCGCGGCCCAATTTCCCCGATGGCGAGCGCGGCAATCCGCCGGGGCCGCTTTCGGTGCCCGAGACGAAATTCAGCATCTTCAACACGGGGCTGCAGTCGGCACTGATCACGCCCGACATCATCCAGCACGTGAACTTCATCTTGGGTAACGGGCCCGACGTGCCCAAGATGTGTTCGGACCTGCCGATCGTACCGGCGACGGGCAAGAACCGGATCAACAACGGCATCACCCTGTTCGCGGGCGGCACCCCGATCTATCGCGGCAACGAGCTGGTCGGCGCGATCGGCTCCTCGGGCGACGGCGACGACCAGAGCGACATGATCGCCTTCCTCGGCCTGTTCAACGCCAGCCAGAAGCTCGGTTCGATCAACGTCCCGCCGCTCGGGATCCGCTCCGACCAGATCGTCATTCCCGCCGGCAGCGGCCAGCAGCAACTGACCTTCATCGCCTGCCCGTTCGCGCCGTTCATCGGCACGCCCGAACAGAACGTCTGCCAGGGCAAATAATGGCGTACTGGTCTCTCGCGCTTCCGCTGCTTTTCGCCCAACCCGCGGCGGACACCGCGAATGCGCCGGTGCCACCGCCCGCGGATACGCCGCCCACCGAGGACGGCGCGAGCGACGAAGCACCGCCGGCAGTCGGTGGGGACGAGACCGCTCCCGAAAACATCATCGGCCGCCCCGGCAGCGATGACGAACCCGACGCGGTCGAGGACGAACTGATCGACGGCCGCCGCCGCCCCGGCGTGCAGGCCGAGCTGCCCGAGGCGGTGACGCAGGACAATCCCGGAGCCGTGCGCGCGCCGCCGCCCGAAGCCTTTCCGGCCGAGCAGATCGCGATTCCCGACCGCTGGCGCCTGATCCAGACGCTGGGGCTGGTCACCGAGAACTTCTGGGACCCCTATCACCAGAACACCTACAAGGGCGATCGGCCGATCAACAAGGCCAAGGTCCCCTGGCTGCCGATCAAGGGCGAGGACTGGTTCTTCGTGCTCAACGCCGTCTCGGATACCGTGATCGAACCGCGCAGCCTGCCGCTGCCGGTGGGCATCCAGTATCCCGCGCGGCCGGGCTCCAACGACGTCTTCGGCCGCCCGACCAGTCTGATCGCGTCGCAGACGTTCCTCGTCGGTGCGGCGCTGATCAAGGGCTACACCGCCTACAAGCCGCCGGACGTCGAATGGCGCGTCACGCTCGCCTACAACATGAACTACGTCGAGGTGCCCGAAAAGCGCATCCTCTACGTCAAGCCGACCAAGGGCCGCACTCGCTTCGACCAGTTCCTTGGCGTGCAGGAAGCGTTCCTCGATTATCACGTGCGCAACACGTCGGACCGCTACGACTTCGAATCGCTGCGGGTCGGCATCCAGCCGTTTCAGGCCGATTTCCGCGGCTTCCTGTTCAACGACAACCAGCTGTCGTTCCGCTACTTCGGCAACCGTGACAACAACCGCTTCCAGTATAATCTGTACCTCGCCTGGCGCCTCGAAAAGGACACCAACAGCGGCCTCAATTCGATCGTTCAGGCGCCAAGGCAGGACTACGTCTTCATCGGCAATATCTACCGGCAGGACTTTCCGTTCGTCGGCATGACCAGCGAACTGATCGCGGCGATCAACATCAACCGCGAGGCGAACGAGACGAAGTCCGACGACAACGGCTTTCCGGTCCGCCCGGCGCTGATCGGCAATCTTCAGGGGCGCGACTACGACGTCGCCTATCTCGGCTACGGCGTCGACGGGCGCCTGGGACGGCTCAACCTCACGGCTTTCGGCTACGCCGCGCTGGGCGAAGACCGCGACAACGTCTTTACCGGCCGCCCGGCGGACATTCGCGCCTTCTTCGGCGCCGCGGAACTGAGCTACGACCGCAACTGGGTGCGCTTCCGCCTTTCCGGACTCTACGCCAGCGGCGACGACGATCCTTTCGACGACACCGAAAACGGCTTCGATGCGATCTTCGAAAATCCGGTCTTTGCAGGCGCCGACACCAGCTACTGGATCCGCCAGCCGGTCCCCTTCATCGGCGGTGGCCGCGCGGTCGGGATCAACGGCCGCAACGGCATTCTCAACGACTTGCGCTCCTCCAAGGAGCAAGGCCAGTCGAACTTCATCAATCCGGGCACGATCCTCGTCGGTGCCGGCGCGGACTTCGACCTGACGCCGACCTTGCGCATCGCGACCAATGCCAACCACTTGTGGTTCGAGAACACCGCAGTGCTGCAGACGCTGCGCAGCGAAGGCTCGATTCCCAAGGAGATCGGCTGGGACTTGTCCGCCGCCGCGACCTGGCGGCCCAAGGCCAACCAGAACATCGTCTTCCGGCTCTCGGGCGCGGTCCTGGTGCCGGGTGACGGCTTCAACGACCTGTTCACCAACTTCGACGGGAACGAGAATTACTACTCGATCCTCGGCAACATAGTGTTGACCTACTGATGCGCCATCCGATGCCGATCTCGCGCTTGCTCCTCATCGTGGCCGCCCTCCTGGCGATCCTCGCCGTGCCGGCGACCACCGTCTTCGCCTCCGGCGGCGAGAAACCGGTCTCGCGCGACTATTCGCTGGTCAAGGCGGGCCCCGCACCAGCGCGCCAGACCCAAGCCGAAGTGGACGCCAAGTCGGCAGGCTGCGTTTCGTGCCACACCGCGTCCGACGCGCCGAGCATGCACGCGACGCCCGCGGTCAAGTTGGGCTGCATCGACTGTCACGGCGGCAACGCTTCGGTGATGGGTAATCCCGAGCTCGGCTTCGAGCATCCGCAATACGTCGCCGCGCGCGAACAGGCGCACGTGCTGCCCAAGTATCCCGAAAGCTGGCACTATCCGCACTCGCGCAATCCGGAGCGCAGCTACACCCTGCTCAATAAGGAATCGCCCGAGTTCGTGCGGTTCGTGAACCCCGGCGACTACCGCATTGCGCGCGAAGCCTGCGGCGCCTGCCACATGCCGGTGATCGAGGCGGCGGAGCGGTCGATCATGGCCTCGGGCGCCATGCTGTGGGGCGGCGGATCGTACAACAACGGCATTCTGCCCTTCAAGAACTACGTCCTCGGCGAAGCCTATACCCGCGAGGGCGAGCCTGCGGTGATCCAGTCGCCCGGCGAGAAGCCCGGCACGATCACCAAGGAACAGGAAGCGCGCGGCGCCATCGCGACGCTTTATCCGCTGCCCGCCTGGACCGTCGTGCCGCCCGCCGACGTGTTCCGCGTGTTCGAGCGCGGCGGCCGCAACATCAATACCCAGTTCGCCGAAGTCGGCCTGCCCAATCCGACCGGGCTGATCCAGCGGCTCGAGGAACCCGGCCGGCCGGACATCCGCCAGTCGAACCGTGGCCCCGGTACGGGCCTGCGCGTGTCGATCCCGGTGCTCAACATCACCAAGACGCGCCTCAACGACCCGTTCACCTGGTTCATGGGCACCAACGACCAGCCGGGCGACTATCGCAGCTCGGGCTGTTCCTCTTGCCACGTGATTTACGCCAACAGCCGCGAACCGCGCGAAAGCTCGATCTACGCCCCGCTCGGGCGCGACGGCCAATCGATCACCAAGGACCCGACGATCGCGCGCCTCAAGCAGCCCGGCGCGCACGGTGGCCTCAAGGGCGGGCACGACGACGCGAAGCACGGCGACGAAGGCTACGGCGAGAAGGTGGCCTACGAAGGCGGCAAGAAGGAGGCCAAGGACGAAGGCCACCACGAAGGCTGGAAGGACCCCGAGCCCTATTCGCGCAGCGACGAGGACGATCGGGAATACGGCCACCCGCTGCAGCACGTCTTCACCCGCGCCATCCCGACCTCGATGTGCATGAACTGCCACATGCACCAGCCCAACGTCTTCGTGAATCCCTACCTCGGCTACACGATGTGGGACTACGAATCCGATGCGCCGGCGATGTGGCCGAAGAACCAGCGCTATCCGACCGCCGAGGAAGTCCACCTTGCCTACGAGCGCAATCCGGAAGCCGCCGCCGCGCGCGGGCGCTGGGCCGACGTCGACTTCCTGCGTAACGTCTACGATCTCAACAAGGACCTCAAGGACACGCAGTTCGCGGATTACCACGGTCATGGCTGGAACTTCCGCGCCGTGTTCAAGCGTGACCGCGACGGCAACCTACTCGACAAGGACGGCAACCAGGCGACGTACGGCACCGACACGGCGCACATGGTCGCCAACGACGATCCCGAGAAGTTCCGCAAGGGCGGCGAGGGCAAGTGGGTCCAGCCCGGCACGAACCCCGGCAAGGCGGTCCATATGATGGACATCCATGCCGAGAAGGGCATGCAGTGCGCCGATTGCCACTTCGCACAGGACGCGCACGGCAATGGGTTGATCTACACCGAAGTGGCCAATGCGGTCGAAATCCGCTGCAACGACTGCCACGGCACTGCCGACGCGTACCCGACGCTGATGACCTCGGGCCCCGCCGCGCCCCCCAAGGGCAACAACCTCGCATTGCTGCGCAACCCCGACGGTTCGCGCCGCTTCGAGTGGAGCACCGACAGCTTCGGCCGCAGGCATCTGATCCAGCGCTCCATCGCCGATCCCGGACTGCAATGGAACGTCAGCCTGGTGAAGAACTCGGTCGATCCCGCCTCGCCCGAATTCAACGCCAAGTCCGCGCGCGCCAAGCTGATGAGCGCATCGGGTGCCGACGACGGCACATTCGGCTTCGGCCCCGGCGTCCCGCTCGAAGACCGGGCGCACAAGGACGGCGAGATGGCGTGCTTCACCTGCCACCTCTCGTGGTCGACCAGCTGCGGCGGCTGCCACTTGCCGATCGAGGCGAACTGGAAGACGGTGATGCACCACTACGAGGGTGAGGAGACGCGCAACTTCGCGACTTACAACCCGCAAGTGGCGCGCGACCAGATCTTCCAGCTCGGCAAGCACATGACCACCAAGGGCAATCAGGTCGCGCCGATCCGCTCGTCCTCGGCGCTGGTGCTCTCCTCGACCAACGTCAATCGAGAGCGCATCTATGTACAACAGCCGCCGGTCAGCGCGCCGGGCTATTCGAGCCAGGCCTTTGCGCCGCATTTCCCGCACACTGTGCGCCTGACCGAGACCAAGACCTGCACCGACTGTCACGTCTCCGCCCAGGACGATAACAACGCGATCATGGCGCAGACGCTGTTGCTGGGTACCAATTTCGTGAACTTCGTCGGGCTCAACGCCTGGGTCGGGCTCGACAGCGGCATCGAGGCAGTGCGCGTCACCGAGTGGGACGAGCCGCAAGCCGTGATCGGCTCCTATCTCCAGAAATACGCCTATCCCGACTACTGGCGCATGCACGTCGACGACAACAAGCGCGAGCTCAAGTCCTGGGTGCGCGGCAAGGCCTTCGACGCCGCCGGATCGGGCGAGACCAAGGCGCTGGAAAACTTCCGCAACGTGGTGCAATCCACGCGCGGGCAAGTCGGCTGCATCCAGCTGCGCGGCGAATACGTCTACGTGGCCGAGGGCAAGGGGGGCTTCCACGTCTACGATGCCGCCTCGATCGGCAACAAGACCTTCTCCGACGCGCTGATCACCGCGCCGTTCTCGCCGCTCGGCCAGGACACGCGGGTCTCCAGCAAGAACGCGACTTGCATGGCGCTGGCGACCAACCAGCCGGTCTCGGTCAAGCGCAACGACGACATGGCCGCGAACCAGATCAAGGGCGACGACGGCAAGCCGGTGATGAAGGCCGACGGCAGCCCGCTGAGCCTGCTCGACGTCAATCAGGAACAGCGCATGCGGGACATCTACCGCTACGCCGTGATCACCGACAGCGAGGAGGGCCTGATCCTGGTCGATGTCGATACCTTGCAGGACGGCGAGTTCCGCAACAACTTCCTCAAGCGCTCGCTGACCTGGAACCCGGACGGCGTGCTCAAGGGCGCGCGGCATATCACGCTGGCGGGCGAGATCGCTTACGTGACCGCCGATGCCGGGCTGGTGGTGGTCGATCTGGCGAAGCCACTGGAGCCCAAGGTCACCGCGGTGCTGCCGGTGGCGGACGCGCGCGCGACGGCGGTGCAGTTCCGCTACTTGTGGCTGACGTCGGGCGCCGGCCTGCAACTGTTCGACGTGACCAACTTGCGCCAGCCGGTCGCGATCCCCGCCGCCACGGTGCCGCTCGCCGATGCGCAGCGAGTCTATGTCGCACGCACTTACGCCTATGTCGCGGCGAAGCAGGACGGGCTGGTGATCGTCAACGTGACGCGGCCGGAAAGCCCGCGGATCTACCAGAAGGTCACGCTCGACGGGCAGCTCAACGATGCGATGGACGTGGTCGTCGCCACCACCAACGCCTCGCTGTTCGCTTACGTCGCCGATGGCCGCAACGGGCTCAAGGTGCTGCAGCTCACCTCGCCAGAAATCCAGCCCAACTTCTACGGCTTCTCGCCGCCGCCCAAGCCCGAGCTGATCGCCTGGGCGCGCACCCCTTCACCGGCCCGCGCGCTGTCCAAGGGTCTCGACCGCGACCGCGGTGTCGACGAGACCGGCGGGCAGATCGCAGTGTTCGGCCGGCTCGGCTCGCGGCCTTTCACGCGGCCCGAGATGGAAAAGCTGTTCATCAATCGGCGCGGCGTGCCCTATAAGGTGAGCGACGAGCCGGACATGACCGCCTGGATCCCCATGCGGCGCCTCGCCAAGGATTGAGCGATTCCAAATTGAGCGCGTTGGCGCAACTTCCAGCAGGCGCTTTTCGTCGTCAGGACGAGAGTGATGATGGCCGCTTCTACGCGCCCGAACGGCTGGTCACGCATATCGACGAAGGCGCGATCGCGGCGCTGACCGCGCACTATCGCAGTGTCCTGTCGCCGGGGGCCGATGTGCTCGATCTGATGTCGAGCTGGGTGAGCCATTTGCCGGACGATCTGCGGCTCGGCGACGTCGTCGGGCAAGGCATGAACCGCGCCGAACTGGAGGCGAATCCGCGCCTGACGCAGCGACTGATGCACGATCTCAACCGCGATCCCGGCCTGCCGCTTGGCGATGCCGCGTTCGACGCGGCGCTGTGCTGCGTATCGGTGCAATACCTCGTCCAGCCCGCCGAAGTGTTCTCCGACGTCCGGCGCATGCTGCGACCGGGTGGCCGGGTCCACATTTCCATCTCGAACCGCTGCTTCCCGACCAAAGCAGTGCGGATCTGGCTCGAACTGGATCTGCAGAACCGCGCCCGCCTCGTCGCGCTCTACCTGGAGGCGGCGGGATTCCGAGATATCGGCGGCGATGTCCTCGCCGACGGCCTGCATGGCGATCCGCTGATCGTGGTGAGCGGTACGGCCTGATCGCCCTCAGCGCTCGCGTCGCTCCCGGTCGATCAGTTGCACCACCGGCAGGAATTTCTCGTCGTAGCGCGCGAGGATCTGCGCGCCTTCGACGCCTTCCATGTGCGAGATCAATCGTCGTCCGTCCCAACGATGCAGCGTGAGCACCGGCGGCTCGTTGGAAATCATCGCCCGGCCATCGGGACGCGTGATATCGATGGCCGTCAGGTCCAGCGCGGCGAGTGGGGCCGTCGATCCCGCCACCGTCAGCGCGATGCCGTTCCACACCGTGCTGATCGGGCGGTGAAGATGGCCGGACAGGATCGCGACGACCTGATCGTGCCCCGCGACGGTTGTGGCAAAGCGTTGGATCCAGGGTTCCTCGGCGCCGCTGTCGAGCCAGGCGATCCCCGATTCAAACGGCGGATGATGCATGACAATGATACAGGGGCGGTCCGCACGCGGCGCCAGCGCCTTCTCGAGCCAGTCCGCGCGAACCTCGCAGAACGCACCGCCGTGACGACCCTCCTCGAGCGTGTCGATGACGATGATGCTGATCGCGGGGTAATCCAGCACGTACTGGACGAAGCCGTCCTGCGCCGGGACTTGCGGAAACGCCTCGATCAGCGCGCTGCGCATGTCGTGATTTCCCGCCGCCGGCCAGACCGGGTAGGCGCAGTCCTGCAGCGCCTCCTGCAAGAGCGCATAGCTTTCGCGATCGCCGTACTCGGTCAGATCGCCCGTCAGCAGCAGGAGATCGGGCCGGTCCGGGCCGTCGTTCAATCGGTTCAAGACGGCGCGAAGCCGTCGCAAGTTGTGTTCGTCGGCGTTCCCGCGGTCGAAGCCGACATGGATATCCGTAATCTGTGCGATCAGCACATGAGCCTTCCTGTCTCCCGCGCTCTAACTCGCTTCGTTCGTTTTCTTCTTATCGTTGATCGTCGTCTTGGCTGGCTTGGAATCGTCGAATTGGGAGAGAACTCCTTGCGCCGGCGTATGGAAGCCATGGCACATCGCGCACGTCGAGGGAATTTTGGGGGCCCTGGCGTCCTCCCCGAGGTGGCAGGTGCGGCAATCCTTCACGCCGGGTAGCAGCAAGTCGGTGTTGCTGGTCGAGGCGTCCGCCAGATGGCAGGTCTCGCATTTTTCCTGGCTGTGCGGTTCGTGATCGAACCAGCCCTTGTGGAAGTAGCGCGTCTGCAGCGTCACCGGCATCACTCCGGGCTTGCCGCCCTGAAACTCGGGACGATGGCATTCGCCGCAAACACCCTGAGGCGACAGCGCCGTGCGCCATTGCAGTCCGCGCCAGACCGGCGCCGAGAAGGCGAAGCGGTACGGTCCCTCGGAATAGAGCCCGGGCCGGCGCCGCGGATTGGGCAGCGGCCGCGAGACGTCCGCGGAATTCAGCTCGGCGACGATCTTCTGGATATTGCCATGGTCGAGCTTGCGGAACTGGCCACCGACTTCATCGAAGGACAAGCTGTGACAAGCCTCGCAATCGCGGTCCATATCGACCTTGACGAACCGGGCGCCGTCCTGGGTCGGATGGTGGCAATCCTTGCATTCCATCCCGTTGGATCCGTAGCCGCGCTCCGCACCGATGTTCGCCGCCATCCGCGCAACCCCGCCGCGCGGATCGAGATGGAGCTTGTGCGGGAACTTGAGGCCGTTGTCCTCTTTCAGGTCGCCGTCGAGCGGCACGCGCTTGATCGTCCTGGTTGCGGGATCGGCGACGATCGCCGGCATGAATTGCGGGTGCTCCAGGCCGAAATCGGACGCGTTGCCAAGCCGCGTGTCGGCCAGGTTGCTTTTGAGATCGGCATGGCAGTCCGAGCAGAACTGCTGGTTCTCTGCTTGCAGTTCGACCGGGCCCTCGTGCTCGCTATGGCAGTCCGAGCACGAGTCCTGCCCTTCCTTGCCGAACGTCTCCGCCACCGACCACAAGAGCTTGGTACCCCAGGGCTGGTTGCCGTGCGCGGCGAGCAACCGCTCGCGGCTGGCGTGGTCGTGCGTGTCCTTGTGGCAGGACTTGCAGGTCTCGTCGCGGACCGAAACGAAAGCATCGACGTGGCAAGATTCGCAGCTGTCCTTGAGCGAATGGTGCGCCAGGCTGAGCTCTCCGGTGCTCCATGCGGCATCGCCGATCACTTTTTCCTTCGCCGCCGCATCGCGCGTGGCGTGGCTGATGATCGGCACCGCGAGGAACGCAGCGAGAATGACGAGCACGAGGGCCCACGAAATCCAGCGCTTGCTCGGCAGCACGCCAGCGAGCGAGAAGCCCTGCTTTTCCTCGAGATCCCCGCCGACCGAGGCGGTCTTGCGCACGGTGAGAAGGACATCCTCGCCTTCGCGCCCGATCGTGATGCGATACGTCGCAAATCCCAGTTCGGCGCCGATTTGCGGATCGATTTCCGCCGCCTTGGCATCGGTTCCATCGACGCTGAAGCCGAGCGTACCAGTGGCCTCGATCGCGACACGTCCACCCGCGAGCAGGCTCATCCGCGCGTGCCGCGATTCGAGCGCAAGATCGGGCAGATGGATGTCGCACTCCGCCGAGCGACCGATCGTCAGGACATTGCTTGCCAGGTCCGTATCGCGAACGATTTCGCGCCCGGTGGCCGTAACGTCGATCGACCTGAGCTTGAACGCCATCGCCGCGGCCTACCAGTAGAAGAAGACGCTGACGATGTGCGCGGCGAGCGCGGCGATCAGGGCCAGCGTCGCGGGGACGTGCACGAATAGCCAGGATTCCAGCAGCGCCTTGAGCTTCATGTGCCGGCGGATGCGCTCGAGCTGCCCCTTGCGCCGCATCAGCAGGCGCTGGACGCGCTTCGCATCCTTGTCGGACGCAGGCACGTCGTCGAACACGGCGATGGCCCGTGTCGTCTTGCAGCCGGGGTAGTAGTTGAACGTGCGCCGCCAGAAGCCCGCCGAGAATGGGCTATCGCCCAGCGCCGCCAGCACCGTATCGGCCTGATCGCGCGGCAGTGGCTGCGCCGCCTCGTTGAGCTGGCGGTCGAGCGCTTTCAGGCCTTCGAGCATTTGTCGCTGCGTCATCTCACGGCGGTTGAGGCTGAGTTCGGCCGGGATCGTGCTGTAGAACCAGATGCCGACGATGCCCGAGACGATCACCAGCATCATCAGCGCATAGGCCAGTGTATGCACGTTCCAGCCGAGCTGGAAACCGGTGTGGAGTGTGGCGATGACGATCAGTGAAAGTCCGAGATAGACGTGCGCCGACGTCCAGGCCTTCAGCGACCAGCCACCCTCGGTGATCGCACGCTTGCGAAAGCCCAGCAGCGAGAGCCACACGATCAGCCCCGCGCCGATCGTCCCCAGCGTGTAGCCCACCCAGGTCCCGCCATTGGGGCGCGGCTCGACGTCGATCAGGAAATAGGCGGCGATGCAGACCAGCATCAGCAGGCTCGACAGCTTGAGCCAGCGGAAGCTGCGATGCTGCAGGAAGCTCTCGTGGTCGGTGCGGAATTCGCGGCCCGCCTGGAGCGCGCCCGAGGAGAGGTTGGTCGCCATCAGCCTTCGTCCACCATGTTGGTGACCGAAAGGAACACGTCGGGCGAGACGCGGATCGCGGCGCCGGTCGGGCACGCGCGCACGCAGCTCGGACCGCCTTCGATACCAGTGCACATGTCGCACTTGATCGCCTTCTTGACCTGATCGCCCTGCGAATTCTTCTTGCGCCACAGCTTCGAGGCCTCGCCCGGGCCCGGCCCCTTGCCGAGGAACATCCAGGCGAGCAGCGATGGTTTCTTGGGCGGCCGGGCGTCCATCCGGATGACGCCGTAGGGGCAGTTGCGCTGGCAGTTGCCGCAGCCGATGCAGGTCTCGTCGATCGAGACTTCGCCGTCGGGCCCGCGATGCAGCGCATTGGGCGGGCAGTCGGCCATGCAGTGCGGGTGTTCGCAATGACGGCAACTGGTCGGCACGTGCAAGTGCGCGAACGTCAGTCCGGCTTCGCGATCGAGCCGCGAGAGGCCGTCGTGGCTGTCGGCGCAGGCCTTTTCGCAATTGTCGCAGCCGACGCACAGCGTTTCGTCGATCAGCAGCACGTCGGTCGCCTCGCCGATGCCTTGCGAGACGAGGAAGTCGGCTTGTTCGGAATAGAGCTGAACGATCGTGGAGAAGTTCTCCTTGCGCGATTCGATCATCTCGTTGGTGCGGCGGCGCACTTCCATCTCCTTGCGCGCCGATGCGAACAGCGCGGGCTTCGCCTGCAGCACGCGCTGGAAAGCCTCGCCGTCGAGCTCGATGACGTCGGATTTGATCGCCGCGCGCACCGTTGCCGAGCGTGGGAGATCGTCGATCAGCGCCATTTCGCCGACATAGGAGCCTGCGGGCAGGTAGGAGAGGAACACCGGCTTGCCGCCGATGTTCTTCTCGACCGTCATCGATCCGGAACGGATGACGAAGATGTTCTTGCCGCGATCGCCCTCGGTGATGATCTCGGTGCCTGCCGGGATCGTCTTGAACTTGGCAGTGGCCATGACTTCGGAAAGGTCTTCGGCGGTGAGGCCCGATCCGAACATCTGCAACAGCTGTCGCTCGGTCGAAATCCGCTCGATCTCGCGCTTGGCGGGCGGGACCTGGCTCATCAGCTTGAGCGCGGCGTTGCGGCTGATCTCGACACAGATCGTCTGCTCGGCGGCGACCACGGTGGCGCTGCGGCGGCGGCCGGAAATCAGGCCGACTTCCCCGAAGATCGAGCCTTGCGGGATCGTCACCGTCTTGGTCGGATCGTTCTTGTCGATCCGGACGGACACGCTGCCCTCGACGATGGCGAACAGCGAGGAGCCCGGCGCGCTCTTTTCGAAAATCGTCTCTCCCGCGGCATAGGCACGCATGTCCGAATCGAGCATGAATTCGCGCAGCTGCAGCGTGCTCATGTCGTGCAGGATCGAGACGTTGGCCTTGAGATGCGCCAGCCAGTCCTCGACCGACTTATTGTGCGGCAGTCCCGCAAAGGTCTCGACCAACAGCGGTTCGTCGGCGGGCTTGAGCTCGGTGTTGCCGTTGATGAACTCGACGACGTCGTAGCCCTGGTTCATGCAGTGCTTGATCAGCGGATAGCCCGCCAGCGCGCCGATCACGAAGATGCCGGGCGCGGTCGATTCGAACACCGGCGAAAGCGTTGGATAGGCCTGGCGGTCGTCGCTGGTGAACTCGATGCCGCACTGTTCGACGAACGTGCGCGGCGGCGCCGAACCGATGCGTGCGATCACGCGGTCGCATTTGATCCGCTCCTCGCCGTCGCGCGTCGAAAGCGTGACCCAGCCTTCCTCGACTTGCTTGATCTCGGATTCGTAGCGGATCGTCAGCTTGCCCTCGGCATCGTCCTCGATCAGCGCCTTGGCATTGGGCTCCTTGGCGTTGGCGAAGCTTTCGCGAACGTTGGTCGACTTGGGCTTGCGGTTGAGAATCGAGACGACGTTGCGCTGCGCCGGATCCTCGGCCAGACCGCGCGCGTTCTCGATCCCCGCATCGCCCACGCCGACGACGACGATATGCTCGTCCAGCACTTCGGTCGGATCGTCGAGCTGGTACGTCACATGCGGCAAGTCGCCGCCGGGCGCAGTGACGAGCGTCGGGTTGCCTTGCGTGCCGATGGCGAGAATCACCGTTTCGGCGATGATCGTCTCGCCGCTCGTCAGCTCGATTTCGTAAGGCGGTTCGTGGCGCTGGATTTCCTGTACCTCGTCGGGCTTGCCGCGCCGGCGCATGACGATTTTCTGGACGCTGCCCGGGATCGCCGGACCGGTGCCGCGGATCGCCTTGACCTCGGCGTTGTACTTGACGTTGATCTTGAGCTCGTCGGTACGGCCGACCCACTTTTCCAGGATCTGTTCACGCTTGCCGGCATCGAACTCGTGATCGGAGCGCAAGATCAACTGGTTGGGCGTCGCCATGACGTGCTTGCCCTTCTGATACTTGTAAATCGTATCGGACAAGTGATCGGTCTTCTCGAGCAGAACATGCGGGATGCCGAGCGCGGCGGCACGCCCCGCGGCGCTCATTCCGGCCGGTCCGGACCCGACAACAGCTATGCGAACGCGAGTTTCCACCCCTTCACCCCCGTCACAGCCCCAAAAGCGATTTGCCCTTTCCTGCAAATCTGCCCTCTGCAAATTCGCGCAAATCCCCTAGGCAGACCGAACATCGCCCCTCGGTTTCCCACCTTGTAATGAACGGTATTCGCCGATGATACAACACGCCACGAAAACTTTCCGACTAGGGAAGGTATTGCTGGTATTGGCTGCAATGGTTGCTGCTTTCGCCATAGTCTTCGCGATCTCGCGCAATCGTGGCAACGAAGCTTCTGATACCATTGCAACTACGCCAGCCGGGTCGGGGGACATCATCTCCGACCTCGAGGCCAAAACGCGTGCGAATCCGAGGGATGCGGCAGCCTGGCAACAACTGGGCATGGCCTATTTCGAATCGGACCGGTTCGCCGACGCGGCGCGCAGCTACCAGACCGCGGCCGAGCTCGATCCGGGCCAGGCCATCGTATGGTCGGCACTGGGCGAGGCGCGGGTCATGGCGAGCGAACGCGATCCGATGCCAGCCGATGCTGCAGAGGCATTCGAACGGGCGCTGACCCTCGATTCGAAGGATCCACGCGCGCGGTATTTTCTCGCCGTGCGCAAGGACCTGGCGAACGATCATCGAGGCGCGATCGCCGACTGGCTCGCCCTGCTCGAAGACACCCCCGCCGACGCCCCCTGGCGCACCGATCTGATCCGTACGATCGAACAAGTCGGCAAGATCCACGAAATCGACGTGACGAAAAAACTGGCCGATGCCGGCGCCAAGTCTCCTGCGGCCGCGCGGCCCGTCGCCGCTCAGGCGATACCGGGACCGAGCGCGCAGGACCTGGCTTCGGCCTCGAACATCCGGCCTGCCGAACAGCAGCAAATGGCCGAAGGGATGGTCGCGCGGCTCGAACAGCGGTTGCAGACCGAGCCCGCCAACGTCGATGGCTGGATCATGCTGATGCGCAGCCGGGTCGTGCTCGAACAGCCGGCGCAGGCGCAAAAGGCCCTGGCCGATGCGGTCAAGGCGAACCCGGCCAAGGCCGAGTATTTGCGCCAGCAAGCGGCGATCCTCGGCATCAAGTAAAGCGGTCGGTGCCGGGGTGACCGAACTTCAGGCCGAGGGGAGATGACCGGCGTTCAGGGCGTGATGGCCGGCCCTGTCATGTCTTGAAGCACCACACCATTGCCCATCCCGTCATGCTGAACTTGTTTCAGCATCCATGGTGCCCCCTCGGGCGACCTGAGCGGGCTGGCGGGATGGATCCTGAAACGAGTTCAGGATGACGATACGCGGATGGCCAGGGATCCCGACTCACTCAGGCAATGCGCGCTAGAGCGTGACCGCACCGATCAGCGTGCGATTCTCGAACAGGAACAGCACGAAGGCGACGATCAGCCCGACGCGAAAAACATTGAAGGCGTACCCGAGGTAGCGGTATTTCTTCGCGCTCAGCACCGCGCCGTTCTGATAGATGTCGCGCAGCATGGTCGACAGCACCCGGCCGTCCGTCTGGGAGCGGACCATGATGCGTTCGACCCATTCTTCCTGAGCCAGCGACGTATAGGTGCCGAAGAACAGGAGATTGGCATCGGGTCGGTCGAGGTCGATCATGGTCGCGGTCTTGGGCACCACCGCCACGATCGCGAGCAGCGCCGAGAAGAACGCCGTGACGGCCAGCACCAGCAGCGAGACCGAATATCTTCCCCCGCCGAACTGCCCGACGGCCAGCGTGAAAGCGAGGAAGTTGGCGCCCAGCAGGATGTTGGCCTTCTGGTCGGCCATCTGGCTGAGCGCCATGTGATTGGTCATCGCGGTGCGCACGAGATGAACCGCGTGCGGACTGTAGCGCGTATCGTCGAAGCGGAATTCTGCGGGGACCGGATCGTCCGCCGGATGCCTGTCGCGACTGCCTTCGAATTCGGTTTCCGCCATCGATGATCCCTGTTGCCCTACACCACTCCGAACGCCAGCATCGCGTCGGCCACTTTCTTGAAGCCGGCGATATTGGCGCCCTTTACGTAATCGACATAGCCCCCGCCCATCTCGCCATAAGTCAGGCAGTTCGAATGAATGCCCGACATGATGTCCTTGAGCATCTGCTGCAGTTCCGTCTCGCTCCACGAGCGTCGCTCCGAGTTCTGACTCATCTCCAGACCCGAAACCGCGACGCCGCCGGCATTTGCGGCCTTGCCCGGCGCGAACAGGATCCTGGCGTCCTTGAAGACGTGCACGCCTTCCAAATTGGTCGGCATGTTGGCGCCTTCGGACACGCCGATGCAGCCGTTGGCCACCAGTGTCCTGGCATCGTCGCCCAGCAATTCGTTCTGCGTGGCGCATGGTAGAGCCACGTCGCACGCCACGCCCCACGGCGTCTTGCCCTCGTGATACGTGGCGCCTTTGAATTCGTCGCAATAGTCCGCGATGCGGCCGCGGCGATAAGTCTTGTGCTTCTTGACCCAGTCGATCTTTTCGAGCGTCAGCCCCTCGGGATCATGGATGAAGCCCGCCGAATCGGACAGCGTGACCGGCTTGCCACCCAAGTGCACGACTTTCTCGGCCGCATGCGTCGCGACGTTCCCGGATCCCGAAATGACCGCGGTCTTGCCCTCGAGCGTCATGTCCTTGACCGCGAGCATGTTCGCCAGGAAGTAAACCGCGCCATAGCCGGTCGCCTCGGGCCGGATCAGCGATCCACCGTATTCCAGCCCCTTGCCGGTCAGCACGACGGTGAACTGGTTGGTGATGCGCTTGTACTGGCCGAACATGTAGCCAATCTCGCGCCCGCCCACGCCGATGTCGCCTGCCGGCACGTCGACGTCGGCGCCGATGTGGCGATAGAGCTCGGTCATGAACGATTGGCAGAAGCGCATGATCTCGCGCACGCTCTTGCCCTTGGGATTGAAGTTCGATCCGCCCTTGCCGCCGCCCATCGGCAAACCGGTCAGCGCGTTCTTGAAGGTCTGCTCGAAGGCGAGGAACTTCAGGACGCTTTCGTTCACGCTCGGGTGGAAGCGGATGCCGCCCTTGTAGGGGCCGATCGCGTTGTTGTTCTGCACCCGATAGCCGCGCTGGACGCGAATGTTGCCGTTGTCGTCCTCCCAGCAGACGCGGAACGAGACCACCCGATCGGGTTCGGCGATCCGGCGCAGGATCTGCTGCTCGTGGTATTCTTCCTTGTCCTGGATGAAGGCGAAGATGTCCTCGGCGACTTCCTGCACCGCCTGCACGAACTCGGGCTGGTGCGGATTGCGCCGTTTGACGCCTTCCATGAAGCCGTTGAAATCGACGTGATCGGTTATTGCCATCGGATCCCCCCAGTCTGTGGCCGGGTGGTTTTTCGCGCCGGCCGGTTTTTATCCCCGTCCTGCGTTCACCCTCCCGCCGCGGATTGGATGCCCGTAACGATCGCCCCCGCGCCGAACAGAATGAAGACGCCGATGATCACCGTCGCGCCGAACCGCCAGTTGAGCCGTCCGGTCAGCATCATGAAGCCCACTGCGGCGACCGCCATCACGGCCACCGCCGTCGCGACGTTGCCCAGCAGCGTCCCCTGGAGCCAGGCCAGGGCATTGACGATCGGCCCGCTTCCGGCGGGATCGGCGGTTTGCGCCATCGCGGCCGGCGCGAACCCGACGAAGGCCGCGAGCAGCGCTGCGAGACGGCTCGCCGATGCCAGGACGCGCGTCACTGGCGCACCGGATCGGTCAGCCGCGCCATGATCGAGGCGACGTAGAGCTGGGTTTCGCGGATCGCGGGGATGCCGCCGGCACGGACCACGCGTCCGGGCCCGGCGTTGTAAGCGGCAAGCGCCTTCTCGATATCGCCGCCGAACGCGTCGAGCTGCATGCGCAGGTACCGCGCACCGCCCTCGAGATTGGCTTCGGGGTTGCCGGGATCGACGCCCATCTGCCGCGCGGTGCCGGGCATCAGCTGCGCGAGACCGCGCGCACCCACCGGCGAGACCGCGCGCTCGTTCCAGCGGCTTTCCTGCCAGACGACGGCTTCGAGCAGCGTCGGGCTGATATCGTATTTGGCGGCCATCGCGGCGACATGCGCCCGCCAGCGGTCCGGGCCGGCCGCGTCGACCGCCTCGGTCAACGACTGGGGGTGCAACGCGGCGCCATCGGGAGCGAAGGCGGCGATCTCATCCGGAGTCAGCACCCCGTCGGTCTGCGAAGATGGCTGCGGGCCGCCTGCGATCCACGCATAACCATCCGTACCGACTTCGAGCACATCGGCTTGCGCGGGCGCAGCAGCCACCGCCGCTCCGACTGCCAGCATGACGGCAAAACCGGTCCTGCCCGTACGCGTGATCAACCCCACCGAATCGTCCTTTTCCCGCACCCGGTGGAGCGCCCCTATCGCATTTGCGGCGGGACTGCCAAGGCGTTGTCTTTCAAGCAAAGCAATTTCATGCGGGGCGGTTGGCCCGATGGCGCAACCGGCGGCCTTCGGGGCCTGGGACCGTGGTGCTGCTGGGGAGGATTGAACTCCCGACCTCACCCTTACCAAGGGTGCGCTCTACCACTGAGCTACAGCAGCGAAAACGGTCGCCGACAGCGCGAAACGGGGCTGTTCGGCAGGCGGGCGCTATTGTGCGCGAGAGGGGTCATTGTCAAGCGCGCCTTGCATCTCGCGGTACGATTGCGGCATGAGGTGGCGATGTCCGAAGGCTCCGCCCCCGCTTCACGTCAGGCCCCCGCTTCGCGTGAGGAACGCCTCGCCGCGAAGCTGCGCGAGAACCTGCGCCGCCGCAAGGCGCAGTCCCGGCAATGGCAGGACAACCCCATAGAAGCGGCCGCGGACGCCGAAAACGAATCGAGCGCCCTTCCCAAGAGCGACCCGAAAAGCTAGGGGGTGCCGCTCCTGAACCAGGGAGCATATGCCTTGCCTCGCCTCGTACTTGTCCGCCACGGCCAGAGCCAGTGGAACCTCGAAAACCGCTTCACCGGCTGGTGGGACGTGGACCTCACCGAAAAGGGCGAGGCCGAGGCCCGCGCCGCGGGCGAATTGATGCGGGCCAAGGACGTCATTCCCAACGTCGCCTTCACTTCGTACCAGACCCGCGCGATCCGGACGCTGCATCTCGCGCTCGAGACAGCGGGATTGCTCTGGATCCCCGAGACCAAGGACTGGCGCCTCAACGAGCGGCACTACGGTGGTCTCACCGGGCTCAACAAGGCCGAGACCGCCGCCAAGCACGGCGACGAGCAGGTCAACGTGTGGCGCCGCAGCTTCGACACGCCCCCGCCCGAGCAGGAACGCGGCAGTGAATTCGATCTGTCGGCCGACGCGCGCTATGCCCGGATCGAAGTGCCGATGACCGAAAGCCTCAAGGATACGATCGCGCGCGTGCTGCCCTACTACGAAAGCAGCATCGTGCCGCACCTCAAGGCGAGCGCGAAATCGACCGTGCTGGTATCCGCGCACGGCAATTCGCTGCGCGCGCTGGTGAAGCATCTTTCCGGCATTTCGGACGACGAGATCACCGGCCTCGAGATCCCAACCGGCCAGCCGATCGTCTACGAAATGGACGAGGAGCTGAATGTGCTCGACCGCTACTACCTATCGGAGCGTTGAGTTGAGCGCAGCGCCTGCCGTTCCCGTCGCGATCGTCATGGGCAGCCAGTCCGACTGGCCGACCATGGAATGCGCCGCGCAGGTTCTGGAGACGCTCGACGTCGCATACGATGCGCGGATCGTCTCCGCCCACCGCACGCCCAAGCGGCTGGTGGAATTCGCCGAGGGCGCCGCGGACGAAGGTTTCAAGGTGGTGATCGCGGGCGCGGGCGGCGCCGCGCATCTGCCGGGCATGATTGCCGCGATGACGCATTTGCCGGTGCTCGGCGTGCCGGTGAGGTCCAAGGCGCTTTCGGGGCAGGACAGCCTGCTGTCGATCGTGCAGATGCCCGCCGGCATTCCCGTGGGCACGCTGGCGATTGGCGAGGCGGGCGCGACCAACGCCGGGCTGCTGGCCGCCGCGATCCTGGCGACCACGGACGCCGCGCTGGCCGACCGACTCAAGGCCTGGCGCGCCGCCCAGACGGAGCGTGTCGCGGAGCGTCCGGCCTGATGCTTGCGAGCTTGTCGAAGAGCCACCAAGACCGGTCCGCATGATTCCTCCCGGCGAGACGATCGGCATTCTTGGTGGCGGCCAGCTCGGCCGGATGCTGGCGGTCGCGGCGGCACAGCTCGGTTATCGTTGCCATATCTATGCGCCCGAGGCGGATTCGGGCGCGGCCGATGTTGCCGCGCAGTTCACTTGCGCCCCCTGGGACGATGCGGCGGCGATGGCGCGCTTCGCCCACGACTGCGCGGTCATCACGTACGAGTTCGAGAACGTGCCCGTGGGCCCGCTCGCCGCTGTCGGCGAAGTGCCCTTGCGGCCGCACCCGCGCGCGCTCGAGACCGCGCAGGACCGCTTGGCGGAAAAGCGCTTCGTCAGCGAACTCGGCGGCACGCCCGCGCCTTATGCCCCGGTCGACAGCGCGGACGATCTCGCCGCCGCACTGCGCGAGATCGGCACCCCCGGCATCCTCAAGACGCGGCGCGACGGCTACGACGGCAAGGGCCAGTGGCGCATCGGCTCGGCCGCGGAGGCCGCCGCGCTCGACGTGCCCGACGTGCCGATGGTCTACGAAGGCTTTGTCGACTTCTTCGCCGAATTCTCGGTGATCCTCGCGCGCGGCACGGACGGATCGCTCGCGTTCTACGATTCGGCGCGCAACCGGCACGAGGACGGAATTCTCGCGCATTCCTCCCTACCCGCACCCGCCGCGGTCATGGCCCAGGTTCCCGCCGCTCGCGAGCTGGCCGCCCAGGTCGCACAAGGGCTCGGCTATGTCGGCGTGCTGACGCTGGAATTCTTCGCGACCGAGGCAGGGCCGGTGTTCAACGAGATGGCGCCGCGCGTGCACAATTCGGGGCATTGGACGATCGAAGGCGCGACGATCTCGCAATTCGAAAACCACATCCGCGCGATCTGCGGCCTGCCGCTGGGCGAAACCGGGCTGGTCGCGCCCGGCGTCGAGATGCGCAACCTGATCGGCGAGGACGTGGCGGACTGGCAGGCGCTGCTCGCCGATCCGGCGAACCATCTGCACCTTTACGGCAAGGCGGATATCCGCCCCGGCCGCAAAATGGGTCATCTCACCCGGTTGACGGCCTGACATGGCGCGCGAAGTCGTTTTCATCTACGCGCGCGCCGCGAACGGCACGATCGGGCGCGATGGTACGCTGCCCTGGCATATCCCGGCCGACCTCAAGCACTTCAAGCGGCTGACGATGGGCAAGTCGATGATCATGGGTCGCAAGACTTTCGAAAGCCTCGGCAGGCCGCTGCCCGGACGTCGCCACATCGTTCTGACGCGCGACACCGATTGGCGCGATCCGCGCGTCGATATCGCGCATGCCCCTTCGGGAGCCCTGGCGCTGGCGGGCGACGGCGAAGTCGCGGTCATCGGCGGGGCGCAAATCTACGCCGCGATGATGGACCATGCCGACCGGATCGAACTGACCGAAATCCATGCCGACTACGAAGGCGATACCCACCTTCCGCCGCTGGGCCCCGAATGGCGCGCAGTCCGCCGCGAGAGCCACGCGGCCGCAGACGGCACCCCGGGGTACGCATTCGTCAGTTACGTCCGCGCGACATAGGCCCTATAGCTCGCTCCCGACCATGATTCGTCTCGATCACCGCGAACCCATGCCCGAAACCTTGCGCGGCGCGATTCTTGCGCTGGGCAACTTCGATGGTTTTCATCAGGGCCACCAAATGGTCGTCGGCGAAGCCGTACGCTGGGCGCGCGCGGAAGGCCGCCCGGCGGTCGTGGCGACGTTCGATCCGCATCCGGTGCGCTATTTCCAGCCCGACACCGCCCCGTTCCGCCTGACCACGCTCGACCAGCGCCAGGAACATTTCGCCGCGGCGGGGGCGGATGCCATGCTGGTGTTCCACTTCGACGAGAGCATCGCCGGCATGCCGGCGTCGCGCTGGGTCGAAGACGTGATCCACGCGCATCTCCAGTTCGCGGGCATCGTGACGGGTGAGGACTTCGTTTTCGGCAAGGGCCGCAGCGGCACCGCGCAATCGCTGCGCGAACTTGCCGAACCGCTGGGCATGGAAACGCGCGCCGTGCCCGCCGTGCTCGATGCGGACGGTCCGATTTCGTCGAGCCGGATCCGCGAGGCACTCAAGGCGGGGGACTGCGCCACCGCCCGCCGCCTGCTGACGCGGCCCTTCGCCATTCGCGCGACCGTGCAGCACGGCGACAAGCTGGGGCGCACGATCGGCTATCCCACGGCCAACCTCGACCTCGGCACCTATCTGCGGCCGCGCTACGGCATCTATGCCGTCACTGGCCTGCTCCCCGGCGGGCGCCAGGTGATCGGTGCCGCCAATCTCGGCGTGCGCCCGACCTTCGATCCGCCCAAGGAACTGCTCGAACCGCACTTCTTCGATTTCGACGGCGAACTCTACGGCGAGGAAATCGAAGTCGGCTTCCACCACTTCCTGCGCCCCGAGGCCAAGTTCGACAGTCTGGACGCATTGAGCGCGCAGATGGAGCGGGATTGCGAGACCGCGCGCAAACTTCTAGGTGCGCTGCTTTAGATTCAAAGCGGGCACCATGAGCGAAGAGCGCGACTACAGAAACACCGTCTTCCTGCCGAAGACGGATTTCCCGATGAAGGCCGGCCTGCCGCAGAAGGAGCCCGGCATTCTCGCGCGCTGGATCGCGGACGATCAGTATCGCCGGTTGCGCGAGGCGCGCGAAGGTCGCGAGAAGTTCATTCTCCACGACGGTCCGCCTTACGCCAACGGTGATATCCATGTTGGCCACGCGCTCAACCACGTCCTCAAGGACATGGTGGTGCGCACCCAGACCCTGCTTGGCAAGGACGCGCCTTACGTGCCCGGCTGGGACTGCCACGGCTTGCCGATCGAGTGGAAGGTCGAGGAAGAGTACCGCAAGAAAAAGAAGAACAAGGACGAGGTCCCGGCCGAGGAATTCCGCGCCGAATGCCGCGCCTATGCGCAGAAGTGGGTCGATGTTCAGCGCGAGCAATTGAAGCGTCTCGGCGTCGGAGGTGACTGGGATCACCCCTACCTGACGATGGATTATGCAGCCGAAGCGACCATCGTGGCCGAGCTGATGAAATTCGCCGAATCCGGCCAGCTCTATCGCGGCGCCAAGCCGGTGATGTGGTCGCCGGTGGAGAAGACCGCGCTCGCCGAAGCCGAAGTCGAGTACGAGGACATCGTCTCGACCCAGATCGACGTCGCCTTCGAAATCACCGAAAGCCCGATCGAGGACCTGGTCGGCGCCCATGCGGTGATCTGGACGACCACGCCGTGGACGATCCCCGTCAACCAGGCGATCGCCTATGGTCCCGAGGTCGAATACGTGCTGCTGCGCTTCGACGAGATGGCCGCTCCCTATACGCTGCTGGTGGCGATGGACCTGGCGGAAGCCTTCGGAGCGCGCATTGGCCATCCGGTGGTCTACACCATGGGCGACACGCAAGGCACCGTCACCGCGCTCAAGTCGATCATGGGCAAGGATCTGGCGGGAACAGTCGCGCGGCATCCGATGGCGAACTTCTTTCGTCAGTCCCGCGAAGGGGATGACGAATTGGAGGGAGCAAGCGACGCCCTCAACATCGACGCTGCTTCGCCCCTGGCCGAATTCTTCCTGCGTCCGCGCCCGTTCCTGCCCGGCGACTTCGTCACCACCGAGAGCGGCACAGGCCTCGTCCATATGGCGCCCGATCACGGCGAGGACGACTTCGACTTGTGCAAGGCGCATGGTCTCGAACCCGTTTTCGCCGTCGAAGGCGACGGCAAGTATCGCACCGACTGGGCGTGGCTTGGCGGTCAAGGCTCGGTCATCAATCCCAAGTTCAACGCGCCCGACGGGCCGATCTGCCTCGACCTCCAGGAAAGCGGCAAGCTTCTCGCGGCATCCGCCGACTATAAGCACAGCTATCCGCACAGCTGGCGTTCGAAGGCCAAGGTCGTGTTCCGCTGCACCCCGCAGTGGTTCGTGCCGATGGACAAGGAGCCGTCCGTCGCCCCAGCGAAAGCTGGGGCCGCTGGCCAACCAGGCGCGACGCCGGAAGAGATCCCAGCTTCCGCTGGGAGGACGCTCAGGCAGACCGCGATGCAGGCGCTCGCCGATACGCGCTTCGTGCCAGCCAAGGGTCGCAACCGCATCGGCGCGATGGTCGAGGGGCGGCCCGACTGGGTGCTCTCGCGCCAGCGCGCCTGGGGCGTGCCGATCACGCTGTTCGTCGATCGCAAGACCGGCCAGTACCTCGCCGATCCGGCGGTGAACGCCCGCATCGTCGCCGCGGTACGCGAAGGCGGGGTCGATGCCTGGACCGACGCCCGCGCGCAGGAGTACCTCGGCAACGAATATTCCGCCGAGGATTACGAGCGCGTCTCCGACATTCTCGATGTCTGGTTCGATTCGGGTTCGACTCACGCCTTCGTGCTCGAAAGCGGTAAGTGGCCTGACCTCTTGCGACCGGAAGGCTACGAAGGCCCGCCCGCCGACCTCTATCTCGAAGGTTCGGACCAGCATCGTGGCTGGTTCCAGTCCTCGCTCCTCGAATCGTGCGCGACGCGCGGCCACGCGCCTTACAAGGCGGTACTCACCCACGGCTTCACCATGGATGCCAAGGGCGAGAAGATGTCCAAGTCCAAGGGCAACACCGTCAGCCCGCTCAAGGTCATGGAGCAGTACGGCGCCGACATCATCCGCCTGTGGGCGCTGTCGGTCGATTACACCGAGGACCACCGCATCGGCGACGAAATCCTCAAAGGCGTCGGCGACCAGTACCGCAAGCTGCGCAACACGTTCCGCTACCTGCTCGGCGCGCTCGCCGATTTCGACGACGCCGAGCGCGTCCCGGTGAGCGAAATGCCCGAGCTGGAACGCTACGTGCTGGCGCTGCTGGGCGAGCTTGATGCGGAGCTGCGCCAGGCGGTCGATGATTTCGAGTTCAACGATTACGTCCGCGCGCTGGTCGAGTTCTGCAACGAGGACTTGTCCGCGTTCTTCTTCGATATCCGCAAGGACAGCCTTTACTGCGACGCGCCGACCGACACGAAGCGCCGGGCCTACCGCACGGTGCTCGACACGCTGTTCCACGCGCTGGTGCGCTATGCCGCGCCTGTGCTGGTCTTCACCGCCGAGGAGGTTTGGGGCACGCGTTATCCCGATGGCGGCAGCGTGCATTTGCTCGAATGGCCTGAGGTGCCTTCGGTCTCATCCACCAGCGAGGATTGGACGGCGCTGCGCGACTTGCGCGAGGACGTGACCGAGGCGATCGAGCCGCTGCGCCGCGACAAGGTCGTGCGCTCGAGCCTGCAGGCCGAGGTCACGGTGCCGGATGCGGGCGTGCCCTCGGGCTTCTCTGAGGTCGATCTGGCCGAGCTGTTCATCACCGGGACAGTGCGCCGTGGCCAAGCAAAAACCGTGAGCGTGACCCCGACCGACGATGCCAAATGCGGCCGCTGCTGGCGGCATTTGCCCGAAGTGTCCGAGGACGGCGCGTTGTGCGATCGTTGCGAGGCTGTCGTCGCCGAAATGGATGCCACCGCGTGACGCCGGTCGCACGCAACCGGGTGATCGGCCTCGCCTTCGCGCTTGCGATCTTCATCATCGATCAAGCGGTGAAGCTCTGGGTTCGCAACGGATTGCATCTCAACGAGATACGCCTCTACGAGCTGCTGCCGTTCTTCGATCTGCGCTGGACCGAGAACTACGGCGTGTCGCTCGGCATGCTGACCGCGACCTCGGTCGAGATGCGCTGGATCCTGGTGGCGATGACGAGCGCGATCGCGCTGTTCGTGTTCGTGTGGATGCTGCGCGAGCGCAAGCTGATCGACATTGCCGCGCTGGCGCTGGTCCTCGGCGGCGCGCTCGGCAACATCCGCGACCGCTATCTTTATGGCTACGTCGTCGATTATGCCGATCTGCATTTCGGCGAGTTCCGCCCCTTCCTGATCTTCAATATCGCCGATGCCGCCATCACCATCGGCGTCCTGATAATCCTTGCCCGCTCGCTGCTTTCGCGCGAAAAGCCCGATCCTGCCCGCGAGCCCGACATCGTCCCGGAGAGTTGAACCAATGCGCATTCCCACCAAGCCCGCCACTCTGGCGCTTGCCTGTGCAGGCGCGGTCCTCCTGTCCGGCTGCGGCAGCACCGGCCTGTTCAACCGCGACCGTCCCGACGAATTCGCGGTGCAGCGCCAGACCCCGCTGATCGTGCCGCCCGATTTCGCGCTGAGCCCGCCCAAGGAAGGCGAACCGCGTCCGTCCGAGCGCGCGCTGCAGCAGCAGACGCTCGACGCGCTGTTCGGCGGCCCGTCCGCACGCAGCCAGGTCGAGAGCGACACCTTGTCGCGCGCCGGCACCCCGGCCCCGGCGATCCGCTCGACGGTCGGCGACATGCAGACCAACACCGTCGCCAAGGGCCAGATCACGCGCCAGATCCTTTCCGCTCCGGAAGGCGACGGCCGCGACGCACAGGCCACGCTCGGGGCGTAAGCGCCGGCGCGGCTCGGTCGCCCACGGGTGATCGGGCGTATCGAGGCCGTCCGAAGGTGACAAAGGTGACACCTTGTCACCCTGCCGCGCGAGGCCAATGCCTTGAATTTCCTGGGAAAGTTGGCGATTCGCCAGGGTGACACTTGCGCGCGGCGTTTTCGTCCAGGATGCGTCGTGGGTCATCGCTGCGTATAGTATGGGCTGCGGGCGGTGTAGGACAGCGCGGCGTCGGATCGCGACGGTTGAGCGCAGCCACCAGTGAGCGGGACCCCGGATCAGGTCCGGGGTGACGGTGGTGAAAGCCGCTAGCCTCCCCCCTAATCGTCATGCTGAACTTGTTTCAGTATCCATGGTGCCTCTTGGTCCAGACCTGTGCGGATGGCGAAATGGATGCTGAAACAAGTTCAGCATGACGGGCGTGGTGGGTCGTGAGATTACGCCCGGCGCCAGTCCCGGCGAAGTCTTCGGCGCTGAGGCCCGGTGCTTCGTTCCCGAGGCCCACCGAACCCGCCCAGGCAAGCCCTCAGTCGCCCGCAGCGTCGTCCTCTTCGTCGTCGCTCGGGACTTGCGCGACGAGCAGCTTGTCGATCCGCAGGCCGTCCATGTCGACGACTTCGAAGCGCCAGCGCTGTTCGATGAAGTATTCGCCTTCGCGCGGCACTTTCTTCATCACCGCGAGCACGTAGCCTGCCGCCGTCGCGAATTCGCGATCTTCGGGCAGGAAAATTCGCAGCCGTTCGGCCAGCGAATCGACCGGCATCCCGCCCGAGACCAGCAGAGAGCCATCCTCGCGCTCGACCAGCAGCGGATCGTCGCCTTCGTCCTGGTGGCTGACAAAGGTGCCCGCGATCGCGGTCAGCACGTCGGTCGGCGTGACGATCCCATCGAAATGGCCGTACTCGTCATGCACCATCGCCATCGGCACTTCGGCCACCTGCAGCTTGCGCAGCACGTCGATCGCGTCGAGCTGATCGGGAATGACTTCGGCCTTCTTGATCAGCGAGGAAATCACGACATCGCGCCCATCGATCAGCGAGGCGAGCACGTCGCGCACCTTGAGCACGCCCACGATCTTGTCGACCGACCCCGCCGCCACCGGCAGCAGGGAGTGCGGCGTCGACAGGATCATGTCGCGCAGTTCCTCCTCGTCGGACCCCACGTCGAGCCAGTCGATTTCGGTGCGCGGCGTCATCAGTTCGCGCACGGGACGTTCGGCGAGCCTGAGCACGCCCGACATCATCGCCCGCTCTTCTTCCTCGATCACGCCCGAACGGGTCGCTTCGGCGAAGATCATCTGCAGTTCTTCGGCAGTGATGCGCTGGTCGCCCGCGCGGTTCACCCGCAGGATCCGCAGGAGGAAGTTCGACGACCGTTCGAGCAGCCAGACGAACGGCGCCATGATCCGGGCCAGCAGCGCCATCGGACGCGCCATCACGATCGCGATGGCTTCCGCCGCCCGCAGCGCGACTTGCTTGGGCACGAGCTCGCCGATGACGAGATTGCCGTACGTCGTCAGCACGATGACCAGCGCGAAGCCCGCCTCGTTCGCGAATTGCTGGGGAACGCCCACTTGCGCAAGCCGCTCTCCTACCGGACCGCCAAGGCTGGCGCCCGAGTAGGCGCCGGCGATGATGCCGACCAGCGTGATGCCGATCTGCACGGTCGAAAGGAATTTACCGGGGTCGGCGGCCAAGGCGAGTGCGGTCTTGGCCGCGCCGCTGCCCCGTTCGGCGCTCATCTGCAGCTTCGCGGTGCGTGCGGACACGATCGCCAGCTCGGACATGGCAAACAGGCCGTTGAGCAGGATCAAACCGACGATGATGAGGAGGTCAGGCCAGGGAAAGGGCGTCACAATGCGGCCCCGCTAGCAGAGATTTGCCCGAACGCGAAGCCAGGATCGCATGGTTCTTGTCCACGATCGCACCAGAAGACTGGAACAGGTGGTGCGCCTGGGCGTTGTTCGCACCGTCATTCGCTTGGCATTCATGTTCACTACTGCACGCAAAGCGCCGTTACGCGTCACCTACCGAAAGGCCATAAAGCCATGAAGAAATCCCGCCTGCTTACATCTGCCGCCGCCGCGCTTGCGCTGGTTACGGTCTCGGCCTGCGTCACCGATCCCAACACCGGCGAGCAGAAAATCTCGCGCACCGCGATCGGCGGCGTCGGCGGCGCCGGGCTCGGCTATCTGCTGGGAAGCGTGATCGGCGGCAAGACCGCCCGTATCCTCGGTGCCGGCATCGGCGGCGTCGCGGGCGGCGCGATCGGGTACCAGAAGGACAAGCAGATCCGCGAGCTCAAGGAACAGACCGCCGGTTCGGGCGTCGACGTTTCCGATACGGGCGACGGCATCCTGCTCAACTTGCCGGACGTGACGTTCGCGGTCGATTCGACGGCGATCTCGCCCTCGTTCCAGACGACGCTCAGCCGCGTTGCGCAGAGCATGAACCAGTATCCCAACAGCCTGATCGACGTTTACGGTCACACCGATTCGACCGGTTCGGACAGCTACAACATGGACTTGTCCAAGCGCCGCGCCGATGCGGTCGCGCGCTACTTGATCGCGCAGGGGGTCAATTCGGCTCGTATCCAGGCGCAGGGCATGGGCGAAACCTACCCGATCGCGGACAACACCACCGAGCAGGGTCGCGCGGCCAACCGCCGTGTCGAAATCAAGATCACGCCGGTTTCGACCGACGACGTCAATTCCGCGCGCTAAAGCCAGCGTGTGATGAACCGATCGGGGGCTGGCGGAAACGCCGGCCCCTTTTAGTTTCGTCAGGCCCATGCACCACGCTGCCTAGAGCGGCGTCAGACGGATTAGCCGCGCGGCAAACCCAGTCCATGTCGGGCGATGATTCCGTGATGCACTTCGCTGGTGCCGCCGTTGATGGTCTGTCCGATCGACTGGCGATACCCTTGCTCAATTGCGGATAGCGCGGGCGTGTCGTGCCGAAGCGAAGCGGGAGCGGCCAGCGCGAGGTGGGCGCCCGCATCTTCCATGCAGATCTTGGTCATGACCATATTGGCCATCGCCCCGATAACTGCGCAAAAGAAGGGCGCAAACCGCTTGCCGCCTTTACGCATCTCGCTATTGTCCGGCGGAAGAACATAGACATTCGCGAGATGCGAAACTTCAATTGTTACGCGAAGCGGGCAATATGAAGACTATCGGGGATGCCGCGCGACAATGAGCGGTCCGCGGCGGGGAGGACATATCAGCGCTATGGCAAAGCCACAGGACGTCACACTCGAACCATCGGCTCCGCATGGTCCGACGGGCAAGGCGCGAATGATGGTCCTGCGGGCGTTCCTGGCGCAAAATGTCGCGGTTGGTTGCGCTTTCGGCGGCTTCGGCGTTGCGGCCTTGCCGTTGCAACGCGCTTATGGCGCCAGCACCGGGACCGTAGCACTGGCCCTGTCCCTCTGTGTCTTGGTGTTCGGGCTGGCTGGCCCCGCGATCGGAGCCCTGATCGGCCGCATCGGCCTTCGCTGGACGATGATGGCTGGCCTTCTGCTTTCCGCGAGCGGCTATGCGCTGCTCGCCTTTGCGCCCAGTATGACCGTGGTTCTGCTGCTTTACGCGCTTCCGGTGGGCATCGGCTTCGCGATGTTCGGCCCCTTCCCGTCCAGCATTCTTGCCAGCAACTGGTATGCGCATAATCCGGGCATGGCCCTTGGTATCGCCAACACCCCGCTCATCGTCGCCCTGCTGCCGATGGTGGGCATGGTGGTGATCCGCGATCATGGTCTGACATCCTTCATGCTGATGCTCGCAGCGCTGCACATCGCGATCATCCCCTTCATGTTGGGCGTCGCGGACAGGCCAGCACGCAGTGCCCCGGCGTCCTCGCAAGCGCATGCGCCTAAGCCCGATTTGATGCTCCCCGCCCGACAACTGCTGCGAACTCCATCGTTCTGGGCCATTTGCGTGGGCGCCGGCTTTCTCGGCGCGATCGGCATCACCGGCGTCTCGCATTTGGCGGCGGTCGCGGCGGAACGCGGTATCGCGGCGGCCGAAGCAGCGGCCCTGCTCTCGATTCTGGGCGGGTCGGCCGTGTTCGGCGCACTGGCAATCGGCGCGCTATGCAGCAGGCTGGGCGCCGCGCCGGCGCTGGCCTTGCTTGCTATTGCGCTGGCCGCCAGCTGGCTGGTGCTGATGGGAACGACCACTTTCGCGCTGATGGCGATGTGCAGCCTCGCCCTGGGGGCGGCGGGCGCGGGCGTCTTTCCGGCGGTCAACATGCTGTCGGCGCGCTTGTTCGGTCAGGAAACCTTGCCGCGCGTGCTTGGACTGTTTCAAATGCTGACGCTGCCGCTGACGTTCGGCGTGCCGCCCCTCGTCGGCGTGCTGCGCGATGGAATGGGTGGCTACGGTCCCGTCATCGCGGCGATGAGCGCCGGCTGCGGGCTCACCGCGATCGTCTTCGTCCTGCTGGCGCGCACCGGATCGCGCCCCAGTGGCGCCCTGGCCACATAAATCGGAATTTCGCCGCGTGCAGATGACGCGTGGCGAATCGGCATTCCATTCAAGCCTTCGGAAACGTCAGGCCGAATAGCGCCGCGCCCGCTCTTCCAGCCGCGCCACTGCCGCCGGGTGTATCGCGGGCGATGTGCACAGGACACCAAACGCGCGCGGATCGCGCTTGTTGTAGCCGAGCGGCTTGCCGAAGGCATCGGTGACGGCGGCTCCGGCCTCGCGCGCGATCAGGCCGGCGGCGGCGATATCCCATTCGAAGCCCCACCGCAGTGTCGCCAGCAAATCGGCTTCGGCGGCGGCCACCATCGCGATGCGCAGCGCGATGGAATTGGGCTGCGGCACCATCACCAGGTCCTCATCCTCGCGCGAGAGCGTGGTCGCCGGCACCCGCGCTCCGGGCAGATCAGGGCGTGTGCTGGCCGCCAGCGGCAGGCCATTGCGCGTACTGCCGCGTCCGGCTTCGCCCCACCAGAACTCCCCGCCTTCCTCTCGCCGACGCGCGGGCGCGAACAGCGCTGCCATCAGCGGGCGATTCGCGTTCACCAGGGCGACCGAGACGGCCCAACCGTCGCGCCCGCGGATGTAATCCCTCGTGCCATCGATCGGATCGACCAGCCAGACGAGCTGCTTGTCGAGACGATCGGCATTGTCCGCTGTCTCCTCGGAGAGCCACGCCGCCGCCGGCAGCAGCGCTGCCAGTTCGCGCTTGAGAAACGAATCGACCGCGATGTCGCTGGCGGAAACCGGGCTATCGTCGCCCTTGTCCCACACCTCGCAGGCGTGGCCGTCGCCGGGCCAGCTGGCGAGCGCGATTCGGCCGGCTTCGCGCACGAGCGATTCGAGGCGCGCGCGATCGATCACCGTGTGGCGACACGCGCATTAGGGAATTCGGGGAGCATGATAGGGACCAACCTTCCTGTCAGAACACGAAATCGGGTAGCTTCGAGGCCTTTTCAAGCGCGGGGTGATGTGCTTATGCGGCACTGCAATAGGCTCATGCGCGCCTGCACCGGCCCCACCAGCAGAAAGCGACCCATCAATGAACATTCATGAATACCAGGCCAAAGAACTGCTCGCGAAGTACGGTATCGGTATTCCGGCGGGGCATGCGGCGCTGACCGTGGAAGAAGCGGTCGAAGGCGCCAAGAAGCTGCCCGGGCCGCTTTACGTGGTGAAGGCCCAGATTCACGCGGGCGGCCGCGGCAAGGGCAAGTTCACCGAACTCGGCCCCGATGCCAAGGGCGGCGTGCGGCTCTCCAAGTCGATCGAGGAAGTCGAAGCCAACGCCAAGGAAATGCTCGGCAATACGCTCGTCACCATTCAAACGGGTGACGCGGGCAAGCAGGTCAATCGCCTCTACGTGACCGACGGCGTCGACATCGCCAAGGAATACTACCTTTCGATGCTCGTCGACCGCGCCACCGGCCGCGTCGCGATGATCGTCTCGACCGAAGGCGGCATGGACATCGAGGAAGTCGCGCATTCGACGCCCGAGAAGATCGTGACCATCACGATCGACCCGGCCGAGGGCTTTCAGCCGCACCACGGCCGCGCGGTCGCGTTCGGCCTCAAGCTCACCGGCGATCTCAACAAGCAGGCGCAGAAGCTGGCGAAGCAGCTCTACACCGCGTTCGTCGATCTCGACTGCGCGATGCTCGAGATCAACCCGCTAGTGGAGACCGAGGACGGCAACCTGCTCGTGCTCGACACCAAGATGAGCTTCGATTCGAACGCGCTCTACCGTCACCCCGACGTGATGGAACTGCGCGACGAGACCGAGGAAGATCCCGCCGAGATCGAAGCCAGCAAGTACGACCTCGCTTACATCAAGCTCGACGGCGACATCGGCTGCATGGTCAACGGCGCCGGCCTCGCCATGGCGACGATGGACATCATCAAGCTCAACGGCATGTTCCCGGCGAACTTCCTCGACGTCGGCGGCGGCGCCACCACCGAGAAGGTGACCGCGGCGTTCAAGATCATTCTGGGCGATCCCAACGTGAAGGGCATCCTCGTCAACATCTTCGGCGGCATCATGAAGTGCGACGTCATCGCCGAGGGCATCGTCGCGGCGGCGAAGGACGTGAACCTTTCGGTGCCGCTGGTCGTGCGCCTCGAGGGTACCAATGTCGACAAGGGCAAGGAAATCCTAGCCAACTCGGGCCTCGCCATCGTTCCCGCGAACGATCTCGGCGATGCCGCGCGTAAGATCGTCGCGGAGGTCAAGGCGGTCGCCTGACCTTTATCGGTTGCGAATTCGGAGGGCTCGCCGTTGCGAAACGGCGGGCCCTTTGCTTTGTCGTTGACGGAGATCGCGCGGGGTCTACCGTGAGCCATGGCCCCGCCCCAACCGCTCCCCGCCCAACCCCTGCCGGCCTGTCCGCTGTGCTCCACGCCGACCGCGGGGAATGCGATCACCCCGCTGCAGCGCTACGAGAAGGATTTCCTCGTCCGCTGCCGCAGCTGCGATTTCACCTTCTCGCTGCTCGATCCCACGCCTGAGGATTACGCGCGCGTCTATGCGCGCTACGATTATGCCGCCGAGGATGCCGCACGAACGCCCCTGAGCATCGAGAACGAACGCGCGGTCGTCGAGCGATTGACCCGCTTCCGGCAAACCGGACGAGTCCTCGATATTGCGGCAGGAGCGGGCCGCTTCCTCGAACATTTCAGGACCGCCGGCTTTTCCTGTCACGCGACCGAATTCAGTCCCGAGATGTGTGCCTATCTGGAGGCCAAGGGCTTCAAGACGTATGCCGGTGGACTGTCGCCCGACGGCGCCCCCGAAAATGCCTTCGACGTGATCGTGTTCACCGAAGTCATCGAGCATACCAATCGAACCCGCGAGGCCTTGAACACCATCCACCGGCTGCTGCGCCCCGGCGGTGCGGTCTATATCACCACGCCCAATTTCGATTCGCTGGAGCGCCGGATCATCGGTCCAAGCTGGGGCATGCTGATGTGGCCCGAACATATCACCTACTGGACGCCGGACACGCTGGACAAAGGCCTGCGGAGCGCCGGTTTCAGGCAGGACAGCCTGATCACGCGCAACATCAGCCCGTTTCGGGTCGTCCAGGCGCTCAAGAAGGGGCGTTTCGGCAAGGCCTTGGGAAACGTGTCCGAACAGGCCGTTTCCGACAAGGCCCAAGCCACCGTGGCCTCCCATCGCGGATTGGCGTTCGCGAAGCGGGCGGTCAACGGCGGGCTGCGGCTGACCGGGCTCGGCTCGGGAATCGAGGCCGTCTATATCAAGGCATAGCAATCGGGTCTTGCGGGATGCCGCTGCCGCGCACCGCTGGCAGGCGTGTTTTCGCCCGCCGATATGACGAAACCGCCCCTTGGCGGGTCTTGACGCCGCCCGCGCGTCACGCGATGGGGTGCACGCAATCCGATTTAATAGCGCGGCTAGAGCCTGTCTGCGCATCATTAACCGAGAGGACGTGAATCCATGAAGATCCTCGTGCCCGTAAAGCGGGTGATCGATTATAACGTCAAGCCAAGGGTCAAGTCCGACGGTTCGGGCGTCGACCTTGCCAACGTCAAGATGAGCATGAATCCGTTCGACGAAATCGCCGTCGAGGAAGCCATCCGCCTCAAGGAGGCCGGTTCGGCAGAAGAGATCGTCGCGGTCTCGGTCGGCCCCGCCAAGGCGCAGGAAACGCTGCGCACCGCGCTGGCGATGGGCGCCGATCGCGCGATCCTGGTCGATGCCGGCGATGCCGAAGTGGAGCCCCTCGCGGTTGCCAAGATCCTCAAGGCGATCGTCGACGAGGAACAGCCGGGCCTGGTGATCCTGGGCAAGCAGGCGATCGACGACGATTCCAACCAGACCGGCCAGATGCTCGCCGCGCTGCTCGGCCGGCCGCAAGGCACGTTCGCCAGCAAGGTCGTGATCGAGGGCGATGCCGTTTCGGTGACGCGCGAAGTCGACGGCGGTCTCGAGACGGTCAAGCTCACGATGCCGGCGGTGGTCACCACCGACCTGCGCCTCAACGAGCCGCGCTATGCCTCGCTGCCCAACATCATGAAGGCGAAGAAGAAGCCGCTCGACACCAAGAGCCCGGCCGATTTCGGCGTCGACGTGGCGCCGCGCCTCAAGACCCTCAAGGTCTCCGAGCCGCCGGTTCGCCAGGCCGGCATCAAGGTCGAGGACGTCGATGCGCTCGTCGCCAAGCTCAAGGACATGGGCGTCGTCTGAGACGACTGCCGGGAAAGGAACGAACCGATGAAGACTCTCGTCTGGGTCGAACATGACAATGCCACGGTGAAGGACGCGACTCTGTCCACGGTGACTGCCGCTGCCAAGCTGGGTGAAGTGCACTTGCTGGTCGCCGGATCGGGCTGCCGCGCTGTCGCCGAAGCCGCCGCGCAGATCGCGGGCGTGGGCAAGGTCCACCTCGCCGACGACGCCGCTTTCGAACACGCTTTGGCCGAGAACGTCGCCCCGCTCGTGGCCGACCTCATGGGCCATCACGACGCGGTGCTGTTTCCCGCCACCACCACCGGCAAGAACGTCGCGCCGCGCGTCGCCGCGCTGCTCGACGTGATGCAGCTGTCCGACATCCTGTCGGTCGAAGGCGAGAAGACCTTCACGCGTCCGATCTATGCCGGCAACGCCATCGCCACCGTCGAATCGAGCGATGCCAAGCTGGTCATCACCGTGCGCGGCACCGCCTTCGAGAAGGCCGATGCGACCGGCGGCTCAGCCGAGATCGAAGACGTTTCGGGAACGGGCGATGCCGGGCTTTCGAGCTTCGTCGGCGCCGAACTGGCCGAAAGCGAGCGCCCGGAACTGACCAGCGCCAAGATCATCGTCTCGGGCGGTCGCGCGCTCAAGGACGGGCCGACGTTCGAGGAAGTGATCCTGCCGCTCGCCGACAAGCTCGGCGCAGGCGTCGGCGCGAGCCGCGCCGCGGTCGACGCGGGCTACGTGCCCAACGACTACCAGGTCGGCCAGACCGGCAAGATCGTCGCCCCCGAAGTCTACATCGCCATCGGCATCTCGGGCGCGATCCAGCACCTCGCCGGCATGAAGGACTCCAAGACCATCATCGCCATCAACAAGGACGAGGACGCGCCGATCTTCCAGGTGGCGGACATCGGCCTCGTCGCCGACTTGTTCTCTGCCGTGCCGGAACTGACCAGCAAGCTCTGAAGAGCGTCGACATCTGTTGAATACGCAGACCCCGGCCAGAGATGGCCGGGGTTTTTCTTTGTCGATCGTTCGAAATGGCGTATCGCTTGCCCTGACCAGGAGCACCGCGATGGATTTCACACGAACTGTTGCGGTTGCCATGGCGGCGGCAACGCTGCTCCTTTCAGCCCATCCTGCGCAAGCGGATGCGCCCGTTGTTCTCAACCCGATCACGCCGTGGAACGCCGACTGGAATCCGACGACTTGCACGTTGGCGCGCGGCTTCGGCTCCGAGCAGGATCCCTTTGCGATTCGCTTCGAGAAGGCCGCACCGGGTGATGGCTTCCAGTTGGTTCTGATCAGCAAATGGCTCGAACCCGTGACCGTCAACGATCGCCTCGAAGTTCGCTTCGGCCCCTACCCTGCCCGCGATTTCAAGGGGAAGATGGTCTTGGCGAGGACTTCCAGTGACGTCGCCGTCATCTTCCTGACCACGTCTTCTATCACGGGCGAGGAAGCGGATGACGAAGACAATGACAAAGACAAAGGACAAGCGCCAAAGGTCACTCCGGACATGGAGAAGGCCGCCGATTCCATCGTAATCGCCACGCGCCGGGGCAGCGTGCAGCTCGCGACCAATTCGCTGGCGGCTCCCTTCGCAGCGCTGCGTGCATGCACGGTGGATCTGGTCAAGCAGTGGGGTCTCGATCCCGCCGAACAGGCTACGCTCCGCCGGCACCCCGTTCCGAAAACAAGTCCGGCGCATTGGATCGCGGCGATGGACTATCCCACGCAACAGTTGCGCAAAGGGCAACAGGCCATCATCATGTTCCGGCTGATGGTCGATGCGGGCGGAAAGCCGAGCGACTGCGCCGTTTTGCGTGCCTATTCCCAAAGTCAGGCCTTCGGACGCACGACGTGCGATAACCTGATGAAGCGCGCCAAATTCGAACCGGCGTTCAATGCCAACGGACAGGCGGTGCCATCGTTTTACGTGAACACGGTGCGCTTCATCATACCATGATCCGCGAACTATCGTCCTCAGCGCGATGATCGCTTCCGGGGCGGCGCGAACGACCCGCCAGGCGCATTCGGACAAGCCGGGCGGAACCCTGCTCAATCCGCTTCCGGCACGCGCTCGTAGAGCTTCAACATCACCTTCTCGTCGGTATCGGTCGCCTCGTAATCGCAGTAAGGGCGAAAGCCCAGTCGGGCGGCGACCCGGTGCGAGGCTTCGTTGCCTTCCTCGATCATGCAGCCGATCCGGCGCGGGCCGATCTCGGTGTCGAACCAGGCGATCACCGTAGCCATCACTTCGCCTGCGACGCCTTGCCCCCAGTGATCGCGCCGCACGATCCAGCCGGCTTCGGGAACGTCGTCCATGCCGATCTCGGATCCGAAGCCGCGCCAGGAATGGAATACGCCGCACGTAGCGATCAGATCCTCCGAACCGCGCGGGCGGACCATGAAAGTGCCGTAGCCGTGCAGCGCCCAGCTGCCGGCGTTGCGCATAAGGCGCTCCCATTGCGATTTCTCGTCGCGGCCAGTGTGGCCGAGATAGCGGCGCGTTTCTGCGTCGGCGACCAGTCGGCACAAGCCACCAAGGTCCGAGACGCGCGGCTTCCACAGATCGAAGCGCTCGGTCTTGAGCAAGGGCGCGGCGTTCACAGCAGCATGTCCAAGCCGTGGATCGCCAGGCCGACCAGCCCCCCAACCAGCGTTCCGTTGATCCGGATAAATTGCAAGTCGCGTCCCACGGCCCCCTCGATCCTTCCCGTCACGGTCTGCGCATCCCAGCGCTTCACCGTTTCGGATACCAGACGCACGATCTCGTCGCCATAACGCGAGACGGCGCCCACCAGGGTTCGACGCGCAAACCGATTGATCTGCACCTGCAGCCGCGCATCGTCGCGAACCGCGCCGCCAAGCTCGACCAGAATGCCGGCAAACCGGCCGCCAAGCTCCGAATCGGGATTGCGCGCGGCATCGATCAGCGACCGGCGAATGCGTTCCCACACCGCCTGCCACCAATCGCCGATCGCCGGATTGGCAAGCATTTCGCGCTTGGCGCGTTCGACCCGCTCTTGCGTGACCGGATCGTGGACGAGCTTCCACGCGAGCTCCTGCAACATCGAATCGATCTTCAACCGCAGCGGATGGTCGGGCATCACGATCATCTCGGCCATCAGCTTGTAGAGCCCGTCGAGCACCGAATTGGCAATGCGTTCATCGAGCCCGGTCCAGCGCAGCAGCGCATTGGCGCGCTCGCGGATCATCGTGCGGACTAGTTCCTCGTTCGCCTCGAGCGTGTGCCCCGCCCAACGGGCCGCGCTTTCGATCAGCGGCAAGTGGCGCTTGTCGGCAATCGCCGCGTCCAGCATGCGCCCGAGCAGCGGAGCGATCTCGATCTTCTCGAGTTGCTGCGCCAGGCCGGCGCGCACTTGGCCGCCGATCCGTTCGGGATCCAGCGATTCAAGGACATCGGCAAACAGGCTGCCGGCCCCCTCCCGCAGCCGCGCCTCGCCATCGCGATCGGGCTGCGCGAGATACTGCGACAAGGTTCCGGCGATGTTGAACCCGGCCACCCGGCGCGCGACCACTTGCGGCGTCAGGAAATTGTCGCGCAGGAACGTCGCCATGGTGTCGGCGATGCGGTCCTTGTTTTCCGGGATGATCGCGGTGTGCGGAATGGGAAGCCCGAGAGGGCGGCGGAACAGCGCCGTCACCGCGAACCAGTCCGCGAGCCCGCCGACCATCGCCGCCTCGGTGAAAGCGATCGCATAGCCCCAGATCGGATGCGGCCCTTCGAACCGGCGCAGCAGCACGAAGGCGATCGCCATCAGCAGCAGCAAGCCGGTGGCGACGAGGCGCATGCGGCGTGCCCTGTCGACGGGAACCACGGGCGCTCGGCCCTGCCTGACCAGACCGGCCACCGTTCGGCTATTCGGCCGGAAGCGCGGTCTCGCCATTGCGGCGGCGGCGATCGTCCTCGGCGTGTTCGGGATCGTACGTCAGCAGCGAACGGCGCAGTGCCGGGCCGATGCGCTTCTCGAAACCGTCGGCAAGGCTGAACGCGGCCGGCACGATCACCAGGGTGAGCGCGGTCGAAACCAGCAACCCGCCAATCACGACGATGCCCATCGGCGCACGCCATGCGCCGTCCCCGGACAGCGAGACGGCGGTCGGGACCATGCCCGCGGTCATCGCGACCGTGGTCATCACGATCGGCTGCGCGCGCTTGTGCCCGGCATCCACGATCGCGTGCAGCTTTTCGACGCCCTTGCCCATCTCCTCGATCGCGAAGTCGATCAGCAGGATCGAGTTCTTGGCGACGATCCCCAGCAGCATGAGAATGCCGATGTAGACCGGCATCGACACCGGCTGGCCGATCAGCGTCAGCGCCAGGAGGCCGCCGAGCGGCGCCAGCAGCAGCGAGGCCATGTTGACCAGTGGCGAAACGAACCGCTTGTAGAGCAACACCAGCACCGCGAAGACCAGGAAAATGCCGCTGATCACGGCGACAATGAACGAGCTCACCATCTCGTTCTGCCACTTGTCCTCGCCGACCGGAGCGTTGGACACGCCGGTGGGCAGGTTCTCCATGATCGGCAGCTTCTGGATCGCCTCCATGACCGGGCCCTTGACCTGGCCCGGACCGAGATCGGCGCCGACGAAGATGCGGCGCGATTGGTTGTAGCGCTGGATCTGCGTCGGGCCCGCACCGAAGCGAACTTCGGCGACGCGGCTGAGCGGCACCGAACCCCCGCTAGCGGTAGGCACCGGCAGGTTCTCGATGGTCGAGAGGTCGCGGCGCGAGGAGCGCGGCAGGATTACGCGGATCGGCACTTGGCGATCGTTGAGCGAGAACTTGGCCGCGTTCTGGTCGATCTCGCCCAGCGTCGCGATGCGGATCGCCGAACTCAGCGATGCCGTGGTCACGCCGAGCGCCGCGGCCAGATCGAGTCGGGGCACGACGATCAGCTCCGGCCGTTTCAGGTCGGCGGCGATCCGCGGCGCGACCACGCCCGGGATCCCGCGCATCTGTTCGGCCAGCGTCTGCGCGGCCGACTGGAGCTTATCGGGATCGCTGCCCGAGAGCATGACCGAGATATCGCGACCCGTTCCGAAACCACCCGACTGCGACGCGAAGCTGACCCGCGCATCGGGGAACTTCTGAAGTTCGGGGGCGAGCCGACGTTCGAACTCGATGCTGGTGCTATCGCGTTCTTCGGGCGGTTTGAGCGTGATGTAGAGCGTCGCGCGACCCTCGCGCGAGGCCTCCAGCACTTGCATGACTTCGGGCTGCTTATCGAGCAGGTCGCCCACGCGACTGGTAACGGCGGCGGTCTGTTCGATGGTCGTACCCGGCACCATCTCGATGTTGATCTGGCTCGAATCGCTGTTTTCGTTGGGCTGAAACTGCTGCGGCGCGCCTGCCAGCATCGCGACCGTCAGTATCAGTGCATAGATGCCGCCGCAGAATGCGAAGAAGCGGTGATCGTGCGCGCGCGCGGCGACGCGGTCCGAAAAGTAGCGGTACCAGGTGCCGAAGCTGCCGGCTGCACCGATCACGGCGCGCGCGATGCGACCGATGAAGATCGCCGCCACCGGGATCACCAGAGGCGCGATGACCGCGGCGAGCAGGAAGGCCCAGCGCTCGGCAAGGCCCGCCGCGGTGAGGCCCGTGTTGACGGTCTGGAACAGCAGGAACGCTCCGGCCGCGCCGACCCCGAGGATGGCGAGCATCACCAGGACGGCAAGAACCGCGTACCAGAAGCGGAAGGGCGGCTTGACCAATTGGGCCTTGAGCCGCCTCGCTTCGCCGGCATCGAGAGTCCAGTTCAGGACCCTCATGTACAGGTCCATCGCCCGGCCTTCGCCGTGCTCGGCCTCGCCGTGGGCCTTGAGGAAATAGGCGGCCACCATCGGCGTGATCAATCGCGCGACGGCAAGGCTCATCAGCACGGCAGCGACGACCGTCAGACCGAAGGCCTTGAAGAATTGGCCGGGAATGCCGCCCATCAGGCCGACGGGAAGAAACACCGCGACGATCGAGAACGTCGTCGCCACGACCGCGAGGCCGATCTCGTCGGCCGCATCGATCGAGGCCTGATAGGCAGTCTTACCCATGCGCATGTGTCGCACGATGTTCTCGATCTCGACGATCGCGTCGTCGACCAGCACGCCGGCCACCAGGCTGAGCGCCAGCAGCGAGAGCATGTTGAGCGAGAAGCCCATCAGATCCATGAAATAGAAGGTCGGGATCGCCGAAAGCGGAATGGCGATGGCGGCGATGAAAGTCGCGCGCCAATCGCGCAGGAACAGGAAGACGACCACGATCGCGAGCACGGCACCTTCGACCAGCATCTCCATGGAGCTGGTGTACTGCTTCTTCACGTAGTCGACTTGCGAGAACAGCTTGGTGAAGTGAACGTTCGGGTTCTCTTCCTGGATTTTCTCGAGCACCTTGAGTGCCGAATCGTAGATCGTGACTTCCGAAGCGCCGAGCGCGCGTTCGAAGCCGAAGGTGACGACCTCGCGATCGCGCAACCTGGCGATGCGGCTCTGTTCCGAATAGCCATCGTACACGGTGGCCACGTCATTGAGCCGGACCGTCCGGTCGCCCCCCAGGCTGATCCGGGTCTGCGACAACTCGTAGGCGGTCTGGGCATTGCCGAGCACGCGTACCGACTGACGCGATCCGGCGATTTCCGCCTGGCCACCGGCCGCATCGGTGTTGATCGAGCGCAGGACATTGTTGATGTCGCGCGCGGTCACCCCGAGCGACTGCATTCGCGCAGGATCGAGGACGACGCGAATCTCGCGATCGACACCGCCGTTGCGGTCGACCGTCGCCAGACCTTCGATCGAGAGCAACTGCTTGGCGACGGTGTCGTCGACGAACCAGCTGAGCTGCTCCATCGTCATATCGTCGGCGCGAACCGCGAAGAATGCGATCGGGCCGCCGCCGCCTGCCTGGACCTTGGTGATTTGCGGTTCGAGGATGCCCTCGGGCAAGTCGGAACGGATCTGGTCGACCGCGTTCTTGACCTCGTTGGTGGCGACATCGACGTCGCTGCCGATCGCAAAGCGCACGAAGGTGACGGAGCTGCCTTCAGAGGCGGTCGATTCGATTTCCTCGACGCCACTGATCGCGCGCGCCGCTGATTCGATCTTCTGCGTGATCTGGTTCTCGATTTCGGTCGGCGCGGCGCCCGGCTGCGAGACCCGGACGAGCACGCCCGGAAACTCGACGTCGGGCATGTTGTTCACGTCCATCCGGCTGAACGAAACCAGCCCCGCGATCATCAAGCCGATGAAGAACACGATCGGAATGATCGGGTTGCGGATCGACCATGCCGAAATGTTACGCATGCTGTCGTCTTCCCTGCCCGCTCAGCCCTTGGGCCGGACGAGCTGCGGATCGATCACGTCGCCGGGATTGAGGAAACCGCCGGCCCGCAGCACGACGCGTTCCGACCCGTTCAGACCTTCGACGACCGAGATGCCGTCCGCCGTGACGATGCCGGTCTTGACGGCGCGGCGAACGACCTTGTTGTCCTTGCCCAGGACATAGACGAACGAACCATCGTCGTCGCTCAGAATGGCGGATTCGGGCAGCATCGGCGCGACGATCGAGCCCGAAGCGATTTCGGCGCTGGCGAAGCCGCCGGGCCGCAGCTCGGGCGAATAGGACAAGGCGATCCGGGCGAGGCCCTGACGGTTGGTTTCGTCGATCGTCGGAGAAAGCTGCCAGATCTGGCCCGTGAACGTCTTGCCCGAGCCGACCGGAGTAACTTCGGCTTTCACTCCGACCGAAAGCTTGGCGATATCGTCTTCGCTGACGCGCGCCCGCAGTTCCATCTCGCCGCCCTTGGCGATGCGGAAGAGGATGCCGCTGCCCGGCCCGACGACTTGCCCGGGCTCGATATTGCGTTCGAGGACATAGCCGGCCTCGGGCGCGAGGATGTTGAGCCGCCGGGTGCGCGCCTGGAGCTCGCCGAGCTGGGCCTTGGCAACCTTGACTCGCGCGGCCTGCGCATCGCGGGTCGCGGTGAGGCGGTCGACATCGGCCGTGGAAATGAAACCGCGATCAACGAGCTTGAGCGCGCGGTCGAGATTGGCTTGCGCCAGCCGGGCGTCGGCCTGGGCGACATCGACTTGTGCCGCCAGGCTCGCGATCTGTTGCGATTGCACCGAGCGATCGATCACCGCGAGCACTTCGCCCTTGCCGACCCAGTCGCCGGCATCGACGAGCACGCGATCGACCGCGCCGCTTTCGCCCGAAGCGCCCACCGGAAGCTCGCGACGAGCACCGATCGTGCCGGTTGCCGAAATCCGTCCGGAAATGGTCGAGCGGCCCGGCGAGACGACGGTCACTGCGGGAATCTGTTCATCGGTCGCCGCAGCGAACTGCGCTTCGTCATCGCCGCGCGACAAGAACCAGAGACCGACCACGGCCACGCCGATGACAGCCACGATGATCCACAGCCACCGACGCGCGGAGCGTCCGCCGGCGTCGTCTTCGGCCAGCGGATCATAGCCGTGAACGCTCCCGGCATCTTCGGACATATCCAGTTTCGCTTCGTAGTTCATCGTCAATTCGACCTGGCCTTGATCGCCCTCACGGGTGCGGGGCGCCGCGGAAATGCCTGCGGACCGTACCTGCTGGCCACTGGGAGAGTGCCCCGAACAGCTACGGAGTTATGTCGCAGTGCAATAGACCCCCGGGCAAACCGTGGCAATGCGCAGTCGCCCGGGCGCGACACGCATCGACGAACGACTTCTACAGGGCCCGGCGGATCAGCGAACCCGCCCGCGCTGCACGAGGTTCACGATCGCCAGCAGGATCAACGCGCCGAGGAACGACGTCACCAGAGTGCGCCAGTCGAAGGCGTCGCCACGAAGGTGCCCGCCGCCGATCAGTCCACCGAGCAGGAAGCGCCCGAGAATGGAGCCGATGCAGCCGACTACGATATTCCAGAAGATGCCCATCGAAGCATCACGGTTCATCACTTTGCTGGCGAGCCAGCCCATGATGCCGCCCATTATAATCGCAACGATAAAATCGATCATCTGCCAGTCCTCTTCGTGTAGCCCTGGCCTCTCTCGCGAAACCATCGAGCAGCGGCCAGACAAAGGCCGCCGATGCGAACCATAGCCGCATCGACCGAAAAGAACAGGTCGTTAATCTATTGCTGCTCGGGGCTTAGGATCAGTACTTCTGCTGGCGTTCGTATTTTTCGCGATAGTGTTGCAAGCGCGTCACGCGCAGGCCCGGCATTCCCGACCGATCCACGGCGCGCTGCCACGATGCAAATTCTTCGAGCGTGAGCTGATAGCGTTCGCAGACTTCATCGATCGTGAGCAGGCCGCCGTTGACGGCCGCGACCACTTCGGCCTTGCGCCGAACGACCCATCGCGTGGTGTTGGCGGGCGGCAGTGACTCGATGGTCAACGGCTCGCCGAGCGGCCCGATGACTTGAGCCGGGCGGATTTTCTGGTTCTCGATCATGTCTGTCCTCGTCCGCCGATGCCGATGTACCCGGCGACTGGTTCGACCTTTGCCGTTTCCCACTTGAGATTGCCTGAATTGGTAGGGTTAACGGCACCGCCAGTCTCTTCCTGTGCAGACAGCTGACAGGCTACATCACTTGCAAAACTGCCGCGAGCCTGACGCGACGAAGCGCGCGAGAGCTCGCGTGAAGCGTCGCGTGCGGCCAGCAGCCGGGCCCTGAGCGCGGCCCAATCCGGCGGTCCGGGAACGTGCCCCCCCGCCGTTTCCGGACGGGCGAACAGCCCCTCCTGCAACTCGATCATAATCTCCATGATCAAGGCCATAGCCCCAAGGAGGTCAAAGCCAGGTAAATCACGGGTTTACCTCATGGTGACGAATTGACTTTTTCTCGTCACGAAGGCCGGGTGTTGGCGGCGCGCCGCTGCACCTGTATGGCGCGGCACGAGCCATGACCGAAACTGACGCCCTTTCCCGAGACGAAGCTGCGAGCCTGTTCCAGCTCGATGGCGCGCCCACCGCGCGGCGGATCGTGGTCGCCATGTCCGGCGGCGTCGACAGTTCGGTGGTGGCGGCGCTCGCCGCGCGCAGCGGCGCGGAAACCATCGGCATCACCTTGCAGCTCTATGACTATGGCGCCGCGACGGGCCGCAAGGGCGCGTGCTGCGCGGGCGACGATATCCGCGATGCTCGCGCGGTCGCCGATCGTCTCGGCATCGCGCACTATGTCTTCGATCACGAATCCCGGTTCCGCGAGGACGTGGTCGAGCGTTTCGCCGACGATTATCTCGCCGGGCGAACGCCGATCCCGTGCATCCGCTGCAACATGGGACCCAAGTTCACCGACCTGTTGCGCATGGCGCGCGATCTCGGCGCCGATTGCCTCGCGACCGGGCACTACGTCCAGCGCGTCGCAGGACCCGCCGGGCCTGAACTGCACCGCGCCACCGACCCGGCGCGCGACCAAAGCTACTTTCTTTACGGCACCACCGAAGCGCAGCTCGATTTCCTGCGCTTCCCGCTGGGTGGCCTGCCCAAGGCCGAAACTCGTCGGATTGCCGAGGCGGAAGGCCTGCGCGTCGCCGGCAAGCCCGACAGCCAGGACATCTGCTTCGTTCCCGATGGCGATTATGCGCGGATCGTCGGCGATCTGCGCCCCGAAGGCGCCTTGCCCGGCAAGATCGTGCGCGCGGAAACCGGCGAAGTCCTGGGCGACCATCGCGGCATCATTCATTACACCGTCGGCCAGCGCCGCGGGCTCGAGATCGGGGGGCAGCCCGAACCGCTCTACGTCATCGGCATCGATGCGGCGACGGCGACTGTCCGCGTCGGTCCGCGCCAGATGCTGGCGGTCGCGCGTGCGCGGATCATCGAGACCAACCGGATCGGCCCGCTGCCGCAAGGCCCGCTCACCGCAAAAGTGCGGTCGCTGGCCAAGCCGGTTCCGGTCGTGCTCGAAGGTCCCCTGGGCGACGGTGCGGACACCGCGATCCGCTTCCTCGAACCCGAATACGGCGTCGCGCCGGGGCAAGCGGCCGTGCTCTATGCCGGCGAACGGGTCGTGGGCGGGGGCTGGATCGAATCGACGCAAGCCGCCACCCCGGCCTGAAGCTAGCGCCCGGCAGCCAATCGTTCGCGGCTACTCATCCCAGGGCTGGAGCTGGCAGCCGGGCCCATCGCTATAGGTGGCACTCTGGTGCGGCATCAGCGGATACCCGGCAGTGACCGAGCGCTGCTCGGGGTCCTGCGACAACGACAGCGAACCACCGCCCATGCGGGCTTCGCAGGCCTCGAGCGGAAGCCCCGAAACGTAGCGGCACACGCACGCCAGCCGCGCCGCCCTGGCCGCTTCGTAGCGCGCCTGGGCGCGGTAGCTGGTCACCGCCCACGCCAGCCCCGCGACTGCGACGAGCAACACCACCGCGATGAGAATGCGCGGCGCACGCGAAGGCCTCCCTTCGCGGTAGTGCACGGTCTTGCCTGTTGCCATCCTCGGAAGCCTGTCCCATCACGCCGCGCAGCATGGCCCGGCCCTTCCTGTTCCCTATCCTCGCCGCGCTCGCGCTTCCAGCCCTTGCCGGATGTGGCGGGGGAAACGCGCCCGAGCCGCCCCCACCCCCCAGCGCCGAATCGCTTGCCGCGATCGAGGACGCCGGCGGCGCGCCGCGTGATCAACTGGGCCGCGCGATCGATCGCATCTTCGCCGAGGAGGCCGGGCGAACCGACGCCTTGCTCATCCTCAAGCGGGGCAAGCCGATCGTCGCGCGCTATGAAAGCGGCATTACCGCCAAGACTCGCCTGCCGGGCTGGTCGATGGCGCAATGCGTCACCGGATTGATGATCGGCCAGCTCGTCAGCGACGGGCGTCTGCGGCTCGACGAGACCCCGCCCGTCGCCGCCTGGCAGCGCTCGGGCGACCCGCGTGGCGCGATCACCGTGCGCCAGCTGCTGCAGATGCGTTCGGGCTTGCGCCACCGCGACGAACCGGGGCAGGGCTTGGATTCGGATACCGAGCGCATGCTCTTCCTCGATGGGCGTGACGACATGGCCGGCTATGCCGAAGCCCAGCCGATGCGCGCGGTTGCCGGACGAACCTTTGCGTACTCCGCCGCCACCCCCGTGATCCTCGCCGATCTGGCCGCGCGGGCGCTGGCGCCGGACGGCAGCCCCGAGGCCCGCCGGATCGCGGTGGCGCAGTATCTCGACAATCGGGTGCTCGAGCCGATCGGGCTGACCTCGATGATCGCGGACTACGATCGGGCCGGCACCCTGATCGGATCGAACATGATCCACGCGAATGCGCCGGACTGGGCGGTTCTGGGCGAATTCCTGCGCCGCAACGGATCGGTGAAAGGCGCGCAGATCCTGCCGCGTCGCTGGATCGAATTCATGCGCCGCCCCTCCCCGCGCAACGCCGCTTACGGCGCCCTGTTATGGCTCAATGCCCCGCGGCCCGCAGGCGAGGACATGCTGTGGCCCGCGCGCGCTTCGGACAAGCTGTTTGCCTGTCGCGGCGAGCATGGACAATATCTCGTGGGATCGCCCGATCAGCTGCTCACGATCGTCCGGCTGGGCTGGTCGGAAGGCGAAGAAACCGCCGAGCTGCACGAGCGACTGGGCGAACTCCTCGCCCTGTTCCCAAGCAACTGAGCTAGAGGCGTTTACCAGCGGAAGCGGCCCTCGACGATCGTGACGCTCGCGCCGGCAAGCCAGACGCGATCGCCGTCGATCCGGCATTCGAGGTGTCCCCCGCGCGCCGAAGCTTGATGGGCGGTGAAAGTCTTCCGGCCGAGCCGCTGCGTCCAATACGGCGTGAGCACGGAATGTGCCGAGCCGGTCACGCTGTCCTCATCGATACCGGCGCCGGGTACGAACACCCGGCTGACGACATCCGTCTCGCGTCCCGGCGCCGTGACGGTGAAGGAATCGTCGCCGAGCGCGGCCAGCGCGCCGAAGTCGGGCGTCATCGCCAGAACTTCGCCGGCATTGCGATATACGAACAAGTTGTAGCCATCGGCATTGCGGCGGATTTCGGCCGGCTCCGTCCCAAGCGCGGCCACGGCCTCGGGCAGGCTCGCCGGCTGGGTCGCAATCGCGGGCAGGCCGACTTCGAGCAGCGCGCCCGCACGCCTGACTTCGAGCACGCCTGCCTTCCGCGTGCGGAACCGGACAGATTCGCGCGCCGGTTCGAGACCGAGCAACACATGCCCAGAGGCGAGCGTGGCATGCCCGCACAACCGGATCTCGTCGACCGGCGTGAACCAGCGCAACTCCCAGTCGGTCTCGCCGCTGGCATCGCGCACGAGAAAGGCGGTTTCGGCGAAATTGTTCTCGTTGCCGATGCGGCGCAGCACTCCATCCTCGGGCCATGTTTCGAGGATCATCACGGCTGCCTGATTGCCGGTGAACGGCTCGGCGGCGAAAGCGTCGACATGCCAATAGGGAACGTCGGGCATCAGGCGGCTCCTTCTTCCGGAGCGCGCTGCGCCAAGTAGGCTTCGACGTCGCAGGTATTCGGCAGGACATCTTCGGCCGCGCGACCGTGTTCGTCGACGTGCCCCGAAGGATCGGGGTGGATCAGGATTTCCAGGTCCGGCAATTCGCGATGCAGCCGCTCCTCGATGTCGTCCATCACGTCATGCGCGGTGCGAACGGTCATGTTCGGATCGACCCAGACGTGGAACTGAACGAAGTCGCGATTGCCCGAGGTGCGAGTCCGCAAGTCATGAACGCCGGTGATGTCCGGGTTGCGCGCGAGGATCTCCAGGAAGCGGTCCTTTTTTTCCTGCGGCCATTCGTGATCCATCAGCTGTTCGAGCACGGCTTGCGAGGCCCGCCACGCGCCCCAGCCGAGCCAGGCCGCGATCCCCAAGCCGAACACGCCGTCGGCACCCGCGATCCCGGCGAAGCGATCGAGCGCGAGCGCGGCGATCACTGCGAGATTGAGGAACAAGTCCGACTGGTAATGGACGCTGTCGGTCTCGATCGCGAGGCTACGCGTCCTGCGCACGACATAACGCTGCCACCCGACCAGCAGCAGCGTGAGGACGATCGCGACCACCGAGACGGCCATGCCGGCCTCGACCGCTTCCGGCCGGCTGCCGAGGATCAGCTGCTCGATCGCGCGCGCGGCGATCCCGAGCGCGGAGATCGAGATGAGAACCAGCTGGAACAGCGCCGCGATCGCTTCGGCCTTGCCGTGGCCGAAGCGGTGATCGTCGTCCGCCGGCCGCGATGCAATCCACACCGCGGTGAGCGTGGCGATGCTGGCGACGAGATCGAGGGCCGTGTCGGCGAGGCTGCCGAGCATCGCGATCGAGCCCGTCGACCACGCCGCCCAGATCTTGAGCAGCAGCAGGATCGCGGCGAGCGTGATGCTGGCAATCGCGGCGGACCGGCGAAGATTGTTCCCCCTGTCCTGGGATCGGAGCGTGCTCATGGATAGAGAAGCGTACTCGGCCAGTCCTTGCCGTCGCGGCGGAACTGGCGGCGCTCGTGGAGCCGGTTGGGGCGATCTTGCCAGAATTCGATCACCTGCGGAGCGACGCGAAAGCCGGTCCAGTGGGCCGGACGGTCCACCTCTGTGCCAGCGAAACGTTCGCGCGCCTGCTCGTACCGCGCGAGAAACGTGGCGCGATCGTCCAGCGGGCGCGACTGATCGGACGCGACCGCGCCGAGCTGCGAATCGCGCGCGCGCGAGTGAAAATAGGCATCGGCGGTGGCATCGTCGACCTGGCTGACCGGTCCTTCGATGCGCACTTGCCGGCGCAGGCTCTTCCAGTGAAAGAGCAGGGCCACATGCGGATTGGCCAGCAATTCCTCGCCCTTGCGGCTTTGCGCATTGGTGTAAAAGACGAAGCCGTCCGGGCCGTGCCCCTTGAGCAGCACCATGCGAACCGAGGGCCGTCCGTCGGCGGTGGTCGTCGCCAGCGCCATCGCGTTGGAATCGTTGATTTCCGCGGCGCGCGCTTCCGCCATCCAGGCGTCAAACAGGGCGATCGGATCCGTATCCGGGATCACTTCGGCGAGGGTTTCCGATGACATGATGGTTCCTTGGTAGAGCTTTGCCGAGCGCGCCGCAGCCGGGCGGGCTGCTGCGCTGCACGGGCCGGCGATAGCCTTGCTTGGCGTTACAGGAAAGCGCTGCTTGCCGGAACGCCCTTGCCATCCTAGCTAAGGCGCATGCCAGCCGATCCGTATTCCATCCTCGGTATATCTCGCGGTGCGACCGAGAAGGAGATCAAATCCGCCTATCGGAAGCTCGCGAAAGAGTTTCATCCGGATGCCAACCAGGGCAATCCGAAGGCCGCGGAGCGCTTCAGCGATGCCACCCGGGCCTACGACCTCCTGTCCGACAAGGACAAGCGCGCGCGTTTCGACCGCGGCGAGATCGACCTCGAAGGCAATCCGACGATGCCGTTCGGCGGCGGCGGCGGCGGTTTCGGCGGCGGCAACCAGCGCGGCTTCGGTGGAGGCGGCGGCGGTTTCGAGGGCTTTGCCAACGAAGGCGTCGACATGGGCGACATCTTCAGCGAGATCTTCGGCAATCGGGCTGGTCCCGGTGGTGGCGGCGGTGGCGGCCAATCCGGCGGGTTCGCGGGTTTCGGCGGTTCGCGTGGCCGCGGGCGCGCCGCACCGAAGGGCGCCAACGTGTCTTATCGTCTCGCCGTTTCGCTGCCGGATGCCGCCTCGCTGGCACCACAGCGGATCACGCTGTCGGACGGCAAATCGATCGATCTGAAACTGCCGGCCGGGCTCGAGGACGGGATGCAGATGCGTCTTGCCGGCAAGGGCGAACCCGGCGTGGGCGGCAAGGGCGATGCCATCATCACCATCCAGATCGAGCCGCACCCCTTCTTCCGCCGCGACGGCGACGATGTCCGGCTCGACTTGCCGATTTCGCTCGACGAGGCGCTGTTCGGCGCCAAAGTGCGCGCGCCCACGGTGGACGGCACAGTGATGCTGTCGGTTCCGGCCGGAAGCAGTTCGGGCAAGGTCCTGCGCCTCAAGGGCAAAGGCTTCACGCGCAAGGACGGCAGCCGCGGTGACCAGCTGGTCAATCTCGAAATCGCGCTGCCGGCGGATCCTGCCGAACTTCGGAGCAAGCTCGAGGGCTGGACCGATCCGGCCAACGTGCGGGACAAGCTTGGCGTCTGAACCGCGCCGACCCATGCAACCGGGCGTGCATGACGAGCCGCTGGAAGGCGCGAAGGTACCACCCGATCTGACGCCCGAGGGTCGGCGGCAGGATGCTCTCCACAAGCGTGACATCCAGGCGATGATCATGGCGTCGGCAGGGCCTGGCACGCGCTTCTTCACGGTCGTCAAACGGATCTGGACGGGAGCCTGGAACGATGGCTTCATTCACGCCGGCAACCTCGCCTACATGACGCTGCTGGCACTGTTCCCGTTCTTCATCGCGGTCGCCGCGATCTACGCCATGATCGGCGAGCAGGGCCAACTCAATGCGACGATCAGTGCGGTATTGACCGCTGTTCCTCCGCGCGTGGCCGAAGTGCTGGGGCCCGTCGCGCGCGATATCGCCGCCGCCCGGCAGGGGTGGCTGCTGTGGATCGGCGGTCTCTTCGGGATCTGGACCGCCACCAGCCTGATCGAGACGATTCGCGACATTCTGCACCGGGCTTACGGAACCCCGGCCACGCACGCATTCTGGCACTATCGCCTGTTTTCGACCGGCGTCATTTTCGCGGCGGTGCTGCTGCTGCTGATCGCGCTGTCGGGGCAAGTCATGCTGTCGGCCGTGCAGGAGATCGTGCTTGCCCTGTTCCCCGGGCTCGACGTGCTCGTCAGCGAGTTCCTGATCACGCGGCTGATCAGCGCCGGCGCACTGTTCGGTTCCATCTACATGCTGTTCATCTCGCTGACACCCTCCCGATACCAGTCGCGGCGCTATCCCAAATGGCCGGGTGCCGCGCTGGTAACGACCTGGTGGATTCTCGTCACCTATGCCTTGCCCCGGGTGTTGCGGACGTTCTTCACCTACGACTTGACCTACGGTTCGCTCGCCGGAGTGATGATCGCGCTTTTCTTTTTCTGGCTCGTCGGACTAGGAATGGTGGTTGGCGCGGAATTGAATGCCGCGCTCGCCGTTTCGCCGGAGGAGCAGGAAGTGCTCCAGACACAAGGCGAGGCGGTCTCCGTAACGAACGGCTGAATGCAGGATAGTAGTACGATGACCGGATTGATGCAGGGCAAACGTGGGCTGATCATGGGCCTTGCGAACGACAAATCGCTGGCCTGGGGGATCGCGCGCAAGCTGCGTGAGCACGGCGCCGAGCTGGCCTTTACCTATCAGGGCGCGGCGCTGGAAAAGCGCGTCCGTCCGCTCGCCGAAAGCGTCGGCTCGGATATTCTCATCGATTGCGATGTCGCCGATATGGACCGGCTCGATACCGCGTTCGAGCAGTTGCAAACGCGCTGGGATTCGCTCGATTTCCTCGTCCACGCGATCGGCTTCTCCGACAAATCGCAATTGCGCGGGCGCTTCTACGATACGACGCTCGACAACTTTCTGCTGACGCTCAACATTTCGGCCTACAGTCTGGTCGCCGTGACTAAGCGGGCGATGGAGATGATGCCCGAAAGCGGCGGTTCGATCCTGACTCTGACGTACTACGGCGCCGAAAAGGTCGTGCCGCACTATAATGTCATGGGTGTTGCCAAGGCGGCCCTGGAAGCGAGCGTGAAGTACCTCGCCAACGATCTCGGCCCGCGCAACATCCGCGTGAACGCAATCTCGGCGGGCCCGATCCAGACGCTGGCAGCGCGCGGCATCGGCGATTTCAACTACATCCTCAAATGGAACGAACTGAACTCGCCGATGCGGCGTAACGTGACCATCGACGATGTCGGCGGCAGCGGCCTTTACCTGCTGTCCGACCTCGCCAGCGGCGTCACCGGCGAGATCCATTATGTCGACGGCGGCTACAACGTCATCGGCATGAAGCAGGAGGACGCGCCCGACATCGCGCTGGCCTGAGCTAGTGTGTCGAAGCCCAGCGCCGGCCCCGGCGCTGGGTGCGCGCGCCGAAGCGCGCCGCCGTTCAGCCGACGATGCTCGAGGTATACATGTCCAGCAGCTGGCTCGCGCTCAGCGGCGTGAAGTTCTCGATCGTCATCGCGTCCCAGTTGCCGATGCTGTCCTTGCTGGCGGCGCTGTAGTCGCTCAAGCGTATCGTGCCGAGATAGGTGACCGTGGCATCGCCCGCCGCCTCGCCGTTGACGAACTGATAGAAAGTGCCCGACTGGCCGTCGACAGTGACGATCACCCCGCTTTGGGTATCGTCGCCCGCGGTGCTGTCACTTGTCTCGTCGTCGAGTGACGAGACGAGCTGTTGCAGCCGCACCGCATCGCCGCCGTCGCCTGGCTGGGAAAGCGTATCGATGATGACGACGCCGTCGGTGCCGGAATCGATGAACGCCGAAAGGGCGCCCGCTTCATCGCTGTCCTGCTGCGCGCCATTGAAGAAGTAGTCGGGCGCATCGGGGTCGGCGATGACCGCGCTGAGATCGAAGATGTCGAAACCGAGCGCGCCGCGGTGCCCGTCGACGATGTCGCCGAGCACGGCGGTGATCGGCAATGCGCCGCCGTTGCTGGCCGAGCCGGCGAACGCAATCGTCGTCGCTGCAAAATCGATGCCTTGGCCGTCGGGGCCATCGGCTTCGATCACGAGGTTGTTCTGGCCCGTGCCCGCGCTATCGACGGTGGCGGTGGCAAGGTCGCCGTAACGCGCGTTGATGTCGGCGGCGATGGTCTGCGCGATCTGATCGGCGGTGGCATTCTCACCGAGCGCGATGGTTTGCGGTTCGAGACCGAACAGCGAATAGGTCACGGCGGTGACGCTGCCCTGGCCACTTTGCGCCCGATCGATGAAGAACACCTGCGTCTCGTTTGTCGTCGGCGCGAGGCTGTGCGCGCTGAAGTTTGCGACATGATCGACGCCGAAGGCCCCGCTGATTTTCAGCGTTTCGATGCTGCTGACGTTTGACGATAGCACGATCACGTCGTCACCGGCGCCTGCTTCGACCGTGTTGCTGTTGAGGTTCTGCGAATTGCGTCCGTCGAGCACGACGGTGCGCTGTTCGGCGAACTGACTGTCGTACCGTGCCTCGAACGCGGCGAGCTGGGTGGCATCGAACAGGCTCGAAGCGCCGGCGGTCTGGGCCGCGCTCAGCGGCGTGCTGGTCAGTTCGATCGCGAGATCCGGCTCGACGTATTGCCCATCGACCCGCGAGAGCACGGTCAGAGTCCGGCCCGGACCCTCCACCGCGTTCAGCAGCGAGCCGAGCACCGGGTCGTCGTTGATCGCGGACATGATCGCCGCGTTGACATCGAGATCGGTCACCGTCACGCCATCGATCGAATCGAGGCTGTCGGCGACGACGGCCGTGCTGGTGAAACCGAGGAACGTCACCGCCACGAACACATTGGCGATCCGCGGCGCGCTCAAGGCCTCTTCGCTGGCAAGGTTGTCGATATCGAGATTGCGGGCGTTGTAGACCCACGTCGCGTAACCGCAATTGGACACCAGATCGTCGGTACCGGAATTGTCGGTGTAGATGACGTCGTCGCCCTCGCCGGTCGCAATGACGGCCGCAGTCGCGCCGTAAGTCCACACGAAATCGTCCCCGGCTCCGGTGGAGAGCGACAGATTTTCGTTGCGCAGATGCCCGGCGTACCAGCTCACTCCTTGCGCCGGCATCAACCCGCCCATAGAGAACGTTCCGTCGCCGGCCTGGAGCAGCAGCGTATCGTCTCCCGCCCCCATGTCGGCAACGACCCGGAAGTCGCCGTCGGTCGCGTTGGACAGGAGATTGAATTTGGCGACGCTGAGATTGAGCGTGTCATCGCCGGTACCGAACAGGTATCGCATCGTGCCCGTCGGAACATCGGCATCATCGTTGCTGGCGCCGATAAAATATTTGGCGCCGACCTGATCGGTCAGGCTGGCGTGAAGTTCGAAGTTTCCGGCAAAACCGGTCCCGTCGACCAGCGCGACATCGATCAGCGCGCTGTTCCGCGCATCCGTAAGATCGCATGCGCTATCCGTCGCGTCATTGGGAACCGAGCCAATCAGCGAAGCACCCAGATTGCCCACCACACCGGTAGCGGTCGCTCGGTTGCCGATGATCGCATTGGCCGCGCCGGGTTGCGTGGCATCGTTCGTTTCACTGAGCACGATGAGCTCACGCAGCATGTTGTCCGTCGTCGAGAGGCTGGCAAGACTGCTGGACTTGCTGGCTTCGCCCAGCACCGTGACAACGAAACGTTCGATTCCCGACTGCTCGTTCGATATGGCCGTGGCGCCGATCAGCAGATCGCCGCCGTCGCTGCCACGCCCGACATTGTCGAGCACGACCTGCGCCGTGACGGGCCGCGTCGCGTCGGTGGCGACCAAATATGGCGCGTCGAACAGCACGACCAGGTCGGACGCAGCGGCGTTCGTTCCGAGGCCGGCCATCGAAGCCATTCGGATCTCAACGTCTTCGGTCGGGCGAAGGGGCCCGTTGCTGCCGCCGGCCAGCGTATTCGCGTGAGAGATGAGTAGCGAAGCGCTGGAAAGCGAGGACGCGAACGATTCGACGTCGTACATGCTGCGAGCATCGAGCTCGGCGATCGCTGCCGGAACCGCGCCCCCTGCGGGCGTGACGGCGCCCGCCGATATCCGGACGGTCTCGACGCTGATCGTCGTCGGTTGGATCGGCGTGGTTGCCGATGCCGGCAGCTCGGCAATCAAGATGTCCTCGCCGGCTGAGCCATCCAGGCGATCGCCGGTCGTCAGCGTGGCGCTCGCGGTCCCCGAGCTGCCGGTCTTCGAAGGGGCAGCAAAGATGTCATTACCGCGCGAACCGGTGAAGATGTCCGTGCCCGTGCTCAGCGCGACGGTCAGACCGGCCGACGGGTTGGGCGGAACGATCACGCCTTCTGGTGCGACGCCGACCGCGCCGGAGAACGGGATCACCTGGCCACCCAGCAGGACCGAGCCGTCCGTGATCGCCAGGACACGGGCGTCTTCAGAGTCGCCAGAGCCTTTGAACACGAGCTCCGAACCGACAGTGCCGACCGGTATGAAGATGCGACCGCCCCCCGCCGAAGTCAGGATCAGGTTGGCGTTCTGCAGACTGGCCGAATAGTCGTCCGCCAAGCCGTCGATCAGGATCCTGTCGCCGCCCTTGTTGAAGGACGCATCGAGAACGACGTCGGCATTGCCGGCGATCGAGAGCGTCTCTGCACCGGTTGTGCCGAAGACTTCGTAGCGACCGACGTCGCTCACGGCTGCTTCGGGCGACCGGATCAAAAGGGTGTTGCGCTCGCCCGACTGCTCGGCTCCGTTCGATCCATTAGTTTGACCGACGATGCCGCCCGCCGGGTCGATCTGTGTGGTGGTTCCCGTCGGGAGGAGTTGATTTCCCAGAGCGACGGCTCCGTTTGTAATCGCAAGGACGCGGCTATCCGTCGTTTCGCCAACACCGTCGAAGACGATCGTCGAACCGGTCGTGCCTATGGGGACCAGGACTGTTCCACCCCAGTCCGAGGTGAGGATCAGGTTGGCGTTCTGGAGTGTGGCCGAATAGTCGGTCGCAGCGCCCCCGAGGTGAATCGTGTCGCGTCCCTTGTTGAAGGATGCATCCAGAACGATGTCGGCGTCAGCATCGACGAAGAGAACCTCGACGCTGGGCGTGCCGAAGACTTCGTACTGGCCGGTGCCGGGAACTCCGGCGAGGCCGGATCGAATAAAGAGGGTGTTGCGGGCCATCGTTTCCTCTGTGCCGGGCTGGATCACGCATTTCGCGCGTCGGTCCCGTGCCGGTTACAAGGCGGAGTGTCAGGTGGCTGACCAAGCGTAGCTCGTCGGCTCACGACCTTCCCTACTGATGTGACGGAGTCGTCCGTCCAATTCAGCAAACCCTGGCGCACTTTTTCGTGTTTTCTCGCAGATCAGCCCCCGGGCCGCGTCAAGGCCGAAGGCCGGACTGGATTACTGGACAAAAAAAGGGGGGCGTCTTGCGACGCCCCCCAATTTTTCGGTTCCAGCAATGGGCTCAGGGGAGACCAACGCCGTAGGTGTCGAGCAGCTGAGTCGGGGTCAGCGTGTCGAAGTTGGCAAGCGTCATCGCATCCCAATCGCCGATCGCTTCCTTGCCGGCATCGTTGTAGCCGCCGAGGTAGATCGAACCCAGGTAGGTGGCCGAAGCGTCGCTCGCAGCGGCACCGTCGTTCACCAGGTAGAACGAGCCGATCAGGCCGTCCGGGGAAGCAGCCGAGTCGAACACTTCGACCACGAGGTGCTGCGTCGCACCGGTCTGCGCGGTGTTGTCAGCCGCGCGAACCAGCTGCTGGACCGCCGACGAGTGATCGAGACCACCGAAGGGCGTACCGGCCGAGAAGGCATAGTCATCAGACTGCAGGTTATCGATCAGCACGATGCCGTTCGAATTGCTCGAGTCGATCATGCCATTGATGGTCGTGAACTCCGCGTTGTCAGCCTGCTGGCTATTCACGAAGTACGTACCACCCGTGACGGTGCCGATCAGAGCATCCACCGCAAAGATGTCGTAGCCGATTTCCGGATCGGCCCCGTCGACCGAAGTCGCCGTGACGCTGATACCCGTGATCGTACCCGGAGTGGTCGTGTCGACAGTGTAGTCGAGCGTCGAACCACCAACCCGCGTCACTTCGACCGAGGCCGGAACGATGTTACCGGCTTCGTCATTCGTCAGCGTGACCGTCGGACCCGCCAGAGTAGCGTCCACGCCAGCGGCGTCGAACGCATCCTCAAGCTGAGCAGCGACATCTGCGGCCGTTGCGGCAGCAGGGTCGACCACGAAGCTGACCGTCGTGTCAGCGAACGTGACCGTGATCTGCTCACCACCAAGGGCGTCGGCGGTGAACGTGATCTCCTGGGTTTCTTCACCACCCGAGCTGGTCACAGTTGCGTCGGTCTCATCGGCGCCGACGTCAGTCGACGTGACGGTGATCACGCCACCGGTGCCACCCACGGTACCATCGGTGCCAACCGCTGCCGTGAGATCATCACGCAGTTCGGTTGCGATCTCAGCTGCAGTCTCACCACCCGTGGTGGTGTAGGTCGCAGTGTAACGTCCGTCGAGAACAGCAACGGTGTAGGTGATCCCTGCGGCCGTCGGATCGGCGCCATTGGTATCGGCAACCGTGATGGTCTGCACTTCAGCCAGTGCCGCACTGGTCACGGCAGCGTTGAAGTTCAGCACGTGATCGACACCGAACGGACCCGTGAGAACGAGGTGCTCGATGCTTTCGCCGTTCGACGAAAGAGCGATCTCATCGTTGCCAGCGCCGCCGTTGACGCGGTTGTTGTTGACGTTGTCCGAGTCGATGCCGGTCAGCGTGCCGTAGAACGGATCAACCGCAAACTCGCTGTCGTAACGACCGTTGAACGAAGTCAGAGCCGAAGCCGAAAGACCGGCCAGGATGTCGCTGAACAGAACCGCGTTACCCGCCGTCTGCGCCGCGGTGAGCGGAGCATAGTTCGAGAACGAGACCGAGAAGTCGCTGGCCGACATCTCGCCGTCCACGAGCGATTCAACATACAGGGTGCGGCCGGGGCCGTCAGAGACCTGGATGAAGTCGCCGACAACGGGGTGATCGTTGACGAGATCCTTGATGAGCTGGTTCATCTGCAGATCGGTCAGCGAGACACCGTTGACGCCATCCGAGCCCGGGACGTCGATGCTGATGACGAAGTCCTGGAACTGAACCGAGATGCGCAGGTTGGCAACGTTCGCGAAAGAAGTCGCACCGTAGGTCTCGAGATCTTCGATGTTGTTGTTCTGCGAGTTGAGAACCCAGGTCGCCTTACCGAAGTTGAAGACGTCCGAACCGTCACTGCTGGGATTGAGCGTCTGCCCCGAGTTGTCGGTGAAGATCACGTCGTCGCCGGCGCCACCGTTGATGATCGCGGCCGTCGAACCCCAGGTGTTGACGAAGTCGTCGCCGGCACCTGCATTGAGCGTGAGGTTCGCGTTGATCAGGTGGTTGGTGTACCAGTTTTCGTCGGTGCCTGCAGCGCCGAAGCCATTGAACTGGCCGTTGCCGATCTGGAACTCGATCGTGTCATCGCCATCGCCCATGTCGGCAACAAACTGGAAATCGTTGCGCGTCGCCGCGCCCGAGTCCGCCATGTTGTCCTTGGAGATGTTGATGTTGAGCAGATCGTCGCCCGCACCGAAGGTGTAGATCGCCGGAACGTCGTCACCCGTGGGATCGAACTGGCTGTCCTGCGAGTCGAGGTACTTCACCGTGTAAGCATCGGAGATGTACGCGTGCAGTTCGGTGTTACCGACCATGTCGGTCGCGTCGAAGATGCGCACGTCACGCAGGCCGAAGTTACGGACGTCCGTCAGGTCAGCGCCGGTGAAGGACGTTTCGTTCGGACCCGAACCCGTTCCGAAGGCGAAGTTGCCGATTTCGAGGTTGGCCGTGCCACCCTCTTCGCTCGACACGTAGACTTCCTGCAGCGAGTTGTTGGTCGCGTAGAGGCCGTTCAGGCTGCTGGACTGCAGCGTGTTGCCCATAACGGTGAGCAGCATGCGCTGCACGCCCGGGTTCGCGTAGTATTCCGGCGTATTGGTCACATCGGAGAAGTCGAAGCGCTGCTCGGACGTCTCGTTGATGAAGTTCTGGTTGCCGACGACGAGTTCGCCGCCTTCGCCACCGCGGCCGACCTTATCGACACAGACATTGACGGTGATGAGGGTGTCGACTTCGACCGAAGGCGTCTCGAAGACCTGCTTCTGGTAGTCGGTGTTCGGCGGAACGATGTCCGAAGCGATGAAGCCGACCGGAACCAGCGTTTCGCCGTTCTGCGCGGTGATGATGATCTCGAAGCCGTCAGCCATGCCACCGGGCGTGCCATCCGGATCGACGACGTCGAACGCGGAAGCAACCGTGACCTGAAGGTCCAGATCAAGATCGTCGATGCCGTCCTGGATCGAAGCAGCCAGCGCCTGATACGCGGCAACGCCAACGGCGTTGTTGTTGCCGTCGTACGCGATCGTGTAGCGCACGCCATCAACCTCGAGGACCAGGCGGTCGAACGGGTTGGTGAGCAGCGGCTGATCGGTGGTGATCTGGTTGTCGATGTCGAGCAGCTGCAGCGTGATCGACGACGCCGTCGAAATCGGCGACGAGAGGAGATAGTCCTCGTCGATACCGACATAGAGGCTGGCGGCATCGAGGAACCCGGTCACGTTAGCGCCCGAGGTGTGATCCATGCAGAACGTCAGGACACTGGTTTCACGGCCCTCATCGACGATGCCGTCGGTGGGAAGCGTGTTGACGTTGTAGAAGTACAGATCGTTGTCCGAGAACGACGAGGTGTAAGTGTCAGTGCCACGGAAATCGAGCGCGTCGATGTAGACCGGCGAGGTGTCGAAGTCCTGCGTGACGCCGAACAGCGAACGCACTTCGACGACTTCGACCGAGTTCAGTTCGGGCGAGATCGGCGCAGTCGGCTGCGAGCCGAGCGACGAAGCGGCCTGAACGTAGGCGTCGAGCGTGTCACGGCCAGCGCCGCCATCGATGAAGTCACCGCTGCCGAGCGAGTTGGCCTGGAAGCCGTCCCCGTTCTGGACGATCCGCGAACGGAACGTGTCGTCGCCGCCGGTGCCGTCAAGCGTGTCCTGCGTGAACGTCAGCGAGATGGTGTCGCCGGTCGGAGTCGGGGTCGGCGTGGGGGTCGGCGTCGGCGTCGGCGTAACGGTGCCTTCGTCGTCGAGGACATCGCCGCTGACGATGACCTGATCGCCGACATTGATCGCGCCGTCGACGATGGCGAGGTCACGGATGTCGTCCGAACCGAGGACCGAACCGTTGAAGACGATCGTCGAAGCGGTCGTGCCAACGGGAATGAAGATCGAAGCTCCAGTGTCGTTGGTCAGGATGAGATTGGCGTTCTGCAGAGTCGCCGTGTAGTCCGAAGCGAGACCATCGATGTAGATGGTGTCGCCGCCACGGTTGGTCGACGGATCGAGAGTGACGTCAGCGTCACCGTCGATGAAGAGCGTTTCCGCTCCCGTGGTGCCGAATACGTCGTAGTCGGTACGGCTACCGACCTCCGCCGTCTCACCGGGATTGAGAATAATGCGGGCCATAAAAGTGCTCCCTGATAAAATCGAGTATGTGACCCCCCCTTAGGGGCACATGTTTAGCCGAAGTTGATGAGGTCGAAACCGACCGCGAGCTCAGCGGACTGCTCGTCGAACACGAAGCCCGTGAAATCGTCGGGCAGGATGTCCTCGACAACGATATCGTTGAAGATCGTGTTGCCGTCGCTGAACGTGATGCGGATATCGTTACCAACCGAAGCGATGGAATAATCATCCGAATCGCCCATGATCGTGATGGTATCGTCGTCGCCCACGCCGGTGAGGATCACGTTGGTGACCGCATCGACATCATCGACGAAGTTCACTGCAGCATCCGCCGCATCGTCAAGCGTCACCGACGAGCTGTTCGTGCCCACGTCGATCGACACATCCATCGGACCCGTGGGATCGTTGGGATCCATGTCGTCCGCGAGGGTGATGTTGATCGTCTGCGTAGCCGAGAGACCCGCTTCATCGGTGCCGGTCAGCACGAAGCTGTCGGTACCGAAGTAGTTGTCGTCGGGCGTGTAGGTCAGCGTTCCATCGTCATTGACTTCGATGGAACCGTGCGCCGGATCGGTGAACGTGAAGGTCAGGTCTTCGCCATCGGGATCGGTGATGGTCGGAGTGATGACCAGGTCCTGATCTTCGGTACCCGTAACCGCAAGCGTGGCATCGCCCGCAACCGGGGCGTCGTTCACGGGCGTGACGGGGATCGTCACGGTCTGGCTGGCACTTGCCGTGCCGTCGCTGACGTTGACGACAACCGTGGCATTGCCATTGAAGTCATCGGCAGGAACGAAGGTGACGGTGCCGTTGCTGATCGTGGCCGTGCCGCCGGTAATGGTACCGAGGGTGTAGGTCAGAGGATCGTTGTCGGCGTCGGTGGCAGTCACGGTGAACGTCGTGCCATCCGAATCTTCAGCGATCGCAGCCACGGTCGGCGCAGTGCCGAACACGGGGGCCACGTTAAGCGGGGGAAGATCCTGATCGTCGTCGTCACCGCCATCGGCGAGGACGTAGATACCGAGACCGACCAGCGCGACCGCGCCGATCAGAAGGACGGTGCCGCCGGGACCGCCGCCTTCCTGGGCGTAGCCCACGGATTCGACTTCGCCGGCTTCGGTAACGAGCGAACCGCTCGATGCCGCGGCCTGCGCGAGTTCACCAGCGAACGAAAAATTCGCGGCGAGTGCGGTTTCGGAAGCCTCCTCACGGCTTTCCTTACCTTCCTTGGCGTCATCCGCCTGGGCAAGAATTACCTTTTCGGATTCTTCGGTAACGCGGGCTTCCTTACCAACGACCTTTGCGTCGTCTTCAGGGATTGGCTGCGCCTGCTCGGCCGCGTGGGCCTGCTTTCCCTTGTGGACCAGCGGCTTAGCAGCCTTTGCCGGCGCCGTTACGACTTTAGTGCTCATCTATTCCCCCAACATGGAACCGAGGCTCGGGACAAAATCTACTCCCTGCAATTCGTCCGTTAACAAGCCCATCCGCACTTTGCCAAAGCTATTAAAACCACAACGATGCCATTTTGGTTGTGTGATGGCTGTTTTCCCTACCGCAGCGCGGTGAAGACCCCTCAGACAGCGGCAGATAGAAGGTGAATTCGGCACTTCTCACCGCAAGTATTGAAAATTACAAGATAATTTGCCTGCTGTGGATTTAGTGTCACAGAGATGACCGATTCGACACGTTGCTGCGGGAAAGCCGGCACCAGTTCCGTGCTTTCCCGCAGCCGCGTAAGCATCAGCGCTCGGTCATCGCCTCGCTCATGGTCTTGTTGATCGGCTTGGTCAGATAGTGCCAGACCGTGTTCTTGCCGGTCTGAATCTCGGCAGTGGCGGTCATGCCCGGCTGAATTTCGATGGTTTCGCCCTGCAAGTGCGGCTTCATCGGGCTCGTATCGACCTTCACGTGGACCCGATAGTAGACCTGCTCACCGCTCGGGGTCTGCTCGGTCAGGGTGTCCGGGCTGATATAGATCACTTCGCCGTTCGCCGATCCGTAGATGCCGGCATCGTAAGCGTCGAACTTGATACTCGCCGGCTGGCCGACGCGGACGAAGGCGACGTCCTTGGGCGACATCTTGGCTTCGACGATCAGTTCGTCACCTGTCGGAACGATCGTCATGATCTCGTCGCTGGGTCGCAGCACGCCGCCGACGGTGGTCAGCTTGATGTTCTTCACGATGCCATCGCTGGGCGCGTAGATCTTCGTGTCCGACAGCGCATCGGTGCGCTGGGCGAGCACTTCGCGCGCGGTCACGAGGTCTTCCTCGGTCTTGGTGTACTCGGTCTGGAGGTCGGACAGGTACTTGTTGCGCACGTTGACGATCTGCGATTCGATGTCCGACACGCTGCGCTGCAACCGCAGGACGTCGGCGCGGCTGACGTCACCCTGCTCGAGCAGGGGCATGTTCATGTTGAGCTCCTGATTCATCAGGCCGAGCATCTGGCGCAAGGACGAGAGCTGATCGTTCAAGGCCTGGCGGCGCTTGGTATAAAGCAGCGTCTGGTTGTTCACGAACTCGGGCCACGCCTGCACTTCGGGCGGGAAGGAAAGTGGGCGATCGAACAGCTCGGCGTTGATTCGCGACATCGTCGAAAGGAGCGAGGCGACTTTGCCCTGCGCCTCGCTGGTCGAGGCGCGCAGCTTGACGTCCTCGAGCTGGACGAGCTGCTGGCCCTTCTTGATCTTGTCGCCCTCGCGCACGAAGATCTTTTCGATCTGGCCGCCGTCGGTGCTCTGAATGACCTGGATTCGGCCGGTCGGGATGACTTGCCCCGGCGCGCGGCTGACCTGATCGAGTTCCGCCCAGAACGACCAGGTGATCGCAAGCACCAGAAAGGCGAGCACGGAGAAGACGACGATCGTCGACTGATTGAACCATCGGTTCTTGAAGCTGGCGGAGACCATTATGCCTTAGCTCCTTCCTGACTGCGCTTTGGGGTGATCGTGACCTGCTTGCCCTGCGTGGAGGTGGTGGTGGCGGCGACGGTGTTGCTAGTGGCTGCCGTCGGCTGCTGGCCCGCCTGGTTGGGGCGCAGACGCTTCATCACTTCCGCGGTCGGGCCGTCCATCGCGATCTGGCCGTTGGCGACGAGCAGCACGCGGCTGACCAGATTGACGAGCTGAAGCTTGTGCGTGACCATGACCAAAGTGGTTTCGGACGAAAAGCGCTGGGTGATGGTCCGCAGCACCAGCGCCTCGGTGTCGACGTCGAGATTCGAGGTCGGCTCGTCGAGCAGCAGCAGCTTGGGCTGCGCGAGCAGCAGGCGCGTAAGGCCGGTCAGCGTGCGCTGTCCGCCGGAAAGACCACGCCCGCCTTCGCTGATCGGCAGATCGAGCCCGCGCGGATGCGAAGTGATCAGCGAGGCCAGACCAGTGGCCTGAGCTGCTTCCATGATTTTGTCGTCGCCCGGATCGGGGATACCCAGAGTCAGGTTATCGCGCAGGCTGCCGTTCACGAGGCGATAGTCCTGCGGCAGATAGCCGATCGTGCCGCGCAGGATATCTTCGGCGACCTGAGTCATGTCGAGCCGGTCGATCAGGATTTGCCCCTTCTGCGGCGGGTAGAGCCCGCTCATGAGCTTGAGCAACGTCGACTTGCCCGACCCGACGCCACCGATCATGCCGATGCGTTCGCCGGTGCCGATTTCCAGCTTGGGGACGTTGATGCCGGTCCTGCCGCCCTGATAGACGAATTCCACGTCCTTGAACGACAACGCCGGCGCCAGTCGTGCCGGGCGCAGCTGCTCGACGTCGTGCTGCCGGTCGACCGGAAGCGCGAGAATGCCGTCGAGCATCTTGAGCGCGGAGCGCGAATAGCTCCACTGCACCAGCAGGTTCGGCAGCTGCGCGATCAGCGGTCCGTTGACGCGACCCGCGAGGATCGAACAGGCAATCAGGCCGCCGAGCGAAATCCGATTCGAAAAGACCTCGTAGGATCCCCAGGCGATCAGGCAGACGTAAGTCGCCTGCTGCAGGACGCCGAAGATGGAACCCGCCTTGGCCTGGAGCTTCTTGGTGGGGACCTCGGATTCGTGCAGTTCGTCGAGCAGCGCGCTCCAGCGCGACAGCATGTACCACTGGCCGCGATTCGCCTTCACCGTTTCGGCCGCGTCGAGCGCTTCCACCAGCAGGCCGTTCTTGCGGTTGCTGCTGACTTGGGTCCGTTCCGTATCCTTGCGGATCAGGCGGGCGAAGATCAGCGCAATGCAGATCGACAACGGGAACGCGACGAGGAGCACCAGCGAGATGACGCCGCCCAGCAGCGCGACGACCCCGATGAAGAGCAGCGCGAACGGAAGGTCGGCAAAAGCGAACACGATCCCGGAGGAGATCATGGAGCGCACTTGCTCCTGGCCACGCAACTGCGCGGCCATGGTGCCGACCGAAGGCGGGCGCGCATCGAGCCGCGCTTCGGCGGCACGCGAGAAGAAGAATTCCGACACCTCGGTATCGATATGCGCCGCCTCGCGCTCCATCAGGTTGGCGCGCACGACTCGCAGCGTGAAGTCGAAGGCGAAGGCGATGAACACACCCACGGTAAGGACGAACAGCGTCGAGAACGCCCCGCGCGGGACGACCCGATCATAGACCTGCATCGTATAAAGGCTCGTCACGAGCGCGATGAAGTTGACGACCACGGTCGCGACGATCGCCACGACGATGACGTTCTTGCGCCGCAAGACCGCCGTCTTGAAGACGTCGATAGCGCGGGTGAACGGCTGCTGGCCTGCCGGCAGCGGGATCACGACCTCGTAGAGAGTCGCCTTGTCGGCGTCTTCCCAGACCGCGGCGATGCCGTGGCGCATGATCTGGAGACGATTGTCCGACTCCAGGCGCTCGGCCACGGCCCAGCCATGGTCCGGATGAAACACCAGCAGCGGGAAGTCGTTGGCGCGCGGCGGCGTCCGCAACGCGTTCGGCGGCGCCCAGCCGATCGCGGAAATGAAGGCGGCCAGGCCTTCTTCATCCTCGCGCGTTACCTCCTGGGCCGAATCGGCCCACTCGGGCTTCAGTTCGATCCTGCGCAGCAGCGCGAGGTCCGATATCGACGTCTGAATTGCATTGGCCACTGTCATTGCCCCGTTTCCTGGCTTTCCGGGATGCGCATTCCGGCATTGGTCTGATCGCTGAAGACCGGACGCCAACGCCCGCTTTCCAGCAAGAGTTTGGTCGCGGTCGCAAGCGCGGTCATTTCTGCATCGGTCTTGCCGATGGCGTTGTTCACGGCCTCACGCAGCGCGTTCATCACGTCGAGCCACGATCGGCGGCCGGCGATGAACTGCCGGGTGTAGCTTTCGCTGACTCGTGCCGACGTCGCGGCGGCATCGGTGGAAATCACGGCACGGGCCTTGGCGGCTTCGAAATTGATGATGTCAGCTGCGACCTCGCGCCGCAATTCCTGTTCCGCGACCCGGACGTTTTCGATCGCGGTCTGGATGCGGGCCTGCGCGCTGTTGACGTCGGCAAGCGCGCTCAATCCCGAACCGGTCTGCGAGCGCAGGACCACGCCCACACGGCTGCCGAAGACATCGGAATAGGAATACTGCGCGTTGACCTGCGGGAGAATGGCGGCGCGGCGCAGATCCAGATCGGCGCGCGAAATGTCGGCCTCCGAGCGGCGGCGGCTGATCTGGGGATCGTAGGCGACTGCCTGTTCCTCCAGTGTGGTCTTGCTGGCGAGGTCGAGCGCGGGATCGAAAAACGGGATCGGCCCAAGATCGTAGCTCGGATCCGCCACGAGCTGCGCGAGAACGCGCAGATTGGTTTCGCGTGCGGCTTGCGAGACCGTATATTCCTGCTGGATCTGCGCGGCACGCGAACGCGCCAGCTCCAGGTCGGCCTGCGGGCTGACTTCCTGCGCGACGCGGCGCTCCATCGTCTCGACCAGCCGGAGATGCTCGGCAAGGCTTTCCTTGAGCAGCTGTTCGCGCAATGTCAGGCGCGCGATCTCGAAGTAGACTTGCGAGACCGTCAAAGCGAGCTGCTGCACGGTTTCGACGTACTGCGCGGAGCTGACGTCCTCCTGCGCGCGGGCGCGGCGGATGTTCGCCGAAATCCGGCCACCCGCCCAGATCGGCGCCTCGACCACCACTTCGGGCTGCGGCGAGCCTCGATCGTCGAGATAGGCGAGATTGCCGGTGAGGCTGGGGAAGCGCTGCCACTTGGCGGAACTGACGTCTGAATTCGCGGCCCGCAAGGCCGAGCGCGCGGCGAGGGCCGATGGGTAATTGCGGGTCACGATCTGCACCGCTTCCTCGAGCGCCGGCGGCACTACGCGGGCCGGCTCGGTCCAGCCGATCGCGGGAAGATTGCCCTTGCGCTGCTTGGGCGACGGCGGACCATACAGCGCGTCTGGCGCAATGGTCGGCCGACCGGGATCGTAGACGGGACCGACCATCGCCGGCGCGTCATTGCGGGGGGGCACAGCGACACCGGGCATCGGTGCCATGACATCGCCCGATGCGGCAGTGTCCGGCGCCGAAGGCACAGCGACGGTCGTATCGTCGGTGGCATCGAAAGCGGAATCGAACTGATCGTTGGCGCCTTGCCGGGCGGCCACGTCCGGATCCGGGATCGGCTGCAGAGTCGACGCCTGACCGCCGTCGTCGGCCAGCGCCGGCAGCGACAGGCAGAGCGTCGGTGCCACCGCGGCGATACCGGCAAGGAGCAGCGATCGCGACTTCAATTTGAGGATTGCCGCGATGGCAGGAGCGGATTGCGTCAAGGTCGGGTATTCCCAGAATTCTGCAGGAAATGCGGCGGCAGCGTCTTCAGACGTTGTCCGTGGTCAGCGGCATGGAGGGATCGAGGCTGAGATTGCGCACGCGCTGGTCCCCCTTGTCCCTCGCCTGCGACACGACCCCGGCCTGTTTGAGCCGCTCGAGTACGGCATAGAAACCACGATAGGATACTCCCGCAAGCTGCATGGCCGTGGTTACTGAAAGCGTCCCTTGCAGCTTGAGGTGGATGAGGACTCGCGCTTCGGGCGTCAGGATACGAATGCCATGCTTTTCGTGAATCTGCGCATCGAGTTCGAGCAGGCTCCGCCAGTTCTGGCCACGCCGCTCGGTTCCCGTCTTGCCGGACTTTTCTCCAACGCCATGTTCACCGTCGGACTTATCGGCATCCAGTCCTGCGGCGGCGGCACTGTCGGGCCCTCCTCGCGAATCGTCCACTAAACCTCTGCACTATTTATCTGCAAATTGAGCATGCAATTATCACATCGAATCTCGGATAGGCGGCCAACTAGTGTCATATTGGCGCGATATCCAGCAAAAGTTCCCGGATACCGTCATATCTGTGGAAAATAAGCGCGAGAATTGCTGGCGACGGCCTGAGCAAAGCGGTCGGATCGCCATGCCCCGGCGGGGTCAGCGCGTCGGTCACGAGCACCACTCGCCAGGAATAGCGACGGATCGAGGCCCGCGACCGGTTGGATGATTCCAAGTGAAGCCGCGCCTTCCTATTGAAATCAAGGGATTTTCTAAAGGCCGCATAGAGGCGGGCGACGGCAACGCGCGTCGGCTCGAGAATCTTGCGAAGCGGTTGCCCGATGCGCGACCGCTAACCGGATCCAGCGGGCCACCATCCCTTCAGCTGGGCCGGTGTGACCACCGCTTTGCAGCCAAGACGGTGGTAATCTGTATTTTTGGGTCTATAGCTGCGCCGTCCCGGCCCTCCGGCGCGTTTTCGCGAACGATCGCTTCGGGCTGTCGCAACGGCTTCGCCGGTTCGCGGAGCAAGCAGGGTGGCTGACCCTGAAAAGGAGAGTATCGTCGATGGCTAGCCAGGCCTTGGCAGCCCCTCTTCAGGGTCTGCAACCCTTCGTCGAACCGAAAGCCCCCGCCGTTCTCGTGATCAACAGCGATCGTGAGTGCTCGGCCCACTGCGCACGGATGCTCGAAGAGCTCAATTACGATTACTTCTGTGTGGCGACGGCCCGCGAAGCGCTGGAACGCCTGACGCGGGAGTCCGCAATCCAGATCCTCATGGTCGATCTGCACATCCCGGCGACCGACGGCTTCATCCTCATCGACGAAGCCCGCTCGCGCCTCGGCACGGCACGGCCGCTCGCCGCGGTGATGATCACCAACCAGCTTACGACCGAACTCGCGGTGCGCGGCCTTCATGTCGAAGCGGTCGACGTGCTGTGCCGTCCGCTGCAATTCGATGCCTATTCGGCCGCGCTGCGCCGGGCGATGCGCTACCTCGGCGTGCGGCGTCACATCGCCGACGGCGCCAGCATGACGAACTTCAGCGAGCAGCTCGCGCGGCTCGTCTCGGTGCTCGAAGGCAAGACGCTCGAGCCGCGGTCGGACACGCGTCTGACCGACAAGGACATCGGCGCGACGCTGCGTGCGATCATTGCCTCACGCTCGTTGCGCAATCGCTTCTTTCCCAGCCAGATGTTCGCCGATCCCGCCTGGGATATCCTGCTCGACCTCACGCGCGCCAAACTCGACGGGCAGCAGGTCTCGGTCTCGAGCGTGTGCATTGCCGCGTCGGTGCCGATGAGCACCGCCCTGCGCTGGGTCCGGCAGATGACCGATGCGGGACTGTTGCGGCGCTGGACCGATCCCAAGGACCGGCGGCGCGATCTCATCGCGCTGACCGAGACGACCGCGACCAACATGCGCGATTACCTGACCGCTGTGCACGCGACGCTCGCCAAATTGTGGTAGCTTGAGCAGCGGCCGGCGGGGGCCGCAAGCGGTCAGTCGTCCTTCTGTGCGCCCGCTTCGCTGGCCATCTTCTTCGCGACGTCTTCCTGCGCCTTGCGCTGAAAATACTCGCGCTCGGCCGCTTCGACACGGGCCTGCTCGCTGGCGGCCTCATCGTCGATGGTCGAAAGCCGCTTCTGCCGTTCCGCATCGATCAGTTCGCTGAAGCGCACGTCGGTCCCATTGGTGCGTTCGGCATAGGCCGCATCGATCAGCTTCTGGGTGCAGCCGGTCGCGCCCCCGGCGCCGACCGGGGAGCAGCTCAGCGTGCCGAAGCTACCGATCGTTTCGTAAGCGAGAACCTTCTCGTTCCACGATTCGCTCTCGGGATTGTCGATCCCGCGCAGAGGCTCCGGAATCCTGTAGCGCTCCGCTTCGTCCTTGCGCGCGCAAATCACGATTTCGTCGCCTTGCGACTGCGGGCATGGATCGTCGCCATAGACGATGACCTGATTGTAGCGTTCGCCCTCGTCCTGAGCCTGCGCCGCAGTGACGGGAAGGCCGCTGATGAGCGCGGCGGCGGCGAAGAGATAAAATGGACGGGACATCGAACGGGCTCCGGAATTTGGCGCTAATGCGGCGACTATAGGGGTGCCGCCATTGAATGATAGCTGAAGCAAGGGGGTTGGTTCCCGCCGCGTCGCTCCATCGCGCCGGAGCGGGGGCTCAGATCCTTTCGGACAACCGGATCGCCAGGCGGCATCCGAGACGGATCGCGCCCGAGAGGAAGGGATAGCCCGGCGCTCCGCGGGCCCCGGCTTCGATCGCCGCATCGTGATGCGCGCGCTCGTCATCGCGAAACTCGCGAATCGCTTCGGACAGTTCGGGATCCTCGCCGTCCAGAGTTTCGAGCTGCTGGGTGTAGTGCCGTTCGATTTCGGTCTCGATCGCGGCCGTGCACGCCATCGCCGCTTCGGGTCCCATGAGCGCGGTCGCGGCGCCCAGCGCATAGCCGGCGGCCGACCACAAGGGTTGCAGCGCGGTCGGACGAACGCCACGCTCGGTCATCATCGCGTCGAACCGCTCGCGATGGCCCACTTCCTGCGCGGCCATTCCGGCGATCAGCGAGGAACCGGGAGCGCGATTGCCCATGACCGCGATCTGCCCCTCGTAGATGCGCGTGGCGCCGTATTCGCCGGCCTGGTCGACGCGCAACATGCGTTCGGTAAGCTTGGCTGCGGTATCGGTCATGCGGGTTTCCTCTCGGCGGTCAGCAGGAAGACGAGTGCGAGCGCGGCGGCGCTCGAGAACAGGAAGTTCCACCCCGCCAGCGAAATGCCGAACAGGGTCCAGGGCGCAACATCGCAACGGATCACCGGCGCGTCGAGGATGGCCTCGAGGGCTTCGGTGCCTGCCGGCCGGCCCGTCGTGCTGCAAGCGGTCACGCCGTCCCACCAGCCATATTCGACCCCGGCATGGAACGCGCCGATGGCGCCCGACACGGCGATCGCAAGCGCGGCCAACGCCAGCACCGCTTTCGGTCTCGGGATGAGCAGCGCGACGATCGCGAGCCCCAGCGCGACGAACTGCGGGTAGCGCTGCCACCAGCACATCTCGCAGGGGTAAAGCCCGAAGGCGTACTGTCCGAGATAAGCACCGCCGAGCAGAAAGGCGGGAGTCGCGAACGCGAGCAGACGCGCCGCCCTGATCCCCTCACCCATGGGCCGGCATCAGCGCTTTCGAGCCGCGAACGCGGGAGTGTTGGCAGTGCGCTGGAGAGTCTGCACGGCATAGTGCAGCTGGAAATCTTCGATTCCCTTCTTCTTCAGCTCCTCGGCCGTCTCGGTGAAGCGGGGATCCTGCTTCTTGTCGTCCTCGAGCTTCTTGTCGTCGAGCGAAACCTCGTTGATCAAGTGGCCGCGCAAATCGGATTCGCGAATCGCGCGATCGGCACGGGCCTTCGCATCGGGATCCGAAAGCTGCGGCACCTTGATGTCGGGTTCGATGCCGCCTTCCTGCACCGAGTGACCGGACGGCGTGAAATAGCGCGCCGTGGTGAGCTTGACCGCGCTGTTGCGGTCGAGCCCGATCAGCGACTGGACGCTGCCCTTGCCGAAGCTGCGCTCGCCCATCACGACGGCGCGCTTCTGGTCCTGCAAGGCGCCGGCGACGATCTCGGAAGCCGAGGCGCTGCCCGCGTCGATCAGCACCACGATCGGCAAGCCATTGGCGATATCGCCCTTGTGCGCGCGGTAGACCATGTTCTCGCTCGAAAGGCGTCCGCGCTGCGAGACGATGTCGCCGCTCTCCAGGAACAAGTCCGATAGCGCGACGGCTTCGTCGAGCGAACCACCGGGATTCGAGCGCAGATCGAGCACGAGCCCGGCCAGCTTGTTGCCGGTCTGCGCCTTGATCGAGGCAATCGCGGCATTGACGTCCCGGCCGACGTCGCGGGAGAACTCGTTGACCGAGATCACGCCGACATTGTGCTTCACTTCGTGCGTCACCGGTTCCAGTTCGATCACGCCGCGCGTCACCGTCACATCGAACGGTTCGTCGCGTCCGGGACGGAATACCGTCAAGCGGATCGACGTGCCGGCGGCACCGCGCATCTTGGCCACGGCTTCATCGAGGTCGCGGTCGAAATAGAGCTGGCCGTCGAGATGGGTGATGAAGTCGCCCGCTTTCAGGCCCGCCTTGTCGGCAGGGCTGCCCTTGAACGGCGAAATGATCTTGACCGCTCCGTCCTCGAGGATGACCGAAAGGCCGAGACCGGTGTAGTTGCCGTCGATCATCGTTTCGAGGCGCTGCAGCGAAGCGCCGTCGAGATAGCTCGAATGCGGATCGAGACTGGCGAGCATGCCGTCGATCGCGCCGCGCAGCAGCTTGTCGTCGTCCACCTGATCGACGTAATTGTCCTTCACCAGCTGGTAGATCGCGAAGAGCCTGCCGAACTCCGCGCTCGAGCGTCCATCGACGGCCGCAAGACCGGCAGTCGATGCCGGAACCAGGGCGACCGCGCTGACGAGCAGAGTGGCGCGGAACAGGGGCAGCAGTTTCATTGCGGGTGCGGACCTCTTGGAAATATCGCTGCTTACAATATGCGCTTTGGCTAATTAATGCCAGATGGCTGCAAGGGATGGCGAAATGCGGTCCAAATCCCGAGTCATGCCGACTCCGATGACTCAGTTCGGCCGCACATAGCGCAGCGGGTTGACCGGTTCGCCGTCCTTGCGCAGCTCCACCCCGATCACCGGCGAGACCGGCCCCGCGATGCCGAGCGGCGAGCCGGACAAGAGCTCATCGCCCACGTCCACGTTGATCCGGGCCAGGCCCGTCACCAGCGTGGTCCAACCGCCATCGTGCGCGATGATGACGATCCGGCCATAGCCGCGGTACGGACCCGCGAAAGCGACTCGCCCCGCGGCCGGCGCGACGACTTGCGCATTGGGCCGCGTTTCGAGCTCGAGCCCCCGCGTCCGGCGCTGGTTCTCCCGGGTCTCGCCGAAACCCGTGATCACGCGCCCGCCCACCGGGAGGACGTAGCCGGCGATCCCTTGTGCGACAGGCGCAAAGCTTTCGACGTCGACCACTTGCGAAACCTCGGGACGTGCAGGCCGCATGATCGGCCCCGGCAAGCGTGCCAGCCGCTCGCGCAACTTGCCCTGGCGACCGACTTGCTCGACCAGCCCGCCGAGATCGCCGGCCTTTTCCGCCAGTGCCAGAGCGCGCTCGGCTTCGCGCGCCGCCGTGCCCGAAGCGGAACGGCTGGCGAGCCGCTGCTGGCTTTCGAGCGCCGCGAGCTGCTTGCGGCGGTCTGCCAGTTCGGCTTCGCTGCGCCGCATCGTCTCCACCGCCGCCAGCGCGCGGCGTTCGAGCGCGCGGCCCTTTTCGATCTCTTCGCGCAAGGCTGCCGTGCGCGTCTCCACTTCCGGCAGCATCGTCTCGAGCAGCGCGCGCAAATGCATCGTGTCCTCGACCGAGCCGGGGCGCAGCAGCGCCAGTGCCGGAGGGCGGCGCGAAAGCCGTTGCAGCGCGGCAGTGAGGCGCACGAGCGGGCGCTGGCGTTCGGCCAATGTTGCCCTCAACCGGTCGCGCGCTTCGCCGATCAGCTTCGCTTCCGCTTCGCGCGCTCCGACCGCGGCCTCGGTTTCCTGGATCCGCGCCGCCAGTGCTGCGGCCTCGCGCTCGGTCCGCGCGACGCGCTCGGTGGCGGCGCGGGCCTCGCGCTCCAGTTTCTCGGCGCGTTGTCGGGCAAGGCTGCCTTGCCGGCGCGCTTCGATCAGCTGCGATCGGATGATGCGGACGTCGCGCAGGCCTGCAGGGTTGATCAGCGCGCTGCCCTGCTGCGCGGAAACCGCCGCCATGCCGGCAAGGCTCACGGCGCACGCGAGACCCGCACCGACAAGGAGGCGCTTTGACATCATGGGCAGATCCCTAAGCGCGCAAAAGCCCGTGAAGCAAGCTCAGCCGGAACGATGATAGGGATGCCCGGCAAGAATGCTGGTCGCGCGCCAGAGCTGTTCGGCGAGCATGGCGCGGGCCAGCAAGTGCGGCCAAGTCATGGCGCCGAAGGCGAACAGCAGATCGGCCTCCTTGCGCTCGGCTTCGCTGTGACCGTCGGCGGCACCGATCACGAAGCGAGTCTCGCGCACGCCGTCATCGCGCCAGCGGCCAAGCAGCGCGGCGAAGTCCTCCGAGGGCATCGCCTTGCCGCGCTCGTCGAGCAGGACGAGCCGATAGGGCGTCTGAAAATCCGGAATTTTGCCGCCGGTTTCCGGCAGCTCGGTATGGCGAAACGGCCAGGCAAGGCGCTTCGCGTACCGGTCGAGAAGATCGGCCTCGGGGCTGCGACCAAGTTTGCCCCGGGCCACAATGTGCAGCAGCATCACATCCTCGCGCGGCCTTGCGACCACGCTTTCCTAGCACCCGCAGTCCGATGCGAAGGCCGAACCTGTCGCCCGTCAGCAGTCGGCGGCGGCGTCAGGCCTCCCCGGCGGCGCCTTCTTCGAAACCCCACATCCGTTCGAGATTGTAGAAGCTGCGAACTTCGGGGCGGAAGACATGAACGATCACTTCGCCCGCATCCACGAGAACCCAGTCGGCGGCGGGAAGCCCTTCGACTCGCGCGCTGCCGAACCCGGCATCTTTCAGATTTTGGGCAAGCTTCTGCGCGATCGCGGCGACTTGCCGCGTCGATCGCCCGCTGGCGACAACCATGTAGTCGGCGATGCTCGATTTTCCGTCGAGCGCGATGGTCACCACTTCCTGAGCCTGATCGTCGTCGAGCGATTCCAGGACCAGCGACAAACGGGACTCGGCCTCGTCAGTCATGGTGATGGCGGCGGCGCCGGCCTTGGCCGGCTGGATTTGCGCCTGTGTCATCGAGTTTGCGTAGACTCCTTTTCAAAACGGAATGTGCGGCGGACCCGCCATTCTTCCGCATGCCGCCCTAATTTTGGGATAACTGCCTGATCTCGCAAGATCGGCCGGCCTGCTCATGCGGCGTTACCGGGGATGGGACGAAAGGTGACGCCATCGCGCAGATGGGTCGCTAACGGCCCGTCTGCCCAGTCGGGATCAGCTTCGCGGATTGCAGAGGCCGAACGCGTATCAGGGTCAAAACGCAAGATCACCAGCGCCGGAGCGCTCCATCCATCCCGGGCAAAGAGACTGGAGGCGGGCTCCCGGTACCGCCCGAGCCAGGCCATCGCGGGGCTCGCGATAGCGTCGGCATCATAGCCCGGACGGGCGATCACCGCAATCGGCATCGTTCTCGCTATATCGCGCCACTGCTTCCACTCGTGGAACTGGGCGAGATTGTCGCTGCCCATGAGCCAGACGAAGCGATGTTTCGGCCAGCGTCGCGAGATCCGGCGCAAAGTTTCGACCGTGTACGGCGTGCCGAACTCGCGCTCCATCGCGGTCACGCGGATCGGCGCGCGGCGCGCCATGCGCCGCGCGGAGGCGAAGCGCTTCGCCAACGGCGCCATGCCTTCGCGCGGTTTGAGCGGATTGCCGGGCGAGACCAGCCACCAGATCTCGTCGAGATGCAGAGCCTCGCGCGCGAACAGCGAAATGCGGCGGTGCCCGCCGTGCGCCGGGTTGAAGCTACCGCCCAGGATCCCGATGCGCATCGCCCGGTCTCGCGGCGGTCAGTTGCGGATCTGCCCGGTCCCGCGCACCAGCCACTTGTAAGTCGTGAGCCCTTCGAGCGCGACCGGGCCGCGCGCGTGGAGCCGACCCGTGGCAATGCCGATCTCGGCGCCGAGGCCGAACTCGCCGCCGTCAGCGAACTGGCTCGAGGCGTTGACCATGACGATGGCGCTGTCGACCCCAGCGAGGAAGCGCTCGGCCGTTGCGGCATCGCTCGTCACGATCGCATCGGTATGGCCCGAGGAATGCTCCGCGATATGGGCCAGCGCGCCGTCCAGCCCGTCGACCACGGCCACCGAGAGAACGGCATCGAGATACTCGGTGTCCCAGTCCTCGTCTTTCGCGGGGCCGATCCGCGGATCGAGCAGCCGCGCGCGGGCATCGCCGCGCAATTCGCAGCCGCCGTCGAGCAAATCGGCGACCACGCGGGCGCAATCCGGGAACGTGGCGTCGAGCAGCAGGGTCTCCATCGCTCCGCAGATTCCGGTGCGGCGCAGCTTCGCGTTGTGCACGATGGTGCGCGCCATCTCGGGATCGGCTGCGGCGTGAACGAACGTGTGACAAATCCCGTCGAGATGCGCGAGCACCGGCACGCGCGCATCGGCCTGGACGCGCGCGACGAGACTTTTGCCCCCGCGCGGCACGATCATGTCGATCAGTCCGGCAGCAGTGAGCATCGCACCGACCGCGGCACGATCCTGCGTCGGCAGCAATTGCGCGGCATCCGCAGGCGCGCCGCCTGCGGTGAGCCCCTTGGCGATCGCCGCCTGGAGCGCACGGTTGGAATGGACCGCCTCGCTGCCCCCGCGCAGCAGCACCGCGTTGCCCGAGCGCAGGCACAAGGCCGCGGCGTCCACCGTGACGTTCGGCCGGCTCTCGTAAATGATGCCGATGACGCCGATCGGAATGCGGACCCGCGACAACGCCAGGCCGCTGGGCGCCGTGCTCTTGTCGATCACTTGTCCGACGGGATCGGGCAGCGCTGCGACGTTCCCGACGGCATCGGCGATTCCCGCCAGCCGATCGGCATCGAGGCGCAAGCGATCGAGCAGCGCGCCGGACAAGCCGTTCGCATCCCCCGCCGCGACATCGCGCGCATTCGCTTCCAGGATCGCGGCGCTTTCGTGCCGCAGCGTCTCGGCGACCGCTCGCAGCGCATCCGCGCGGGCATCGCTGGACATGGCCGCCAACTCACGCTGCGCGGCGCGCGCCGCTTTCCCGAGGCGCTGGACGAGCGCGTCGGGGGTTTCGATCTTGGGGTCGTGAATGGTCATGATCGCCGCCTAGCACCGCGCCCCGGGGTTGTCACCGCAGGCGCGTCGCAGCGACAAGAGTTCCGCAGCGTTGTGTGGCAAACTGAACGGAAGCTCGCAGGGTTCCCGTAAATTTACTCAGCTCAACGCTTCGAAGGCTCGGCTCACCTCGATTCCGCAGATCGGCAGGACGACCCGATTCGCGTTAGCCAACCTCAGTTGCTAGGTGCCGCCGCAGACAAGGGTACGACAAGCGGGGTTGTCGATTTGCTACATTCATCCGCCGGCGCGTTCGGGACGCGCTTGCGGACCATTTTCCCTGACCGCGAGTTTTTCATGCGGTCTCAGGGTCAGGTCCGTTTCATCAAGGTGTCATCGCGCCTTCAGATTTCCGCGGTGGCGATCGTGGCATTGCTGCTGACCGCCTGGATCGGTTTCATGATCAGCCTCTCGATCAGCCAATATTCGGCCAGCCGCGATCAGGCGGCGCTGCGCGCCCGAGAAGCCAAAGTGCTGACGGCCGAACACCGTGTCGCCGAATATCGCAGCGATATCGATAGCCAGGCCGAGACGCTCGCGCGCCGCCAGGATTTCATCGAGAAGATGGTCGAAGCCCATCTCGGCGACTTGCCCGACCCGGCCGAGAGCGATTCCGATGGCGTGGATACGGCGGACAAGACCAAAGCCAATCGGTCAGCCAAAGCCGATGCGTCACTGCCGGAAGCGAAAACGCTGTCGCGCATCGAAGCCGAACAACTCAGCTTCGTCGAGCGGCTGACGCGTTATGCGGACAAGCGCGCCGCCGCGGCGTCGCGCGCGATCGCGCAGCTTGGCCTCAATCCCAAGACGATGGCCAGTGCCTCCGGCAAAGCCGCGCAGGGTGGTCCGCTCCTCAAACTCGCCACTGCGAAGGACGGTTCGCTCGATCCGCTGTTTCGCCGCATGAGCAAGAGTCTGGCCCGGATGGACGCCCTGGAGCGCGGCCTTGCCGGCATCCCCCAAGTGCAGCCCGCGAATGTCGCCTATGTCTCTTCCAGCTATGGCTATCGATCCGATCCCTTCACCGGGGACGCGGCGTTTCACGCGGGGCTCGATTTTCCGGGTCCGCTCGGCTCGCCGATCTTTGCCGCAGCCGCCGGAACGGTCCGCTTCGTCGGCACCAAGCAGGGCTACGGCAATTGCATCGAAATCGACCACGGCAACGGCTTGATGACGCGCTATGCCCACTTGTCGCGCTTCGGCGCCCGCGTCGGCCAGAAAGTCGATCTTGGCGTTCCGATCGGCGCGATGGGGAGCACCGGGCGCTCGACCGGCTCACACCTCCACTTCGAGGTCCGGATCAACGATCGCCCCGTCAATCCGCGCCCATTCCTCGAGGCAGCAGCACATCATGTTCAGCAGACGACCAAGGACGATGCCCAGAGTTAGCTCCCTTTCGGGCCGTGGCAGCAGTGATGCCTCGACCTTTTCGATCCTCGGAAGCGATCTCGTTCTGCGAGGCAACATCACCGCATCCACGGATATCCATATCGACGGCCGCATCGAAGGCGACATCGCCTGCAAGTCCATCGTCCAGGGCGAGGGCAGCACGATCATCGGCTCGGTCGTGGCCGAGACGGCGCGAGTCGCGGGTCATGTGACCGGCTCGATCGCCGCGCGCGAAGTCACGGTGCTGAAATCCGCCCGAATCGAGGGGGACATCGCCTACGAAAGCCTGACCATCGAGCAAGGTGCGCAGCTGGAGGGACGCCTGAGCCCCAATGGCGCGACGCCCGGCATCGCCCGGCGCGACGAAACCGGCGAGGCGCAGCTGATTCTGGCCGGCCCGGCGGAGTAGCCGGTCTAGCGCCGGTCCTTGCGGGCGACCGGCGAGGGAGCGCGAATTAGGGCGCGGGGCTTGCTGCTTCGGGAACTGCCGGGTCGGTTCGTAGAGACGCAGATAAGCCGCTCATCAAACAGTCTCGTCATGCTGAACTTGTTTCAGCATCCATTTCGCCACCCAGTCAGGTCTCGCCGACGGGCACATGGATGCTGAAACGAGTTCAGCAAGACGGAATTGGCTGATTGTCCGGCTTTCGGCCACCGAGCACCGACGCGCGCGGACCGACTGTCGATCCGCGCGATGCACTCCAGGTCTCGCCGACGTCCTGTTGCAGACGCCGGCGCGGCTTTACGGGTTGTCGTTGCCGGCGGCTTCGGACGCGCGCTTCGCTTCGAGCCAGGCTGCGGCCTCGGCTTCCTGCGCCGCCTCGTTCGCGGCGCGGACCGCGTCCTGACGCTCCTTGCGCAGTTCGTCGATCAGGGCCTGCTTGTCGTCGCCCAGCCGCGAATCGTCGACCACTTCGTCGACGATGCCGGCCTTCTTCGCCGCCTTGGCGACCACCGCGTCGAGTTCGCGCTGCGAGCACAGGCCCAGCGTCACAGGATCCTTGGGCAGGATGTTCTGGATGTTCCAGTGCGACCGATCGCGAATCGCGCCGATCGTGTTGCGCGTGGTGCCGATCAGCTTGCCGATCTGCACGTCGGAAACCTCGGGGTGATTCTTCAGGATCCAGGCAATGCCGTCGGGCTTGTCCTGCCGCTTCGAAACCGGCGTATAGCGCGGGCCCTTGGTGCGGCTGACCGTGACCGGCGCCTTGTGCATCTTGAGCGAATAGTTCGCGTCGTCCTGGCCCTTTTCGATCTCTTCCATCGTCAGCTCGCCTGAACGCACCGGATCGCGCCCGGTGTACTTGCTCGACGCGAGATCGTCGGCCATGGCCTGAACCTCGAGAATGTGCAGGCCGCAGAACTCGGCAATCTGCTCGAAGGTCAGCCCGGTGTTGTCGATAAGCCAGGATGCGGTGGCGTGAGGCATCAGCGGCGTCGGCTGGCTCATGGTTGTTCTCTCCAGCGGAAACAATAAGGGCCGCCCCTTTGCGGAGCGGCCACTGCAGGCTCGACTTAGGCGATCATGGCCGCTTCGACAAGCCTTCGCGGCCGAACTTGCGCGTTATGGCCCCCTGGCCCCGGTCTATTCCATCGGGATATAGCGCTCGAGCGCCTCGATCCGACGCAGCCAGGCGCACACCGCTGGATAATCGCGCAAGCGAAAGCCGCCTGCCTCGCAGACATGGGTGTAGGGATAGAGCGCGATGTCAGCGATGGTGACCCGGTTCGCGACGAACCAGTCGTTCCGCCCCAGCTTTTCCTCCATCACCGCCAGCGCATCCTCGCCCGCGGCGCGCTTGGCGACAATCTGGCTGCGTTGGTGCTCGGTCAGGTTGGCCTGGCCGACGAAGTGCAGCCAGAAGCGCAGCGTCGCGACGTTGGGTTCGTGATTGTATTGTTCGAAGAACATCCAGCGCAGCATATCGGCGCGGTCGAACCGGTCGTCGGGCACCAGCGCCGAGCCTTCGGCAAGGTACCAGCACGCGGCGTTGCTTTCGGGCAGGAAGCGATCACCGATCTGCAGCACCGGGATACGGCCATTGGCGTTGACGGTCTCGAGAAATTCGGGGCGGCGCGTATCGCCCTGCATGATGTCGTACTGGCGCAAGTCGATCGGCTGACCGAGCAGCGCCGCGGTCAGCTTGATCTTGTAGCAGTTGCCACTGCGGGGGTCCTCGTGAAGCGTCAGTCGTTCCATTGCGCCCTCCTGATCACACCGATGAGACCAAGTCCGGGGCGTAACCGCGGACCGCTCAAACCTCCAGAACGATCTTGCCGACGTGGTCGCCCGATTCCATCCAGGCATGCGCGGCGGCGGCTTCGGCCAGCGGGAAGACCCGGTCCATCACCGGTCGCAAGTCGCCCGCGGTGACCAGCGGCCACGCATTGTCCAGCACGTCCTGGACCAGCATCGTCTTGAACTCGACCGATCGCGGACGCAGGGTCGAGCCGGTCAGCGTATAGCGGCGGCTCATGATTACGGCCATGTTGACTTCGGCCTTGGCGCCACCCTGGACTGCGATCGACACATGCCGCCCATCTTCGCTGAGGCATTTGAGATTGCGCGCCACGTAATCGCCGGAGATCATGTCGAGCACGAGGTCGACGCCCTTGCCGCCGGTGATGCGTGCCACTTCCTCGACAAAGTCGCTCGCCTTGTAGTCGATCGCGTGCGCGGCGCCGATCTCCAGCGCCCTGGCGCATTTTTCCGGACTGCCGCATGTCACGATGACGGTGATCCCGAAGTGCTTGCCGAGCATCGTCGCCATCGTGCCGATCCCGCTGGTGCCGCCGTGCACGAGAATCGTCTCGCCCTGCCGCGCCCAGCCGCGTTCGAACACGTTGTGCCATACGGTGAGCATCGTCTCGGGCAGCGCCGCGGCCTCGGCGAGCGAGAGTGATTCGGGAACGGGCAGGCAATGGCCGGCCTCGGCGAGGCAGTATTGCGCATAGCCGCCGCCCGAAACCAGCGAGCAGACCTTGCGGCCCAGCCAGTCCGACGAAACGCCCTCGCCCAGCCCGACGACTTCGCCCGCGATTTCGAGACCGGGAAGCGGCGACGCGTCTTTCGGCGGAGGATACTTGCCAAGGCGCTGCATCACGTCCGGCCGATTCACGCCCGCGAAGGCGACTTTGACCAGGACTTGCCCGGCCCGCGGCTGCGGAAGCGGGACCTGGCGGGGCTGGAGGACTTCGGGGCCACCCGGTTGATCGAAGCCGATGGCCATGATTTCGGTCGGTAGATTCTCGGACATGAGACCGTGTTGCCACAGCGCCACGGCTTTGGGGAACATAATTTACGACTTGTTGACAGTCGCGAATTCCCGTCCGATGCTGCACTGCAATGGACGAGGACGATCGACCGCGGCGGCGGTTGCCCGAAGGGAGTTTCGGGGCCGCTAGTCTCCTCGCCAGCGAGAGCCTCGAGAGCTATTCGCTGGACGAACTCGACGCACGTGTCGTCCTTCTCAAATCTGAGATCGACCGGATCCAGTCCCACCGTGACAAAACGGCCGCGCACATGAAGGCCGCGGCGGACCTGTTCAGGCCCAAGCAGCCGTGAACGGCGTAGAGACCCATCTCGCAAGCTTCCCCGAGCTTCCTATATTGGAAGCATTAACGAATACGGACCAAACTCTTCCCCCAGAAGGAAGGCCGTGCTCTTCCAACGAAAGACCGCAAGATGCCCAGCTTCGCGCAAAGCCTTGAAAAGACGCTCCACTCGGCGCTCAGTCATGCGTCGGACCGGAGCCACGAATACGCGACTCTCGAACACCTTCTGCTCGCGTTGATCGACGATCCCGACGGTGCCCAGGTCATGCAGGCCTGCGGTGTCGATCTCGGCGACCTCGGCGATGTCGTGCGCCAGTACCTCGATCAGGAATACCAGTCGCTCAAGACCGAGGAAAAGGGCGATCCCGCCCCCACCGCCGGTTTCCAGCGCGTGATCCAGCGCGCCATTCTCCACGTCCAGTCCTCGGGCAAGGACACGGTGACGGGCGCCAACGTACTCGTCGCGCTGTTCTCCGAGCGGGACAGCTACGCCGTCTACTTCCTGCAGCAGCAGGACATGAGCCGCCTCGATGCCGTCAGCTACATCAGCCACGGCATCGGCAAGGGCGGCCGCCGAATCGAGGACCGCTCGCCCAAGGGCAACGAGGAACAGGCCCCGCAGGCCGAGGAGAAATCCGAAGCCAAGGGCGGCAACAAGAAGGACTCCGCGCTCGACCAGTTCTGCGTCAATCTCAACGAGAAGGCGCTGTCGGGCAAAGTCGATCCGCTGATCGGACGGGGCCCTGAAGTCGATCGCACGGTGCAGATCCTGTGCCGCCGCTCGAAGAACAACCCGCTCTACGTAGGCGATCCCGGCGTGGGCAAGACCGCTATCGCCGAGGGCCTTGCGCGCAAAATCGTCGAAGGCGACGTGCCCGAGGTGCTCGAGGAAGCCGTGATCTATTCACTCGACATGGGCTCGCTGCTTGCGGGCACGCGTTATCGCGGCGATTTCGAGGAACGCTTGAAGCAAGTCGTCTCCGAGCTCGAGAAAATGCCGCACGCGATCCTGTTCATCGACGAAATCCACACCGTGATCGGTGCGGGCGCGACGAGCGGCGGAGCGATGGACGCATCGAACCTGCTCAAGCCGGCGCTGTCGGGCGGCACGATTCGCTGCATCGGCTCGACCACGTACAAGGAGTTCCGCAACCACTTCGAAAAGGATCGCGCGCTGCTGCGCCGGTTCCAGAAGATCGACGTGAACGAGCCCACGGTCGAGGATACGGTGAAGATCCTCAAGGGTCTGCGCACCGCTTTCGAGGAGCACCACAAGGTTCGCTACACGCCCGATGCGATCAAGACCGCGGTCGAGCTTTCGGCGCGCTACATCAACGACCGCAAGCTGCCCGACAAGGCGATCGACGTGATCGACGAAGTCGGCGCGATGCAGATGCTGGTTCCCCCCAGCCGTCGGAAGAAGACCATCACCGCGCGTGAAGTGGAAGCGGTGATCGCGACGATGGCGCGCATTCCGCCCAAGACGGTCAGCTCGGACGACAAGAAGGCGCTTGGCAGTCTCGAGAAGGATCTGAAGCGCGTCGTGTTTGGACAGGACAAGGCAATCGAGGTTCTTTCGACCGCGATGAAGCTGAGCCGTGCAGGCCTGCGCGATCCCGACAAGCCGATCGGTTCGTTCCTGTTCTCCGGCCCCACCGGCGTCGGCAAGACCGAAGTCGCGCGTCAGCTCGCCTCGATCATGGGGATCGAACTGAAGCGCTTCGACATGTCGGAATACATGGAACGGCACTCGGTCAGCCGCCTGATCGGCGCGCCTCCGGGGTACGTCGGCTTCGATCAGGGCGGTCTGCTGACCGACGCAGTCGACCAGAATCCGCACTGCGTGCTCCTGCTCGACGAAATCGAGAAGGCGCACTCGGACTTGTTCAACATCCTGCTGCAAGTGATGGACAACGGCCGGCTCACCGATCACCACGGCAAGACGGTCGACTTCCGCAATGTCGTGCTGATCATGACGACCAATGCCGGCGCGTCGGACATGGCGCGCCAGGGGATCGGCTTCGGCGACATCTCCAAGGCGGATGCGGGCGACGAAGCGGTCAAGCAGATGTTCTCGCCGGAGTTCCGCAACCGTCTCGATGCGATCGTTCCCTTCGCCTATCTCGGCAAGGACACGGTCAGCCGCGTGGTCGACAAGTTCATCCTGCAGCTGGAACTGCAGCTTGCCGACCAGAACGTGCACATCCAGTTCGATTCGGATGCGCGCGAGTGGCTGGGCAACAAGGGCTATGACAAGCTCTACGGCGCGCGGCCGATGTCGCGGCTGATCCAGGAGAAGGTCAAGCAACCGCTCGCCGAGGAGCTGCTGTTCGGCAAGCTGGCGCACGGCGGCGAAGTCCATGTCTCGAAAAAGAAGGACGAGGACGCGCTCAATTTCGAGCTGACCCCGGCACCGCCCAAGCTGTCGCGCCGGAAAAAGAAGGCGCCGGCGAAGAAGGTGACCGCGAAGAAAGCGCCGCCTTCGACCGAGACCAGCTCGGACGACTGAGCCAGCTACACCAAAGTGAAGCACGGATGGGGTGGGAACCACGCGGTTCCCGCCCCATTTTTCTGAGATGGGACAGGATTTCAGCTGGATACGCGCCGAGCCTTGGGGGATCCACGTCGGCCCCGCCGATTGCTGGATCGATCCCGCGCGGCCAGTCGAGAACGCGCTGGTGACGCATGGCCACGCCGACCATGCGCGCGGCGGGCATGCGCGGACCTTGGCGACGCCCGAAACGCTGGCGATCATGAAGCTGCGCTACGCGACCGAGGATGGCGCGCAGTCGGTGCAGTACGGCGAAACCATCCGGCTGGCCGGCGGCGTCGATGCCACCTGGCTGCCGGCGGGCCACGTGCTGGGCTCCGCGCAGATCCTGCTCGAACATGCCGGTGAGCGGATTGTTGTCACTGGCGATTACAAGCGCCGCCCCGATCCGACCTGCGCGCCGTTCGCCGTGACGCCCTGCGATGTGCTGGTCACCGAGGCGACCTTCGGGCTCCCCGTGTTCCGCCACCCCCCGGTCGAGCACGAGATCGCCAAGTTGCTGCAGGCGCTGGCCGACAATCCCGATCGCTGCGTGCTGGTTGGCGCCTATGCGTTGGGCAAGGCGCAGCGGCTGATCGCCGAATTGCGCGCGGCGGGGCACCGGGACACGATCTATCTGCATGGGGCGATGGAAAAGATGTGCCGCCTTTATGAGGAGCACGGCGTCGATTTGGGCGATCTCGCGCTGGTGAGCGAAGTGAAGAAGCTGGAGCTGGTCGGCAAGATCGTCGTCAGCCCGCCGAGCGCTCTCAACGATCGCTGGAGCCGGCGCCTGCCCGATCCGATCACGGCCATGGCCTCGGGCTGGATGCGCGTGCGCCAACGCGCGCGCCAGCGGATGGTGGAATTGCCGCTGGTCATTTCAGACCACGCCGACTGGGACGAGCTCACCCAGACGATCACCGATGTCGATCCGCAGGAAACCTGGATCACGCATGGCCGCGAAGATGCGATGCTGCGCTGGTGCCAGCTCCACCAGCGCAAGGCCCGCGCGCTGGCGCTGGTCGGCTACGAGGACGAAGATGATTGAGCGCGCCAGGATCCTCCCCGGCACGGGGAGGGGGACCGCCCGAAGGGGGGTGGAGGGGCACGCTGCGACGTATCTCGACGTAAGCGGCGGGAGGGAGATGACGCACCTGCCCCTCCACCATGCTGCGCATGGTCCCCCCCCCCGTTTCGGGGAGGTTTTGTAGTGGAGGACTTTGCCGCGCTGCTCGATGCGCTGGTCTATACGCGCAGCCGCAATGCCAAGCTCAAGCTGCTGGCGGATTACCTCGCGCGCACCCCCGATCCCGATCGCGGCTGGGCGCTGGCGGCGCTGACCGACGGGCTCGATTTTCCCGCGGTGAAAAGTTCGACGATCCGCAACCTGCTGACCGAGCGGATCGACCCTGTGCTGTGGACACTGTCGCGCGACTACGTCGGCGATAGTGCCGAGACCGCCAGCCTGCTCTGGCCCGAGCCGGAGGCACCGCCAAGTCCGCCCAGCGTCGCCGAAGCCGTGGACGCGCTGTCGCACATGACACGCGCGAACGTTATGGTCGACCTGCCGCACCTGCTCGACCGGCTCGATGCCGAAGGGCGCTATGCGCTGCTCAAGATGGCGACTGGTGCGATGCGCATCGGCATTTCCTCGCGCCTGGCCAAGACCGCGTTCGCGCAGGCTTTCGGCGTTTCGGTGGAAGACGTGGAGGAACACTGGCACGGCCAGGAGCCGCCTTACGCGGCGCTGTTCGCCTGGGCCGCCGAAGGCGCGGAGCCGCCCTCTTCGGAAGGGCTGCCGCTGTTCCGCCCGTTCATGCTCGCGCATTCCCTCGAAGAGACCGTCGTCGACATGGCGGACTACGTGGCGGAATGGAAATGGGACGGGATCCGCGTGCAAGTGGTCCGCGCCACCGGCAGCGACGGGGTCGGCGAAACACGCGTCTATTCGCGTTCGGGCGACGATATTTCCGCGACCTTTCCCGAGATCGCCGAATCGCTGGCGATCGATGCCGTGCTCGACGGCGAACTGCTGGTGCGCGGCTCGCATCAGGGCGGCGAGGAAGGCGGCGCTGCGAGCTTCAACGCCTTGCAGCAGCGGCTCGGCCGCAAGACCGTCAGCAAGAAGCTGCGCGCCGAGGCTCCGGCTTTCGTGCGGCTCTACGATGCGCTGATTATCGAAGGCGAGGACTTGCGCGAGCAACCGTGGAGCGAGCGGCGCGGACGGCTCGAAGCCTTTGTCGAGCGCCTCGATCCCGACCGGTTCGACATCAGTAAAGTGATCGAAGCGGAAAGCCTCGAGGATCTCGCTACGATCCGCGAACGCGCACGCGACGATGCGATCGAGGGCGTGATGCTCAAACGCCGCGATTCGCCTTACATCGCCGGGCGGCGCGTGGGGTACTGGTACAAGTGGAAGCGCGACCCGCTGCTGATCGACTGCGTGCTGATGTATGCGCAGCGCGGCTCGGGCAAGCGCAGCTCGTTCTATTCGGATTACACGTTCGGCTGCTGGGACGGCGATCCCGATGCGGGCGCCGAACTGCTGCCGGTGGGCAAGGCCTACTTCGGATTCACCGACGAGGAACTGAAGTTTCTCGATCGGCACGTGCGCACGCATACTGTCAACCGCTTCGGGCCAGTGCGCGAGACCGACAAGAGCCTGGTCTTCGAAGTGGCCTTCGATTCGGTCCACGCGAGCAAGCGCCACAAGTCGGGCGTCGCCATGCGCTTTCCCCGGATCAGCCGCATCCGCACCGACAAGCCCGCGCACGAGGCGGACCGGCTGGACACGCTGAAGGGCCTGATTCGCGACTGAAGCTTGATCTCGATCAAGGCACTCAGATCCGCGTTGCGTATGCCGAAGGTTCCAGAGTCACGACCAGAGAGCAGCACGCCCATGCCGAGGCAGGATCGGATCCCCGCCACGCCCTTTTACCGCCTCGGCGGCCACGCAACCTTCCAGGCGATCACCGACCGGTTCTACGATCTGATGGAGAGTGAACCCGAATTCGCCGAGCTGCGCGCGATGCACGCTGCCGATCTTGGCCCCATGCGCGAATCGCTGCCGCTGTTCCTCGCAGGTTGGGCCGGCGGCCCGCGCGACTGGTTCGAAGCCAACCCCGGCCGCTGCATAATGAGCGTGCACAAGCCCTTTGAGATGAATAAGGCGGTCGCCGCGCAGTGGGCGGATGCCATGACGTGCGCGATAGCGGACGTCGATCCGCAGCCCCCCGAACTAGCCTCGGCGATGTCCGGCATTCTCGCCGATCTCGCGCGGGGCATGAGCAGCGACTGAAGGCTGGCCTGCCGCGCACTGGCACAGTAGCCTCGCGGCGTGCAGAGCCTCGACCGTCCACGACGTCTTCTCGCCTTCGCGATTGCCGCCCTTGCCGGTTATGTGGACGCGATCGGCTACCTGGCGGCGGAGGGGTACTTCGTATCGTTCATGTCGGGCAATACGACGCGCCTGGCGACAGATTTCGTCCGCAGCCCGCAGCTTGCCTTCACGCCGCTGCTGCTTGTCGGTGGGTTCGTCGGCGGGGTGGCGCTCGGCCGGGTGCTCGCCGCCAAAACCGGACGGCATCGCAAACCCTCGGTTCTTGGCGCCGTGACGCTGTTCCTCGCGGGCGCATACGGTGCGCGCCTTGCTGGATCACCCACAGCGGCGCTGGCCTGCATGGTCCTGGCGATGGGAGCGCTCAACAACACATTCCAGCGCGACGAGAATCCGGTCGGCCTCACTTACATGACGGGTGCCCTCGTCAGGATCGGCCAAGGCATCGCCGACCATGTGACCGGGCGCCGGTCGACCGGGTGGCTGCTCTTCCTGGGACTTTGGATCGCCCTGGCGGGCGGCGCGATTTGCGGCGCCTTCGCGTTCGTCGAGCTCGGCGTGGTCAGTCTCGGCTTCGCCGTGCTCGGATCGGCCGCGCTATGCCTGGGTTCGTTCGGAATCTCCAAACGCTGATGCGAGGGCTTTCGAAGCACTGGCGAACTTCGCTCTAGGCCCCTAATCCGAGGCCGACCTTGGCCGACTCAGGATTACCCACGATGCACTATGCCGAATTCGCCTTCACCACGTTCCGCCAGATGCTGGGAGTTGCCGACGACTGCCTCGCGAAGGCCGAAGCCGCTGACATCGGCGATGACGTGCTGGCGGCGCGGCTTGCCGAGGACATGTTTCCGCTCGGGCATCAGGTCATGGTACTCGATTGGCAAGTCGCCGAAATGCTGGCGCGCTGCGCCGCGATCGGTGTCGACGTGCCGCGTCGTGAGGACGATCCCGCGACCTTGAGCGAAGCCCGCCAGCGGATCGCCGAGACGCGCGCGCGTCTCGACGGAGTGACGCCCGAGGCATGCCTGGGTGAAAACGAGCAGGTCGCGTTCGAACTGCCCATGGGCATCGGCTTCGCCATGACCGCCGGCGAATACGTGCGCGACTGGGCGATCCCGCAGTTCTATTTCCATCTGATGGCGCTCTACGCGATCCTGCGCAGCGAGGGGCTCGACCTAGGCAAGAAGGACTATGTCCCGTACATGTGGCAATACGCGACCAAGGGCGTGCCCGTCAGCGAAGCCTGAAGCACTTCTCGCGAGAAGTTGCGCCGCGCAACAACTCGACCCGCGACGGCGCCAAATCGAAAGCCGCCGCCAGCAGCGCGGCGACGGCGACGTTCGCCTTGCCTGCTTCTGGCTTGGCTCGGACCTTGGCGTGCAACCGCCCTTGCGCGATCTGGAGCGATTCCTCGCGCGCGCCGGGCGTGACGCGGACCTTGATCGCACCTGTCTCGTCGACGAGGGCTTCCAAGGCGTCCGGATCGGGCAAGGCCGGGCGCGGGCGGGCCATCAGGCGCCGGGGCCAAGCGCCTCGGCGTGGAGCTTGCCATTTTGTACATACCTGGCGACGCCGGCCTGGTGGTCGGCGATTTCGTCATCCGACAAGTCGCGCGCGAATTTCGCCGGACGACCCATCCACATCTGCCTCGCTCCGATCGTCTTGCCCGGCGTCAGCATCGCGCCGGCCGCGAGCATGCCGTCTGATTCGATCGTGCAATCGTCCATCACCACCGACCCGAGACCCACGAAGGCTCGGTCGGCGAGCGTGCAGCCGTGGACCATAGCCATATGGCCGATCAGCACGTCCTCGCCGATCAGCGTGGGATAGCCAGCGGGCCGTCCGGGCTTGGGGCTGTCGCAGTGGACCACGCTGCCGTCCTGGATGTTGGTGCGCGCGCCGATGACGATGCGATTGACGTCGGCGCGGATCACGCAGTTGTACCAGATGCTCGCTTCGGCTCCGATCTCGACGTTGCCGATGATCCGGCAGCCCGGGGCGATGAACGCGCTGGGATGGATGCGCGGAGCGTGGCCGTTGATCGCGGCGATGGTCACGTCGGTGCGATTGGTCATGGTCATCATGGCGTTCCCAACAGCTTGGCCCATTCGATATAGGGCAGGATCGAGGCGTGATCATCAGTCCAGGCCGGACCGGACGGCGGCATCAGCCAGTCCCAGCGTTCGCCCGGACGCAGCCGTTCGAGTTCATCGAAGCGCGCCGGATCGCGGGAAATGGCGACCCAGGACGACGGCGTTTCGCTGATCCGGTCTTGCGGATTGTTGTTGTGGACGCGCGCTTCCACGCCCTGCGCCTTGGCGATGGCCGAAACGACCGGCTCGAGATCGATGTATCGATTGGAGATGTGCAGCAGCAGGATGCCGTCGGGTTTGAGCGCGCGCAAGTAGACGGCAACCGCTTCCTTGGTAACGAGGTGGAGCGGAATCGCATCGGAGCTGAAGGCATCGATCGCGAGCACGTCGTAAGACGCCGGCGCGGCCTCGGCGAGCTTGAGCCGCGCGTCACCCAGCACCACGCGCGCATCGGGCGTGCACTGGTCGAGATAGGTGAAGGTGCCGTCGCGCGAGAATTCGAGCACGGTGCGGTCGATCTCGAAGAAGGTCCAGCTCTGGCTCGGCGCGGCCAGACAGGCCAGCGTGCCCGTGCCGAGCCCGACCACGCCGATGCTGGCATTGCGCCCGAACAGCAGCGGCGCCGAATCGAGCACGATCTCGACACCGGAATCCGGGCCGTAGTAGCTCCCCACCTCGCGCGACCGCGCGGGATCGAGCGACTGCTGGCCATGCAGCGTCGTGCCGTGCACCAGCATCCGCAGTTTGTGATCGGGATATTCGCGCACGGTATAGACGCCGTAATAGCTGCGCGTGCGCAGTCCCTCATAGCTGGTCTCGATCGTGCGGAACCCGCCTTGGACGAGCATCATCGCGAGCAACGCCAGCACGAAAGCCCAGCGCCACGGCAGCAGCAGCAAGCCGACGCCCGTCACCATCACGGTCAGGAACACCTGGAACAGCCCCTGCCCCTCTTCGGTCGCGGCATCGAGCAGCAGCCAGCACAAGCACACGACCAGCAGCAAAAGCGCGGCGCGCGCGATCCGCGACATCGCGGGATCGAGATCCGGCAAGCGCCGCCAGTCTAGCCGTTCGGGGAGCGGCAGCAGAAAGGCGGCGAACAGAATCAGCAACGGGTGCTCCCACACCCAGTCGAAAACTTTGGGCGCGATCAGGGCGGTGAAAACCCCGCCCAGCGCTCCACCCGCGGACATCACGAAATAGAACAGCGTGAGTTGCGAAGGGCCGGGCCGCGCATCGTAGAGCCGGGAATGCAGCGCGACCGCGATCGCGAACAGCAGGAGGCAGCTGCCCGCGGCGATCGTGAGCGTCCCGGTGTTCGACGAAAGCATGGCGAAGCTGCCGGCGAACAGCACGATCGCAGGGGTGACGAATGAAATGGCGCTGGCCACGACGCGGTTGTCGGCGAACGCGAACACGAAGCTCAGCAAATAGAGCCCGAGCGGGATCACCCAGAGCAAGGGCATCGCGAAAATGTCGGTGGTGAGGTGCGTGGTCGTCGAGAGCATCAGACCCGACGGCACCGCCGACAGCGCGAGCCACAAGGTAATGCGACGCCAGCCGATCGGCTCGGGTACCGCGTCCGTCGCGGCGGTGTCGGCCGCGCGGATGCGCATGTCGCGGTTCGACCATGCCGCCACTGCCACCAGCAGCACCAGCACGGCATAGCCGATGCTCCAGCCCACGCTTTGTGCCCGCAGCGACAACAGCGGCTCGACCACGATCGGATAGGAGATCAGGCCGAGGAAACTGCCGATGTTCGAGGCGGCGTAAAGCGACCACGGCTCACCCGCTTCGGGATCGGCGGCGAACCAGCGCTGCATCAGCGGCGCCTGCGCGGAGATCGCGAAGAACACCGGGCCGATCGTCATCACCAGCAGCAGCGGAACCCACAGCACTTCCCAGCCCGCCTTCGGCTCGGCCAGCGGATAGAGCGCGATCGGCAACACGGTTCCGGCGAGCACCAAGAGCAACAAATGCAGCGCCGCCTGACGCCGCAACGGCAGCCGAGCGAGCCAGTGCGCCCAGGCGTATCCCGCGAGCAGCAGCGCCTGATAGACCAGCATCGCGCTGTTCCACACGTTCGAGGCCCCGCCGAGACGCGGCAGCGCCATGCGCGCCACCAGCGGCTGGACGAGAAACAGCAGGAAACTGCCGACCAGGATCGTGGCCACGAACAACGTCCGGCGCGACATCGTCATGTGGGGCTCCGCCTGGCGTCATTGTTTTCGCGGGCCAAGCTGTAGACGACATGACGCAGGAGCGGATCCTCCTTCGTCAACTTGGGATGGTCGAAATCGAGACCGTCGCAGTATTGCATGCCCAGCCGCTCCATCACCGCGCGGCTGCGACGATTGCCGATGTGCGTGATCGCCCAGACCGCATCGTCGGGCTGATGGGCAAAACACCAGTCGATCGTCGCCTGCGCCGCTTCGGTCACGTAGCCCGAGCCCCAGCACTCGCGCGCCATGCGCCAGCCGATTTCGAGTTTGCCGACGACCGGCCCGACGCTGCCGCGGATCACGCCGCACCAGCCGATCAGGCGACCGTCCTCGCGGCGGTCCATCGCCCAGAAGCAGTGGCCGAGCTCCTGCTGCATCGCCTGCATCCGCGCCACGAGCGCTTCGGTTTCGGCCAGATTCAAAGGCGCGCCTAGCGTCGCCATGACCTCGGGATCCGAACAGATCTGCTGGAACGGCGCGACGTCGTCGGCCCGCCAGGGCCGCAGGCGCACCCGCGCGGTTTCGATCATGCGCCCAGCAGTCGTGCCGCGTGGGCTGCGTGATAGGTCAAGACACCCGAGCCACCCGCGCGCTTGAACGCCAACAGGGTTTCGAGCACCAGTGCATCGCGGTCTCCGGCGCCGGCAGCGGCGGCGGCCTCGATCATCGCGTATTCGCCCGAGGTCTGGTACGCGAAAACCGGAACGGCAAAACGGTCCTTCACTTGCCGGATGATGTCGAGATAGGGCAGCCCGGGCTTGACCATGACGCTGTCCGCACCCTCGGCGAGATCGAGCGCGACTTCGCGCAGCGCTTCCTCGGCATTGCCGGGATCCATCTGATAGGTCTTCTTGTCGCCCTTGAGCAGCCCGCTCGAACCGACCGCGTCGCGGAACGGTCCGTAGAACGCGGAGGCGTACTTGGCGGCATAGCTCATGATCTGCACGTTGGCATGGCCATCGCCTTCCAGCGCCGCGCGGATGACGCCGATACGGCCATCCATCATGTCGGACGGCGCGATGATGTCCGCGCCCGCCTGAGCCTGGTTGAGCGCCTGACCGACCAGCACGTCGACGGTCGCATCATTAAGGACATAGCCGGCATCGTCGATCAGCCCGTCCTGCCCGTGGCTGGTGTAGGGATCGAGCGCGACGTCGGTCAGGACCCCAATGGCGTCGCCCGCCGCGTCCCGGATCGCGCGGATCGCGCGGCACATGAGATTGTCGGGGTTGAGCGCTTCGCGCCCGTCTTCGCTGCGGCGTTCGGCCTGGGTGTGCGGGAACAACGCGAGGCACGGGATGCCGAGCGCGATCGCTTCCTTGGCGCGCGCCGCAATCCCGTCGACCGACCAGCGCGAGACGCCGGGCAAGGACCCGATCGGGTCCTCGATCCCCAAGCCTTCGGTCACGAACAGCGGCCAGATCAGATCCGTCGGATCGAGCCGGGTTTCACGATGTAGCGAGCGGCTCCACGATGTGGCGCGGGTTCGACGAAGGCGGATGTGGGGATAGCTGCCGGTCATGCCTGCTGCTTGCAGCAAAACCCCGCAGGCATCAATCGCCTGGCTCGCGGTCGCGACCGATCAGGTGCCGGCGGGCGGGACGACCTTGCGCTGGTTGGAGAGCCGCTCGATCTCGCGCGCCGGTTCGGCCGACGCTTTGGTTTCCCCGCCGATATCGCCCAGAGCCGCGCCGGGCTCGATCTGGGTGAGTTGCGCCAGCCGGTGCTTGAACGAGGCAAGCTCCTTGCCGTCGATCTGCGGCTGCGAAACGAAGCGGATGCTCAGCGGATTGACCTTGCGATTGCCGCGATACGCTTCCCAATGGAGATGCGGGCCGGTCGAAAGGCCGGTCGATCCGACATAGCCGATGACTTGCCCCGCCCGCACGCTGGCACCCGAACGCACCGCGATGCGGCTCATGTGTCCGTAGCCGGTGCCGATGCCGCCGCCATGTTCGAGCCGCACGTAGTTGCCATGTCCGCCGTGGCGCCCGGCGAAGCTCACCCGGCCATCGGCGACCGCGTAGATCGGGGTTCCGTACCGCGCGCCGTAATCGACACCCGAATGCATCCGCTTGTAGCCGAGAATCGGGTGACGCCGCATGCCGAAGCTCGAAGTGATGCGGCCCGCGACCGGTTGTCCCGGTGCGCGACTGGTGGTGCGGCCGACGCCCGATGCCTCGAACATTTCGCCGTTCTTGCCCCAGCGAACCAGTTGCAGCTTCGGCTTGCCGCCGCGCTCGAGGCCCGCATAAAGCAGCTCGCCGACTTGCCGCTCGCCTTTCGCGGAGCGCTTGTAGGCGACGATAAAATCGAATTCGTCGTCCGCGCGCACATCGCTTTCGAGGCTGAGGTGCTTGTCGATCGCACGCAAATAATCCTGGATCGCGGCGATCGGTGCGCCGCTGCCGCGCGCGGCGCGATAAAGGCTCGAGCCGACTTTGCCGCGAATGCGCAGCGGCGTTTCGTCGACACGGATCGGATGGCGCACCACGGCGAGCCCGCCATCGGTGCGGACCACCGAAAGATCGAGATCGAAGCGCGCGCGAAAATCGATGGCGCGCAAGGCACGCGGCTGTTCCGGGGCGGGACGGCGTCCGAGCGTGATGTCGAAGCGGGTTCCGGGTGCGATCTCGCTGGTCGCGACCGCGCTGGCAATCAGGCGGACGGCGCGATCGGTATCCGCCGGGCCGACGCCCGCGCGGGCCAGCATGGCACCCAGTCCGTCGCCCTGCCCCAGCGTCGAAGCCAGTTCCAGCGTGGGCCGTTCGGGCGCATTTGGCAGTTCGGTGACCAGCGCGGTCGCGCCCATCCGGCGGCCACTGTCCGCGCCAAGCGCCAGCGGCATGATCATCTGACTGCGAAATTCATCGCGAACCCGGTCGTCCCTGGGCATCGAGGTCGCGGCTTCCAGCGCGGACAGATCGGGCCAGAACGCAAGCGCGACCGCGCCGAGCGCGACCATCGTCCCAAGGCCGCGCAGCCAGCGGACACTGCCGATGTTCTGCGCCAGATCAGGAGCCAGTTCGACGCGGCCGCACCAGCGTTCGATGCCTTGTCGCGCGCGGCTCAGGCGGCCATCCCGGCCTGCGCGGGGGGGAATTCCGTCCGAAGGGTGCGAGGCACGATCGAGGATCTGCGCATGCGCGAGCGAGGCGGTTTCCCCGCTCTCACTGGCCGTAGGGCCGAACCCACAATCATCAGCTGCCTTGAACACGACCCACCCTTTTTGGCCATCCTTTTGGCCACCCATTTGTCGCTCATTGGATTTGTTCCATATGTCCCTGCCGCATCAAGGTTAATCGTCACCTAATCCTGTGGAAGATAAGTCGCATAGTCGACGGGCCGACCCTTGCCCGCGATGGAAGGCGGTGCCACATTCCCCTAGCGATGGTCCACAAGCCACCAGCCCCTTCGCGTAACGGTCCCTCCGGCGGGGTCAGGGCGGTGCTTGGCCCAACGAACACCGGCAAAACCCACTTGGCGATCGAACGGCTCTGCGCACATTCGAGTGGCGCGATCGGCTTTCCGCTGCGGCTGCTGGCGCGCGAAGTCTATGACCGGGTTTGCGCCATCAAGGGGCCGAACAGCGTCGCGCTGATCACGGGCGAGGAACGGATCGAGCCGCGCGACGCGCGCTGGAAACTGTGCACCGTCGAAGCGATGCCGGTGGTCCAGGATAATCTCGCCTTCGTCGCGATCGATGAAGCGCAGTTGTCCGCCGATCGCGAGCGCGGGCATATCTTCACCGACCGGCTGCTCTACGCACGTGGCCGCGAAGAGACGATGATCCTCGGCTCCTCGACGCTGGAGCCGATGGTCCGCGCGCTGGTGCCGGGTGTCGAGGTCGAAACTCGCCCGCGCTTTTCGACGCTGCGCCATGCCGGCGCGCGCAAGCTGAGCCGGATCCCGCCGCGCAGCGCGATCGTCGCGTTTTCGTCCGAGCAGGTCTATTCCATTGCCGAAATGCTGCGGCGGTTTCGCGGCGGCGCGGCAGTGGTGATGGGCGCGCTCAGCCCGCAGACGCGCAACGCGCAAGTCGAGCTCTACCAGTCCGGCGAAGTCGATTATCTGGTCGCCACCGATGCGATCGGCATGGGTCTCAATCTCGATGTCGAGCATGTCGCTTTCGCGGGCCTCAGCAAGTTCGACGGGATGCGGCACCGGCGCCTGACGACGTCCGAGATGGCGCAGATCGCGGGGCGCGCCGGGCGCCACCAGAAGGACGGCACGTTCGGCACGCTGGCCGGCGATCGCGAGGGATCCGGGTTCGCGGACGAGGAAGTCTATGCGATCGAGGAGCACCGGTTTCCGCCGCTGACCAAGCTCTTCTGGCGCGAGCCCGAGCCGCGTTTCGACAGCCTTGCGACCCTGATCGCCGACCTCGAGACGCCGCCGCACGAACCACAACTGGTGCTCGCACCCGAGGCGATCGACCTCGCCGTGCTCAAACGGCTGGCCGAAGATCCCGCAATCGTGGACGAAGTACGCAATCCGGGGCTGGTCCGTCGCTTCTGGGAGGCCTGCTCGCTGCCAGATTTCCGTCAGCAAGGCGCCGATACGCATTCCCGGTTCGTCGCGCGGCTATGGCAGGATCTGCGCCAGGGCGAACTCGGTGCCGATTACGTGGCGCAGGCCATCGCGCAGCTCGACAACCTCAGCGGCGATATCGATACGTTGCAAGGCCGGATCGCCGCGATCCGGTCCTGGGCCTACATCGCGCAGCGTCCCGACTGGGTTCTCGCGCGCGATGAAATGGCGGCTCGCGCCCGCGCGGTCGAGGCACGCTTGTCCGATGCGCTGCACGCCAAGCTGACCGAGCGCTTCATCAATCGGCGCACCGCGATCCTGATGAAAAAGCTCGGGCCCGACGCGGGGCTGCTCTCGGTCCGGCTCGAGGACGAGGAAGTCCTGGTCGAAGGCGAGCACATCGGATCGCTGCGCGGGTTCGCGTTTCGCGTCGATCCCGGCGCGCGGCATTCGGACCGCAAGTTGCTGCTCGCGGCGGCGGAGCGGCACTTGCCGGCGCTGCTCGAACGGCGCGCGACGGCCTTGGCGGAAGAGATTTCCAGCACGCCCGAAGTCCTCGCGCTCAATGGCACGACGATCACCTGGGACAACGAGCCGCTCGCCCGGCTCGTCCCCGGCCGCGCCTTGCTGACGCCCAAGATCGATCCCGATCGCGCGCTCGACATGCTGACGGCGCCAACCAAAGCAAAGCTGATTGATGCACTCGAAACCTGGCTTGCCACGAAAATGGCTGCGCTCGAACCGCTGCGGCAGCTCGACGAAGCGGCGCGCAGCAGCGCCGGCGGACCCGAGCTGCGGGCGCTGCTGATCCGGCTCGTCGAAGCCGGCGGCGCGATGCCGCGTGAACAATCGGGCCTAGATCGGCTCGATAAGGCGCAACGCAAATTGCTGACGCGGCTGGGCGTGCGCGTCGGCGCGCTCGATGTCTTCGTGCCCGCGATGCTGCGCCCGGCCCCGATCGAGGCCTGGCGTCTGCTCGTTGCAGTGATCGGCCAGCCCTCGCGCGAGGGTCCGCCCGATGCCGCGATGCCGCCCGTGCTGGCATCCACTCGCAAGCAGCGCATGCCGGGGTACCGCAGTTTGGGCAAGCAGCTGATCCGGCTCGACATGGCGGAAAAACTGCTGCGCGAAGCGCACGACCGCCGGATCGCGGCGGGGCGGCGGCCCTTCGTCATCGATCCCAAGCGCGCGGTCTCGACCGGGCTGACGACGCCGAGTTACGCGCGCCTGCTCCAGCTCGGTGGATTTCGGGCGACGCTGCCCCGGCGCTTGGCCGACGGTGCGCACGGCCCGCCCGCCCCCGCGCGCTGGCGCTGGCGTCCGCCGCGCCGCGAAGCCCCCCGCGAAGCGACGCCCCAGGTCCGCGAGGACAGCGCTTTTGCCGCCCTTGCGGAACTCGTCCGCTAATGGCCGAGCGCGTTCCGGTTGCCGCGCTGCGAATCGACAAAGTCCTCTGGTTTCTGCGCCTGACCAAAACGCGCCCGCTGGCGCAGGAATTGGCGGAAACGGGCCATATCCGGCTCAACGGCCGCCGCATCGATCGCGCCTCCGCCAAGATCGCGACGGGCGATGTCCTGACGCTGCCCCTCGGCAACGCCGTGCAGGTCATCGAGATCGTCTCGCTGCCTTTGCGGCGCGGCCCGGCGCTGGAGGCACGCTCGTGTTACAGAGTGCTTGACGGATTGCGCTCGAATCCCATAGCAGCGGCCAATCAAAACGTGGCCTGATAAGGAAAGAAGCAGCCATGACTTATGTCGTCACCGACGCGTGCATCCGCTGCAAGTACATGGATTGCGTCGAAGTCTGCCCGGTGGACTGCTTCTACGAAGGCGAGAACATGCTCGTCATCAACCCCAGCGAATGCATCGACTGCGGCGTCTGCGAACCGGAATGCCCGGCCGAGGCGATCCTGCCCGATACCGAGAACGGTCTTGAGCAGTGGCTGGAACTCAACACCAAGTTTTCGGCCGAATGGCCGAACATCACCACCAAGAAGGATTCGCCGCCCGACGCCGACGAATTCAAGGGCGAAGACGGCAAGTTCGAGAAGTTCTTCTCGCCCGAGCCCGGCGAAGGCGACTGATCCTTCGCCGCATGCCGGAGGCGGTCGCCTGTCTTGACGGGTGACTGTGTTTTACGAGCGCCGCTCTGGATGGGCGCCAACGCATGACGTGTCCCATTCCGGCAAACTGCCTGGCAGCGCGCTTCTGCCTGCGCTTGCCTCTGGAAATTTCGTTGCATTGATGCTATATATGCAACTCACTGCCGGGGTGTTCTGCCCGGGAGGCAGAAATTTCATTGAGAGGCAGGTTTCGGAAACGCACGGTTGGAACAGATCTCTGACCGGTGGCTTCGGCGTGGAAGCGCCGTAGGTCGGACCCACCACTTCGTTCCCGGCTTGCAGTTGAAAGGACGATACATGGCAACCAAAGCCAACGCCTTCGATGTTGGAGATTACGTTGTTTACCCGAAGCACGGTGTCGGGCGGGTCATCGAGCTTCAGAAGCAAGAAATTGCCGGCATGCAGCTGGAACTCTACGTCCTGCGCTTCGAAAAAGAGCGGATGACGCTGCGGGTTCCGGTGAACAAGGTCGAATCGATCGGCATGCGCAAGCTGTCTTCGGACAAGACCCTTCGCGAAGCGCTCGACACGCTAACGCTCAAGCCCAAGGTGAAGCGCACCATGTGGTCGCGCCGCGCCCAGGAATACGAAGCCAAGATCAACTCCGGCGATCTCGTCTCGATTGCGGAAGTCACGCGCGACTTGTTCCGTGCCGACGATCAGCCCGAGCAGAGCTATTCCGAGCGGCAGATCTTCGAGGCCGCCTCCTCGCGCCTCGCTCGCGAACTCGCGGCGATGGAAAAGACCGACGAGCCGACCGCGCTCAAGAAGATCCTCGCGATCCTCAACGAGCATGCGCCGAAGTATTACGACAGCCCCGAAAGCGCGGAAACCACCGAAACCGCCTAAGCTTTGCGGGAACAAACACGAAAAGGCCGCCGTCCGCGAGGATTGGCGGCCTTTTTCGTATTCTGCCAATGCCTTGTTGTCGGCAGCAATGGCCGGTGGCAAGTTGCCGGCATGACCATTCGTCCAGCCGCCGCCCTCGCCCTCCTCCTGCTGACACCGACCTTGGGCGGTTGCCTGGCGAAGACCGCGCTCGATGTCGCGACCGCCCCGGTGCGCGTTGCCGGCAAAGCCGTCGACCTTGCCACCACCAGCCAATCGGAAGCGGACGAAAAGCGCGGGCGCGAAATGCGCCGGCGGGAGGAACGACTGGGTCAATTGCAGCGCAGCTACGACAAGAACATGCGACGCTGCGACGATGGCGACCGGGGTGCCTGCTACAAGGCGCGCAACGACTACGCCGAAATGCAGGACATCAGGCCGACCGTTCCTTACGAACCGCGCTGACGGTCAGGACGCGGCGCGGCGCAATCGGTCGTTGATGGCGATGCCCATGCCGGCTTCGGGAACCGGGGCCACCGCAATCCGCCTGCGCGAAGAGGCATCGGCATCGTGCAGCAGCGCATAGAGCCGCGCCGCAGCTTCTGCGGTATCGCCCGAGGCCGACAAGCTGGCATCGCCCGCCACGGCCCCGAAGCCGATATGGAACTCGTCGGCTTGCGCTTCGACGACCCCGAGCCGGACAGGCTTTGCCGGCGCGTAGTGGCTGGCCAGCTGCCCCGGCGCTTCGATCGAGTCTGAGCGTTCCGCCAGCGCCGGTTCCCCCAGCACATCGGCGATTGCCTCGGCCGAAACCGGGCCGGGCCGCAGCACCTGCCAGCCGCCGGCCTTGCGCAAGGCGACGATCGTCGATTCGATTCCCGCAGGGCACGCCCCGCCATCCAGGATCATCCCGGCCGCCTCCCCCAGGGATTCCAGCACGTGTTCGGCCCGGCTCGGGCTGATCGCGCCGCTGCGATTGGCGGAGGGCGCCGCCAGCGGAAGCGCCGTCTCGGCCAGCACGGCGCGCATGATCGGATGCGCGGGGCAGCGCAGCGCCACGGTCGCAAGGCCCGCGGTCACTGCCGGAGCAAGTCCGGCCTCGGCGCGCAGCGGCAGGACCAGCGTCAGCGCGCCGGGCCAGAATTGCTGCGCCAGCCGCATTGCGCGATCGTCGAATTCGGCCAGCCTCGCGGCATGCTCGATGTCGGCCACATGGACGATCAAGGGATTGAACGAGGGCCGCCCTTTCGCGCGGTAGATCCCGGCCACCGCGTCTGTGGAATCGGCCCGCGCCGCGAGGCCGTAGACCGTCTCGGTCGGGAGCGCGACCAGCCCTCCGGCTCGCAAGCGCTCCGCCGCAGCAGCCACGGACTCGGAATCCGCCGGTCGGATGAGGGGCTCGCGGTTCGCTCGACTGGCCTCGGACATGCGCCGCCGCTATAGCCCGCCGCGTCAAAAGCCAAGGAAAAGCCATGGATCGAGCTGCAGCGTCGGATAGGCCCAACCACGATCAGGGTGATCCGCTCGCGCGTATCGCGGCAGCGCTGGAGCGTCTGGCCCCGGCATTCGGCGCGGAAGCGGACTGGCTTGCCTATCCCGCTTACGTCTGGTCGCAAAACCGCGTGCGCGGCATCGCCAATCTTGACGCCCCGCCCCTGCCCTTGTTGCGCGGCATCGATTCGCAAAAGGAGCGCGTCGTCGGCAACGTCGCGCGTCTTGCCGCCGGACATGCCGCGCATGATATGCTGTTGTGGGGCTCGCGCGGCATGGGCAAGTCGGCCTTGCTGCGCGCCGCGGTCCGCGCGGCACAGGATCGCGATCCCGCGTCGCTGGCGCTCGTCCAGGTCGCACAGGATGCCTTGCCGCAAGTCGCCGACCTGTTTGCCACGCTGGGTACGATCGAGCGGCGCTTCCTCGTCTTCGTCGACGATCTCGGCTTCGAGGAGAACGATGGCTCGGGCCCACGACTGCTGCGATCCTGGCTCGAAGGCGGAGTCGAAGCGCGCCCCGACAATGTCCGCCTTGCGGTAACGTCGAACCGTCGCGCCATTGTCGCCCGCACGATGGCGGAGCAGGACGATCCGATCAATCCACGCGATGCCGTCGACGATCGGCTCGCGCTGGCCGACCGCTTCGGCCTCTCGATCGGCTTCCACAACTGCAACCAGGACGATTATCTCGCGATCATCGCCGGTTATGCCGAAGACTATGGCCTTTCCTGGGAAGAAGCCGACGCGCTCGAGTGGTCTAAACGACGCGGCGCCCGTTCGGGCCGAGTCGCCTGGCAATATGTCGTCGAGCTCGCCGGCCGCGCCGGGAAGCCGCTCTGATCTCAAAGGCGCGGGTCAGGGCTCGTCGCGATTGAGCACCCGGTCGGCCCCGCCGCTGAAATCGGCTTCGAAGCTGCGCTGCTGCGTCGGATCCTGAAGCCCTTCGAGCGGTTTGAGGCTTTCCGTGTCGACCGGCTTGGGCGCGGCCGAAGGCGCCGCTCCCGGCGCTTCGACGCGCCAGATCACGCCCGAGGTATCGTCACTCACCAGCAGCGCGCCGGTCTTGTCCCACGCCAGCCAGGTCGGCCGGCCGTGCGTATCGCCCGATTTCATCAGGAAACCCGACAGCACGGAAACCGGCTTGCCTTGCGGGTTGCCGTTGCCGTCGAACGGCACGAACACCACGTCGTATCCCACCGGCGGCTTGCGATTCCACGACCCGTGCCGCGCGATGAAAGCACCATTGGCGAAGCTTTGGCCCAGCCGATTGCCCTCGCCCGCAAACAGCAGTCCCAGCGCACTGGCATGGGCGCCCAGCGCGTATTCGGGCTTGCGGGTATATTCGAGCATGTAGGTTTCCATCGGCCATTCGACACGCTCGTCGAAATGGTCCTTCCAATAGACCCAGGGCCAGCCGTACTGCGCGCCCACCGGCACATTGGTCAGATAGTCGGGCACCAGATCAGGCCCGAGCATGTCGCGCTCCTGCACGGTCGCCCACATCTCCCCGGTCGAGGGATTCCAGGCGAGGCCGTTGGGATTGCGCATGCCCGCGGCGTAGGGACGGCGGCGGCCGGTGTCGGTATCGATTTCCCAGATTGCCGCGCGGCCTTGTTCGGCCTCCATGCCGTTATCGGCGATGTTGGTCGCGGAGCCGACGGCGACATAGAGCTGCTTGCCGTCTTCGCTCAGCAGCAAGTTGCGCATCCAGTGATTGCCGCCCGCGGGCAAGTCCATCCGCTTCTTCGGCTTGCCGGTAAGGCTGGTGGCGCCGGGCTCGAACGCGAATTCCAGCACCGCATCGTGATTGGCGACGTAGAGCTTGCCGTCGCGATAGGCCATTCCTGAGGGCGAGCGCATGTCGGCGGTGCGAAAATCGAAGCGCTGTTCCGCTGTTCCGTCACCATCGGCATCGCGCAGCAGCACGAGCGTGTTGGGGGATGGCCCGGCCGCACCGACCTGGCCCATCAACAGCTTCATGACCATGCCTTCGATGCCGCCGCCATCGCGCGGCGGCGAATTGGTTTCGGCCACCAGCACGTCGCCATTGGGGAGCGTCAGCATAGTGCGGGGATGATCGAGCCCCTGCGCGAACCGGGAGACCGCAAGGCCCTTGGCCGCGATCGGCTTTTCCCCGTCCTTCCAGCCGATCGGTTCGGCGAGGCTGACACTGGGGATCCAGCGCGGTTCCGGCTCGACCAGCACCGGATCGAGCCCAACCGTATCCGAAAGCGGCCGATCCGAGGGATTTCCTCGCAGGACATAAAACACGAAACCGCCGATGAGGACGGCCAGGACGAGCAGGACAATGAGCGTGTTACGCAGGATCGGTCGCATGGTGTCGAAATAGGCTCCCCGCCCACTTGCGGCAAGCGCGCAGCGAGCTAGGGCTGATTCGATGTACGACTTTAGCCCCGACCCCGACCGGCCGAAGACCGAGATCTACGCCGAACTGGCAAGCGCCGCCGCGGCAATCGTCGACGGCGAGCGGGACGGCGTCGCCAATATGGCCAATCTGGCGGCCCTGATCTGGCAATTCGTGCCTTCGCTGAACTGGGCGGGCTTCTATCGCGTGATCGAAAACGAGCTCGTGCTGGGCCCCTTCATCGGCAAGCCCGCCTGCATCCGCATTCCGCTCGGCCAAGGCGTCTGCGGGGCGGCCGCCGCCGAAGGGACAACCCAATGCGTGGAAGACGTTCATGCTTTCCCCGGCCATATCGCTTGCGATGCCGCGAGCCGCTCCGAGCTCGTGGTGCCCGTCCTGTCCGACGGGAAGGTGATCGCGGTGATCGATCTCGACAGTCCGGATCTCGCCCGCTTCGACGACGACGATGTTAGCGGCATCGAAGCGCTCGCGCGGATCGCCAGCGCGGCGCTCTGAGGCCGCGTTGCTTGCGCTTGCACCAAAACAGGACAGGCCCTGTCTGTACGCTTGGTTAGCTAACGCGGCTAATGCTAGGTTTCGCGACGATGCCGGGATGAACCCGGCCCCCTATCGCGAAAGGAATCCGCCGATGCGTATCCGCAAATCTGTCCGGGTCGCGCTTGCGCTCGGTCCCGTAGCCGCGCTGTTCGCCGCCCAGCCCGTCATGGCTCACGAAACCGGTTATGACCGCGCGCCTCCGCCGGGCTGGTACGGTGCCGGCATGGATCCGCGTGACGCATGGCTCGCCGATTGTCGCGAGCGGGTGTCGCGGCGCGACGACGGCGTCGGCGGCGCGTTGATTGGCGGCGTGGTCGGCGGCATTGCCGGCAACCGCATCGCGGGCCGTGGCAATCGCACGGCCGGAACGGTGGCGGGTGCCGCCGTCGGTGCCGTCGCCGGGGCGGTGATCGATCGCGCCGAGGACGATCGGCCGCGCGACGAGTGCGAAGCCTATCTCGACAATTACTATGCCAACTATCGCCAGTCCGGTTACGGCTATCAGGGTGGTGGATACGCCGGGTATGGCTATCCGGGTTATGCCCAGGGTGGCTATGCCCAAGGCGGCTATGGCGGCTACGGCGGCTACGGTTACCCGGGTTACGGATACGGCTATGCCGGCGGCGGTTGCTGTGGCGGCGCGCCGATGATGATGGTGCCGATTCAGCGCGCCGAACCGGAATGCACTGAGACTGTCGAATACGTCTACGAGGACGTTCCGGCACCCGCGCCGCGGCCGCGCTACGTTCCCCAGAAGCGCCAGAAGGTCGTTCCCGACAAGCGCGTCAAGATCGTTCCCACCAAGTAGCAACCGGCAGGCCGGCGGCTCAGATCGATCCGCCGGTCAACCGCTGGCAGATCAGATCGAGCTGATCGAGCGTGGTGTAACGGATCGTCACGGCGCCGGAGCGAGGATCGGCATCGGCATCGATCCGCACCGGCAAGCCGAGGAACTCCTCGAGGTGGCCCTGCACGGCCGCGATATCGGCATCGTCCTCGCTGTTGCGCGCTTCGCGAGCGCGACGTTGCACCGTTTCGCCCCGCGTCTTGCGGCGCACCAACTTCTCGACATCGCGCACCGACATCTGCTTGGCGATCGCATCTTCGGCGATGTCCTCGGCATCGTCGACGCCGATCAGAGCGCGGGCATGGCCCATCGAAAGATCGCCGCGCTCGACATGGTTGATCACGCTTTCGGGCAAAACCAGCAGGCGCTGCAAATTGGCGACATGGCTGCGGCTCTTGTCGACCATCTTGGCAATTTCGGCCTGCGTCAGCCCTTCGCTTTCGGCCAGGCGTTGATAGGCCCGCGCTTCCTCGATCGGATTGAGATCCTCGCGTTGCAGGTTCTCGATCAGCGCGAGCGCCATGACATCGCGCTCGCTGAGGCTGCGCACGATCGCCGGGATCTCGTGGAGCTGAGCCCGCTGCGCAGCGCGCCAGCGGCGTTCGCCCGCGACGATCTGGAAGCGACCATTGTCGATCGGGCGCACGACGATCGGCTGAATCACGCCGCGTTGCCCGATCGAACCGGCCAGCTCATCAAGCGCCTCTTCATCGAAGTGACGCCGGGGCTGATCGGGATGTGGCGAGATCTGCGCGATGGCGATCGTCATCAGCCCCTCACCGCTTCGCCCGCCGCGGTTTTCCGAGGCAGAAGATCCGACGGGCTCTTCCCTGCGCGTTTCTCCGAGCAAAGCCCCCAGCCCGCGACCCAGTCCGCGCGGCTTCGCCGCTTTGGGCTCTTGCGGCGGAGGGACCGAAATGCGGGTGACCGGCTCTTCGCTCATGCCGCCTTTCTCCGTTCGGGCAGCCGCCCGATCAGTTCGCGCGCCAGTGCCATGTAGGCCCGACTCCCCGCGCAGGCATGATCGTAGATCAGCGCCGGCAAGCCATGACTCGGCGCTTCGGACAGCCGGACGTTGCGCGGTATCGTCGCTTCGAAGACAAGTTTGCCCAGGCACGACCGCACGTCTTCGGAAACCTGATCGGTCAGACGATTGCGGCGATCGAACATGGTCAGCGCGATGCCGATGATGCCGAGATCGGGATTGAAGCGTTGCTGCACCCTGTCGACCGTTTGCAGGAGCTGGCTCAGCCCTTCGAGAGCAAAGAATTCGCACTGCAGCGGCACCAACAGTGTATCCGCCGCCGTCAACGCATTAAGCGTGAGCAGACCGAGCGATGGCGGGCAATCGATGAAGCAGATGTCGTAAGCAGTCGGCACCGACAGCGCTTGCTTGAGCCGATACGCGCGATCGTCGGCACTGACGAGTTCGACTTCCGCGCCGGAGAGATCCTGAGTCGCGGGCAGGATATCGAGATTTGGAATATTGGTCGGCAACACGCACTCTGCGAGTGGAGCTTGATCGACCACGACATCGTAAGACGAACGATCGCGGGCCTCGCTATCAATACCGATGCCGGTCGAGGCATTCCCTTGCGGATCGAGGTCGATCAGCAGAGTCCGCCAGCCGGTCGCGGCCAGCGCGGTACCGACATTGATCGCAGATGTCGTCTTGCCGACCCCGCCCTTCTGATTGGCAATTGCTACGGTAATCACGCGCGTGCCACCTTTTTTCCCGCCAATGTGCCAACGATGATGCCTGCGTCCGGATCAGTGAGCGATTGTTCCACGTGGAACGTATGTCGCCATCCGCGAAGGTCATCTAATTCTTGCGCCGCCGACCGGCCCTTGGGCAACAGCCAGATCGTTTCGATTGTGGAGAACCGTGCGGATATGTCGAGTAATTTCGGCAGAGGCGCAAATGCGCGGGCCGAAATGACTCCCGCCGTAAAGCCCTCGGCAGCTTCGAGGCGGCTGCCGATGACGGTGATGTTATCGAGGCCGAGCCGCACCGAGGCTCGCTCTAGCCACTCGATTCGACGCCGGCGTGATTCGACCAGCCTCACGTCGCACTCGGGACGCAGGATCGCGGCCACCAGGCCGGGGAACCCGGCACCGCTACCGAGGTCGAGCCAAGGTCCCGTTCCACGTGGAACATGATGCAGGAGTTGTGCGCTATCTAGAAAATGCCGCGACCAGATCTGATCGAGCGAACTCGCCGCGATCAGATTTTGCGCCCGGTTCTCGTCCCGCACTGCCTCGGCAAACTGTACGAGCCGCGCCCGGGCCTTGTCATCGAACTCGGGTATTTGCTGCAACGCAGCAAGCGTGTCCGCATCGCACTTCATGCGGCGGTGCGGCGAGCATGGACTAGCAAGGCCGCCAAGGCCGCCGGGGTAATGCCGGGTACACGCGACGCCGCCGCCAGGTTCGCGGGCCGAGACGCCACCAGGCGCTCCACCATTTCCCGCGACAAACCCGGCACCGCTTCATAGGCAAAATCGTCCGAAAGACCGAGCGCTTCGCTCGCGCGCAAGTCGCGCAATTCGCGTTCCTGGCGTTCCAGATACGGCGCATAAGCTGCGTCCTCCGCGAGTTCCTCGACCACCGGCCCGTCTTCCAGGTGCGCATCTGCACCAAGCCAGGGTTCCAGACTGGCAAGATCCACCCCGCCAAACCGCAGCCATTCGTTCAGGGGCAGCACTCCGGTATCGGCTCGCACATCGAGCCCCCGGCCATGAAGTTCGGCAGACGAGACGGTCTTTTCCAGGCGACGCGACCAGAATGCCCGGCGCTCGCGTCGTTGCTCGAACCATTGCAAGCGCTCGGTCCCGACGGCCCCAACAGCAGCCGCGACCGGTGTCAGCCGCGTCGTCGCATTGTTGGCGCGGAGGCGAAGGCGGTATTCGGCGCGCGCGGTCAGCATGCGATATGGCTCGGTAACGCCGTGGAGCAGCAGATCGTCGACCATGACCGCGAGGTAACTATTGGCCCGTTCGATCGCGGGCTTGTCGCGCCCCAGCACGGCTGCAGCGGCGTGCATGCCCGCCACCAAGCCTTGCGCCGCGGCTTCCTCGTACCCGGTGGTTCCGTTGATTTGTCCTGCGCAATAGAGCCCGGGAATTGCTCTGAGTTCGAGACTGGGCCGCAAGGCGCGCGGATCGATGTGATCGTATTCGACCGCGTAACCCGGCACGACCATATCGACCTGTTTCAGTCCCGGCATCGTGCGCAGCATGGCAAGCTGCACATCGGCGGGTAGCGAAGTGCTGATCCCGTTCGGATACACGAGATGAGTATCCAGTCCCTCAGGTTCGAGAAACACCTGGTGCCCGTCGCGATCGGCGAAGCGATGGATCTTGTCTTCGATGGAAGGGCAATAGCGCGGACCGGCAGCGCCGATCGCTCCGGAGAACAGCGGCGAGCGATGCAGGTTCGCCCGGATCACGTCGTGGCTCTGGGTGTTGGTCCGAGTGATCGCGCAGAACACCTGAGGCACGTCGCGCCGTCGACTCATAGGCGACATCGTCCACAATTCCCGGTCGCTCGGCTGCTCGTCGAGCATCGCCCAGTCGATCGTCCGGCCATCGAGCCTTGGGGGCGTGCCGGTCTTGAGCCGCGCCATCGGCAGTCCCGCGCCGCGCATCTGCTCTGCGAGACGTTGGGCCGATGCTTCGCCGATCCGGCCTCCGGTGAGCCGTTCCTCGCCGCGAAACAGCGTGCCGCCCAGAAACGTGCCGGTGCACAAGATCACGGTTTCGCCAGTGATCCGCGTCGCATCCGCGAGGACGACGCCGCGCGCCCGATCGCCTTCAAGGATCAATTCCGCTGCTTCGCCCTCGACGATCGTAAGATCGCCTTGCCGTGGCAGGAGGGTCTGCACCGCTCGCTTGAACAGGCGCCGGTCCGCCTGGACTCGTGGCCCCTGCACCGCGCTGCCCTTCGATCGGTTGAGCATGCGATAGTGGATCGCCGCGGCGTCTGCCGCACGTGCGATGATCCCGTCGAAAGCGTCGACTTCGCGAACCAAGTGCCCTTTGCCCAAGCCACCGATCGCGGGGTTGCAGCTCATCGCACCGATCGTCTCCCGGCTGAAAGAAACAAGCGCGACGCGCGTGCCTATGCGCGCGGCCACGGCTGCGGCTTCGACGCCGGCATGACCGCCGCCTATGACGATGACATCGAAACGGGACATGGCGCGCGCTTTACATCAAATCGCCTCGGCCGGTCAAAAGCCAAGGCTTGTTCCACGTGAAACATCATTTGCCTATGCAGAAGCGACCGAACAGAGCATCGAGCATATCTTCCGTAGTGGTTCGGCCCACCAAGGCATCAAGTGCCGCCCGCGCCGCGCGTAAGCCATCCGCGACCAGAAGCAGATCCGATTCCGCTCGAGCGTCTTTCAACGCGTCCGCCACATCTGCCAGGATGGTCCGCTGCCTCGCATTGAGAGCGACACGACCAGGGCGCGGCACTCGCGTTCGGGCTGCCGCGACAAGATCCTCGCGCAAACTTGAAAGGCCATCGCCCGTGATTGCAGAGACGCGGTGTCGCGGCGAAGACTTTTTAGCGTGATCCGACCGATCGCACTGGGCTTCGACTTCCCACGCGCCTTCCGGCCCCTCCCCTTCCGGACCGAGCCACAGCACCAGATCTGCCCGGAGCAATTCTTGCCGCGCGCGCTCCATTCCGAGCGCCTCGATCCGGTCGGCGCCGGGTGCGCGCAATCCGGCGGTATCGAGGAATTGGAAGGCTGCACCGAGGATCGCGACGGGGCGTTGCAGAACGTCGCGCGTCGTTCCGGCGAGGTCGCTGGTGATTGCCGCGTCTTCGCCCACCAGTGCATTGAACAGCGTGCTCTTGCCCGAATTGGGCGGGCCGGCGATGACCACGCGTAAACCCTCGCGCAAGGCTTCCGCATGAGGGGACGCCAACCAGTCATCCAGTTCGGCGATGAGCGCGGCGAGACCGGCGCGATCCACATCGCCCGCCTCGCCCACGTCGTCCTCGTCGCCGAAATCGAGCAAGGCCTCGACGCCGGCAGCCAGCATCAGAATGCGTCGTCGCCAGTCGTCGATCTGGCGCGACAACTGGCCCTGCGAGAGCGCCAAGGCATTGGCGCGTTGCCATTCGGTTTCCGCCGACAGCAAGTCGGCGAGACCTTCGGCTTCGGCAAGATCGATACGACCGTTGGCAAACGCGCGGCGAGTGAACTCCCCCGCCGTCGCGCGGCGCAATTCCGGAATGGCGGCAAGCGCCGCCTCGACGGCCGCGACGACTGCCCTGCCCCCATGGCAGTGCAGTTCGGCAAGATCTTCGCCGGTGGCGGTGGACGGTCCGGGAAACCACAAGACGAGCGCTTCGTCGAGCAGAGCACCTTCCGCGCCTTGCAACCGGCGCAGGCTCGCACGGCGGGGTTGCGGCAGACTGCCCGACAGTCGGCTTAGGGCAGATCCGGCATCGGGACCACTGATCCGGATGACCGCCAGGGCGGCGGGCGGAGCGCCGCTCGATAAAGCGAAGATCGTATCCGTCACGTCGTTCAGCGCCCGGCGAAGCGCGCGCGCTAGCGCTAGCTCTTGGGTTTGGTGTCCTTGGTCGACGGACTGGCCGACGTGGCCATCGCCGCTCCGCTTTCCATCAGCTGCTGGAACAGCTTCAAGCCGAACTGACCCATCGGCGCTATCTGCTTGGCCATGTCGTTGAGTTGGTCGAAACTGCCGACCCCCCTCATCGCGTTTGCCAGTGCATCGACATAGACGTCGTTCGCCTTGGTCACGTCGGGAAGGCCAAGGAAACGACGAGCTTCCTCAGGAGAGCATTCGACCTCGACATTGACCTTCATGTTGAAATCTCTCCAAAACCATTATTTGCACCTTTGCTGACACATGCGGTTGGCAAAGTCCATGGCGGGCGCTTACCTGCACGGTGACTTGCTATCATGAGGAGAGGCCGATGACGTGCGATACCCAGATCCCGACACTCGAAGGTGACGATGCGATTCCCGCATATGTCGCAAGGCCGGAAGGGACCCCCAAGGCCGCCATCATCGTGCAGCAGGAAATCTTCGGCGTGAACGCCGGCATCCGGCAGAAGGCCGACAAGTGGGCGGCAAAGGGTTATCTTGCAGTCGCGCCGGATACCTTTTGGCGCCAGGAACCGGGTGTCGAACTCGATCCCGCCGTCGAAGAGGAACTGCAAAAGGCCTTCGCCCTGGCCCAGGGCCACGATTTCGAGCTCGGCATTCGCGATATCGAGGCCGTCATTCACTGGATCCGCCGCGAGCAGAACGTATCCAAGGTCGGCCTCGTCGGCTTCTGCATGGGCGGGCGCATCGCCTACATGACGGCCGCGCGGACCGACATCGATGCCTCCGTCGGCTATTATGGCGTGACGATCGATCAGATGCTCGACGAAAAGCACGCGATCGCCAAGCCACTCATGCTGCATATTCCGACGGATGACGGGTTTGTCGACGCCGAAGCGCAGAAGAAGATGCACGAAGGCCTCGACGATCATCCCAAGGTCACGTTGTACGATTACGAAGGCCTAGATCACGGGTTTGCCGAGGAAGTAGGCCAGAGGCGCGACCAAGCCGGAGCCCAGCTCGCGGACTCGCGCACCGAAGAATTTTTCGCCAAGCACCTCGCGTAAGCATTGTCTCTCGCACCCCGCTATTTCGTACCGCTCCTCCTCGCAGCCCTGACCGCGCTCTTTGCGCTGGTGCCGTGGCTGCGATGGGGACTGGTCCTCGCCGTGCCGGCTCTGGCGATCGCCCTGTACGACTTCGTCCAGAACAAGCACACGCTCCGCCGCAACTACCCGCTGATCGCACGGACGCGCTGGTTCTTCGAGGATCTGCGCCCGTTCCTGCGCAGCTACATCGTCGAAAGCGATCTGGAAGGCCGGCCGTTCAGCATCGACGAGCGCGCGCTGATCTATGCCCGCGCCAAGGGCGATCTTGCCGCCCACCCGATGGGCACCGAGCTTGACGTCTATTCGGACGAATACGAATGGCTGGGCCACTCGATTGCGCCGAACGAAGCCGCACCGGAAAGCTGGCACTTGCGGATCGGGGGCGAGGAATGCGCGAAGCCGTATAATTCATCACTGCTCAATATATCGGCGATGAGTTTCGGTTCGCTCTCGGGCCGCGCGATCGAGGCGCTCAACAAGGGCGCGGAAATGGGCGGTTTCGCGCATGATACGGGCGAAGGCGGGATCTCGAGATACCATCGCAAGCACGGCGGCGACCTCATATGGGAGCTTGGTACCGGCTATTTCGGTTGCCGCGCGAAAGATGGCGGGTTCGATCCCGACTTGTTCGCCGAGCAAAGTGCCGATGATCAAGTCCGCATGATCGAGATCAAGCTGAGCCAAGGCGCGAAACCCGGCCATGGCGGCGTGCTTCCCGGGGCAAAGGTCACGCCCGAAGTCGCCGAGGCCCGCAAGGTGGAGCCGTGGCAATCGTGCGATTCGCCCGCTGCGCATCGGACCTTTTCGACGCCCGTCGGTTTGCTCGAATGGATCGTCGACTTGCGCCGACTATCGGGCGGCAAGCCGGTCGGCTTCAAGCTGTGCGTCGGCATGCCGCACGAAGTCATGGCGCTGTGCATGGCCATGCATGAAACCGGGATCACGCCTGATTTCATCGTCGTCGACGGCGCCGAGGGCGGGACCGGCGCCGCGCCGCAGGAGCTGACCGACAATATGGGCATGCCTTTGCGCGAAGGCCTGATCCTGATGCGCAACGCGCTGGTCGGCACCAATTTGCGCGACAAGATCAAGCTGGGCGCTTCGGGCAAAGTCCATTCCGGCGCGGGGATGGCGCGGGCCTTTGCGATCGGCGCCGATTGGTGCAACGCCGCGCGCGCCTTCATGTTTTCGCTCGGCTGCGTGCAATCGATGAAGTGCCACACCGGCGAATGCCCGACAGGCGTGGCGACGCAAGTCGCATGGCGCCAGCAAGGCCTCATCGTCGAGGACAAGGCGGAGCGAGTCGCGCGTTTCCACAAGGCCACGCTGGATTCGCTCCACGAGATCGTCGTCGCCATGGGGCTCGACGATCCCTGGAAGCTGACGCAGCACGAGATGTATCAACGTATCGATGGCGCCCGCGCAGGACCGCTCGACGATGTCTATCAATTCCTCGAGCCGGGCCAGTTGCTCGAAGATCCGGATTCGACGCATTACGCGCGGGCCTGGTCCTGTGCGCGCCCGGATACGTTCCGCAAGGTCTTCAATTAAGGCCCGCGCGGCCGGCAGGAGAATATCGCCATGGTCGAAGGTTATCGCATCGTCGTGCGGTCCACCGGCGGGCCGGACGTCCTGGAACGCGAGGACATGCACTTCCCGGATCCCGGTCCAGGCGAGCTTCTGATCGAGACCGAGGCCATCGGCCTCAACTTCATCGACACGTATCATCGCACCGGGCTCTATCCGCTGCCCCTGCCCTTCACCCCGGGATCGGAAAGCGCGGGCCGCGTCGTGGCGGTCGGCCCCGGCGTAGACGATTTCGCAGCGGGCGATCGCGTGGGCTGCGTCCAGGGCGGTGCGGCTTATGCCACGCATCGCACCATCCAGGCTGCGCATGCAGTACGCTTGCCCGACGCGATTTCTGCGGATGTCGCGGCGGCAACGATGCTCAAGGGTTTCACTGCCAGCTACCTCGCCGAAGATCTGATCGATCTGAAGCACGGCGATATCGCGCTGGTCCATTCCGCTGCCGGCGGAGTTGGCTCCATCCTCGTCCCCTGGTTGATGGACAAGGGCGTGACGGTCGTCGCGCATGCCGGAACACCGGAAAAGGCGGCAAGCGTTACGGCATCGCATGCGCTTTCATGCCCTTTGGACGCCCTGCCCGAAGCCTTGCGCGACGCGACCGGGGGCCGCGCGGCGGACGTCGTTTACGACGGCGTCGGCGCCGATGCCTGGGATGCCTCGCTCCAGTGCTTGCGGACACGCGGGTTGATGGTGTCGTTCGGCAATGCCTCCGGGCCAGTGCCGCCGATCCTGCTGACCGACCTGATGAAAGCCGGCTCGCTCTTCGTCATCCGCCCGACGATGGGCGACTTCATCGCGACGCCGGAAATGCTGGCAACGACCGCGTCCCGCCTGTTCGACCGGATCGAACGCGGGATCATCGTCCCTCGCATCGGCCAGCGCTACGCTCTTGCCGATGCCGCCGAAGCCCACCGCGCGCTGGAGGCACGCGAAACGACCGGTTCGACCTTGCTTAGGGTGTGATCGAACCGGTCAACGTCCGATTTTTACTCAGAAAAGCGTACCGATGCCGAGCTGCGGATCGACCCAGCCATCGTAGATCATCTTGCCCGCGACATAGAGGATCACCACCAGTCCGAGGTAGCCGAGCCAGCGATGCCGCTCGATATATTTGGCGATGACATTGGCGGCGAGGCCCATCAGTACTACCGACAGCAGCAGGCCGACGATGAGAATGCCGGGATGCTCGCGCGCTGCACCTGCCACGGCAAGCACGTTGTCGAGGCTCATGGATACGTCGGCGAGCGCCACCGCCCAGGCCGCACCGGCGAACGAGCGCGCCGAACGCAGCCCGCTGCCTTCATCGCCCTCGATTTCGGGCGACCCTTCGCTCTGGCCCGAGTGACGCAGCTCGCGCCAGAATTTCCAGGCAACCCAGAGCAGCAAGACGCCGCCCGCGAAAATCAGCCCGACGATGCCGAGCAGCCAGGTCACGATCAAGGCGAACACGATGCGCAACACCAGCGCCGCGCCGATGCCGATCATGATGACCTTACGCCGCTGCTCCGACGGCAAGCCCGCGGCCAGCGCGCCCACGACGATCGCGTTGTCGCCCGCCAGCAACAAGTCGATCATCAGCACTTGGCCGAAGGCAGCCAGCGCCGCCGGTTCGGTGATGTTCGAGAAGTCGGCGACGATGTGCTGCCAAATGTCAGCCGGCCCGCCGAGTGACATGCCCTCGGCAGCCGCGGCGGACAGCATCGTGATCATGTCGAAAATGGCGTGTCTCGCTTACTGATTCATGGCGTCGAAGAAGTCTTCGTTTGTCTTGGAATCCTTCATCTTGTCGAGCAGGAATTCCATCGCGTCAATCGTGCCCATCTGCATGAGGATACGGCGCAGCACCCACATCTTGGAGAGCTGATCCTTGGCGACCAGCAGCTCTTCCTTGCGCGTGCCGGACTTGCCGACATCGAGCGCGGGGAAGATGCGCTTGTCGGCGACCTTGCGATCGAGCACGATCTCGGAATTGCCGGTGCCCTTGAATTCTTCGAAGATGACTTCGTCCATCCGGCTGCCGGTGTCGATCAGCGCGGTGGCGATGATCGAGAGCGAACCGCCCTCCTCGATGTTTCGCGCCGCACCGAAGAAGCGCTTCGGCCGCTGCAGTGCGTTGGCGTCGACACCGCCGGTCAGGACTTTGCCCGAGCTCGGCACCACGGTGTTGTAAGCGCGGCCGAGACGCGTGATCGAATCGAGCAGGATGACGACATCGCGCTTGTGCTCGACGAGGCGCTTGGCCTTCTCGATCACCATTTCGGCGACTTGCACGTGGCGCTGCGCGGGCTCGTCGAAGGTCGAGGAAATGACCTCGCCCTTCACCGAACGCTGCATGTCGGTGACTTCCTCGGGTCGCTCGTCGACGAGCAGCACCAGCAGGAACACTTCAGGATGATTGTCAGTGATGGCTTTCGCCATGTTCTGCAGCAGCACGGTCTTACCCGTGCGCGGCGGCGCGACGATCAGCGCGCGCTGGCCCTTGCCCTGCGGGCTGATCAGATCGATCACGCGGGCCGACTTGTCCTTCACGGTCGGGTCGAGCGTATCGAGCCGCAGCCGTTCGTCGGGATAGAGCGGGGTCAGGTTGTCGAAGTTGACCCGGTGACGCACCACGTCGGGATCGTCGAAATTGACCTTGGTCAGCTTGGTGATCGCGAAGTAACGCTCACCGTCGCGCGGGGCGCGGATTTCGCCTTCGACCGTATCGCCGGTGCGCAGGCCCCATTTACGAACCTGGTTGGGCGAAACGTAGATATCGTCGGGCCCGGCGAGATAGTTCGCCTCGGGGCTGCGCAGGAAGCCGAAACCATCGGTCAGCACCTCGATGGTGCCCAGACCCATGATTTCCTCGCCATCTTCAGCGACTTCCTTGAGAATGCCGAACATGATGTCCTGACGGCGCATGGTCGAGGCGCCTTCGACGCCCATTTCTTCCGCCATCTCGACCAGTTCGGCCGGCGTTTTCTTTTTGAGTTCTTTCAGGTGCATCGCGCAGGATTCCGCATGGAATGGAAAAACAAGAGAATTTCGTTCCGGCGGGACATTTGGGCTTGGGGAAAGCAGATCCGGGCGCGAAGATTTTCGACAGCCGGTGCCGGAAGACGACTTTCAGATAGGCGTAGACCCGCTCGCGGTCAACGCGTCTTGTTGAAGCCAGGCTCGCCAGTGGCGATTCTCAGGTCAGTGTCCGCGAGATTCGCCACTGCCCTGCATCATCCGTCCGACGATCTCCAGTTGCGAGGCACGTTCCGACATTTCGCGGCTGCATCGCTCGGCATCGGCCTGCGCGCTTTCCAGCGTGTAGCGCGGTGATTTCAGCAACTGGATCATGTAGACCTGGAAATTGAAATCCGGCTGTCGGCCTTCGAGCCGGCCCAGATAGTACATGATCGAAGCGAGCGTTCCGGCGTCGGGTTCTTCCTTTTCGGCCGCGCCTGCCGCGAACACCGCCATGCAGCGCAAGTCCGCTTCCGCTTCGGGTTCGAGCTTGGCGAGCGCGCTCGCGGCCAGCAGCGAAAGCAGCATCAACGGCTCTTCTCCTAGAACGGGCGGACGATCACCAGCACGACGATCAGCGCGACGGCGAGCCCGGGAACCTCGTTGAGCAACCGCAGCTTGCGCCCGGTCAGCTTGCGCTCGCCGCGTGCCAGCTTCTTGGCATAACCGACGAGGTAGCCGTGATAGCCGCTCAGCAGCACCACGAGCAGCAGCTTGACGTGGAACCAGCCTTGGCTGAACGCGCCAGTGGTGATCGCCAGCAGCAGCCCCAGCACCCAGACGATGATCAGCGCGGGCGTCAGGATGATCTTGCGCAGCTTGGCCTCGCGCTCAATCCACAAGTCATTTTCCGGCGAATCGGGCTCCGCTTCCTGGTGGTAGACGAAGAAGCGCGGCAGCATGAACAGCCCCGCCATCCAGAAGATCACGAAGATCACGTGGCCGGCCTTCAGCCAGAGATAGAGGTTCGACAAGGTCTGTTCCATGACGCCCACTTTAGCGCCGTAGGGCCGTGCGAGTCAGCAAGGAGTTATCCACGCCAGCCGCGGACGGTGGACAACAATTGCTCGACGTGCGCGATCGGGGTTTCCTTGCCGATGCCATGGCCGAGGTTGAAGACATGCGGCCGCCCGGCGAAGGCCTCGAGCACGTGCCGCGCCCGGCGGTCGAGCTCCTCACCGCCCGCGAGCAGCAACAGCGGATCGAGATTGCCTTGCACCGGCAAACCCTCCGGCAAGTTGGCGTGAATCCAGTGCGGATCGATGGTCTCGTCGACACCGACCGCTCCGACCCCGGTCTCGCGCACATAGGCGGGCAGTTTCTCGCCGGCACCCTTGGGAAACCCGATCACCGGAACATCGGGATGGCTCTCGGCCAGCGCTGTGACGATCTCGGCATTGGGCGCGATCACCCAGCGCTCGAATTCGGCCGGCGCTAGCGTGCCGGCCCAGCTGTCGAACAGCTGCACCGCTTCGGCGCCGGCATCGATCTGGCCGCGCAAGTAGGTGATCGTCACCGAGGTGATCGCTTCGATGATCTCGGCAAAGCCGCCGGGATCGCGATAAGCCATCGCGCGCGCCTCGTGCTGATCACGGCTGCCTTCACCCGCAACCATGTAGGTGGCGTTGGTCCAGGGGCTGCCGGCAAAGCCGAGCATCGTCTGTTCCGGGGGAAGCGCCGCGCGCACCTTGCGCACCGTCTCGTAGATCGGTGCGAGCCGTTCGGGCACCGCGGTCAGGCTAGCGAGCGCGGCATCGGCCAATTTCGGACTGAGGTGCGGGCCTTCGCCGGCCAGGAAAGTCAGGTCCTGGCCCATCGCGTAAGGTACGATCAGGATGTCGGAAAACAGGATCGCGCCGTCGAATCCGAACCGGCGCAGCGGTTGCAGCGTGATTTCGCAGGCCGCGTCGCTGTCGTAGACGAGCGCCAGAAAACCGCCCTTCTCGGCACGCAATGCGCGGTATTCGGGAAGGTACCGTCCAGCTTGCCGCATGAGCCAGATCGGGCGCCGGTCACTCTGCTGACCGCGCAGGGTTTCGAGGAGAAGGCCGGGCATCTCGAGTCCAATCAAACAAAAATAAAGTATTTATAGAAAGGTAGCTGAAGGTAGTTGGTCCTGTGGAAACTGGGGACAGCGCTGCCATGCCCGAATTGTCCCGGGCTGAACAGACCTGCTCGCGAGTGCGACTCCCCGGATGGTACCCGTCAAGCACGGGTTATCCTCCTAATCCCCAGCCTGTGCACGGGCGAGCCTGCCTGTCCGTAAGTTACCCTGAGCGAGTCCGGTAGCGGGTGCGGAATCGCCGATCCGAGTTGTCACCGGGTTCGTCCCATGGTTTATGCTCGCTCCATCCACAGGGTTTGGGAAGGTCGCGAAACGGGTTCGCGGTGCCGCCCGTCAGCGACAGGAGCGACCGCCTCGCCGATGGCGCGCTATCATCTTCATCTGCTATCGGATTCGACCGGCGAAACACTCGAAATGATCGCCAAGGCCGCCTTGGCGCAATTCGACGACAGCGACGTGATCCGCCACTTTTGGCCGATGGTACGTTCGCAGCAGCATCTCGAACGGATCATGGGGGAGATCTCCAGCCACCCGGGGCTCGTGTTCTATACGCTCGTCAACAACGAGATGCGCGCCAAGCTGGAAGAGCGGTGCATGTCGCTCTCGTTGCCCGCGTTCGCGGTGCTCGACGGCGTGACCGATGCTCTGGAGGATCTGCTCGGACAGGAAGCGGCGGGCCGGCCCGGTCGGCAGCACCGGCTCGACGACGCCTATTTCGCGCGCGTCGATGCGATTCAATACACCATCGGCCACGACGACGGCATCAGCTGGGAGGACTGGGAGGATGCCGATATCGTCCTTGCCGGAGTCTCGCGCACGTCGAAGACGCCGACCAGCATCTACCTCGCCAATCGCGGCTACAAAGTGGCGAACATTCCGATCGTGGTCGAGAGCCCCCCGCCCGCTGCCCTGTTCGGTTTGCGGCGGCCGCTGGTGGTGGGTCTGACCACCGCGCCCGAGCGGCTGATTCAAGTGCGCCGCAATCGCCTGCTCTCGCTCAGCCAGTCGCCCGATACCGACTACGTCAATGGCGACCGGGTCGCGAACGAGCTCAAGTACGCGCGCCGGATGTTCGCGGACAACGGCTGGCCGGTGATCGACGTGACGCGGCGCTCGATCGAGGAAACCGCTGCCGCAGTGATCAATATCTACAACGAACGCAGGCTGGCCGCGGGCGAGACGACGCCGGGTTCGAAGCCGATATGACTCAGCCGACGTGATCGTACTCGCATCGAAAAGCGCGTCGCGCCGAGCGATGCTCGAAGCGGCCGACGTCGCCCATCGGGCGGTGCCTGCCGATATCGACGAACGCGCGCTGGAGCGCGAGCTGCAAGGGGCGGGGCCGGAAGCGGTGGCGCTGGCTCTGGCCGAAGCGAAAGCGCTCGCGGTGTCGCGGAGCGAGCCCGAAGCGCTGGTGCTCGGCAGCGATTCCCTGGTCGAATGCGATGGCCGGCGCTTCGACAAACCCGAATCCCGCGAGGCGGCCGCCGAGCACCTGCGCTTCTTCTCCGGTCGCGCCATGGTGCTGCACAGCGCGGCGGCCTTGGCGCGCGGCGGGGAAATCGTGTGGCGCGAAGCCGCCCGGGCAGTGCTGCAAGTCCACCCGCTGTCCGAAGCTTTCATCGAGGAATATCTCAACGCGGAATGGCCCGCGGTGTCCGCATGCGTGGGCGTGTTCCGGATCGAAGGGCGCGGCGTACGCTTGTTCCGGAGCATCGAAGGCGATCATTTCACCGTGCTGGGCATGCCGTTGCTGGGGGTCCTGTCGGCCTTGCGCGAACAAGGAGCCCTGCCGCAATGAGCCTGCCTTATGCCGAAGTGATCGGCGATCCGATCGCCCATTCGAAGTCGCCTCTCATCCATGGCTTCTGGCTCGAAAAGCTGGGCCTGGAAGCGCAATACACGCGCTGCCGCGTGACGACGGATGGTCTCGGCGAGTTCTTCGCGGAACGGCGTGCGATCCCGGCCTGGAAAGGCTGCAATATCACCATCCCGCACAAGGAAGCCGTGCTGCCGTTTCTCGACGGGGTGGAGGATGCCGCGCAGGCGATCGGCGCGGTCAACACCGTGTTTCGCGGCGAATCCGGCGACCTGATCGGCACCAACACCGATATTGAGGGTGTTGCCGAAGCGCTCGTCGGCGCTGAAGACACCGATTCGGCCGTCGTCATCGGTAACGGCGGGGCCGCGCGCGCCGCGTTCGCGCACCTCGCCAGAATCGGCAGCCGCGATGTCCGGATCATCGCGCGCGATCCGGCGAAGGCCATGCGGGTGGCGGACGAATGCGGTCTGACTGCCACTGCCGCGCCGTTCGATCCTGACGCCGATCGCATGCGCGGGGCGCACATCGTCATCAATGCCACGCAGCTCGGAATGGACGGTCAGCCGCCGATGCCGACCTGGATCGGCGAGCAACTGGAGCGAACGGCGGATCGCGCGGTGGTGTTCGACATGGTCTATGCCCCGCTCGAAACCGCGCTCCTCGCTGCCGCCGGCAAAGTGGGCAGGGCGCGGGCGGACGGTCTCGTCATGCTCGTGGGCCAGGCCGCCGCTGCGTTCGAGCGCTTTTTCGGCGTGCCCGCCCCGCGCCAATACGATGCCGGGCTGCGCGCGATCCTGACGGCATGACGCCGCCGCGCCCGTTCATTCTCGGTCTGACCGGATCGATCGGCATGGGCAAATCCGCGGTCGCGGCGATGTTTCGCGAAGCCGGCGTGCCGGTGTTCGACGCCGATGCCGCGGTTCACCAGCTCCAAGGTCCGGATGGCGCGCTCTTGCCCGAGATCGAGGCTGCGTTCCCCGGCACGACCGGGCCCGAAGGCGTCGATCGGCCCAAGCTCGGCGCGGCGGTGTTCGGCGATCGCGCGGCGCTGGCGCGGCTCGAGGCGATCGTGCATCCGGCTGTGGCGGCGATGCGCGCCCGCTTCATGGAAGACAACGCGCAAGCGTCGTTGGTCGTGTTCGACATTCCGCTCCTGTTCGAGAAGACCGGCAAGGCGGGGCTCGATGCCGTGGCCGTCGTCAGTGCGCCTGCCGAAATGCAGCGCGCTCGGGTTCTGGCGCGTCCCGGCATGACGGTGGAGAAGTTCGAACAGATCCTTGCGCTGCAAGTGCCCGATGCCGAGAAGCGCGCGCTTGCCGATTACGTCATCGATACGGGTGTCGCGATGGACGCGACACGCTCGGCAGTGCGAGATCTGGCGGCGCGGCTCGGCAATCGTGACGGTTCGCTTCCGCGCCCTTGAACCAACGCGCGCAGAGGCAGATATGAGGTAGGATGCGAGAGATCATCTTCGATACCGAAACGACGGGTTTTGATCCCAAGACCGGGGATCGGATGGTCGAGATCGGATGCATAGAGATGTTCAACCGGATGCCCACCGGCCAGACGTTTCACGCCTATTTCAATCCCGAGCGATCGATGCCGGCCGGTGCGGAGGCCATTCACGGATTGAGCGACGCGTTCCTCGCGGACAAGCCGCGCTTTTCCGAACGCTGCGCCGAACTGCTTGAATTCATCGCCGACAGCCCGCTAGTCGCACACAATGCCAGTTTCGACTTCGGCTTTCTCGATGCCGAACTGGCGCTGTGCGGGCTCGATCCGGTGTGTCGCTCGCGGATGATCGATACGGTGGCCCTGGCTAAAGTACGCCACCCGGGAGCCAAACTCTCGCTCGACGCTTTGTGCACCCGTTATGGGATCGATCGCAGCCACCGCACCAAGCACGGCGCCTTGCTGGACGCAGAACTGCTCGCGCAAGTCTACGTCGAGCTGTGTGGCGGGCGCCAGATCGGCCTGGAGCTGGTCGAAGACAGCGAGACCGTCACGGTTACCTCGCGGACACGGATCGTCCGCGAACGTCCATTCCGGGCACCCCGCCCGCATACGGCAAGCGCGGAAGAGCTGGCACGGCATGCCGCTTTCCTTGCCCAGGCCGTCGAAGCTCCGCTCTGGAGCGCATGACTTTACCATAAGGAGAAGTTCGCCATGGATATTCGCGTCTCGGGTCATCAGGTCGACACGGGTGAAGCGCTGCAGACGCATGCCAACGAGCGACTGGCCGCGATTGTCGAAAAGTACTTCAGCCGCGCGCTTTCTTCGCATGTGACGTTCGGCCGCGGGCCGGCCAACGGCTTTCGCTGCGACATCATCATGCACGTCATGCAGAACCTGGTGTTGAAGGCTTCCGGCAGCGCGCAGGATGCGCATCAGGCGTTCGATCAGGCGGCCGAGAAGATCGACAAGCAGCTGCGTCGTTACAAACGCCGGCTCAACGATCATCACGAACAGAGCTTGCATGCCATGGCGGAAGACATTGCCATGGCCGAAGCCGATGCCGCCTATACCATCTTCGAAGAACGCGCCGACCAAGACGATGAGGAAGAGATCGACGCTCCGGTCGTCATTGCCGAAACGCGTGTCGATATTCCCGAGGCGACGGTTTCGGATGCCGTGATGATGCTGGACTTGCGCAATACCGCCGCATTGTTCTTTAAAAATGCTGGAACGGGACGCCACAATATGGTTTACCGCCGCGGCGACGGCACGATCGGCTGGGTCGAACCGTCCTGAGGCGTGTTTGAGCCTTTCGCTTTCTATGTTCGGAGGTGGGGCAAACGGTCCGGATTAACGGACCGGGATAGCGCGTAAGCAAATGGCAACCGACCCCAGATAACTGTCAGATCACGATGAACGCTCTCTTTACCCTCGATCCTGCGGCCATCATGACGGCCACGGAAAGCAGCAAGGATGCGATCCTCGATCGGTTGTCCACTCTCTTTGCCGAAGTCTATGAACTGGACCGCGATGCGGTCCGTGCGGCCCTGCTCGAGCGTGAGGAACTGGGATCCACCGGCTTCGGCCGCCGCTTTGCCATCCCTCACGCTCGGCTGGACGATCTCAAGCGGCCGGTCGCGGCGATCATGCAGATGGCCACGCCGATCGAGTTCGACGCTGCCGATGGACAGCCGGTAGACATCATCTTCGGGCTGCTCTCGCCGGAAGGCGCTGGCGCCAGCCATTTGCACGCGCTCGCCGCGATCTCGCGCACGATGCGCGACGAACGCATGCACGAGGCGCTCGTCGCAGCACCCGGACCGGAAGCGATCTATAGCCTCCTTAGCGATGTCATCGACCGCGACGCCGCCTGACTCTTCCTTGTCGGAAGTATCGGCAGGGCATCCCGGCGGCGCGCAGACGCACTGGCGGGCGTTGGAAGGGCTTTATGCCTCCGCGCCGGTCAACCAGTTGTTTCCCTCGCGGCTCGAGATCCTGGGTGAGGGGCAGTCGCGCATTCATTTCCTGGTCGAACCCAGCGTGTTCCATGCCGCCGGGGCCGCTCACGGCACGATCTATTTCAAGATGCTCGACGATGCGGCGTTCTACGCGGCGAACACACTGGTGACGGACCGCTTCTTGCTGACCACGTCATTCAACATGCATCTCTCGTCTCCGCTCGAGGCCGGCCCGGTCACGGCGGAAGGTCATTGGGTCAGCGGGCGCCGCCGCGTGCTGGTGGCCGAAGCGGTGCTGCGCGATTCGCACGGCGAGGAAGTGGGGCGCGGAACGGGCACTTTCATGCGATCGCGAATCGCGCTCTCCGGGCTTCCCGGTTACGCCGACGCCGGCACGGCAGGCTCGTAAGCTGGACGCGCGGCTGCCAGCCCACATCGAAGTCGGTGGATTGCTGCGGCGGGTTCAGGCTGCGGGGGGATTCGCGATGGTGCTCAGCAAAGGCGAGCGCGATGCCGGAACCCTAATGGTCGTGATTACCGAAGGCGGAAGGAATTCAAGGGCTTACGAGCGCATGCCGCAGCTCGACGGGACCCGCGCCTGGGTTCTCAGCCGATCGCAAAGCCTTGAAAATCCACATGAATTTTCGGACTATCTGGCCAATCGCGGGGCTCAGGACCCCGATTTATGGGTGATTGAACTGGATATCGCAGATGGTGAACGGTTCATCGCACCCATAGCCACTTCGTAGTTGACTGTTATGCAACTGGGCGTAGGGGGCGGCTCGCTCACGCGAAAGCGGCCGGCGCAGCGTAGGGGCTCGCCAGCTAGCACGCAGACGGGGGACCGTCGGCAGGCACGTTCGAACGCTATACGCCTAAGCAAGGCAGTTCGTTCCCGCCTGTGACGGACGGTTCACCGCATTAGATAAAGTTTAGATGCGAACGAAATTGTCATGGGCCAGCGCCTGCGCGCTGGCTGCCACGATGTGCACCGCACTTTTCAGCGCCCAGGGTTCGGGCGCGGCCGCCGAGGAACACGTTCCCGTGGCGGTCCAACAGCAACCCACCACCACTTTCGTCGCCGAGCCTGTCGTTCAGGCTCTGCCTGAGGCGCCTGCAGCTGCGGACGAAGTCGCTCCGGTATCCGAGGCCGCGGTCGATGCTGCGTCGCTGGGAGAGCTGGTCTCGGGGCAGGACGTGCCTCCGGCGCTGAGCCGCGAGATGCAGTGCCTCGCCGGTGCGATCTATTTCGAGGCGCGCGGCGAATCGCTGCCGGGTCAGCTCGCCGTCGGTCGCGTGATCGTCAATCGCGCTGCTTCGGGCCGTTTCCCCAATTCCTATTGCGGCGTCGTCTACCAGCGTTCGCAGTTTTCCTTCGTGCGCGGCGGCTCGATGCCGCAGATCCGCACCTCGTCGGCTGCTTGGCGCCGCGCGGTCGCGGTGGCGCACATCGCCGACAAGGGCAGCTGGGACAGCCCGGCCAAGGGCGCGCTGTTCTTCCATGCCGCGCGCGTTTCGCCCAACTGGCGCCTGACGCGCCTCGCCCGCGTCGACAATCACGTCTTTTATCGCTGAGTTTTTAGGAGTCGGCCTGCCGCTGAGTGCAGGCCGTTCCGCTCAGGCGCGCAATCGCACCCACACGGGCGCGTGATCGCTGGCCTTTTCCCGGCCGCGGTGCGCCTTGTCGACGCCGCAGTCGATCAGCCGGTCCGCCAATTCGGGCGAGAGCAGCGCATGATCGATGCGGAAGCCGTGATCGCGCTGCCACGCGCCGGCCTGGTAATCCCAGAAAGTCCACACCCCGCCACGCGGATTGTGGGTGTGCAAGGCGTCGGTCCAGCCATCGGCCATGAGCCGGGCATAGGCATCGCGCGAGGCGGGCTGCATCAGCGCGTCCGTGGCCATCGCCGCCGGTGACCAGACGTCGCTGTCATTGGGAACGACGTTGTAGTCGCCGGTGACGATCGCAGGCACTTCCTCGGCGGCGATGGCGTGCATGCGATCGCGCAGGCGTTCCATCCAGCGCAGCTTGTAATCGAACTTGGGGCCCGGCTGCGGATTGCCGTTGGGCAGATAGATGCAGGCGACGCGGATTCCGAAGACGTCGGCCTCGATGTAGCGGGAGTGATCGTCCTCCGGCTCGCCGGCGAGGCCGCGCTGCACTTCGACCGGCTGTTCGCCATCGGCGAGGATCGCGACGCCGTTGAAGCTCTTCTGCCCGTGCCAGATCGCCTTGTAGCCGATCTTTTCGAAGTCGGCGGCGGGAAAGCCTTCGTCCTGGCTCTTGATCTCCTGCAGGCACGCGACCTGCGGGCGGGTTTCTTCAAGCCATTCGAGCAAGCGCGGCAAGCGCGCCTTGATGCCGTTGATGTTGAAAGAGGCGACCTTGATCGCCCCGCTGCTAATACCGCCGGTGTCCGCCACGCTTCAGACAGCCCGGCTACTCATACGGAGAAGCTGGCACCGCAGCCACAGCCGGCCGCCGCCTGTGGGTTCTCGACCTTGAACGCCGCCCCGCCGAGCGATTCCACGAAATCGACCGTGCAGCCTTCGACGAGGTCCATGCTGACGCTGTCGACGATGAGTTCGACGCCGTCGGTCGTGCTCACGGCATCGTCTTCCTCGATGCTGTCGGCGAGCCCGAAGCGGTATTGGAAGCCCGAACAACCGCCGCCTTCGACGGAAAGTCGCAGCTTCGCAGGCTTCCCCTGCTTCGCCGCGATCGCCGCGATGCGCGCGGCCGCCGCTGGACTGAGAGTGACCTTGGGCGTGACCGGGGAAGGGGGCGTGGCGGAAGTTTGCATGGTTTCGATGTAGGATCCGCTGCGCTTCCCGGCAAGCCGCCGCAGCCGGAATCAGGCGGTCTGGATGTAAGTGCGCATCGCCTCGGCCTCGCTTTCGATCACATCGATGCGAAACTTGACCAGATCCCCGATCGAAACCAGGGCCACCATGCGTCCGCCTTCGATCACCGGCAGATGCCGGAACCGCCGCCGGGTCATCAGCGAAAGCGCCTCGAGGACGTCGGTTTCAGGTTCGACGGTGATGGCAGGCGCTGTCATCACTTCGGCGACCGGGCGATCGAGCACTGACGGGCCGAAATCGCGCAGCCGGTAAATGACGTCGCGTTCGGAAAAGATGCCGGCGAGGGTGGTCCCATCGAACACCGGCAACGCGCCGATCCGTCGCTCCGCGAGCATGCCGACGGCGTCGCTGACGGTTGTCGTCACGTCGCAGGTGTGAACAGTGGAGTCGCGGCCTTCGATCAGACGACCAATCGTCATATCAACTCTCCCATCTGTGCTATGTGGCAACAATGTATCACGCCGCCGCGATATCACCAATCGGACCTTGCGTTGTGGCGTCTCGACGAGCGCGGACTTGCAGCGGCCGCCTTGCATCGCCAGACTCAGGGCTATGATTCCGCGTTCTCCGCTCGACGATCCGCACAACGCCGCCTACGCCTGGGCGCGTTATCGTCGTATCATGCGCTGGATGATGCTGCTGACGCTCACGCTGGTGTGCGGGGCGATGTGGATTCTCTATCGCAACAACGGGATGGTCTCGATCCACCTCTACATCGGCACTGCGCTGGGAATCGGCTTCACCATGCTGCTGACTTCGGCGTTGATGGGATTGATCTTCCTGTCGAGCGGGACGGGCCACGACGAATCGATCATCGATCCCCTCTCGGACGAAAACCACAAGAACGACTGAGGGCCGGCGGCGCAAACCACCGAATCCGGCCGTGCTTCAGCTCTCGTCGCGATCGCTGTCCTGCGCCGGACGGAGGCGATATTCCTCGACCGGGCGTCCGTCGCGAAGATGCTCGGTGATGATCCGTTCGAGCACGTCCTCGGTGCAGGAATGATACCAAACCCCGTCGGGCCAGACGACCGCGGTCGGCCCGGCGACGCATATCCGCAGGCAGTCCGCCTTGGTGCGCGCAACGCCGCCGCGCCCATCGAGCCCCAGTTGCTTGAGGCGCTTCTTCAGATAGTTCCAGGAGGCCGCGCCCACCTCCGGCTTACAGCATTTGCCTTTGCGAGGTTCGGCACACAGAAAAATGTGTCGATGAATGCCGGAACCGCCCGCCTTGGCGAGCGCCTTGCGAGCCTGTTCGAGTTCCTTGGCCGATGTGCTCATCCCGCCATCATCCATTCGATTTCTGAAGCGCGATACCTTCGCGGTATCCCACCAACGGCGAAAACGTCCACCGAGAGATCGCCGAATCACGTTCTCGTGTCATCGCAAGTGAAGCAGCGCGCCGTCGCAAACGAGGCAGGATCGAGCTTTGCCATGGCTTGGATTTAGGAATGCCTCGGGCCGAGGTCCAGCCCGCTCGCACGGTTCAGGTTTTCTTGCCAACGATCCGCGCGATTTCGGCGGCCACGAGCTTCTCGACCAGCGGCGGCAGGTTCTTGTCGAGCCATTCGGCGAGCGCGGGTTTGAGCATCTCGCGCACCAGCCCTTCGAGCGAGGTCTCGCCCGAACGAACGATCTGCGGCGGCACACCGGGCTTGGCCAGCATGGCGAGCGCCGCCAGCGATTCGCGCATCGATTCCTGGGCCGTGGCGTTCACGAGGTGATCGAGGTGGCCCGTTTCGCCGGATTCGTCGTCTTCCACGACATCTTCGGAGACCGGCTCGTCCTCCTCGAATCGCCTCATCGCGGAAAGATCGAGCACATCTTCATCGGGCACCAGATCGTCGCGCCCCTCGCGCTCGGGGGCTTCGCGGACACCTTCGTCCGCGCGGCGCTGGCGTTCGATTGCCGCGCCCGCGCGATTGTCACGCGCGATCACTTTCTTGATCGATTCGAGTATTTCCTCGACCGTCGGTTCACCCGCCTGTCGCATGGCCCTGTCCCCTGGCGCGTGCTCGCTCACTGTTGCGGAATGTCCCCGTCCTGCACCGGCGTGTCAACGGTGCTTGTGGATCGTGCCACGGGACTGGGATCGTCGTCGAAATCGAACCATTTGCCGCGCACGCGGCGGTAGTTGATCTCGGGATCGTAGAGCCGCTCGACTCCGAGATCGAGATCGCGCGCTTCGGCGCGGCCGATCGCGGCCAGCACGGTGAAGGCGGCGACATAAGCGTTGCGGCGCGCCTGAACCAGCCGGACGCTGGCGTTCAGCAGTTCCTGCTCGGCATTGAGAATGTCGAGGATCGTGCGGTTGCCGACGGAATTTTCCGCGCGGACGCCTTCCAGGCTGAGGTCGGCGGCATCCACCGCGATTTGCTGCGAACGGATCAGATCCCGCGCGGCGAGCCAGGCGGTATAAGCGGAGCGAACTTGCGCGATCACGTCGCGTTCCGCCGCGATTTCGGACTCGAGCGCGGCGGACGCCTGGGCCTGCGCTTGCCGGCGCTGCGCCGCTGGCAGTCCGCCCTGGAAGATCGGTACGCGCAGCTGCGCGCCGACTTGCGCGGTGGTTTCGGTCTGCGCGAACTGCGCCGAGGTCGCGCCGCCCAGCGTATCGAGGTAATTGTTGTAAGCGCCCGATGTGAACAGGCTCACGGTGGGCAGGCGGCCCGCACCGGCGACGTCGATGTCGTACTTCGCCGCATCGACCCGCTCGCGCGCGGCGATCAGATCGGGATTGTCCTCCAGCGCGATCTCGACCGCGCGCTGCGGCGTTTCGGGCAATCCCGGCAACGGCGGCGGCGGCTGGAGATCCTCCGGCGCCTTGCCGACCAGCTGGATATAGGTCTCGCGCGCGCCTGCGAGATTGGCTTCGGCGCTTTGCAGATCGCTCTCGGCCAGCGCCAGCCGCGACTGCGACTGCGCGACATCGGTACGCGTGAGGTCCCCGATCTCGAACCGGTCGCTGGTTGCTCGTAAGTTGACCTGCAGCACGGCGACGTTCTTGCGGTTGAGCCCGACGATCGCCTCGTTCTGGATCACATCCATGTAGGCGGCGACGACTTGCGAAAAGAGCGAACTTTCCGTGCCGCGCAATTCCGCCTGGCCGGCATCCACACGGTTCTTCGCCGCCTTGATGCGGTTCTTGACCGCTCCGCCCGAGTAGATCGGCACGCCGAGGTCAGCCGTCGCCTGAACGGCGCGCGCGGGCGCGGTGAAGGAATTCGGGCTCGGCTTGACGAACTCGGTATACGCGGCCTGGGCGTTCACGCTGGGCAGGCCCTGCGCTCGGGCAATCGGTACGGATTCGTCGGTGGCGCGTTGCTGCGCGCGCGCCGCTTCCAGCGTCGGGTTCGTTTCGTAGGCGAGCGCGAGTGCCTCGCGGAGCGTGTCGGCCTTGGCGGGTACGGCGTGAATAACCAACAGCCCGGCCCCGGCCAGGAGGCCGGCGCAAAGCGGCACGCGAGCCACGGTCAGAAACTCCAGCGTTGCGGCGCAGCCATTTCGGGAAGGACGGGGATGCCCATTTCTGCCAGCGGCAGAAGCGATACGGCACCTGCCGCCTTGCGCCCCGCGGCGAGACGCGTGATGCCGCGCGAGACGATGCCGGTCACGATGCGTCCGCTCGCCGCGATTCGGTCCGCGAGGGCATCGGGCAGGACTTCGATCGCGCCGTCGACGATCACGAGATCGTAACCGCCATCGCCGGCTTCCAGCGCCGCGACCGGGGCAATGCTGTCGAGCGCGCCCACCGCCGGGCGCAGCAGCGCGGCGAGATAGCCGTCGCCGTCGCCCACCAGCAGCACGCGTTCGCCGGCGCGGGGCGCGGCTTCCTCGAGCATGCGGCCATGAACCAGCGGCGCGGCGAGCCAGCGACCTTCGCCAAGCGGAATTGCGCGATCGATGTAGGCAGCGCCGCGCATCGCTTCGGGAACGAAGTCCTCGCGCGGCACGGTGCTCATTGCGGCAAGTACCCACGGCTGATTCACGCCGCTTGGCCGCAGTTGGCTATCGATCATGGCGCGGCGCGCCGCTTCCGATGAGGCGAGCGGCCGCTCCTCGGTCATGGTCATCTTGCTCAGTTCCCTCATGGGCCCCGCGTTATTTGCGGCAGACCAAACTTTTGCCAATCTCTTGATACCGGCGCCTTCTAGGTCATAGCACCGTCGAGGCCAAGCGCTTTGACGGATTGCTCCGGCTGTGCCTAGAGGTGGATCGACCGGCGGCAAACCGGCCTCGACCGAGGCCGTGGTTTACCGGCTGGCCGAACATCGTTTTCTAAGGCGCGAGGAGCGACCCGAATCATGGCCGAGATGGTGACGATCCGCGAACAGGATCTCGTCGAGAGTATTGCCGATGCCCTGCAGTACATCAGCTATTTCCACCCGATGGACTACATCCGCGCGCTCGGCAAAGCGTGGGAGCGCGAGGCCAATCCCGCGGCCAAGGACGCGATGGCACAAGTGCTCGCCAACTCGCGAATGTGCGCGCAAGGCCATCGCCCGATCTGCCAGGACACCGGCATCGTCAACGTCTTCCTCAAGTGGGGCCAGAACTGCCGGCTCGAGTCGGACAAGTCGCTGCAGGACGTCGTCGATGAAGGCGTGCGCCGGGCCTACATGCATCCCGACAACAAGCTGCGCGCCTCGATCGTCGCCGATCCCGCCTTCACCCGCCGCAACACGAAGGACAATACGCCGTGCGTGCTGTCGGTCGAGATGGTGCCGGGCGACACGGTGGGCGTGGATGTCGCGGCCAAAGGTGGCGGCAGCGAGAACAAGTCGAAGTTCAAGATGATGAATCCCAGCGATTCGATTGTCGACTGGGTGCTCGAGATGCTCCCGCAGATGGGGGCGGGCTGGTGCCCGCCCGGTCAGATCGGCATCGGCATCGGCGGCACTGCGGAAAAGGCGGTCGCGCTTGCCAAGGAATCGCTGATGGAAGAGATCGACATGCACGATCTCAAGGAACGCGGGCCGCAGACCGACATCGAGAAGCTGCGAGTCGAGCTCTACGACAAGGTCAACGCGCTCGGCATCGGTGCGCAGGGCCTCGGTGGGCTGACCACCGTGCTGGACGTCAAGATCAAGGACTGGCCTTGCCACGCGGCGGGAAAGCCGGTCGCGCTGATTCCCAACTGTTCGGCGACGCGCCACGCGCACTTCATGCTCGACGGGTCCGGTCCGAGCTTCCTCGAGCGGCCCAAGCTCGAAGAATGGCCCGACATTTCGTGGTCGCCCGACCAGGACGCCAAGCGGGTCGATCTCGATGCGTTGACGCATGAAGACGTGAGGAGCTGGAAGCACGGCGATCGGCTGCTGCTCAACGGCAAGATGCTCACGGGGCGGGATGCCGCGCACAAGCGGATCCAGGACATGTTGGCCAAAGGCGAGGACCTGCCGGTCGAGTTCAAGGGCCGCGCCATCTACTACGTCGGCCCGGTCGATCCGGTGGTGGGCGAAGTGGTCGGCCCCGCCGGCCCGACGACCTCCACCCGGATGGACAAGTTCACCGACATGATGCTCGACCTTGGCCTGCTCGCCATGATCGGCAAGGCGGAGCGCGGGCAGGGCGCCACCGAGGTCATCGCCAAGCATCAGGTCGCCTATCTCATGGCGGTCGGCGGCGCCGCCTATCTCGTGGCGCGCGCGATCCGCGAAGCCAAAGTCGTGGCGTTCGAGGATCTCGGCATGGAAGCGATCTACGAATTCACGGTCGAGGATATGCCGGTCACGGTCGCGGTCGATTCGCAAGGCAACAACGTCCACCGGCTCGCGCCGCGGGTGTGGCAGGAGAAGATCGCCAAAGAGGGCATTCCGGCCTGACGTGGCGGCAAGCGAGGGGAACGGGGCGTGCGCCTGGCCGGCGATCTTTCGGGAATGGCGGGAGAGCCGGGCGGCACCCCGTTCGATGAAGCGCCGACTCGCCTCGACCGGCGCGCTGGCATGATCGTTCGTCCGACTTTATTCCGGAAGGTCATGAACGAAACAATCGAACAGCCGCGGGTGCCCGCCCGGCTGGTCCTCGCGTCGCTGATGGCTTTGTGGGCCTGCTATTTCATCGTAGCCACGCTCAGATGGTATTTCTTCGGCTACGGCTTCGAGTGGCCGGTGGTATCGCGGCGCTTGACCATCTGCATCATCTCGATGCTGCTGATGGCGGCGCTGTGGCCGCTGCTGCAACTGCTCGATCATCGCTCGAACGCGTCGAAGATCATTATTGTCGTTCTCGGCGCGCTGCCGGTCAGTCTCGCGCTCGGGGCGATCAATCAGGCGGTTTTCGCCGATATCAACGAGCAGCTGGCCAAAGACGATGAGGCCGATCGCTCAGGCAACGTGCGCATCCGCAAGGATGGTGACGGCAATCTCCTGATCGACTTGCCGGAGCCGACGGCCCCGCCCTCACCTCCGCAGCCCCCGTCGCCGGAGGGCGGCGACCAGGCGTCAGGCGAAGCGACCGCGCGGCAGAGCGATACGGCGCCGCGCATCACCGTGAAGCCCGCAGAACGCCTCGAAAAGCGGCTCGAAATGATCGCGGATACCGCGTTCGGGCGATACTTCCTCGTCCTGGCCTGGGCGGCGCTCTACTTCGCGCTTGCCAAGGCCGAGGAAGCGCGCGGGGCGGAGCGGCGCGAGGGTGAATTTCGGCGCGCCGCGGAAGCGGCCGAGTTGCGGTCGCTGCGCTATCAGGTCAATCCGCATTTCCTATTCAACACGCTCAATTCGCTGTCGGCGCTGGTGATGACCGGCCGGCAGGACGATGCCGAAGAAATGATCCAGACACTTTCGACTTTCTATCGCCACACCTTGTCGGGCGATCCGACCACCGACTTGCCGCTGGCGGACGAGATCGAGCTGCAGCAGCTGTACCTGCAGATCGAATCGGTGCGTTTTCCCAAGCGGCTGCTGATACAAATCGATATTGACGCTGCCGCCGCGGATGCGATGGTGCCCGGCATGATCCTCCAGCCCATCGTCGAAAACTCGGTGAAATATGCCGTGGCGGCAACGCGTGAGCCGGTGACGATCTCGATCGAGGCGCGCGCCGATGGCGAATGGCTGGAGATCGTCGTCGCCGACAACGGTCCCGGCACATCCGGCGGCGATCCCAAGGGCTTCGGCATCGGGCTGACCAACGTGCGCGACCGGCTGGAGACGCGCTTTGGCGAACGCGCGACGCTGACTTCCGGCACGCGCTCCGGGGGCGGCCATGCCACGACGCTGCGGCTGCCGATGGTGCACGGTCGTGGCTGATTCGCTCAAGGCCCTGATCGTCGATGACGAGCCGCTCGCGGTCGAGCGACTGCAAGTCATCTGCGCCCGCATGGAGAACATCTCGGTGATCGGCACCGCGAGCGATGGCCAGCAGGCGTTGCGTCTGATCGAGGCGCTCGAACCCGACCTGGTGCTGCTCGACATGACCATGCCGGAGACCGACGGTCTCGGCGTTGCGCGTCAGCTCGGTACCAAGGAAAGTCCGCCCGCGATCATCTTCGTCACAGCGCACGACGAGTTCGCGGTCGAGGCGTTCGATCTCGACGCGGTCGACTACGTTCTGAAGCCGGTATCGCCCGATCGCCTGCAGCGCGCGATCGCGCGAGTCGTCGCGCGTCGCGCGGCGACGGCGGAAACGCCGCCAGAAGCGGGCGCTGCCGGCGAAAGCGAATGGCTCGACGAATTCTGGGTGCCGCACCGCTCGGAACTGGTGCGCATCGCCGCCTCGCAAGTGCAGCGGATCGATGCCGAGCGCGACTACGTGCGGCTGCACGTCGGCGCGCAAAGCTATTTGCTGCTCCAGACGATCACCAGCCTCGAAGAGCGGCTCGATCCCGAACAATTCATTCGCATCCATCGCTCGACCATCTTGCGCCGCGACCACGTCAAGGGACTGCGGCACGAGGGATTGGGAGTCTGGTCGGCGGAGACCGGCGAAGGCGAGGCCTTGCGGATCGGCCGCACGTATCTTCCGAGCGTAAAAAAAATGGCGGGCCGTTAGGCCCACCAGGTTTCTGGCACTTTCTTCTTATGGGACCTCGTTGAAAGGCGGGGGGCCGGGCCCCCGGCGGCGGCCTTAGCCGCCGAGCCGGGCGTCCTCGACCAGGGTGGCGACGGTCGTCTGCGCCTTGGCCTTGGCCTTGTTCATGCAATCCATCGTCTTCGGCGAAGCCATACGGGTGCTGGTGATCGCAACGTCGTAGCCGCACGCCTTCTTGGCGGCGTGATCGAGGCGACGCTCCAGCGTCTTCTGGCCTTCGATGCTCGACAGGTTCAGATCTCCGTAGGAAACTGCGATGTCCTTGGCGAAGGACGGGGTGGCCGACAGCGCAACGGCGGCGGCGGAAATGGCGATCAGGGTCTGCTTCATCATGGTAGGTTCCTCCTCTGGAATGAGCCCGGTCGGTGGGGGTTTCGACCGTCTCGATGATTGTCTTGTGCAGGAGGACGCCGGGTGATTCACGTCGACCTCGACCAAGCCCGTCCCCGGTCGACAAGCTGCGGCGAAGGACGACGAACGACGTGTCGGGACGACGAACGACTTGATGAAAGTTGCGTGACGGGGGCTGGCTCGCGATCGATTCGATTTCGGCCGGCTGCCGCATTGGAGTGAAAGCTGCTGGCCTTCCGATCCACGGCTGGCTAGCATCCCGCGCTCCATGGCTCTTGCGTTTCTGTTCTGCCTCGGCATCGTCAATTTCGCCGCCCACAAGGCCGTTCTCGAGAGCGACCATCCGTTGTTGGCGCAGACGCCATGGTTCTTCGATGCGCTTGGCGGGCGGCTCAGCCTGATCGTCGAGTTCACGGTCCTGCTCGGCGCCATGATCCTTGCCGCGGAGGGTTCACCGGGCTGGGTCTGGGCCTATGCGGTTTATTCGGGCTTCAACGGTATTTTTGCCTGGGCGATGCTCACCGGGCGGTTCTGACGGGAACATGCGCTCTCCTGGCTCATTTTCTCCCCCATGACGGGCGAATTCGAGCGGATCTGGCTGGTCTACAACCAGGCCAGCGGCAGCAACGACGAGGAGTCGCTCGCGGCACTGGAGGAAAAGTTCGATTCCCTCGGCTGCGTGATGGCGGGCAAGACCTGCTTTCCGAACGAAACGCCCCCCGACATCGCCACGCTCGATCGCGAACGCGTGCAGATCCTCGCAATTTTCGGGGGCGACGGGACGATCAGTTCGATCACCACCGACCGCTACGGTTGGCAGGGCGCGATCCTGCCGCTCCCCGGCGGGACGATGAACATGCTCTCGCGCCGGATGCACGGTGATGCTGAAGCGCCCGAGATCGTCGCGCGTCTGCGCAACGGCATCTCCCGCAAAGTGCGCCCCTCGATCATCCGCTCGCGCCATGGCGACGGGCTCACCGGCGTGCTGGCCGGGCCGGGAACCGTGTGGAACGAGGTTCGCGAGGCGATGCGAGACATCGATCTGGTCGAACTCGTCACGTCGACGACCGAGGCGATCGCCTGGTCGGCCAATGGGCCCAAGGTGGCGTGTCTCAATTCCGATTGCGGCCGTGACGAGGGCTATGCGGCGATCACCATCAGTCCCGAGGACGACGGCTTGCAGGCGAACGGCTACTACGCCGACACGATCGGGGACTTTGCCAAGCAGGGCGTCGCCTTGCTGCAACACGATTTCCGTAACGGTCCCCATGACGACCTGGGGCGGCACATGACGATTCGCCTCGCGTGTCTCAAAGGAGAGCCGATGGGACTGCTGATCGATGGGGAGCCGTTCGACGGCGAATCGGAAGAAGAATTCGCGCTCGTGCCCAGCGAGATCGACATCGTCGCCACTGCCGATGCACGGTAGGGTGCGGGACATGCGGCAAGGCCCGGTGAAGCTGTTTCACATCAGCGACATTCATTTCGGACTCGAGGATCCGGCCGCTCTGGCCTGGGTCGAGGATTGCATCGCTTCGGAGCGGCCCGACGCGGTGGTCATCACCGGGGACCTCACGATGCGCGCGCGGCATCGCGAATATCAGGCGGCCTGCGCCTGGATCGGCGCGCTCGACGTGCCGGCGACGATGGTCATCGGCAATCACGACATGCCCTATTTCAATCTGATCGAGCGGTTCTTCGATCCCTATCGCCGCTTTCAGGGCGTTCGCTCGATCGTGGAGGCCGAGCTCGATCTCGGCGATATCGCGATCGTTCCGCTCAAGACGACGGCGCGCGCGCAATGGCGCACCAATTGGTCGAAAGGCTGGATCACGCGGCCTGCGCTCGAAAAGACCCTGGCTCAGATCGACGCCCTGCCTGCGGGCACGCGCGTGCTGGTTTCGGCGCACCATCCGCTGGTCGAGGTCAACCATCATGGCAACGTGCTCACCAAGCGCGGCGGCCGGGCGCTCGAGGAGCTGGCGAAGCGCAAGGTGATGGGCGTGCTCACGGGCCACGTGCACGATCCCTTCGATCTGGTCGAGCAGACGCCGAGCGGTTCGGTCCGGATGATCGGCGCGGGCACGCTTTCGAAGCGCATCCGGTCCACCCCGCCCAGCTTCAACCAGATCCTGGTGACGGAACGCGGCGTCCAAGTCGAAGCGCGCAATCTCGAGCACGTCGCCACGCCCGACATGCAGATCGACGATGTGCCCGAAGATGCCATGCCGCCGCGCAAGCCCGGCCAACCCGTCGCGCCCGTCGGCTCGGTGCCACCGGTCGATCCTCCGGTTCACTAGATCTGGAGGGCCGGAGGGGGCTTGCGATCGTCAGAACCCGATCGCGAAAATCCGCGCTCCCATGCCGCCCCTGTTTGGTCATTTCCGCATCCGTCATCCAGACCTTTGACGAAAAAACCGCGCCGGGATGCGGCGCGGTTTCTCCCTCATGATGTCGCTCGCCGAGATGGGCGAGCGACTCTCCTATTCGTAATCGTGCTTGACCGAGCCGATGCCGTTCATCTGGGTGCGCAGCGCCGCGGGCTTCTTGCGCAGCGTCACCGCGCCGACACCGTTGACCTCCACATCGACTCTGCCGGTGGCGGCAATGCTGACGTCGCCCGCGCCATTGACCAGGACCGTCGCGTCTTCGACTTCGAGCTTGTCGAGATTGATGTCAGAGGCGCCATCGGTCCGGATCGAGACCGCGCGGACCTTGCCGTCGGCATCGAGATCGATGGCGCCGGCGGACTTCAGCCGGAACTGGTCCTGCTGGAGGCCTGACAGAGTTACGTCGCCGGGGGCTTCCATGTCGAGCGCGGCCAGCTCGGGCGCGACGATGGTGACGTCGAGCCCCGCGTGCAGGCTCTTCTGGCCGCGCAGCGAAAGCCGGCCATTCTCGAACACCAACCGGTCGACCGCCTCGGCAGGCCCGTTGACGATCATTTCGGCCTTGTCGCCGCGGGTGAAATGCAGTTCCACGGGAATTTCCATGGTCAGCGTCTGCCCGCCGTTAACGGCGAAGCTGCGATCCTTCGTGGGACCCTCGTATTCCTCGCCGATCGTCCAGTGGAAATCCTTTTCGCCGCTGAGCTCGCTGCGCAGTTCCTCGCCGCCGGTGGCGAACGCGAGGCTGAAAGCGATCACGCACAGCACGAGGCCGCTGGCGAAGACGATGAGAAGCTTCTTGGTCATGGCCATTCCTCCTGGTCAGGCGTCTTCGGACTTGATGGCAGGTTCGATCACCCGGTAGTGCAGGCGACCGAACCAGAGCAGGGCGTTGATCACCCAGATCGACAGGATCGTGAGCAGCGCGCCCACGGCGATCGATCCGGCCATCAGGCCGAGCCCGGCGAAGATGGCGGCCGCGATACCTCCCGGAAAACCCTGTAAGGGCCCCACGAACAGCACGAAACCGCCGCAGATGAAGAGCGCGAACATCGCCAGGTAGAGCGCGAAGATGATCCCGATCACGCTGAGCACGATGGGCAGCAGAATGAGGATGTCGATCGTCGCCAGTCCCATGAAGCCGACGACGGCGGCAAACGCGGACGAGGGGGTGCGATCGGTCTGCCAGTTGCGAATGCCGGCTTCGAAGCGCAGTTCGCGCGCCAGACGGGTCGGATTGCCAAGCGCGTCGGCGACCTCCTCTTCGGAGCGACCTTCGGCGGCGCCGGCCTCGAAATGCTCTTCGTAATCGGCGACGATGTCGCTGATGTCCTCGGCGGGCAGTCCCTTGAGGCCCGCCTTCAAGCGGCGGATGAAGTCGTTACGAGTCATGGGTTTCCTCCGCTTGTTCTGCGGGCGTCGGCCCGGCGTCTGGGACAATCAGGCCATCGACGGCCGCGGTGAACGCGCGCCATTCGGCGACTTGCGCCGCGAGCCGATCGTGGCCGGCTTCGGTGATCTTGTAATATTTGCGCGGCGGACCCGAGGGCGATTCCTCGAGGTACGTCGCGACGAGGCCCTCGGCCTGCATGCGCCGCATGAGCGGGTAAATCGTCCCTTCGCCCATATCGACTGCATCGGCGAGCCGGCTCGCGATCTCGTAGGCGTAACTGTTACCGCGCGACAGAAGAGCGAGCACGCAAAGGCCGAGCACCCCCTTCTTCAGCTGAGTTTCGATAGGATCTGGCACGAATCATCTCCTGTGATGGGAGATTATCTATCGCAAGGTAGTGTGCGATGCAAGGTACCATGCGAAGAAAGATTCAGATGCAGTGACAGGTACCTGCTTATAGCGAGCTACTGGGCTATGCAGATGTTGTGCAGGACGGCAGAAAATGGGCCTTTGAGCCAGGAACCAGGCCTTCGCCGATCGTCACCCCTGAACGTGAGTCAGTGTCCATCTCTCCCCGCGCGCTTGGCTCTCGACCGCGCGATGGATGCTGAAACGAGTTCAGCATGACGAAAATGCGAAGAAGCGACGGGCCGGAATCCATGCAGCCCAAAGAAAAAGGGGCCGCGGTTGCCCGCGACCCCACTTTGCCGCCGAAGCGGCAGTCGGATAACTCGAAGTCTTAGCGCTTCGAGAACTGGAAGCTGCGGCGAGCCTTGGCGCGGCCATACTTCTTACGCTCGACCACGCGGCTGTCGCGGGTGAGGAAGCCGGCGGCCTTGACCGTGCTGCGCAGCGCGGGCTCGTAGCGAGTCAGGGCCTGGCTGATGCCGTGCTTGACCGCGCCGGCCTGACCCGAAAGTCCGCCGCCCTTGACGGTGGCGACGATGTCATACTGGCCTTCACGATCGGTGATCGCGAACGGCTGGTTGATGACGAGGCGCAGCGTCGGACGCGCGAAATAGACTTCCTGATCGCGGCCGTTGACGGTGACCTTGCCGCTGCCGGGCTTGAGCCAGACGCGGGCCACGGCATCCTTGCGGCGGCCAGTGGCATAAGCGCGACCCTGCGGATCGATTTCCTGCTCGCGCAGCGGCATCGTCGGGGTTGCGGGAACGGCGGGGGCATCGGTGCCCTCGGGCGCGTCGCCGGTGAGGTCCTTCAGTTCGGACAGGCTCTGGACGGTATCGGTGTCGGACATCACGCACCCACCTTGTTCTTGCGATTCATGGAAGCAACGTCGAGCGGCTGCGGCTGGGTGCCGGCATGCGGGTGCTCGGCACCGGCATAGAGGTGCAGCGCGCGCATCTGGTCACGGCCGAGGGGACCGCGCGGAACCATGCGCTCGACAGCCTTCTCGAGCACGCGCTCGGGGAAGCGGCCTTCCAGCACCTTGGCGGCAGTCACGCCCTTGATGCCGCCGGCATAACCGGTGTGCTTGTAATAGACCTTTTCGCCCAGCTTCTTGCCGGTGAAACGGACCTTGTCGGCATTAATCACGACGACGTGATCGCCGCAATCGACGTGCGGGGTGTAGCTCGGCTTGTGCTTGCCGCGCAGCAGATCGGCGATCACGACCGCGAGGCGGCCGACAACCAGACCTTCGGCATCGATCAGATGCCACTTCTTCTCAACCTCGGCCGGTTTGATCGACCGGGTGACCTTGGTAAGCGCCTTCATGGCTGGTCTATCCCTATGTGTTCGTGCGCGACCGAATCTCGCGCACGTTGTCGTACGCCTCGGTCGGGAAGGCGCGCCAATTGCGGAAATGCGCGCGCAAGTCAAGCAAATCGGGCGATTTGGCCGGAGGTAAAATAATACCGCGCCGGTTTAGAGGGACTGGAGAGAGCGGGCTAGGTGCGCGCGCAGCCGGCGATCAAGTTCCGTTCGAGCAGCCCTTCGATCACAGCCGCCGACCGAGCGCATGCGCGCCCCAGACCGTGGCTGCGACCAGCAACGCGCCGGTAAGCTGGTGGAGCACGGCGAGCCAGAGCGAAACGCCCGACCAGACAGTCGCGATACCGAGCAGGATCTGAAATCCGAACGCGCAGTGCAGCGCCAGCGACACGTCGCGCCGCATGGCGAGCCGCAACCGTCGACCCATCATCACCAGCACGACGACCACGACCCACGCCCACCAGCGATGGATGAAGTGAACCAGATAGGGGTCGGAAAAAAGCGCGCCCAGGCCGCCTTCGACGCCTTCGGGAAACAATCGCCCCTGCATCAGCGGCCAGGCATCGAAATTGAACCATCCCGCACCCGCGACATATCCGGCGCGCAGACCGGCCACCAGCGCGCCGAACAGGATCTGCACGGCCAGCACCACCAGCGCGACGATGCCGAACCCGCTGAGGCGGGACGGGGATTGGCCGCGTTCGAGCCGGGAAACGTCGCAAGCCGTCCACACCAGTCCGCCCAGTGTGGTCAGCGCGACCAGCAGATGCACCGCCAAACGGAAGTGGCTGACTTTGACGTCGGCGGAGAGCCCGGACGACACCATCCACCAGCCCACCGCGCCCTGCAGACCGCCCAGAGCCAGCAGTGCTAGCAGCCTGGGCTTGTAGCCGAGCGGGATGGTCCCGCGCAGCCAGAAATACGCCAGCGGCAGCGCGAAGGCGAGGCCGATCAGCCGCGCGAGCAGGCGATGCAGCCATTCCCAGAAGTAGATGAATTTGTACTGCGCCAGCGTCATCCCGGCCGGGCCGTTGACCTCGGTATATTGGGGAATGCGCTGGTAGGCCTCGAATTCGGCTTGCCATTGCGCGTCGCTGAGCGGGGGCATCGCGCCTGTCACCGGCTTCCATTCGGTGATGGACAGGCCGGATTCGGTCAGCCGCGTGATCCCGCCGATCGCGACGATCGCGATCACCATGCAGGCGACGCACAAAAGCCATAGCCGCATGGGCCGCAAGTCGTCGCTGGTCCCGATGATCGGGCGGCTGTCGGACAGAGTCATGCGGCCAGTCCCTGCTCCGTCAGGCTCGCCAGTGCAAGGGGGGGAGCGACCAGGAAGCGGCGCACAGGGCGCTTGCAATTGCATGATACAACATTACATGTGGGGCCATGACGCGCCGCGCTCTCATCCGTTTCCGCGACCGACTCGACCGGACCGGGGTCTGGATATCGGGCCTGTGCGCAGTGCATTGCGTGCTGACGGTCGTGCTCGTCTCGCTGCTCGGCGTGGGCGGACAGTTTCTGCTCAATCCTGCGATTCACGAATTCGGACTGGTACTGGCTCTGGTCATCGGGGCCATCTCGCTGGGCTATGGCGTGCTACGCCATGGCCGGCTGGGTCCGATCGCGGTCGGGGCGACCGGTCTTGTGCTGATGGCCATCGCGGTGGGCACGCATCACGGCGTGGGTGAAGCGGTACTGACCGTGGCCGGTGTCGCGCTGGTCGCTTTCGCGCACATCTGGAACTTGCACCGCTCAGCCTGAGCGCTATCTGCGCAGTATGCCGCAGGATTTTCAGCTTACCGTCAACGGCGAGGCGCGCCGGATCGCTCCGGGTGCCACGATCGCCGAACTCGTCTCGCAGCTCGGGCTCGATCCCGCCAAGGTCGCGGTCGAGCACAACAGCGTCGTGGTGCCGCGCTCGACGCTGGCCGCTGCCTCGCTGACCGACGGCGACGTGCTGGAGATCGTCCATTTCGTGGGTGGCGGCGATCACGTCGCGACGGCAGAGCAGGCCGGCAGTGCCGACACCTGGTCCGTGGCGGGCCATACCTTTCGCTCGCGATTGATCGTCGGCACGGGCAAGTACAAGGACTTCGCCCAGAATGCCGCCGCGCTCGAAGCGAGCGGCGCCGAGATCGTCACCGTCGCGGTCCGTCGGGTCAACGTGTCGGATCCCAATGCGCCGATGCTGACCGACTTCATCGATCCGAAGAAGACCACATATCTGCCCAATACTGCCGGTTGCTTCACCGCGGAGGATGCGATCCGCACTTTGCGGCTGGCGCGCGAAGCGGGCGGCTGGGATCTGGTCAAGCTGGAAGTACTGGGCGAGGCCCGCACGCTCTACCCGGACATGCGCGAGACTCTCAAGGCGACCGAAGTGCTGGCGAAGGAAGGCTTTGCGCCGATGGTCTATTGCGTCGACGATCCGATCGCGGCCAAGCAGCTCGAAGAGGCAGGTGCGGTCGCGGTGATGCCGCTGGGCGCGCCGATCGGCTCGGGGCTGGGAATCCAGAATCGCGTGACGATTCGCTTGATCGTGGAAGGCGCGAGCGTGCCAGTGCTGGTCGATGCCGGTGTCGGGACCGCGTCCGACGCCGCGGTGGCGATGGAACTCGGCTGCGACGGCGTGCTGATGAACACCGCCATCGCCGAGGCGAAGGACCCGATTCGCATGGCGCGGGCGATGCGGCTTGCCGTCGAAGCGGGCCGCGACGCTTATCTTGCGGGACGCATGGCGACTCGCAAATACGCCGATCCGTCGAGCCCGCTGGCCGGTCTTATCTAAGCCTTTACTGCCAGCGCCCGGGTTGATCCGCTTCGATGGTTAACGGGTTGGCAAGGCCATTGTGGTCTTCTGGTGTTGCAGGGACGGGCAGGTCCCTGCTTCTCAGAAAGGCAATGCCATGGGATATATCGGTACCGCTAGCCTGACGATCAGCGAGCTGCGCGAATTCGCCGGCTTCACGCCCGCCGAACAGCGCTATATTCGCCGCAGCCTCGATATCGGCCTGGGCCGGCAGGATGCCTTCAAGCTCTGGGCGCGCGATGCCGACGAAGTTGCCGCGATCCGCTCGCAATATGTCGCTTACCAGGAGCTCAAGGCGCTGCGGTGCTCGATTCCGGACGGCGACGGTTTCGACGGCGTCGAACCGTTCATGGGCAAGCTGGTGCGGATGACCGCGTTCGACTTGTCGCAGAATCGGCTCGAAAGCTTTTCCGCCTACCGCTTCCTCTACGAACGGTTGCTGGGCGCCAGTGCGCGTCAGTGGCTGCCGGGGGCTTTTTGTGGCGCCGCCGCGCTGCCGCTGATCCGGCCGGATCGTCGCAAGATGCTGCTCCACTCGATCAGCGAGGCCGCGGCCACCGCTCCGGGCTGGTCCGAGCGCGAGCCCAGTTTCTATCCCGAGTGGATCGCCCAGGAAGCCGCCTGAACCGCGCTTACTGGGCGGGCTGAGTCGTCCGTTCGGGACGAGGCGCGCCCTGCCGGGCCTTGGCGAGGACCCGCTGCACGAAATCGAGCTTCGCCACGATCGCGTCGGAAAGGTGGAACGGGTAGAGATCGGGCAGGCCCATGCTGCGGTTCATCGCGTTGAGCGTGAACGACATCGGTCCCATCGTTTCCGCCAGAGTTTTGGCATCGGCCGCATAAGGATCGAAATCCAGCGAGACGTTGAACTCCTGCCGCCGACCGTAAGGAGACGAGGGCGTCAGATCGAACGCGCGCGCCGTTTCCAGTACGTCGACCATGTGCAGATAGTGCGCGAAGGTCTCGGCGAAATCTTCCCACGGATGCATGGTCGCATACTGGCTGACGTAGTCGTCGGTCCAAACCTTGCCGCCGCCATCGCCGTAATGCGCGTTCATGCTTTGCTGGTAGTCGACGCGTTCGTCGCCGAACAATTCGCGAAACGCGGCCAAGTCCTGCTCGTCGGTCTCGACGAGCCGCGACCAGAAATGGTGCCCGACCTCGTGCCGGAAATGGCCGAGCAGAGTCCGGTAGGGCTCGCCCATCTTGTGCCGAATCCGCTCCCGCTCGGCATCGTCGGCCTCGATCAGATTGAGCGTCACCAGTCCGCTCTCGTGCCCGGTGGAAATCTGCGGCTTTCCGGCTTCTTCGGCCGCCGGGTCGTAGAGAAAGTCGAAGGCGAGGCCCTGGCGGCCCGGCTGCTCTTCCGCCTTGGTCTCGAGCGGCAGGCCGAGCTGCAGCAAGGTGTGGAACAGCCGGCGTTTGGCCTCTTCGATTTTGGCCCAGCGCGGCGGCACAGATGGCTGGGTGATATCGGGGATCGTGCGATTGTGGCGGCAGGCCCGGCACATCGGCGTCGAATCTGCCGTTTCGACCAGCCAGTTGCAGATGCCGTAGTCGTTGTTGTTGGCGCACACGACGACGTCGGCCGTTTCGCCCGCGCCGTCGCGCCAGACCGTGGCCTTGTCGGCGAGGAAGCGGAAGCCGTCGAGAACCGGATCGTATCCGACGGTCGCGTTGCAACCGGGGCAGACGCGAACCTCGAAATGATTGAGGCGGGAGCAGTTGGGGCAGGCGTAGGCACGCATGACGAGGCGATCCTGATATGAGGGGGCCCTGAAATGACGGGGGCCCTGAAATGACGGAGGCTTGCGCGGGCTAACGCATGGCGCCGCGTTCCGTTTCCCGTCGAGGCCCCTGCTCTAGCGCCTAGGTCGGCTCCCGGTCCGCCAAATAGCGATCGATGCGGCCGAGATAGGCGGCACGCTCAGCCTCATCGATCCAGGCGATCGCGAAGCTGTTGCGCGCCAACCGGACGATGTCGTCACGACTCATTCCGGTCTCCTCCTGCACGCGTTCCATGAGATCGCCGACATACAGGCTGCGCTTCATTCCGGGATCGTCGGAGTTGACCGAGACCAGCAAGCCGAGATCGAGGAGCTGGCGTATGCGCCCGGCGCGATACGCCATTCGCCCCGGAATCTCGGTGTAGAACAGGGTCGGCGCGCCGGTGAGGCCGATCCCGCGTGCGCGGACTGCCGCGACCAGCGCCGGGTCGTCCGGCACGTTCAGACCATGATCGATCCGCTCGACCTTGAGTTTCTCGATCACGCCCCAATGGTTGGCGATGGTGTCGGCCTGATCGACATCGCAGTGCGAGGTGCGGTGCAGGCCCAGCGCGCCGGCACGTTCGAACACTTCCTCGAACTTGGCGGGAAAGTCCTTCACTTCTGGATTGTCGAGGCCGACGCCAATCACGAGATCACCGATCCAGGGCCGGCTCGCCTCGAGCACGTGCGCCGCGTCCGCCGCGCTGCGATCACGCAGGAAGCTGAGAATGTAGTGCGCTTCGAGCCCCAGTTCTTCGCGCGCATCCCTTTGCGCCGCGGCGAGCCCGGCATAGAGCGTTTCCAGCGGCACGCCGCGCTCGAGGTGAAGTTGCGGGTCGAAGTAAACTTCGGCGTAGACCACGCCTTGCGAGTGGGCCTTGCGGAAATAGGCCAGCGCGATGTCGTGAAAGTCCTGTGCGGTCTGCGCGGCGCCGATCAGTTCCTCGTAGATCACGATGAAGCTGGGCAGATCGTGCGCGGCGCGAAGCCGGTCACGCACATCCTCGCCGGTGGCATAAGGCGTGAAGATGCCGTTGCGCTGGGCGATTGCCAGATAGAGTTCAGGCTCCATCGTGCCTTCGAGATGCACATGCAATTCCGCCTTGGGCAGGCCCATGATGAAGGCCTTCTCCGTCTCGGCGTCTGTCGCCAGCGCGGGCAGGGGGAGCAGAGCAGCGGCCAGCGCGGTCGCACGGCGGCCGAGAATGCCAAGAGTTCGAAAACGGATCACCGGTGAAAGGCTAAGGGCGCCGAATCGGCTCCGCAAACGCCAAAAACCGCACGGCACGTTGCCGCGAACCGCGCGCATCAGCTCTTGTAAAGCGCGTCGAGCCGGGCGCCGTAGCGCGCTTTGAGCTTGTGTCGGCGGATCTTGAGGCTTGGCGTCATTTCCTCGTTCTCGATGCTGAAGGCCTCATCGGCGAGGACGAACTGGCGCACTTTCTCGACCACCGAAAGATCGAGGTTCACGCGGTCGATCGCGGCGCGCAGTGCGGCGCGAAACTCGGGAACGCCCTCGAGCGTCGCGAGATCCTGGGGCTGGCCGTTGGTGCGGGCCCAGACATCCATCCATTCGCTGTCGGGCACGATCAAACCGACGAGATAAGGCCGTCGATCGCCGCTCACCATCGCCTGCGAAATCTCGGGCTGGAGCGTCAGCATCGATTCGACCTTTTGGGGCGAGACGTTGTCGCCCTTGTCGTTGACGATCATGTCTTTCTTGCGGTCGGTGATCATGATCCGGCCTTGCGCATCGAAATGGCCGATGTCGCCGGTGTGAAGCCAGCCATCGATCAGCACCGCGCGCGAGGCGGCCTCGTTCGCCCAGTACCCGTGCATGACCAGTTCGCCGCGCACCAGGATCTCGCCATCGTCCGCGATCTTCACTTCGACGCCGTCGAGCGGCGGGCCGACGGTGTCCATCTTGATCCCCGCGCCGGGGCGGTTGCAGCTGATGACAGGGCCTGCCTCGGTCTGCCCGTAGCCTTGCAGCAACGTCAGCCCCATCGACTGGAAAAAGCCGCCGAGGCCCGGATTGAGCGGCGCTCCGCCCGAGACCATCGCCTTCAGCCGCCCACCGAACTTCGCGCGGATCTTCGGGCGCAGGGTCCGCTCCAGCAGGGCCGAAAGCACCGAATCGCCGGGCCGCCACTTGTTCTTGGCTCTGCGCGAGCCGATGCCGATCGCGCACTCCATCAACAGATTCGGCACTTTGCCCTGCTTGGCGACTTGCTTGGTGATCCGTGTGCGCAGCACTTCGAAAAGCCGCGGGACGACCACCATGATCGTGGGGCGCACTTCCTCGATGTTGGCCGCGAGCTTATCGAGCCCTTCGGCATAATAGATCTCCCCGCCGAGGCCGATCGGCAGGTACTGGCCGCCGGTATGCTCGTAGGCATGGCTGAGCGGCAGGAAGGAGAGGAAGACTTCGTCCTTCCAGGTGAAATCCTCGTCGATGATGCGCGCGCAGCCCTCGACGTTGAGCAGGATCATGCCGTGGTGCTGGCGCACGCCGCGCGGCGCGCCGCCGGTGCCGCTGGTGTAGATCAGGCAGGCGAGGTCTTCGCGGCCGATCGTCGCGACGCGCGCGGCGACCGCAGACTCGGCAGCGGTCGCATCGCCCTTCAGCAAGTCCGCCCAGTCATGCAGCGCGAAGCCGCTGCCCTGCGACCGGCGCAGCGGCTCCATCGAGATGACGTGCTGACACAGATCGGTTTGCGACACGGCGGGCAACAGCGTCTTGGCGAGCTTGGCGCTCGAGACGATCACCGCGCGCGCGCCGGAATTCTCGAGGATATGGATGTGATCGCGCGTCGTGTTGGTGGTGTAAGTCGGCACGGTGACGCAGCCTGCGGCCATGATCGCCAGGTCCGAAAGGCACCATTCGGGCCGGTTTTCCGAAACCAGCATGACGCGATCGCCCGGCTCCAGCCCCAGCGCACGCAGCGATTCGGCGAGCAGCGACACCTGCCGTACCGCATCGCGCCAGCTCAGCGCCTGCCATGCTCCGTCGCGTTTGGCCTGCAGCATGGGCCGGGTCCCGCGCTCCGCCGCGCGCTGGAGAAACAGAGCGACGAGGTTCGGGCTCGCGCTGAAATCGCCGATGTCCATGAAACCCCTCCTTGTTTTGGCTTTATTACGTCGTTGCCGGGCGCCGGGCCCGTGACTGCCTAATCGTGCGCGCCGTTCAAGTCGTTTTCGCGTCGCTTGATCTGGGTGATGGTGCCGGCAATGTCCATGGCCACGCCTTCGCTGCGGGGATCGGCGGCGCCGACGAGGCGGCCGTCGACCCATTCGATCGCGTTCGCCTTGAGTCCGAGCGGGCCGACTTCGACTTCTTCGCCCAGCGCGCGCAGGGCAGGGACCATCGCGGCCAGTTCGGTGCCTTCCTCGACCGTCGCCTTCTTGGTGCCCGGCGCGTAGATCAGGCCCATCGCGATCGCATCTTGTGCCGACAGGTTCCAGTCGAGCACGCCGACCAGCGCCTTGGCGACTTGCGCGATGATCGTCGATCCGCCCGCCGCACCGATCGCGATCCGGGGCGAACCGTCCGGCGCATAGACGATCGTCGGCGAAAGCGAGCTGCGCGGGCGCTTGCCGCCTTCGACCCGATTCGCCGCAGGGATGCCGTTCTTTTGCGGCACGATGTCGAAATCGGGCAGCTCGTTGTTGAGCATGATCCCGCCGACGGGAATGCCGTTGCCGTAGTAGCCGTTGATCGTCGTGGTGAGCTGCTGGATGTTTCCTTCGGCATCGACGGCGGTGAGACTGCTCGTCCCCTGATCGGCCCATCCGCGCGAGGCGACCTTTGCGGGCGCGCCCTCGGGTCTGCCGGCCTCGATCGACTGGAGGCTCGCCGATTCGGAGATGAGCTGCGAGCGCTCGGCAAGGTAGTGGGGCGAAGTGAGGCCCGCGACCGGCACTGCGACGTAGCCGGGATCGGCGATGTAGGCATTGCGATCGGCGTAGGCGAGGCGCTCGGATTCGGCGATGAGGTGCCAGGCGACCGGAGACGACTTTCCAAGCCGCGCCATGTCGAAGCGTTCGAGTTGCTTGAGGATCGCGAGCACGCTGATCCCGCCTGAGGCCGGCGGCCCCATGCCGCAAATACGCCAGACGCGATACGTACCGCAGACCGGGTCGCGCTCGATCACCGTGTAGCCCGCGAAATCTTCCGCGGTCATTTTGGAGGGCAGAGTCTCGGCGCTGTTGAGCGCCGCGACGGCTTCGCGCGCGAGATCGCCGGTGTAGAGTGGCGCCGGGCCTTCCTTCGCGAACCGTTCGAGCGTGTTCGCCACCAGAGGCAGCCGCAGAGTCGCGCCCTCGGCGAGCGGTTCGCCGGCCGGCCAGTACGTTTCGCGCGCCCAGCCGGTGACGTGCTTGCCGTAAAGGCGCAAGCCGTTGTGCATGCGGGCAGAGACGACGAAGCCGTCGCGGGCCAGAGCGATCGCGGGCTGGAACAGGTCGGCCCAGGGCAGCTTGCCCCAGCGCTTGTGGGCCTCGGCCATGGCCGCGAGCGCGCCGGGGACACCCGCCGCACGTCCGCCCTGATAGATCTCTCGACCCGGGAGCGGCTTGCCGTCGGTCCCCAGGAACCAGTCGGGGCCGGCCGCGGCAGGTGCCGCCTCGCGGGCATCGAGCGTGGCGATCGCGCCACTCTCGCTGTCGTGCCGGACCAGGAACAGGCCGCCCCCGATCCCGGAATTTTGCGGTTCGACGATGTTGAGCACCAGCATCGTCGCGATCGCCGCGTCGGTGGCGCTTCCGCCCTTGCGCAGCATCGCGATGCCGGCCTCGGCGGCGCGCGGATCGGCAGCGCTGACCATGCCTTGTGTCGTGCCGGGCGCCGAGGCAGCGGCATCCGGCCGCGGGCTTTCGGCGGTCGGAACGGTCGCGCAGGCGGAAAGGGCGAGGGGGCCCGTCAGGGCCAGAAGAAAGCGTCGCAGCATTGCTGGCGAGGCTAGGCGGTTCCGACCGCCTCTGCAATCGAACCGAACCCGTCGCGCCGCATCAGCGCCTCCAGCCCCTTGCAGATGCGCCGGGCGATGCCGGGGCCTTCGTAGACCATCGCGCTGTAGAGCTGTACGAGGTTGGCGCCCGCCCGGATCCGTGCCCAGGCCTCCTCGGCGGTCGCGATGCCGCCAACGCCGATCAGCGGGATGGCACCGCCTGTCGCGCGGCGAAATTCGACGATCCGCTGGTGTGCCAGCGCGCGCAGCGGCGCGCCAGAAAGTCCGCCCGTCTCACCGGCATGGCGCGAGCGCAGCGGAGGCCGCGAGATCGTCGTGTTGGAAACGATCAGCGCGCCAAGCGCCTTGTCGAGTGCGATTCGCGTGATCGCGTCGATATCCGCCGGCTCCAAATCGGGCGCGACCTTGAGGAATATCGGGGGGCCGTCCGGCCCGCGCGCCGCGAGCACTGCATCGAGCAGCGCGGTCAGGGCACCTTCGTCCTGCAGCGCGCGCAGGCCGGGCGTGTTGGGACTGCTGATATTGACCGCGAGATAGCTCGAAAACGGAGCCATCAGGCGCGTCATCGTCGCATAGTCGGCGATGCGATCCGCGGAGTCCTTGTTGGCGCCGATATTGATGCCGACGATGCCTGGTCGATGGTGGCGCGCCGCCAGCCGCCGGATCGCGGCCTGGGCTCCACCGTTGTTGAATCCCATGCGATTGATCACCGCCCGGTCCTCGACCAGCCGGAACAGGCGGGGACGCGGATTGCCCGATTGGGGCAACGGCGTGAGCGAGCCCACTTCGGCGAATCCGAAGCCCAATCCGAGTAGCGAATCAGGGACTTCGCCGTCTTTGTCGAAACCCGCGGCCATTCCGACCGGGTTGGGAAACGCGATTCCCGCAACCACGCTGGACAAGGGTCCCCCGGGCCTTGCCGGCCGTCGCGGCATGATCTTGAGGCTCGCCAGCGCGAGGCCGTGCGACCGTTCGGGGTCGAGTTTGAAAAGGGGCGATCGAAGCAGGCGATAAATCATTAGGACTGTGTCCTAGGCGCAACGTTCGATGATCTCAACGGGCCCGACACATCGCTGTTCTTGCGCCACTACCTGCAAAACCGAGTTTGAAATGACGCGGGTGTCGCTTTTTTACAATTCTTTTTGGGGTTTCACCAATATCCCCCCGCTCGCGACCCGAAGGGCTCGTCGCGATTTCGCACGAGTTCTTACACCTGGCGGCTCTTCGCGCTTTGCGAGGGGTCGCCTTTTTTCTTGTCACAAGGACAAGACGGACACGTGCGCGTGGGGGCCGCGCCGTGCCGCAAAGCGCCGAAACGCGCCTTGCAACACCCGAGCTGCCTCCCTAAGTGAAATCGGAACAAATTGATCTGATTTGAACTGCGACGGGAAAAGCACCTCCGATGCGATTGTCCAGCATGGCCGATTACGCCGTCCTCGTAATGGCGGCCGCCGCGCGCCACTGCGGCGGCGCCCGCGTGTCCGCGATGCAACTCGCAGAAGAAACCGGGCTGCCGGTCCCGACGGTGCAGAAGCTGGTTTCGCGACTGACCGCGGCGGGCCTCTTGCGCTCGACGCGCGGGGCCGGGGGTGGCCTCAAGCTGGCGCGCCCCGCCGCAGCCGTGACGCTGGCGGACATCGTCGAGGCGGTCGAAGGACCGATCGCCCTGACCGCCTGCGTTCAAGAAGGACGCCATGACTGCACGCTTGAAGAGGCTTGCACTCTGCGCCCGCACTGGCCCCAGGTGAACGCCGCGATGCGCGGTGCCCTGGCCGGAGTGGCGCTCACCAGCCTCGTCGAGGAGCCAAGATGACCGAAGACACCACATCCGTCCGCGACGATCAGTTGAAGGATCGCGCTGCGCACGAGGCCGCCGCGCGCGCCGCCGACTATGAACATGGCTGGTCTTCCGAGATCGAGCAGGAATTCGCACCGAAGGGCCTGTCCGAAGAGACGGTGCGCTTCATTTCGGCAAAGAAGAACGAGCCGGAATGGATGCTCGACTGGCGGCTGAAGGCCTATCGCCGTTGGCTCGAGATGCCGATGCCCGACTGGGCCAAGCTGAACGTGCCGCCGATCGATTATCAGGAGGCGTATTATTACGCTGCGCCCAAGAAGAAGGAAGCGATCGCCTCGCTCGACGAGGTCGATCCTGAGATCCTGCGCGTCTACGAAAAGCTCGGCATTCCGATCGAGGAGCAAAAGGTGCTCGCCGGGGTCGAAGGCGCCCGCAAGGTCGCGGTCGATGCGGTGTTCGATTCGGTTTCGGTCGCCACCACGTTCCGCAAGGAGCTGGAGCAGGCCGGCGTCATCTTCCGCTCGATCAGCGAGGCGATCCGCGAATATCCCGAGCTGGTGAAGAAGTGGCTGGGCAAGGTCGTGCCGCAGAACGACAACTTCTTTGCCGCGCTCAACTGCGCGGTCTTTTCGGACGGTACCTTCGTTTACATTCCCGAGGGCGTGCGCTGCCCGATGGAATTGTCGACCTATTTCCGCATCAATGCCGAGAACACCGGCCAGTTCGAGCGGACGCTGATCATCGCCGAAAAGGGCAGTTACGTGTCCTATCTGGAAGGCTGCACCGCCCCGCAGCGCGACGAGAACCAGCTCCACGCCGCCGTGGTCGAGCTGGTTGCGCTCGAAGATGCCGAGATCAAGTACTCGACCGTGCAGAACTGGTACCCGGGCAACGAAGAGGGCAAGGGCGGCATCTACAACTTCGTGACCAAGCGCGGGTTGTGCCAAGGCGCGCGCTCGAAGATCAGTTGGACCCAGGTCGAAACCGGCAGCGCGATCACCTGGAAGTATCCCAGCTGCGTGCTCAACGGCGAGAACTCGGTCGGCGAATTCTACTCGGTCGCGGTGACGAACAATTACCAGCAGGCCGATACCGGCACCAAGATGATCCACAACGGCAAAGGCAGCCGCTCGACGATTATCTCGAAGGGCATCAGTGCGGGCAAGTCGAACAACACGTATCGCGGGCTTGTGCGGGTGGGTGCGTCTGCTTCGGGCGTTCGCAATTTCACGCAGTGCGATTCGCTCCTGCTTGGTTCCGAGTGCGGCGCGCATACGGTGCCCTATATCGAAGTGAAGAACCCCACCGCGCAGATCGAGCACGAGGCGACCACCAGCAAGATCAGCGACGATCAGCTCTATTACGCGCAGCAGCGCGGGCTCGATACCGAGGCGGCGGTGTCGTTGATCGTCAATGGTTTCGCCAAGGAAGTGCTGAAACAGCTGCCGATGGAATTTGCGGTCGAGGCACAGAAGCTGCTCGGCATCTCGCTCGAGGGGAGTGTCGGCTGATGAGCGAACGCAGAACGCTGGGCGTCAGCCGCGCCGCCGCGCCGAAGGCGGATGCGCGCGAAGGTTTCGCGCTGACCGGCGCGCGGCTGGACAAGCTCAAGGAACGCGCCCGCGACTTGCGCCGCAATCCCAGCGACGCGCATCAGGCGCTGTGGGAGCGGTTGTCCGATTCGAAAGTCGGCGGCGTCAAGTTCACGCGGCATGCCGTGGTCGGCTCGGCCATCGCCGATTTCGCCTGCCCCGCGCGCTGGATCGTCGTCCAGATCAGCCCGGAAGGGATCAACGCCGAAGTCGCCGCGCTGCAGGACCGCAAGTTGACCGACGTCGGAATCCGGGTGCTGCGCTTCGACGAAGCGCATGTGCTGAGCGACCTCGACGATGTCGTCGCCGCCATCGGCGAAGAAACCAACCAGCCTTTCGACCCGCGCGCCGCTCGCCGCGGCAGAGCCACGAGCGCGCCCCGTTTCGAGAGCACTGAAGGATGACCATGCTCCAGATCGACAATCTTCACGCCACCGTCGCCGACAACGCGATCCTCAAGGGCCTTTCGCTCACCATCAACGCGGGCGAAGTGCATGCGATCATGGGGCCGAACGGTGCGGGCAAGTCGACGCTCGGCTACACGCTCGGCGGGCGCCCCGGATATGCGGTGACGCAAGGCTCGGCGACGTTCCTCGGGCAGGACCTGCTCGAGCTTGAACCGCATGAACGCGCGGCGGCGGGGCTGTTTCTCGGCTTCCAGTATCCGGTCGAGATCCCCGGCGTGTCCTTCGTGCAGTTCCTGCGCGAAGCCGCCAACTCCCAGCGCAAGGGCCGCGGCGAGGAGCCGCTGTCGGGCGGGGAATTCCTGAAGCTCGCGAAGGAAAAGGCCGCGCTGCTGAAAATGGACATGGACATGCTCAAGCGGTCGGTGAACGTCGGCTTCTCGGGCGGCGAGAAGAAGCGCGCCGAGATGGTGCAGATGGGCATCCTCGATCCGCGCCTCGCAATTCTCGACGAGACCGATTCCGGGCTCGATATCGATGCGCTGCGCGTGGTCGGCGAGGGCATCAACACGATCATGCGCAGCCCTGACAAGGCGGTGCTGCTGATCACGCATTACCAGCGCCTCCTCGATGTCGTGCAGCCCGATTTCGTTCATGTGCTCGCCGGCGGGCGGATCGTCCGCTCTGGCGGGCCGGACCTAGCGCGTCAGCTCGAGGAAGAAGGCTACGAGGCGGTGACCGCATGAACCAGACGGTCACCATTCCCACCACGCGCGACGAGGCCTGGCGTTACGCCGATAGTGCCGCGCTCGCGGCGGCCGATCCCGGCGCTGTCGATGAATGGCGCACGTTCAAGATCGAGCCGGGCGGTACGCTGCGCCACCTGGGCGAACCGACGACCGGCGGGATCGAACGCTGGCGGATCGATGTCGGCGCCGGTGGCTGCTATGCGCATTTCGCCGTGCTCGATGCCGGGGACTATGCGCGGCGCGAGATCGAAGTGACGCTGGGCGAAGGCGCGAGTTTCGAATTCGGCGGCGTCGTGCTCGGGACTGGCGAGGCGACGCGGGAGTTCGTGACGCGCGTCATCCATGCCGAGCCGGGGGCAATGTCCAAGCAAGTGGTTCGTGCGGTCGCGGCCGATCGGTCGGTTGCCAATTTCCTTGGCCGCATCGAAGTCGCCCGCGATGCGCAACAGACCGATGCCGCGCAGAACTTCCGCGCGATCCTGTTGAACGATGGCGCGACGGCCAATGCCAAGCCCGAACTCGAGATCTTCGCCGACGACGTCAAATGCGCGCATGGCGCGGCGATTGGCGCGCTCGATGAGGCTGCGGCGTTCTACATGGCCGCTCGCGGAGTGCCGCCCGAAGAGGCGCGCGCACTTCTCATCCGCGCGTTCATCGCCGATGCCTTCGGGTCCATCGAAGACACCCGCGAGCAGGAGACGATGATCTCGCAGGCACTGGCCAGCTACGATCACGCAAGGCTGCGCGCCCATGTCTGATCAGGCCCTCTCCTTGGCTGCGGGGGTGAGCCCCAGGCTGCGCGAGCAGTTTCCCGGCATGCTGCGTGCCGATGGTTCGCCCTGGCACTATCTCGATACGGCCGCGACGGCGCAAAAGTCGCAGGCCGTGATCGATGCGACGGTGCGGGCGATGGGCGATGACTACGCGACCGTGCATCGCGGCGTCTACGCGCGCTCCGCGGACATGACGCTGTCTTACGAAGCCGCGCGGCGCCGCGTGGCGCAGTTTCTTGGCGGGCGCGAGGACGAGATCGTCTTCACGCGCGGCGCGACCGAAGCGATCAATCTGGTCGCCCAGACCTGGGGCGTCGAAAACCTCAAGGCGGGCGATCGCATCCTGCTTTCGACGCTCGAGCACCATGCGAACATCGTGCCGTGGCAAATGCTGCGCGAGCGGACCGGCGTCGAAATCGACGTCTGTCCGCTAACGGAGGACCAACAGATCGATCTTGCTGCGGCGGAGCGTATGCTGACGACCGCGCATAAGTTGGTGGCTCTGGCACATGTTTCGAATGTTCTGGGCTCAGTGCTCCACGTGGAACATGCGGCGAAGCTGGCCCATGCGGTCGGCGCGAAGCTGCTGGTCGATGGCTGTCAGGCCGCGCCGCGGCTTGCGCTCGACATGGCGGCGCTCGATTGCGACTTCTATGTCTTCTCCGCGCACAAGCTCTACGGCCCCACCGGCGTCGGCGCGCTGTGGGCGCGTCGCGAGCTGTTCGAGGCGATGCCGCCGTGGCAGGGCGGCGGCGCGATGATCGACCGCGTGACTTTCGAAAAGACCACCTATGCCCCGCCGCCGCAGCGGTTCGAAGCCGGGACGCCGATGATCATCGAGGCGGTCGGACTGGCCGCCGCGATCGACTGGATCGAAGCCATAGGCCTCGACGCCGCCGAAGCGCACGAGCGTCACCTTGCGGGCAAGCTGCGCGAGGAACTGGGCCGGCGCAACGACGTCACTGTGTTCGGGCCCGCCGACGGCCTGGGCATCGTCAGCTTCGCGCTCGACGGGATTCACCCGCATGATGTGGGCACCATTCTCGACGAGGAAGGCGTGGCGATCCGCGCCGGACATCATTGCGCGCAACCCCTGATGGACGCGCTCGGCGTGCCGGCGACGGCGCGGGCGAGCTTCGGCCTCTACAACGACGAAAGCGATATCGCGGCTCTTCTTGCCGGGATCGATCGCACCAGGAGGATTTTCGGATGAACGACCAGGACCGCTCCGACAAGCCCGAGACGGTTGCGGCGCCCTCACCTTGGGAGCAGCAGCAGATGGCGGAAAAGCCGCCGCGTGCGCGGGTTTCCGATGCCGAGCTGCCCGAGGAAAGCGCGAGCGAAAAGCTCGGGCGCAAGCGCGACTATCTCGAAGGCTTCCTTGCCGAAAAGCCCGCGTCGGATGATCCCGGCGAACCGGGCGGCGCGATCTACGATGGCGTGATCGCGGCGCTCAAGGAGATCTTCGATCCGGAAATTCCCGTGAACATCTACGACCTGGGTCTGATCTACGGCGTGGAAGTCGGCGAGGATGCCGCGGTCACGGTGATGATGACGCTCACCACGCCGCATTGCCCGGTGGCCGAATCGATGCCCGGCGAAGTGGAACTGCGCGTGGCCGCGGTCCCCGGCGTGCGCGAGTGCGAAGTCAATCTCGTCTGGGATCCGCCGTGGGACATGGGCAAGATGACCGACGAGGCCCGGCTCGAGCTCGGCATGCTGTGATGGCCAGCGCCGCGCCCACCCTCACGATTACGCTCGCCGACTACGGCAACGCGCGCGATGCCGCCGATCTGGTTGCATTGCTCGATGCCTATTCGCGCGATCCGATGGGTGCGGGCGCGCCGCTTGACGAACCGGTACGTGATGTCCTGCCGAAGCGGCTGGCCGCGGTCCCCGGCGCATTCTCGCTGATCGCGCGCGAAGGCGAGGACGCGGTCGGCCTGGCCAATTGCTTCACGGGGTTTTCGACTTTCGCCGCGCGTCCGCTCGTCAACATTCACGACCTTGCGGTTCTATCGGGACATCGCGGCAAGGGGATCGGCCGGCGGCTCATGGCCGCGGTCGATGCCGAAGCCCGCAAGCGCGGGGCCTGCAAGGTCACGCTCGAAGTCCTGACCGGCAACCGCACGGCTCAGGCGCTCTACGAAGCCTGCGGTTTCGCCGCCTACGCCCTTGATCCCGAGGCCGGCACGGCCCAATTCTGGGAAAAGAAACTGACATGACCGACACCAAGAGCAGAACCCGCCCCGCAGCCGTAACGCTGACGCCATCCGCCGAAGCGCGGATCGCGAAGCTGATGTCGCAGGCGCCCGAAGGCGCGATCGGCGTGCGCCTTTCGACCCCGCGCCGCGGATGTTCGGGGCTCGCCTACTCGGTCGATTACGTCGAGGCGGAAGACACGTTCGACGAGAAGATCGAAACCCCCGGCGGCGTGTTCTACATCGACGGCGCGAGCGTGCTCTATCTCGTGGGCAGCGTGATGGACTGGCGCGAGGACGACTTTACCGCCGGCTTCGTGTTCGAGAATCCCAACGCCACCGGCAGCTGCGGCTGCGGCGAGAGCTTCACCGTCTAATCGCTCTTTTTATCGCTGCTTGAGCGCGGCGACGCAGGCGGCTTTATCGACATTGCGTCCGTCAGAAGCGCGGCGTGCATCGACATATGTCGCCAGCGGCTCGCGCGAGCGGGAACTGGGGTAAAGATAGACGTCGAGCAGGCATGCCGTGCCTGTGAACTGCAGCTTGCGGGCATCGCCTTCGATCACGTCGAGCCGCGGCGGACCGAACAGCCGCGTCAGCGAGCCGGCGTCGACCCCGACCACGCCTTCGAGCCCGGGTTCCATCCGGAAGACCGGTTCGCGCAGGGCCTGCTGCACGGGCGGTCGCACCGGCTGACGAACCGGAACGCTGCCACCCGGCGTCGATGGCCCCGGCGCGGTCGTCGCGACGCACGCGGCCAGCAGCGGGACCAGCGCGGTGACGCCGAGAACGGCGCGAGCGGGAACGAGGTGGGCGCGGAACGAAGCCATATGTGGCGGGGCCATCGCGCGGGGCGAAGGTGCTGTCAACTCGGCCCGCCTTGCGCCGCGCCAGACGGCACTGTACCTGCGGCAGCGCAGCATCAGCTCAGATAATCCGGAGACCCTCCCGAATGCCAGATCCCGAATACGACGTCCTCGCCATCGGCAACGCCATCATCGACGTGATCGCGCGCTGCGAAGACGAAGCGATCGAACGGCTCGGGCTCGCAAAGGGAGGCATGACTCTGATCGACACCGATCGTGCGGTCGAACTGTACGACGCGATGGGCAGCGCGCTCGAGATTTCGGGTGGGTCCGCCGCCAACACGCTGGCGGGTCTGGCCGCGCTGGGCGTGAAGTGCGCTTTTGTCGGACAAGTCGCCGACGATCAGCTGGGGGCGATCTTCGCGCATGACATCCGCGCCGGCGGCATCGACTTCACCGTCCCGGCGCGTGCTGGCGATCCGCCGACGGCGCGCTGCCTGATCTTCGTGACGCCCGATGGGCAGCGCACGATGAACACCTTTCTGGGCGCTTCGCTGCATTTGCCGCCCGCCTCGGTCAGCGACGAGCAGATCGCCAACGCCGCGGTCCTTTATCTCGAAGGCTACCTCTGGGATCCCGAGGAACCGCGCGCCGCGATGCGCAAGGCGATCGAGATCGCCCGCGCCGCCGGCCGCAAGGTCGCGTTCACGCCCTCGGAATCCTTCGTCATCGAACGCCATGGCGACGATTTCCGCGACCTGATCGCCAAGGGGCAGATCGACATCCTCTTCGCCAACGAGCACGAACTGGCCACGCTCACCGGCAAGGACGATTTCGACGATGGCATTGCCGCGATCGCGGACGACGTGCCGGTGCTCGTGATCACGCGTAGCGACAAGGGTGCCGTCGCCGTGTCGAATGGCGAGCGCGCGCAAGTGCCGGCGGAGCCGATCGAGAAGGTCGTCGACACGACTGGCGCGGGCGATCTCTTCGCGGCTGGCTTCCTGTACGGCCACGTACGTGGGCAATCGTTGGAACAGTGCCTGCGGCTGGGCGCGATCTGCGCCAGCGAGATCATCTCGCACTATGGTGCGCGTGCGGAGGCGAACCTCAAGGCTTTCGTCGCCGAGAAGGTGGGCTAAGGGGCGCACCGCGTGGCGATGGTCTGGCCCGCTCTGATCGATTTCGAGGCAAGCTGCCTGCCGGAGGACGGCTTTTCCTATCCGATCGAGGTCGCGCTGGCCCTCGTCGACGGCAGCAGCCGCACCTGGCTCATCAAGCCATCGGAAAAATGGCAATTCTGGACCTGGTCCGACGAGGCCGAAGCGCTGCACGGCATCAGCCGCGACATGCTCGAGCGCGAGGGGCTGCCCCCCGCGCAAGTGCTTGAGGAAATGAAGGCGATGACCGGCGGACGCACGGTCTATGCCGATGCCGATCTTGATGCCTACTGGCTCGAAACCCTCGCCGACGCGGCAGGCGAGCCTATGCCGTTTCCGGTGCATTATCTCGGCGAATACATGCTCGAGCAGGGCTGGACGCGCGAGCAAGTGGTCGCGGCGCTCAAGGAGGCGGAGCGCCGCCTGCCGAACCTGCATATTGCGCGCGACGATGCGAGCCGGCTCGCTCTGACGGTGCGTCTTCTGAAGGAAGCGAACCCGCCCGTCACGCCTTGAGGGGTGTCAGCTTTGCCGGTCCAGTTCGCGGTCCACTTCGCGCCAACCGATGTCGGGGCGGCAGAAGCCGCTTTCGAAATCGATCTTGTCCAGTGCCGCGTAGGCGGCGGCCTGCGCTTCGCGGACCGATTGGCCGCGCGCAGTCACATTGAGCACTCGCCCCCCATTCGCCACGAGCTGGCCCTCGACGAGCGCGGTGCCGGCGTGGAACACCTTGGCTCCATTTGCCTCGGCGGCGGCGATGCCGTGGATGGCGCCGCCTTTTTCCGGGGTGCCGGGGTAGCCGCGCGCCGCCATGACGATGGTCAGCGCCGTGTCCGGAGAGAAGCGCGGCGGCTCGATCGCGGCGAGGCGGTTCTCGGCGCAGGCGGAGAGCACGTCCACGAGGTCCGCCTCGAGCCGCATCATCAGCACCTGGCATTCCGGATCGCCGAAGCGGCAATTGTATTCGATCAGCTTGGGCCCTTCGGTCGTCAGCATCAGTCCGGCATAGAGCACGCCCGAATACGGGCATCCCGCATCGGCCATGGCTTTCACGGTGGGCGCGATAATCGAGGTCATCGCTTGGCGTTCGAGCTCGGGCGTCAGCACCGGCGCGGGACTGTAGGCGCCCATGCCGCCCGTATTGGGGCCGGTATCGCCGACGCCGACTCGCTTGTGATCCTGCGCCGACCCGAAGGCGAGGATGGTGCTGCCGTCGGTCAGCGCGAAGTAGCTGGCCTCTTCGCCTTCGAGAAACTCCTCAATGACCGCCTCGGCGCCCGCTTCGCCGAAACGCCCGGCAAAAATGTCGCGCACGGCCGCTTCGGCTTCGGCCATGGTCATGGCAACGGTGACGCCCTTACCGGCGGCAAGCCCATCCGCCTTGATGACGACGGGCGCGCCGAAGCGGGCAATGGCGGCCAGGCCTTCGGCTTCGCTGCGCACGCGCTCGTAGCCGGCGGTGGGAATGCCGGCCTTCTCGCACAAGTCCTTGGTGAAGCCCTTGGACCCTTCGAGCCGCGCCGCCGCCGCTCCGGGGCCGAACACGGCGATCCCGGCATCGCGCAGCGTGTCGGCCAGTCCGTCGACCAGCGGGGCCTCGGGGCCGATCACGACGAGCCCGATCTTGTACATCTCGCAGAATTCGAAGACGCTGCGGTGATCGCTCAAATCGGCCTTGAAGCATAAGCCGTCCGATGTAATCGCGTCGCCAGCGGGGCTGCGCGCGTTCACTTCGACGATCGTACTGTCGATCCCGGGATTGCCCGGCGAAGCCCAGAGCGTCTCGCAGCGCGGGGATTGCGCCAATTTCCATGCCAGCGCATGTTCGCGCCCGCCCGATCCCAGCAGAAGGATATTCATGCCCGGTTCCCTGCCTTTCGATGACGACGATGCTGCCGATGGTCCCGCAGGAGGGCTCGTAGCGAAGGCGCGTGGCGGCGACAACGCCGCGCCGCTTTCCGTCAGCGAAATATCCGCGCTGTTGAAGCGCACGGTCGAGGATCGATTCGGCTTCGTGCGCCTGCGTGGCGAGCTTTCGGGAGTGAAGCGCGCGGCTTCGGGTCACCTCTATTGCGCGCTCAAGGACGAGAAGGCCGTCATCGACGGGGTGATGTGGCGCGGCGGCGCTCAACGCCTTGCATTCCGGCCCGAGGACGGGATCGAGGTCGTCGCCAGCGGCAAGCTGACGACCTATCCGGGGCGCTCGAAATACCAGATCGTGATCGAGGCGATGGAGATCGCAGGCGAGGGCGCGCTGCTCGCGCTGCTCGAGAAACTGCGGCTGCGTCTCGCCGCTGAAGGCCTGTTCGATGCCACGCGCAAGCGCGAATTGCCGTATCTGCCGCGCGTGATCGGCGTCGTGACGTCGCCGACGGGGGCGGTGATCCGCGACATCCTTCACCGCCTCGATGACCGCTTCCCGAGCCACGTCCTCGTCTGGCCGGTGCTGGTGCAGGGCGAGGGCGCTGCGGCGCAGGTCGCCCAGGCCGTGCGCGGCTTTTCGGGCATTGCTCCCGGCGGACCGGTGCCGCGACCCGATCTGGTGATTGTCGCGCGCGGCGGCGGCTCGATCGAGGACTTGTGGTCGTTCAACGAGGAAGCGGTGGTGCGCGCGATCGCCGAAAGCACGATCCCCGTCATCTCCGCCGTCGGTCACGAGACCGATACGACGCTTGCCGATCACGCCGCCGACCGCCGCGCTCCGACGCCGACCGCCGCCGCCGAGATCGCGGTGCCGGTTCTCGCCGACCTGCTTGACCAGCTCGACGAACTCGCGTTGCGCAAACGGCGCTGCGCGCTGCGACCGGTGAGCCTCGGTCGCGAACGCCTGGAAGCGCGGGCTCAGCGTTTGCCCAAAGCCGAAACGCTGCTGCAGCACGCCGCGCAGCGGCTCGACGATGCGTCGGAACGGCTGCGTCGGGCATTGCGCGATCGTGCTGCCGTCCAGCGCGAGCGACTTTCCGCGACCACAGCAAAGCTTTCGATGCCGCTCCTGCGCCATCGCACCGATCTTGCCCGCGAACGGCTCGAGCGCGCGGGGTTGCGGCCGGTCCTGCTCGAACGGCGGATGCAGACGGCACGGCAGTCGCTGGCGCCAATCGGACGCGTGCTGCCGCAACTGGACCCGCGGCTGCCGCTCGAGCGGGGCTTCGCGCTGATACGGTCGGGCAGTTCGGGCACCGGAAACCTGGTGCGTACGCGCGCCGAGGCCGCCGGGGAAGCGGCGCTGACCATCGAGTTCGGCGACGGGTCGATCGCGGTCGCGCCCGCGGGTTCGCCGGCTCGGCCGCCGCGTTCGAAGCCCAGCGTGCCGCGGCAGGGCGATTTGTTTTGAATCGAGGCCTCTGCTAAGACTGCGCCATGCTCATGTCCTCCCCAGATCGGGCCGCAAAGCTCAGCTATGGCCCCAACGCTTTTCGAGTTCTCGTGACCGGCGATCACGTCGCATGCGCCGTGACGGGCGAGAAGATTCCGCTGGAAATGCTCCGCTACTGGAGCGCCGAGCGGCAGGAAGCCTATGCATCGGCCGAAATCGCGACCAGGCGCCTGCTCGGCCAGGCCTGATGCGCCGTGGATTGCTAGCTGGGCTGCTGGGCGCAGGCGGAATCGCCGCACTGCTCGCCAGTTGCGTCTCCGGCGGTTCCTCGACACCCGAGCGCGCGCGCACCAGTGCCGCGCCGCGACCTGGCCCCGCCACACCGGCCCCCGCGCCCCCGCCTGAACCGGTTCGCCCCGCCGTCTTCGCCTTTGCCGGCGAAATCGAGCAAGGGGGCTGGATCAAGGGCACTGTGCCGGGCGGGACCCGGACGCTGCTGTTCAACGGCACGGAAATTCCGTTCGACGCGAACGGCGTGTTCTTCGCCGCGTTCGATCGCGATGCCGGGCCCACCGCAAGCCTCGTCGCCCGTCTTGCCGACGGCCGCACCGTAACGCGCGCGCTCGCGGTCGCGCCGCGCGACTGGCAGATCGAACGCGTCAACATCGCTCGGCGTACGGACGGCCCGAGCGAGGCCTTCATGCGCATCCGCCGGCCCGAACTGGCCCAGATCGTCGCGGCCCGCGCCAAGCGGACGGGCGCCGATGGCTGGCGTCAGGACTTCATCTGGCCGGTCAAGGGGCGGATCTCGGGTCGGTTCGGCTCGCAGCGGATCTATCGCGGCGAGCCCGGCAGCTACCACTCGGGGCTCGACATCTCGAGCGGGACCAGCGGCACGCCGTTCGTCGCCCCGGCCGATGGCGTGGTCATTCTGGCCGCCCAGAGCCCCTTCTCGCTCGAAGGCAATCTATTGATGATCGACCATGGTCATGGCCTCAACAGCGCCTTCCTGCACTGCTCGCAAATCCTGGTGCGTGAGGGCGAGAGCGTGCGCCAGGGGCAGGTGATCGGCAAGATCGGCAGCACCGGGCGTGCCACCGGCCCGCATTTGCACTGGTCGATGAAATGGAACGATGCGCGGATCGATCCGATCCTGCTCACCGGCCCGATGAATTAGGCAGCTTGCGGCGCTCAACCTAACCCAAGTTACGGCCACCCATACAAAGTAGCCTGCATCGAACCGCGGCCGATGCCTCCGAGTACCGGAGCGCGAGCCATCTGCTTGTGAAATGAAAGTTTCGGTGTCTCCTCGCAAAGCGCAACTTTAGGCTTCGCCGCTTCTGTAATGGTGCAAAGAAATAACACATCGGCTCAATCGCCAGAAGTTTGGGTCGATTAGCGGCTGTTGCGCCAAGGACACAGCGTCCGCAAAACGTCATGAACTCCCTTCATTTGCTTTGCTGCGGCAGAGGCGTTCCGCCAATAAAGGCCAATCCGTTCCGGCGCGCTACTCATCTAGGGGACACATGATGAGGGCTGGCTCAGGCCAAGTCGGGGATCTGGCACGGGGGCAAGAAGCGGCGACAGCCGCTGCCCTTCTATAAAGGGACTTAAACGTGAAAAAAACCACACTGACTGCTCTGAAGGTCGGTTCGGCGCCGATGGTGCTAGGCGTCGCCATGATGTCTGGCCCGGTGTACGCGCAGGTTGCGGAAGAAACGCTGCCCGCTGACACGATCATCGTCACCGGTTCGCGCATTTCCAATCCGAACCTTGAACTCGCGGCGCCCGTCAACGTCACGACGGCCGACACGATCGAACTGCAGCAGAACAACGTCGCCGAAGAAATTCTCCGCGAGATTCCGGGTATCGTCCCGTCGATCGGTTCCGCGGTCAACAACGGCAACGGCGGCGCCAGCTACGTCAACCTTCGTGGTCTCGGCTCGACCCGCAACATCGTCCTGCTCGACGGTGAGCGCATCGTTCCGTCCGACATCGTCGGCCGCGTCGACCTCAACAATATTCCCGTCGCCCTCGTTGAGCGCGTCGACGTTCTGACCGGCGGTGCTTCGGCAACGTACGGCGCCGACGCCATCACCGGCGTCGTCAACTTCATCATCAACGACGACTTCGAAGGCCTCGAGCTCAACGGTGGCTACCAGATCACCGAGCGTGGCGATGGCGGCACGTTCCGCGTCGACCTGACCACGGGCGCCAGCTTCGACGATGGTCGCGGCAACGTCATTCTTGGTATCGGCTACCAGGAATCGGACCCGGTCTATCAGGGTGCGCGCGACTTCTCGCTGTTCAACATCGATTCCTTCTCGGGCGGCGGTGGCGGCTCGGGCACGGCGGTGCCCGCGCGTCTCGCGGTCCCCGGTTCGGGCACGCTGCAGATCTCGCCCAGCGGTCAGTCGCTGGTCGGCACCTACGCGCCGTTCAACTTCAACCCGTTCAACATCTTCAACACGCCGTTCGAGCGCTACAACATCTTCGCCAGCGCGAAGTATGAAGTCGCGGACAACATCGAGGTATACTCGCGCGGTCTGTTCTCGAAGCAGACGGTCTCGACGATCATCGCGCCTTCGGGCTCGTTCGGCATTGGTGTCGACATTCCGCTCTCGAACCCGTTCCTGACCGAAGGCATCCGCAATCAGCTTTGCGGCGGCTTCGGTATCAGCGCGGCCGATTGCGCCGCCGGCGCCGCGGCGACCGACCCGAACGATCCGGCCTACCGCACGATCACGACCTCGCTGTTCCGTCGCGCGGTCGAAGTCGGTCCGCGTATCTCGGACTACACGACGACGCTGTTCGACTATCGCCTGGGCGTGCGTGGTGATCTCACCAGCACGATCGGCTTCGACATTTCGGGTAGCTACGGCGAATCCGAAAATGCGCAGCAGATCCAGAACTACGTGCTCAACAGCCGTATTCGCCAGTCGCTGCTCGCCACCAATCCCAACACCTGCCTCGACGAGTCGAACGGCTGTGTGCCGGTGAACTTCTTCACCCCGACGGCGACTGTCTTCACTCCCGAACAGCTCGACTTCCTGTCGGACACCTCGCAGGTCACCAACAAGTCTTCGCTCGCGCAGGCGCGTGCCAGCCTTGATGGCGACTTTGGGTATGCCCTGCCGTGGGCGTCCGATGCGATCAACTTCGTGATCGGTGCGGAATTCCGCGAGTACAACGCTAGCCAGGTTTCCGACTCGCTCGCCAAGGCGGGTGACCTCGGTGGCGCCGGCGGCGCGGCTCCGGACATCAACGGCGGCTACAAGGTCTACGAAGCGTTCGGTGAAATCGCGATCCCGCTGGTTCAGGATCGTCCCTTCTTCGACGAGCTGACCCTGAACGCCGGCATCCGTCAGTCGCACTATGAAGTCGATTCGCCGAGCGAACCGACCTACAACACCACGACCTGGACGGTTCGCGGTTCGTGGGCCCCGGTGCCAGACGTCAAGATCCGCGGTGGCTACAGCCGCGCGGTTCGCGCGCCGAACATCTCGGAGCTGTTCTCGCCGGTCAACACGGTGCTGACCAACCTGTCGAACGACCCCTGCGCCACGCTCAACGACGAGGGCAATCCGGTTCTCGACGATGGCGTGCCACGTCCGGCTCCCAGCGGCACACTGCGGGAAGTGTGTCTTGCCCAGGGTGCGAATGCGGGTAACATCAATTCGATCGCGCAGCCGATCTCGGGTCAGGCCAACGCCACCATCGGTGGTAACCTTGACCTCGGTCCGGAAACGGCAAGCACTTGGACTGCCGGCGTCATCCTTCAGCCCCGCGTTGTTCCTGGTCTGACCCTTACGGTCGACTACTACAACATCAAGGTGAAGGACTACATCTCGGCCCCGACGCCGGGTGACGCGATCAGCGCTTGCTTCGACAACCTCGATCCGACCAGCGCTGCCTGTCTCGCGATTGGCCGCGACCCGATCACGGGTGGTCTGAGCGGCGATCCGGCCACCACGCCGGGTCTGTTCCTCAGCCTGTCGAACCTCGGCAAGATCAAGACTTCGGGCGTCGATTTCAACCTGAGCTATCAGCGTGACATCGGCTTCGCGAACCTGATCCTGAACGCGGCCGGCAACTGGACCGACAACCAGACGTTCCAGTCCAGCCCGTCGGCGGCGCCGCTCGATTGCATCGGCATCTTCTCGGAGAACTGTGGATCGCTGGCCCCTGAATGGCAGTGGTCGGTCCGTGGTACGCTTGCATTCGAGGCGGTCGACGTCTCGTTGCTGTGGCGCCACATCGATGGTTTCGATTACGAGTTCGGCGATGCCTTCGAAGGCACCCTGCCCGCGAGCGTGGGTCCGGTTGCCGGCAAGGAAGTCAACTTCAACCGTATCGATGCCTATGACTACTTCGACCTGACCACGCGTTGGAACGCGACCGAGCACTTCTCGTTCACGTTCTCGATCCAGAACCTGTTCGACAAGCAGCCCCCGATCGTCGGTGGCAATGTCGGCTCGACCACCTACAACAGCGGCAACACCTACCCGTCGACCTACGACGCGCTGGGTCGCCGTTATGCGATCGCCGCGAAGCTCCGCTTCTAAGCATCGCGTCTTCGGACATGAGAAAGGGCAGCTCCTCGGAGCTGCCCTTTTTTTGTTGTTCAGGAAGGGCGGAACGCGCGATCGGCGCGGTCGCGCCGGTCAGGGCAGCAAAGGCCGGGGCAGTTCGAGCGGAATCGAGAAAGTCCCGGCGATATGCGTCGCCCATTGCGAAACCTTTTCCAGTTCGTCGCCATGGGCGGTGCGAACCGCCTCGCGTTGAGTCTGGAACGCGGCGGCATCGAACGCGCCGCCGGTCTTGCTGTCGCGACCGATCGCGCCACTCGCCTCGGATTCTGCTGCATCGAAACCGTAATGAGCGATGCTGGCGGCGATCACTTCAGCGGGTTCCTCGATCAAGTGGCTCGACGCCAGGCTGCGCAAGCGCCCGGGCTGCGTCTCCAGCAGCTTCCCGAAAGCCTGCTGCTGTGCCAGCCAGCCTACGGCGGCGATCTGAAGATCGGACTGGAGGAACAACTCTTCCGGACCGAACCCGAGGTTGCCGAACCCGTCGGTCAGGTAGCCGCGCAACAGCTCGCGCACCCACAGCCGGCACCACAATCCCTTCTTCGCGACAGATGCGAGAAAGTCCTCGAGCGGAGCATAGAGCAGGATTGCTCGCGCCTCGGGCACCATCGCAAGCAGCGCGGGGATCAGCGGATTGACGATGTTGGAAGGCTTGACGACGATGCCCTGCTCGCCGGGGTAGGGCCGGGCCAACAAGCGAAGCGCCGTGCGAGCGACGCCTTCGACAGCCTCCGGCCGCGCGCCGCGTCGCCTGAAGCCGACCACGTCATTGAGGATGACCGGCTCGGAGAGACTTGCCGTCCGGCCGGGCCGGTCAAGGGCGTGCGCCAGCATCGTCGAGCTGCAGAAGGCCGAATGGAACAGGAAGTGCAGACCGGACGCCGTCCCGGAGGTAAACGCTCCTTCCAGCCCGCTTCGCGGCACTTCGACGCGCTGCGCCTCGCTCCCGAGACATTCTTCGGTGAGAAACGGCACCGAACTGCGAAGCGCGCGTGGCACGAGGCGAAACTGGATGCTGTCCGTGTCGGGCACGTAGCGGTGGGCGTGCCAAGCAGCGTCGGTCTGCGCGAATGCGGGATTTCCGGTCATGCTCCGTCATCCCTAATGAACGGCGGCACCGTTGCAAACCGTTCGATCCGCTGGGCGAAAGCGAAAGACCGGATTTGGTCATACACATTCGCGACACAATCGGTTATGATGTACTGCAACAAAGACCACTAACCAGGAAGTTTTTGTCTTATGCTCGAACTCCTAGCAGCAAGCCTGATCTTCGCTTCGGCGGCGGCAGGCGAACCCGCGACCAAGCAGCCTACCGAAGAGACTGCGGAGCCGACGGGCGACGATCGCATCAAGTGCAAGAGGCTCTCCGTTACCGGCAGCCTGACGCAGAAGGTCAAAACCTGCCGCACGATTGCGGAATGGCGTCGTCTGCGCGAAGGCAACAGCGACTATGCCCGCGACTTGCAGGATTACACCCGGACGCGTTCGCTCGGGGGGCCTTGACCTCGCGGACGTGATTGCCGAAGCACCGCTCTCGCCGCGATAAGCCGGCGGTCCTATTCCTGCGGCCTGCTTCGGCATGATCCGAGACGACGAGGGTGACATGATACGGCAGTTTTTCCGCGTTCCCTTGGCAGCGTTGGCCGCGCTGACGATGGCCATCGTCCCGGCTCAAGCCCGGGACGAATCCGATCCAAAAGCGCCTGAGGCCCTGAGCGAACTTGCGCGCTGTCGTGCGATCGCCGAACCGGCTGCGCGTCTCGCCTGCTACGACAAGGAAGCGTCCGCGCTCATCGCCGCGACCGAGGAAGGCACGGTCCGCGTCGTCGATACCGAAGAGGTCAAGACGATCCGGCGCTCGCTGTTCGGGTTCTCGCTGCCGAGCATCGGCTTGTTCGGCGGCGGCAGGGAAAAGGGCGAGCAAGAGGAAGTCAAACTGATCAATACGACGATCACGGACGTCCGCGCGCTGCCTTATGGCAAGTACCAATTCACGATCGCCGAGGGCGATGCGACCTGGCAGACGACCGATGCCCCGCTGGCTCTGCGCAAGCCCAAGGTCGGCGATGAAGTCGAACTCGAACGCGCCGCGCTCGGGTCCTATTGGGTCCGCTTCGAAGGCCAACGTGCGGTCAAAGGCAAGCGCGTTCAATAGACTCCGGTTCGGGGGCCAGCGCTCTGCCAAGGCCACCTGATGCCCGTCCGATCTCTAACATGGATGCGATGAGACAGTCGTCGCTTGAACCGACCGGGCACGCCGGACCGCTGCACCGGTTGGTGCGGTGGGCGCGCCCGATCGCGCTAGTGGGGCTTGGCGTTCTGCTCGCACTCACCTGGGCGCACGCGGAGCGGCCACCCCCGCGCACAGGTCCCAGAATCCTGACGATGACGCCGCTGGCCCTGCCGACTCCGGCCATCCTGCGACCGCATCTGGGCGCCTTCCACCTGGCCGGGATCTGGCAGCTCGACAGCCCTGTGCCGCGGTTCGGCGGTTATTCCGCGCTCGTTCCGGTGAACCGGCGAAGGATGATGGCGATCTCCGACCAGGGTGGCCGCATGCTCTTCAATCTGCCCGGCAAGGGGGAACCGAACGCCAAGTTCGGAGGCTCCAACAGGCTGTTCACAAAGGGTCGGGCGCGAGACATCGAATCGGCCACGTTCGATCCCGCGCACAAGGTCCTGCTGATGGGGCTGGAAGGCGCGAACACGATTGTGAGCACCGATCGGCGCTGGCGCAGCGCGCGCGAGGTCGCGCCTGCGCTGATTTCCGGTTGGGGCAAAAACAGCGGCGCGGAAGCCATGACCTGGCTGCAGGACGGCCGTGTCGTCCTCTTGCGTGAAGCCTTTGCCGGCTACTTCGATTCGGACGAGCACGAGGCGGTGATGTTCGACGGCAATCCGGTCGAGGGCGCGAAAGGCCATACCTTTCGGTTCATCGGGCCCGCCCGGTTCGCGCCCACCGACATGGCGCAAATGCCCGATGGCCGCGTGCTCATCCTGATGCGGCGGCTCGTCTGGCCGATGCCGCAGCGTTTCGCCGGAAGGCTGGCGATCGCCGATCCGCGCGAGATTCGTCCTGGCGGGATCTGGCGCGCGCGGGCCGTGGCGCGGCTCAGTTCCTCGCTTCCGGTCGACAACTTCGAGGGAATGGCCATTCTGCCGCAGGGCAAGGGCCGGATCGCGGTGTGGATCATCTCGGACGACAACAAAGGCGCCTTGCAGCGCACTTTGCTGTGGAAGCTCACCGTCGATCCAAAAGACCTAACGCGCTGATGCGTCCTTCATGACCGCAAGCACGACAAAAGGCGCTCGGAAAACCCCGGCGCCTTTCCATCGTCAGACTGGTCTGCAGGCACCGCCCCGCGAGGGACGGCAGCGGTTCAGGCCGCCTGCTTCTTGCGCAGTTCGCGCTTCACCTTGAGCGCGCGGGGGCTGAGCTTGCCGTCCGCTGCCTTGAGCAGCCAGTTGTCCAAGCCGCCATTGTGCTCGACCGAGCGCAGCCCGTGCGTCGAGACGCGGAACTTGAAGCTGCGGTCCAGCGCTTCCGACATGAGCGTGACGTTCTGCAGGTTGGGCAGAAAGACGCGCTTCGTCTTGTTATTGGCGTGGCTGACGTTGCAGCCGACCTGGCGACCTTTGCCGGTCAGTTCGCAGATGCGGGACATGCTGTTTCTCGCTCGAAAATTGTGCCGTTTGTACGGGAAGGCGCGCCCATACCGATTCCCCCGGCCAAGGTCAAGTTGTACACAGGCCTGGGACGCGCTAGCGCGACCGGAATGACCGCATGGCCGCTTCCCCAGCCCATGGTGCTCGCGCTCGAGCAGGCCCGGATCGCGGCGAGCGAGGGGGAAGTGCCCATCGGCGCGGTCGTGGTCAAGGACGGCGAGGTCGTCGCGACGGGGCACAACTTGACGCGCCGGCTGCCGGATCCGACGGCGCATGCCGAAATCCTGGCCATCCGCCAGGCGGCGCAGGCGCTTGGGCAGGAACGGCTCGAAGGGTGCGAGCTGTGGGTTACGCTGGAGCCTTGCGCGATGTGCGCGGGGGCCATTGCCCATGCGCGCCTCGCCCGGCTCTATTACGCCGCGTCCGACCCCAAAGGCGGTGCCGTCGAGCATGGAGCACGGGTCTTCGAGCAGCCGCAATGCCTGCATCGCCCGGAGGTCTACTCCGGGATCGGCGAGGCCCTGGCGGCGAACCAGCTGCGCGAATTCTTCCGCGCGCGCCGCACCTGATGCATCGGCACAGCGGCTCGACGCGTCCGCCGGGTGAGGGTATGCGCGGGCACGTGATGCGTACAGATTCCTTCACACACACTGGCGGAGCGGTGCCTTCGTTTGGACGCCGCGCGCGATGAGCGCGTCGCTTGCCGAGATGCTGGCCGCGCCGCAGCTGCTACCGCACGCGCTCGACGAAACCGGCGCGCGCATTCTGCTGCTGCAGTTCGAGGAGCAGACACTGCGCGAGGCGAGCTTTCTCGATCAACGCAGCGTCGGGCCCCAACCGCGCGGATCCTGGCAAGACCTGGAGACCGTGCTGGCTGCGATCGATCCGAAGGCGCCCGACGATGCGGACTACATCTTTCACCTGGGCCATGTCGGGTCGACACTGATTGCGCGGCTGCTTGGCGCCGTAGAGGGCGTTCTGGCGCTGCGCGAACCGCAGATCCTGCGCAGTCTCGCCGAGATCGAAAGCCAGCGCCACCGGGTCGAATGCCCTTGGGACCCGGCTCTGATCGACGCGCGGATCGCGAAGTTGCGCCGGCTGCTGGCACGGCGTTTCCATCCCGGGGAGCGCGTGATCGTCAAGGCGACCAGCTTCGCCAGCCAGATCGCCACCTGTCTGCTCGCGCCCGATGCGAAAGCGCTGTTCCTGCAGGTTTCGGCGGCCAGCTATCTTCAAACCATCCTAGCCGGCGAGAACTCGCGCAAGGAAGCCGTCCTGCTGGCGCCGAAGCGGCTGGTCCGGCTGGAGCAGTTGCTGCCGGACATGCCTTGGCGCTTGTGGTCGATGCGCGAGGGCGAACTGATCGCGCTGGGCTGGCTGGTCGAGATGCTGACTCTGGATGATGCCGCGCGCCAGCTGCCGGGCGGTTGCGTGCATCGGGTCGATTTCGATGCGTTTCTGGCGGAGCCGATTGGGCAAATGCTGGCGATGGCGCGCCATGTCTCGCTGCCGCTGGACGAGGCTGCGGCGCAGCGTCTGGTCGAAGGGCCGCTGATGACGCGCTATTCCAAGGCGCCCGAACACAGCTATTCCCCGCAGTTGCGCCACGATTTGCAGCGACAGGCCGCCCAAGAGCATCGCGCCGCCATCGCGCAAGCCCTGACCTGGCTCGAAGCCGGTGCCGCCCGTTACCCGCGCATTGCGCGCATCCTCGAACCGGATAGCGACCATGTTCAAACTCATTGAAGACCTGCTCAGCGAAGCGGAAGTCGCCGAGCTCAACCGCATCGCCGACGATTCGCAATTCGTCGACGGCCGGGTTTCCAATCCGCACAACAAGGCCAAGCAGAACCTGCAACTGCACGACGGCAAAGTGATCGAGACCACCGCGCGGATGATCATCGAAGCGCTGATGCGCTCGGAGGAATTCCGCAATTTCGCCTTTCCCCGCGTGATCGCGCCGCCGATCATCACGGCGTATCGCCCCGGCATGAAGTATGGCCTCCATCCCGATGCCGCCTTCATGCAGCTCGGCAACAGCCTGATGCGCTCGGACATTTCGTGCACCGTCTTCCTCTCCGATCCCGACAGCTACGATGGCGGCGAATTGCAGATTTCGCTCGGCGAACAGGACGTGAAGATCAAACTGTCGGCGGGATCGGTGGTGCTCTATCCGTCGACTACGCTGCACCAGGTGCTCGAAGTGACGCGCGGCGAACGGCGCGTGGGGCTGAGTTTCATCGAAAGCCGGATCGTCGATCCCGAAAATCGCGAGCTATTGTACGAGCTCAACGAAGTGGCGGCGCTCGAGGGGCTGAAGATGGATTGGGACAACTACGTGCGCTTGCAGCGCGTCCAGATGGCCCTGCTGCGCCGCTGGGCGATCGGGTCGTAAGCCCTACAGCCCGCGCCAGATCTTGAGCGGGGCTGCATCGGCGGCGCCCCATTCGCGCCGCTCGCAGCGTGACGGGCGGAACCGTCGACCGTAGCAGATCCGGACTTCGCGCAGCCAGCCGGTGCGGCTGGTGAAGACGCCCACTTGATCGCGCCGGAAACCGGGGTTGGCGAGCAGGAATTCGCTGCGCAAGTCGGCCACGGTGAGATCGGGCTTGCGCGATAGCCGGTCGGCATCGGGCCAGCGCAGCGAACGCCACAGAATGCCGCTCACCTTGAGGTACTTGTCCGGATCGCGCGTGAGGCACGTGCCGTGCTTCAGCCATTCGCGATCGAGCAGCCAGGGGACCGGCGTCATGCACAGATTTCGGCGCAGCTGTTCGGGAGAGAGTCGCGGGCCGGTCGCGCACCATTGCGGATCGGCGCCCTTGGCGGCTTGCGGCCACAACCCGTGTAGGACGAAGCCGAAACGGCCGTTGCGTCCCGAGCATTGCATCGTACCGGCATCCTGCGGCCGCCGGCAGAACTCCGGAGACCAGCTCGCGGCGAGCAGATAACCGCCGATCGCCGCACTCCGGCGGACGGGACCATCAGGGGTGATCGGGCGGAGCTGCGGCAGCGTGCGGGGAACGGCGCACTGGTAAGCCTGCGCCAAAGCCGGACCGGATAGCGTCGCGGCCAGCAGACCGAGGGCCGCGAGCGCCCTCACAGAGGCGTGAAGTCGAGCCCGATGTCCGCGGCCGGTGCGCTTTGGGTCAGGCGGCCGACCGAGACGAAATCGACCCCGGTTGCCGAGATGGCGGCGATCGTCTCGAGATTGACTCCGCCGGAGGCCTCGGTGGGCACCCGCCCGGCGACCAGTGCGACCGCCTCGCGCAATTGCGCGGGAGGCATGTTGTCGAGCAGCAAATGATTGGCGCCCGCCGCCAGCGCGGGCTCGATCTGATCGATCCGGTCGACCTCGCAAATGATCCGGGAAACGCCGGCGTCGCGGGCGCGGCGCACCGCCTCGCCGACATTGCCGGCGACCATCACGTGATTGTCCTTGATCATCGCGGCATCCCACAAGCCCATGCGGTGGTTGCTCGCTCCGCCCATGCGGGTCGCGTATTTCTCCAAATGCCGCAGGCCCGGAATGGTCTTGCGCGTATCCAGAAGAGTCGCCGCCGGATCCATCGCATCGACATAGCTGCGCGTCATCGTCGCGATGCCGGACAAGTGCTGCACGGTGTTGAGTGCGCTGCGCTCGGCCGTGAGCATGGCGCGCGCATTGCCGCTGAGCCGCATCAGATCGGTACCGGGCTGGACCGACGATCCTTCCTCGACCAGAATCTCGATCGTCATCGCCGCGTCGAGATGGCGAAAGAAGGCCGCCGCGATCGGCAGACCGGCCACGACGATCGGATCGCGCGAGTCCATCACGCCGGCGAAGCGCGCATCGGCGGCGATCACGCTTTCGCTGGTGACGTCATGCCCGCCCCCCGGCAGCCCCTCGCCCAGATCTTCTGCGAGAGTGGCCGCGACGAAGGCGGCCAGGTCGAACCCGGGGATGGCGAAATCGGTCATGAGAGGCCCTATCGCGGGATTGGCGCGACGCCACAAGCTCGCTTAGTGGACGAAGCGCGCGATCACGTCCCGGTACGAGCGGCTCACCTTCACCTGCTGGCCCGAATCGAGCACCAGGAAGCATTCGCCATTGGTGTGCGGCTTGACCTGGCGGACCTGATTGAGGTTGACGATGGTCGAGCGGTGCACGCGCTGGAAGACGCGAGGATCGAGCCGGCGTTCGAGATCCTTCATCGTCTCGCGCAGGATGAGGGAATTGTCGGCGGTGCGAATGCACATGTAGTCGCCGGCGGCCTCGATGTGCTCGATCGAATCGACGTCGATCCGGAAGATCTGGCCGCGATCCTTGATGTTGATGAGCTTCTCATACCGATCCGCACTGGCGTCGGGCTCTTCGGGCATCTGGTCCATCGCGTCGGGCGCGACTTCGGCGAGTACCGACTTGAGCTTTTCCGCCTCTTCGGCAGAGCGCTTTTCGACCAGACGCGTGCGTACCCGCGCCAGCGTATCGGCCAGCTTGTCTTCCTCGACCGGCTTCATCAGGTAGTTGACGGCATTCGCCTCGAAGGCGCGAACCGCGTGTTCCTGATAGGCGGTGACGAACACGAACAGCGGCGGCTCGATCTCCATAACGCCCTTTACGACCGAAAAGCCGTCGAATCCCGGCATCTGAATGTCGAGAAAGACGAGGTCGGGCTTTTCCGTCTTGATCTTGCGGATCGCCTCGCGGCCATTGGAACAAGTGTCGATCACTTCGACATCGGGGAACTTCTCGAGACGAAGCTTGAGCCCCTGGATCGCCAGGTTCTCATCATCGACGAGGATGGTGCGGATGGTCATTCGATCTAAGTCTCCAGCGTAGGAAAACGCAGGTTGAAAGGGATTGTTTCAGCGGCTGGCTCCAACGGCGGAGGCTACGGGGCGCGTGTTGCCAGCATCGTCCTCGACCGAGTCCCGCACCTCCATCGGGATGTCGATGATCACTGCGAAGCCGCCGTCGGGCGGTTCGATCGTTTCGAAGCTATGCTTGTCGCCATAGGCCTGCGTCAGCCGGTCGCGGATGTTCGACAGGCCGACGCCGGTCGAGACGGGTTCACCTCCATCATAGGACAACCCCAGGAGCCTGTTGTTGGTCGCGCTGTTTTGCAAGCCGGGTCCGGTATCGGAGACGGTGATGCGAAGCATGGGCCCGACAAGCTGCGAGGCGATGTTGATTTCGGCCCCGCTCTCCTGCGGACTGACGGCGTATTTGATCGCGTTTTCGACCAAGGGCTGGAGCAGCAGCGAGGGCAGCAGCGCCGCTTCGCTTTCGGGATCGATCTCGAAAGTGGTGCGCAGCCGCTCTTCGAAGCGCATGCGCTCGATGTCGAGATAGAGCTTCAGCGTCTCCACTTCCTGCGCCACCGTCACTCGCGCCGAGGGCTTGTTGACCAGCGTATAGCGCAGGAACGAGGACAACCGGCTCAGCATCGCGTTCGCGGGCTCGGTCTGCTTGAGCAGCACCAGCGTCGAGATCGAATTGAGCGTGTTGAACAGGAAATGCGGATTGAGTTGATAGCGCAGCATCGCGAGCTGGGCCTGCGTTGCCTGGCTCTCGAGCTCGATCAGTTGGTCGTTCTGCACCTCGACCTGAAGGAACAGGTTGATCGCGTAATACAGCGCCGACCAGGCGCCGAGTAGCGTCGCATCGAGGTAAAATACGCCGATGAACAGCTGCGCGAAGCTCGCCTCGCTCTCGGCCCGGTAAAGCGAGATGACCCAGGCGTCGATGAAGGCGTGGAACCCGGCCGCGAAGGGCAGGATCAGCGCGGTGATGCCCCAGGTCGTCAGCGGTTTCTGCCCGATCAGCTGCCGGAAGATGACGGCCAGCACCAGCGAGATCGAAAAGCCGGTGATCGTCGCGATCAGGACGAGGACGAGGAAGGCCGCGGGCTGATCGTTGGCGATGGCGGACATGGCCCGCAGCAGCATCGCGCCGCCCCAGCCGGCGCATTGCAGCCGCCAGAAGGCCTGGTTCTTGTTGGCGAAAAACGGAGTGGGCTGGATTGGAAGAACTGCCATCGCGACTTGTCCTAACCCAAACGGATCGAAAGCGGAAATCGCGCGAATCGGGGCGTTGCGCGCAGGGGGTCAGGCGCCCCGTGCGGCCTCGATCGCCGCGGCCAGCTGCTCGCGGCCAACGGCCCCGTTGATGACCTGATCGCCCACGATCCAGGTTGGCGTGCCGGAAAAGCCGATCTTGCCGGCAAAATTGACGTTCGCCGCCAGTTCCTGCTCGACGCGGGGCGTCTTGGCGACTTGCTGCGCCTTCTGCAGATCGAGCCCGGCGGTTTTCGCGGCGGCCATGATGGAAGCGGGATCGGGCTGCCCCGCCTCGAACATGGCACGGTGGAACGCGGCGTACTTGCCTTGCTCGGCAGCGGCGAGGCCCATGCGCGCGGCATCGGCGCTTTGCGGGCTCAGGATCGGCATCTCGCGGATCACGACCTTCAGGTCGGGATTGGCGGCGATCAGCGCATCGACGTCATCGAGGCTGCGGCGGCAGAACCCGCAGGCAAAGTCGGTGAACTCGACCAGCGTCACTTTGCCTTCGGGATTGCCGAGGATCGCGCCGGGGTAGGGGCGCTCCACCGCTTCGCGCACGGAGCCGAGATTGGCGCTGTTCTGCTTGCGCTGCAGGTTTTCCATCGCCTCTGGCAGGATCTCCGGGTTGGCGAGGATGTATTCCCGCACGATACCTTCGATTTCGGCGCGGTCACCCGCTGCGGGGCCCGAAAAAAGCCGCTCGGCGTACCAGCCGGCGAAACCGGCCAGAACCACCAGCGCGATCAGCAGCGCGATGCGCATGGGGCCGCCGCCCTTCGGTTCGTTTGGGTCCATCGGCTTGGCCTAACGCCTGTTCTTCGCGCGTTCAATCGCGGCCTTGGCCTCGAACTCGATGTCCTGGGCGCGCAGCCAGTCGGGCGAACCCTGCGGCAAGCCGATCTGCGCGGTGCGCGCGCTGATCAGCGCTTCGGCGAGACTGCCGTTCATCACTTGCTGTTCCGCACTGGCGAGACGCGCGCGCGGCATGTCGCCATTGGCCGCGTAGATCACGCCCAGCTGGTACCAGGCGAACGGGTTCTCCCGGTCACGCGCCACGGCTGCGCGCAGCACTTCTTCGGCTTCCTTGTAATTGGCCCGGTCCTCGGTGGCGATCAGCGCATGGCCGAACAGCGTCGCGATCAGCGGCTGATTGCCGGTCATCGACGTGGCGCGCCGCAGCGTGTCGAGCGCATCGTTCGGGCGGCCCGCCTCGAGCAGGATCTGGCCCTTGAGCTCGAGAAAATACGGATTGTCCGGCTGCGCCAGGAGCAGCGCGTCCGCCTCGGCAAGCGCACGGTCGAGGTGCGCTTCGCGGTGATAGGCGTAAGCGCGGGCATAATGGGCCGGAAGCGAATTGTCGGTGACCGGATAGGTCAGCAGCACATCGCGCGGCTCGGCCTGATAGCCGAACAGCTTGGCCTTCACGAGCTTGAAGCGCTCTTCGAGGCCCGCATCGCTGGGATTGTTCCACGCCGGATCGGCCTGGTAGGTGTCCTGCAGTGTCGCGATGCGGTCGCCGGTCATCGGGTGAGTGCTGTAAAACTCGTCCCCCTCGCGCGGGCTGTAGCCGTAGCGGTATTCGAGGTTCTGCAGCTTCTTGAAGAACGCGATCGAGCCTTTGCCGGTGATTCCCGCCTGCGAGAGATAGCTGGCGCCGGCCGCGTCGGCCGAGGCCTCCTGCGAGCGGTTGTAGGCCAGGAACTTGCCCATCGCGGCCTGCTGGCCGGCCATCATCACGCCCATGCCGGCCTCGCCACCACCGGCGGCCACGGCCGCCGCGCCGAGCAGCAGCGAAAGCAGGCTGATCCGCGACGCCGCTTGCGCGCCGGAATTCAGCACCGCGTGGCCACCCGTGACGTGGCCCAGTTCGTGGGCGATCACGCCTTGCACTTCGTTGGCGCTGGACGCCTCGTTGATCAGCCCGGAGTTGACGTAGACGGCTTGTCCGCCCGCGACGAAGGCGTTGACCGACGAATCGTTGATCAGAACCACGTCGACATCCGTCGGCCGCAGACCGGCCGCAACGATTAGCGGCCGCGACATGTCCCGGAACAGTGCTTCGGTCTCGGCATCGCGCAACACCGATTGCGCGGCAGCGGGACGCGCGGCAAGCGCGAAAAGAGCAAGGAACGCCGCGAGGACGACGGACAGGCGTCGGATGGACATGGGCGTGCGCATTAGGGCTCCTCGGCATTAACCGCCGATGAAGCGGCGGTTTCGGGCGCGGGGTCCGCCTCGTGAATCGTATCGACGATCGCGCGCGCGTCGGACGTGGCATCGAGGCCGAGAGTACGCAGGAAATCGTCTTCGACTGCAAAATCGCTGCCCACCCACAAAGGTACGCCCGCCTTGTCGATCGTGCGCAGCGCGTCGCGCTCCTCGACCGAGATCGCTGCTCCCGGAGCCTTGCGGATCAGAACTCCGGCAATCCGATCGGCGTAGCGGTGCACCGCTCCGGCATAAGCGATTGCGTCGGACTGGGTGCTGTCGCCGATCAGCGCGAAGCGGGTGGCATCGTAGAATCCCAGCAGCGAGGAGACCGAAGCGGTCTTGTGCGCGCCATGACTGGACGGAAGCAGGGTCGCGCGATTGAAGCCCCAGTCGCGCAGCAGCATCGGTCCGTGCGGCAACCCGTGCGCGGACTTGAATGCGAGCAAGTAGTCGAACAGGTTCCAGGGGCTCGACGAGACGTAGAAGAACGGCCGCCGGCTCGCCGGATAGCTCGCGCCGGCGACGTCGCCACCGAGGCGGGCGTAGAATTCCGCCGCGCCCGGCACGGGTTGTCTCTCGGCCGGCATCTGCGCGAGCACGCGGCGCCAGTTGCGCCACAGATCGTGCGCGCCGGTCTCGATAATCGTATCGTCGATGTCGGAAATCACCGCGATGCGATTGTTCGTGCCGGGCGCAAGCACGTAGCCGGTGAGCGACTGCGCCTCGCCCCCGGACACCCAGTGCAAGGTGACGGCTTCCCAGGCGGTGCGGGCGGGCAACGGCCATTCGGGTTCGAGCGCGATGTCGAAGCGGCAGTAGCCCTCGTCGTCGGTGGTGCAGGTTGCGCGGGCGGTCCGGCTGCCCGAGCCCGCCTCGATGGTCAGCGGAACGCCGGGGACCTCGCGCGAACCGTAGTGCCGCCACAAGGCGCGCATGCGGGCAAAGGTCGAACGGTGGTCCCAGCCCGTCGCGGCGCCGCGAAGTGCGCGGACCGTGATCGTCAGCTGCCGTGTGCTGCGGTAGCCGAAATAGGGGTGGAGCCGCAGGGCCGCTTCGTCGGAAGCCATGGTTCCCGCCTAGCGGGGTCTCCCAGGCATTCCAAGCCTGTCGTCAGTCGAGCAGCCGGCGGGCGGCCTTCTCGAGCAATTGCGGATGATCGGGAACTTCACCGACAAGCACGACATCGCCATTCTCCAGCCGGCGAGCGACGAGCAGCGTGAATTCCTCGCCACTGGGCGGCAAGTCTTCGATCGTGACGGGAGCGGCCTCGCGCAAGCGGCGCAGCAGCGTGCCGCGCGGCCCCTTGCGAGGTTGCACTTGCGGTCCCGCCTCGGCACGACGCAAGCGACGCTCCTCGGCGACGATCGCCTTGAGGCCGCCCGCGGTCCGCGCCAGGTATTCGCCAAAAGACCCGGGCGCGATCTCGAGCCGCTGGGCGTGGGCGATCGCGGTCGCGTATTCGGTCAGCCGCGTCTTGTCATAGTCCGCGCCGAACACGAGCTTCACCAGCGGAGTCAGCGGCGCGCGGTCCTGCACCGGAAGCCCGGCATCGGCGATCATCGCGGCGAAATCGTCCGGAGCGTCGGCGGCGGCCAGCGCGAACTGATGGGCGCGGCCGATCGCGGCGTAGAGCGCCTGGTGCGAGCGGTCCTCGCTGGCGACCGCCTGACGCGCCAGTTCGCGCGCGGCGGCGAGGCAGTCGGCCAGATCCTCGGACTTGTCCGTCGCCGAATCGCCCCCCGGCGCGAACGGCATCGGGATTTCGCCACCGGTATCGAAGACCGATTCGATCACATCGATCGACAGCAAGTCTGCCGGGCCGTCGGCCCAGTTGTTCAGTTCGACAGGATCTCGGCGCTGCAAGGAGCGTGGTTCGAGCGCATCGTCGATCTCGAGCAGAAGCTCATCGGCGGTCTGCTGGTCGGCCAGTTCCTTCCAGTTGATCACGCCGTAGATGTACTCGATGGCATCGCTCGAGCCCGCGAAGGGCAACAGAATCCCACGGTACAGCACGGTGATGCCGCGTTGATTGACGAACTCGGCTTCGAACCCGATGGGCGCCTGATTCGCCAGGATTTCCATGTAATGATCGGTGATCCGCGAGAGCAACGAGCGCGGCGGAACGTCGGAAAGGCAGCGGATCGCACTGTCGGCACCGCATTCGGCGCCGAGTCGCTCGCCGAGATGCGAGACGCCGGGGTTTTCGATGCCTTTGGAGAAGTCGAGCAGCACGCTGAAGGGGCCGAAGTCCCCCAGCGATTCGGGCCTGAGGCCGTCGATCGACGGCATCTGACGATCTTCCAGCAGGCTCGCCCAGAAATTGTAGGCGCGCACCTGCATCCGGCGCTCGTCGCGGCCGATGGACGCGGGCGGCAGATCGCGGGCCTCTTCGTCTTCGCCCCGGTTCGGCTCTTCCGACGGTCCGCCGTAGTCCGGAAATTGGCCGTGCAGATTGTCCATGCGGTCTTTCCACTGTCCCTATCGCGACCGTTCTGGCGCAACGTGGTAAAGAAAGCGCTAAGTCGCGCGGGTAAACTTTACGCAGGGGCCGCAGGGACGGGCGGAACGCGCGGGCGCTCCGCGTGAGGTCATTAGTCGATCACGCCTTCGCCGGGCTTGGGCAGCGGGGCGAGAAACCGCAGGATCGTGAACGAGACGACCAGGAAGACGGATCCCGCGTGCAGCGCGAAGGGCAGATCGCGCCAGTCGGCGATCGCGCCCCAGAACCAGGAGCCCAAGGCCATCCCGCCGAATGTCACGGCCTGGTAGATCGAAAGGCAGCGCCCGAGAATCGCGTCGGGCGATCGCAGCTGTACCGCGGTGTTGATGCTGGTGAGGATCATCACCCAGCCCATCCCGCCTACGAAGGCGGCGGGCAGCGCGTGATAGACGGAGTGCACTGCGGCCAGCAGCGAGAGCACGAAGACGAACATCAGCGTACCGACCGCGAGAATGCCCTCGAGCTGGAGCTTGCGGCGGATTCGGCCCACAAAAGGCGCCGCCAAGATCGAGCCGATGCCGAACGTGCCGAGCATCATGCCGAAATCCAGCTCGTTGCCGTTGAGCTGATCCGAAACGATCGTCGGCAACAGGGCCTGGAAAGCGGCGAGGCTGAAGCCGAGCGAGCCGCCGCGCATCAGAATGCGGCGCAAGGGCGACGATCCCATGCAGTAGCGAAAGCCGACGGCGACCGCCGGCAGGATCGCGCGCCGTTCGATCGCGCGCGGCTCGGGCTTCCACCACAGCAGCACGATGATCAGTCCGATGTAGCTGAGCGCGTTGATCGCGAAGGCGAACGATGCGTCCCACAGCGACAGCAGCACGCCGCCCAGCGCCGGGCCGATCGAGCGCGCGATGTTGAACGAGATCGAGTTCAGCGCGATCGCCTGGGGAAGTTCGCGCGGATGCACCTGCTGGCGGACCGAGGCCTGCCAGGCAGGCGAGTTCAGCGCGGTGCCGATCCCGACCGAAAGCGTGAAGGCGAGCAGCAGCGTCGGATTGAGAATCCCGAGATAGGCGAGGAAGGCGAGCATGCTGGATACCACCAACATGCCGACTTGCGCCGCCAGCATCACCAGTCGCCGGTCGAAGTTGTCGGCGATCGCCCCGGCGAAGACGCCGAACAGCATGATCGGAACCGTGGCCGAGGCTTGCACGAGCGCGACGAGCTGATGCGACGTGGTCAGCTCGGTCATCATCCACGCCGCCGCTACCGCCTGGATCGTCGCGCCGAGGTTGGAAAAGAGGTTCGCGATCCAGATCGCGCGGAACACGGGGTATCGGAACGGAGAAAAGGCCCCGTGTTCGATAACGTCGGTTACGGGATCCGGAGCTCGGAGATTCGCGTCTGCCACACGCTTCGCTTATGTGGCGCGCCGCATCCTAGCAAGGGATCAGAACATGTAGCGCATCCGGATGGACAAGCGCTCTTGCGATTCGGTGACATCGAAGGCCGCATTGCTGAAACTGGGCGGCCCCATGCGCACGGGGGCATCGTTCGAAAAACCATAGCCTTCACGCGGCATCATCAGCCGCTTATCGAGCTTGCCGTTGCCGTTCTCGTCATGAACGATCGAGATCGCGTAGCGACCACGCGGCACTGCGCCGAAGTCGAGCTCGACCCTGGCGTGGGCGGGGACGATGATCGTGCGCGCGGAAGGGTCGTCGTCGCACCCGGGAAACGCTGTGGGCTGCGCGGTCATGCAGGCCAGCACCTGACCCTTGCTCGATCGCAAATTGGTGACGGTCGCCACCACGTCGCCCTCGGCGGGAATCCCGCCGACGAGCATGGGAGCCGCGAGCAGGATGCTCAGGGCGCCGAGAGGCCGGCGTCGGTCTTGCAAAGTCTGTCCCATACGCGAAAATAGAGCCCGTAATTGCATCGATACTGCTCATGGTGGCGATTGTGGTGGCTCGCGGTTATCAGCCAGCCGCCGAACCGCGAGTTAACGAGGGAACGGGGAAACATTTCCCAGCCCATGTGATTGGTGATCCCCATCACGGTCATGACGAACAGGACGAGACCGAGCATGGCGACGTGGATCGGCACCAGCAACACCAGCACCGGAATCACTACGGCGCCGGTCAGCGCTTCGATCGGATGGAAGCTCATCGCGGCCCATGCCGTGGGCGGGCGGCTGGCGTGGTGGACGGCATGCGCGACGCGAAACACCTTCGGGCGGTGCATCAGGCGGTGCGTCCAATAAAACCAGGTGTCGTGAAGGAAGAGGTAGAGGAGCACCGAGGCGGGTAGCCACCACAGCGGCTGGGCATCCCATTCGGTGTAGATTTTGGTCCAGCCGCGTTCCTGCCAGCCCCAGGCGACCACGCCGGCGGGAATGCCGAAGATCAGCGCGGAAAGCAGGGACCAGCGCACTTCGCTGCCGATCTGGGGCCCGAGACCGTCATATTGGCCGGGCCGCACGCGCTTCGTCAGCCACGCGAAGAAGCCGCTCGACGCGACATAGCGCAGGCCCACGATCGCCGACATGGCGAGCGCGGATGCTCCGATCGCGGCGACAGTTGCCCACATGGGCAGCGCTTATGACGATGCGGAAGGCCACCGGCCAGAGACTTTGATCAGGCAGCCTACATTTTGGGGCAGGGCGTGGCATCGCGGCACTGTCGCCGCGATGCCGAACCTTGCGACGCGGGGCGGCTCAACCGGTGCGGCGAACCGCGCCCTTGTGCGCGCCGACGTTGCTGGCGCCCCGGGGACGGAAGCGCCGCTTGCGCTGCTGCTCGCCGTCTTCCTGGCCGCGGTCGGTCTTCGGCCGATCGCCGCGCGGCTTGTTGCCGCCGCCGGCATTCCTGCCACCGCCAGCGCCTCTGCCGCCGCCGGCATTTCTGCCGCCGCCAGCGTTCCGCCCGCCATTGTCGCTACCGGTGCTGCGGCTGGCCGGCTTGGGCAACTTCGCGGCTTCGGCAAGGAAATCCTCGGGCAACGGCATCGGCGTGAGGCGAATGCGCGTGAGCCGCTCGATGTCCTTGAGATAGGAACGCTCATCGGGCGCGACGAAGCTGATCGCGACACCGTCCGCCCCGGCGCGCGCGGTGCGGCCGATACGGTGGACGTATTGCTCGGCCACGTTGGGCAGCTCGAAGTTGAAGACGTGGCTCACGCCCGAAACGTCGATGCCGCGCGCGGCGATGTCGGTCGCGACGAGGACCCGGATCGAGCCGTTGCGAAAGCCGCCCAGCGCTGCGGTCCGCTGTCCTTGCGACTTGTTGCCATGGATCGCGGCCGAAGGCACTTGCGCACCGGCGAGAAAGCGAACGACGCGGTCGGCGCCATGCTTGGTGCGCGTGAAGACGAGCGCACGATCGATCGAGCCATCGGCCAGTCCCGCCCGCAGCCGCAGCGTAAGCAGAGCCTGCTTTTCGGCCTGATTGACGAACGTCGCGTACTGCTCGACCCGCTCGGCCGTGGTCGACTGCGGTGCCACTTCCACCTTGATCGGGTTGCGGATGAACTGCTTGCCGAGTTCGGCGATCGCCTGGGGCATCGTGGCCGAGAAGAACAGGCTCTGACGCTCCTTCGGCAGCAGCGCGGCAACGCGCTTGAGCGGGCGAATGAAGCCGAGATCCATCATCTGGTCGGCTTCGTCGAGCACGAAGATCTCGACATGGCGCAGCGTCAGCGCGCGCTGGTCGATCAAGTCGAGCAGGCGGCCCGGCGTCGCCACGAGCACGTCGCAGCCACGCTCCAAGGCGCGCGCCTGCTTGCCGGCCGGCACGCCGCCGAAGATGCACTGGACCGACATATCGAGGAACTTGGCATAGCCGCGCATGTTGTCGGCGATCTGCGCCGCAAGCTCGCGGGTCGGCGACAGCACCAGCATCCGGCATCCCGCGTTGTTGCGCGGCTGGGGATTGGCGGCGAGGCGATGCAGCGAGGGCAGCGAGAACGCCGCGGTCTTGCCGGTGCCGGTCTGCGCGATGCCGAGCAGATCGCGACCTTCCATCAGTGCGGGGATCGCCTGGCGCTGAATCGGGGTCGCATCGGTATAGCCCTTGGCGCCGAGCGCGCGAAGGATAGGCTCGGCTAGGCCGAGTTTGGAAAAATAGGACAAAGATGTTCTCATACGGTTGGGAGGCGCGCCGAAAGGGCACGCGTCGCGAGGGTTCGACCGAGCGACCCTGCGTGAAGAAGGAAGCAATTCGAGGCACAACCGCTCGTCCGGGCCGGTTCCGTTTCGGGAACCTCACGCCGCTCGCGGACTGCGGCGGAAATGGTCCGCGCGCCGGTTGCTGGCGGCGGATGTAATCGCGATTGCGGTTCGGCGCAAGAAAATTGCGGTTGCGCTTTGTAATAAACCCGCGACAAGGCGCTGATGCAGGACCCGGCGAGCCCGTGTAATGGCGTATGCCGCATCGACGACACCACGGGTTGGTGTCGCGGTTGCCAACGCACGCTCGAAGAGATCTCGGACTGGTCGAGGATGTCGCGAGACCGCAAACGCGCCCTGCTTGCGCGTTTGGCGGATCGGCGCGCTACATGATCCAGATTCCGCCCATGAGGGCGAAACTGGCCGCGGACAACAGGATCGCGATCAAGTTGATATTCGTCGAATTGACCGGGCTCGCGTGGTGCGCGGACAGTCTTTCCAGCACGGCGCTGGATTTGCGCCGCGCCGTGTAGAAGATGATGATGCCGACGAGAATGAAGGCGCTGGCCATGGCCCGCGGCAGCCATTGCGGCTCCATTTTCGTGAACAGCGCATTGAACGCGATGCCGATGCCGACACAGGCCAACCCGGTACGCATCCAGCCGGCATACGTCCGCTCGTTCGCCATCAGCGTGCGATCTTCGGCCCAGTCGGTCCGGTCCTTGGCGAGCGACTGACCCTCGGATTCGCTCATCCGCTCGTTCCTATATGGGCGGCTCCGGTCATGACGTCCCGCGTCGCCCAGTGATCTTTGGGCGCGCCACTCGGATCACCGCCCATCACCGAGACCTCGCCATTGGTTTCGAGGACGACCCAGACGGCCTGCTCGGCATCGGCAAAACCCTTGCCTCGCAGGACCGCGCGCAATTCGGCGACCGAGATTCGCGCCTTGTCGAGATTGTCCTGCAGCACTTGGCCGCGATTGAGCAGCAGCAGCGGCTCTGCCTTGACGACGCTCCCGATCATGTCGGAACGGCGCACGGCCCAGGTGATGCCGTACTGGCACAGCGTGAGGGTCAAGATCGCCGCCAGGGCATCGGCCACGGCGATATCGGGCAACAGGATGCCGGAGCTCGCCAGCGAGCCGATCGTAACCGTGATCAACCAGTCGAAGCTGTTGAAGTTGGCCGTGGTCCGCTTGCCGGAAATACGTACGACGACGACAATCGCGAGATAGACTGCGACCGCAGCGATCACGACCGCGAAAATACGATCCCAGCTCTCGAACCACGTTTGTGGATCTTTCATCGATTTCCCGTCCTGCGGCCGTCATTGGCTTTCACAAACACAGACGCGCGACACAGGATCAATGTTCCGAAAATCAGATGAGTTGATCCTGGATCCGTCGCGATGTCTTTATCAGGCGTAAGCGCGGGCTCATTGTTCGAGCCCCCACTGCGAAGTATGCGGATCCGCCGCGATGACGCTGCGCCGCAAGGCCGCGCGCGCCAGCCGCTCGACTTCCACCTTGCGCCGCGCCGCAGCCATGCGCCGCGTCGGGGCGGGTCTCAGGATCTCGGCATCGTAGCCATCGGCGACGATCACGCCGCAGCATTCCGGCAGGAATGCTTCGGATTCGAGGCAGGACCGGTCGAGTGCAGGCGAAAGACCCCAGTAGAACCGGTCGCAGTAGTCGAGATAATCCGGCCATTTGCTGTCGCCAAGCAGATCCGCGCGGGCCACCTTGATCTCAACGATCACGACATGGCCCTTGCCGTCGATGCCCATGAGGTCCGCGCGGCGTCCGCAGCGCAGCGGCATTTCGGGCAGGCACCAGATATCGTTGCGAGCGAACAGGCGGCAGATGCCGCGCGCCACGTCCGAGGCAATCGGCGGGGTGGACGCGATCGGCGCGGCCAGCGGGGAATCGAGCGAGGTCATGCCGCATCATAGGAACATAAGCGGAACGATCAAGAGGCCGCGAACCGCCTTCGCTACACCGCCTTCGCTACATCGTCCGGCGATGCGTTCCCGTCGGCGGCGCGAGCGCCAGGAGCGCGTCGCGTGCGAGCACGAACTCGTGCCACAAGGCCCGCGCGGCGGGGCGGGGATCCGCGCCTTGCGCACAGGCCGTCAGCAGCGCGCTGAGCCCCGGCTCCATCAGTGCGGCGAGATCCTCGATCCCTTGTTCGGCGCGCTGGCGGCGCCATCCGCCGGCATCGCGCATCATGCCCGGCAGATTGCGCACTGCCGGCGTCATCGGGGGTGAGTCGATCCCGGCGATCGCCGCCACGGTCTCCGCCGCGTCGTGCAGGCCCGACCACTTCATCGAGAGCGCGCTGACCGAGCTTTTGCCGTGCGCCGCGGGAGTGGCGCTGGCAGAACCACCGCGAAAATCCGTCCTGCTGGCACTATGCGCATCCATCTCGAAGGCTTTAGGCGCGGCGCCCTTTCCAATCGCCTAACGGACCAAGGCTTGCGCATGCTCGCGCCGTTCAGCGCATCGATCGGTTGCGAAAATCCCGGCGACGCTCTGGTTGTCGGCTCGCCGATCTGGACCGGGCGAATGCCATTGCCCCTTGTCGCCCTCGGCCCATGCACGAGACCGGCGGGCCGTTGCCCGCCCCTGCCCGAGCAACGCATTTGCCACTGGCCACCGCCCGGCGCCTCTGCTAACCGCGCTTCCTGCCCCGCGCGACGTGCGGACCAGAGCACCCGTAGCTCAGCTGGATAGAGCGCTGCCCTCCGAAGGCAGAGGCCACAGGTTCGAATCCTGTCGGGTGCGCCAGTCAAGCGCCTTAGTGGTTTGATTTGACTGCTTTTTCCGGAACGTCGCTGATGTCGTTCCAACGTTAGACCCCACAAAGAGGGCTAGCTTTGATGGGGCATTCCAAGCTTACATGAGATGATTCTGGACTTGCCCTGCGTCCTCTCCGCTGGTCGCCGAATTCCGATTGGGCGATCCAGTTTCTTCAGTCAGTATTTGCTCGAACGGCGTGACGGCATGGCAGAAATCGAGCATCAGGCGTCAAGGCTAGCCTTTCCGGACACGACGACATTGCGGTCACTTGCCTTGTAATGCGCGAATGGTCGCTCTCGTCAACTTCGCCACGCCCGCACCGAAGAGAGTTCCAATTGCAGCCCAAATTGACAAGCCTAAGGCGAGGACGATCCAGTACCCAACTTCGCCTGCTCTTGGCATCCTAATAAAAACAGGCGCAGCCGTGAAGAATGAGAACAGGAAAAGCCAGATCAAGCGAGGCGCTTGACGTCGAAAAATCAGCGCTACACCCAACGCGGCAGTGGCAACGACCGCACTGTAGGGAAGGATAAGGATCGCCGAAAAGTCCACGCCCGAGATTACCCGTTTGTTTGTCGTCTTGATAGACGGGAAAATCGGGGCTGATGTCCTCTAACCATGCCAGATTCGCCATCGGGGCGGCTCAATCTGCGTAGCAGAAGCTGACGTCCAGCGATTGCATTAACCGGCCTCGCGAGCGGTCGCCTCGAGTTGTTCAATCCGCTCCAAGCAGATGGCCTGAACGACCCGTGCGAGATCCTCGACCCGAGCGCTGAGCCAGTCCAGCTCCTCTTCGCTGATTCGATAGTGCTTAGCGTAGCGCGCTTTGACGTAAGCTTCCTTGAGCTTCTCGAACATCCCGCGCTGCTTGCGGTTGTCATCGGGCCATACAGCCTGAAGCCGGGGGTCAAGACGTTCGACTTGGGTTCTCAGGAAGGCGAGGTTGTGAATGTGCGGCGAGTGAAACGTCAAAACCAGCAGGACGGTATGACAAAACCTTTCGGCGGCCTGATGTAGGTCGAATGCAGCCTTCTTCAGATCGCCATCCCTGAAGGCGTAACGATATCCTCGAACGAAGCTCTCAGCGCTCGGAAACCACTCCTCATAGTACTCTCGCGCCATCTGGAGCGCGGCATGCGGGGTCTTGGGCTTGGGCCGCGCTAGTTCGTCGTTGTCGTCGGCTTCGTAGAGCGCGATGCCGTCGCGGGCGATGCCGCCGCCCACACGATCATTCCCCCGACCACGCCCATACGCGCGTGCACTTTCAAGGTCTCATGTGGCTTGGGCGGACCATGCTCATCATATCAATTGTCATGATGTCAAAAGAGCAGAACGCCGCATCTGATCTGCGCCGAATGAATGAATAGATCGTGCTCGTTGGAGTGCTGATGGTCGGTGCCGCCTTGGCTTATATCCGGGCCATGGACGCTTGGAGCTTGCACGCGATAGTTGCGACGATCCTCGGCGTATTCTTTTCGGTCCTATAGGGATGCGGCCTTTTCGTTCTTGCCGTTTTCACTGACAAAAGCCTTCATGACGTTGACCTAGGCTCTGCCAGCTCAACTACCTACACTGAGAGCGACGACGCACGTAATTAGACAATGGCAGCATTCCTATTGCGACAAACCATTGCTGAACTGAATTGAAGGATTGACCGCAGCCTGGTTCAGGAATCCTGTCGCCCCTAACCGACTGGCAGCACGCCGGCGTGCGTGAGAGGAATGCAGCCCTGTTCAATTTGCGAGCTCCTCGCTTCACTGTCGCTGTCGCCGTGGTGCTCGTGGTGCTCGTGGTAGTACAGCTCCTGGCGAGCCTGATGTTTTATCGCGCCATCGACAGGCAGACTTTGAACGACGATCATGCACGACGCATTGCTGAACTGTTGGTCGTGAGCGACCGCACTTATGCTATGTCACCCCGGCGCGTGCCGGAAGTCATGACCACGCGATATCTCCAAGCCGACGTCGCTCCAAACCCAAACGTTGACCCCGACGGTCGTGATGGGGATCTTGCCGGAATCGCCCAGCGGATCGTTTCATGGGAACCATCACTCGCGGATCGATCACTTCGGCTTTCTCGTGTGCCCGGTACCGCCCATCGTAAAGATCTTGCTGGTTCAATCCAATTGGCTGGTGGGAGATGGTTGAACTTCAGGTCCCGCGACATCTCATCCATGTGGCCTGTCGCATCCAGAGCCATCACGATAACTATGGCCGCATCCCTCGTGTTGCTGGCGATCGGACTGGCAGCTTTGCTTTTGTTATCTAGTCCGTTGCGACGATTGACTGCAGCAGCTGATCAGATCGGCCGGGGCCGTGAGATCCTCGTCCGAGAGGAAGGCCCACGCGACGTACGAAACTTGTCCCATGCCATGAACTTGATGCAGGCCCGGATTTCCCGACTGCTGCGAGACCAGACCAAGTCGTTTGAAGCCATCAGTCACGACCTTCGAACGCCCTTGGCTCGACAGAAGATCGCGGCAGAGCTTCTCGACGACCAAGAGCTTGCAGAGATGATCCTTGATAGCGTCAGTGAAATGGATGCGTTGCTGGAGTCGCTACAAGGATTTCTTCGTGCCCAGACGCTTCAGGCCACGCCGGAGCCCGTTGAACTAGGCGCACTGATCCGAGAAGCCGTCGCTTCCTTTGGAGACCTTGCAACCCTGAGAGAACAGGCAGACGTGATGCTTGTGACTTATCCGGAACCAGTCGCCCTGGCAGTCAAGAACTTGGTTGAGAACGCAATACAGTTCGGTAATCGAGCACATCTAGAGATCGAGCGCAATGATGCTCAACGCTGGGCTATCGTGATTGAGGATGAGGGCTCGGGTATTCCACCGGAGCATTTTCAAGACATTCTCGACCCTTTCTTCCGTCTCGACGATGCCCGCGGACGCGACACGAAAGGCTTCGGACTTGGCATCCCCACTGCGCACCGTCTCATGATGCGATTTGATGGTAGTCTGGAATTTGGTATCTCAGACTGGGGAGGGCTGAAAGCAGTGATCTATCCCCCACGGCCTGAAGCGGACTTGCCGGACACGACGACTTTGCGGACGCTCACCATTGCTGCACGATAGCGAACGTCAGTCCAATCAAGATTGCAACGAGTACTAGAAGCTTCGCGCTGAAGCGGTGCTGCCCTAACAGCAGGGTCTCAGCGCTCACTTGTGAAGGATTTTCGGCCAATGGGCGGCGACGGATTTGCCTGGCGAGCCGCCGAAGCGGCTCTATGACATGCTTTTCAACAAATTCCTCGTGGGGCATGAACTCGGCCATTGGCTTGTCGATCAGGCGCAGAGGCCGCCTACGCTCGATTACTATGATGCTGAGATCGAAGCGGAAAGATTTGCTATTACCTTCTCCGAACCGCGCCATCCTCGGGAAACTGCCCGTATCATAGGACGCTTCTCTTTCCTCTCAAGCCTTCCAAATCCGGTCCCTGTCGGTGAGGATGCGAGATCGTGGTTCAATGCGCACTATGACAATCTCGCACGCTCAGTCCCGCCAGCATATAATTGGTATCAGGGGCTTTTCATTAGAGAGGCATGGCGCACTTTGGTGTCTTCTAGAGGCAGCTGCTCCCGACCAATTCAAGCCGTTCCGGTGAGGCCTTAGGAATGTCAGCTACTATCATAGCCGGTCATCGTAGGTCCAAACAGCGGTCTCGCAGTATGCCGGTATGGTCATCGTCGCCGATGACACCGAGGCGGCGGCGTGGCGGTTCGAGCGCGTGCACTGGAACGATCCGGCGATCGGCGTTATGCGCCAAGCCGACGCAGGCTACGAAATCGCCATTGCGTGTGCGCGTAAAAATGGCTCGACCTGCCTGGACTGTGAGCGGCGCGGCGCCCGCCACGCGGTTTCAAGGCGCGGGCGAGACGGCGCTCGCGAGCGCTGCGAGCGCTTGCCGCACGGCGAGCAGGGACTGGCCCGCGACCATTCCGCGCCAATCGTCGCGATCGACGTAGAAGGCCTCGGTGATCTGGCGCTTGATCGCACCGGCTTGCGGCCCGTTCGGATCCGAGTAGGCGTGGAGCCAGGCGTCTGACCTCAGCGCCTCAAGCACGTCATCGATGTGTTGCGTGCCGAATTCGAGCGCCATTGCCGTGACTTGCGCGCCCGGCAGCAGCGCCGGCGCGGCGCTGAGGCCGTCGCCGGCGATCTTGGCCGAGGCCGATGTGCCGTCGGCGACCGAAGCGAGGGCCGCGCCGTACCAGGCATGCGCGCGCCGGAAGTCCGCGCTCGACCGGGGGTGCGTGTTGATCTGCTCGCCATAGCCTTCGGGGCCGAGACCGGTGTGATAGTCGATGATACCCACCATGCCCGCGCCGCGAAGATACTCGGATACGATCGATTCCTGCGCGCGACGCGACCAGGTCGGCGCAGTGCCGCCGTAGAAGATGCCTTCGGGATGAGCGTATTGCCCGCCGCTCAGCGCCCGGACCAGTTCGGTCTGGCCATGCTTCTCGCCATAGGCGCCGAGGGCGGCCGCGCTCTGGCTCAGCGCGGCGGGGGTCCTTGCGTGCGGAACGATGGCCCTGGCGAGTTCGTCGTAGCCAGGATTGCGCGGGAGCGGGGCAGCGAAATCGATCCAGTTGCGGTTGAGATCGACGTTTTCGTGCGTGACGCGGCGGCGCCAGGCGAAGCCATAGGGGTTGATCGCATGGACCATGACCACGCCGACCCCTGCCGGCAGGCGTCGCATTTCGCCGCGGCGCAGCAGGTCGATCTGAGCGCCCGATCCGCAGAAGCCCTCGACGCCGTGGGTGCCCGAGATCAGCAGCAGCCTCGCGGGTGCGTCACGGTCTCCGAAGCAGGCGATCTCGGTGCTGAGTGTGCCGCCGTCGGGTCCGGTCTCGGGATGAGCGAGCGTGTCGAGCGTGCCGCCAGCGCGTTTCGCGTGCTCGCGAAAGCGAGCGCGGGCGCCCTGGTAATCGGCGCTGAAGCTATTTGCGGTGGTCATCGCCCGATGCTTAGTCAAGCACGCCAGCGCGCGCCCTTGCGCAGCGCCGAAACTTCTATGCGCGGCTCAGAAGTATTGGGTCCGCGCCTCGGTCGGCGAGACGCCGAAGGTGCGCTTGAAGGCGGTCGCGAAATTGCTGCTGTGCTCGTAGCCCGCATCGAAGGCGACTTCGGTGATCGAGGCATCGCTCGTGCGCAGGCGGCGCAGCGCCTCGTCCATGCGAAGGCGATGGCGGTAGCCCGAGATGGTGAAGCCGGTCACCTTTTTGAAGCTCTCCATCATCTGCGTCTCGTTCCAGGCGAGCATGCGGCACAGCTCGCCGACGCTCTGGCTGTTTGCCCCCTCGCTGTCGAGAATGGCGACGAGATCGCCGACGCGGCGCTGGGCCCGCGCCGAAATTCCGTCCGCGTTGCGCGGGATGTCGCACACTTCGGTGAAGGCATGGCACAAGAGCTCGATCGCCTTGGCTTCGATCATGAGATCCCCGAGTGCACCCTCGGGCTGGTCGAGCAGTTCCTCGGCCATGCGGCGAAGCTTCGCCGGCAGCGGCGCGCCGCGATGCTCGAAGCGGGGCGAGCGACCGGCGATGAAATCGCCGATCCCTTCGGGCAGGGTGCCCCTCGTCTCCTCGAACATCGCGCGCAGGAATTCGCGTTCGCAGATGAGCGTGATCGAGCGTTCGTGGGTCATACCGCCCACCCGCTCGACCTTCATCGAGTGCGGCGGCAGGACGAGGTAGCTCAGCTGATCCTTGCGGACATCCGATTTGAGGCCCTGATCGTTGCCGACTATGCTCGCACCGTCGAGCTTGACGTGAAACTTGAGAGCATCGGCGCAGCGGTGGCGATAGATCTGCTCCGCGTCGTGCCGGGTGTCGTTGAGCACCAGCGAGAAGCCGGGGCGGATCGTCAGCCCGCGCATCCAGCCGGCCACGCCTTCGCTGCGGCTACGCAGGCGCGGCGTTCCCTGAAGTCTCGTAAAGGCATTGGCCGGCCATTCGAACTGAACATCGAGCGCTTCGATCACCGGTCGCAAGGTGGGGTCGAGGGAGGCAATTCGCTGCTGCTCGACTGTTCCCATCAATGACTTGCTCCATGCCGCGATGCCGAAGCATACACCATCAGCGAACCAATTCCAGCGACTTCAACCGGCTATAGGCCCGCAGCCCTTCGATGCCGCCTTCGACGCCGAATCCCGATGCGCCCCAGGGTTCGGCGCCGAGCGCGAAGCCGCTTTGGTCCGAAGCGGCGGCGCTGGCGCGAAGCGTGACTCTGCCGGCGCGGATCGCCTTGGCGGCGGCATGGGTGCGACGCGCATCGCGCGTCCAGACCGTCGCGGCGAGGCCGTAATGGGTCGCATTGGCGAGCTCCATGGCCTCGTCGAAGTCGCTGAAGCGCAGGACTGAGAGGACCGGGCCGAAGACCTCGTCCTGCGCGATGCCCATCTCGCGCGAGATGCCGGTAAAGACCGTCGGCGCGACGTAGCAGCCGGTTTCGGGCAGGGACCGTTCGGGCGTGAGGCATTCGCCGCCTTCCGCGCACGCGGCGGCAATGAAGCCCGTCACCCGGTTCGCCTGGGTGGCGCTCGCAAGCGGTCCGAAGTTGCTCACCGGATCGAGCGGATCGGCGGGCACGAGCGTCGCGCTCGCCGTCAGCACCGCGTCCATCAGCGTGTCGTGAAACGAAAGGACGAAGCAGCTGATCGAGCTCGGTGGCCTCGTCGCCAAGGCCGACTTGATCGAGCTGACCGACGATGATCGCGCGGCGCTCTACGGCGCGTTGCTCACCGTTGCGGCCAAGCTGCGCGGGCCAGATGGGGCGCAGGCGCTGGTGCTGTTCCGGCGCAAGGGGAAGCGGGCGTTCGAGGCTGAAGAGCGCGGCAAAGGAAGTTCAACCGGATGACTTCTGACCCGCTACGGGAAAAGTATTGCCCCTAATGCATCGGCAAGCTCGCTTCGCTGGCCTTTGGACAATCGGTCAAGGTTTCGTTGCTTCCATAAGACTGCTGGCAGGTACTTGGCTTCAGGTATGCCGAGAAGATTCCAGTCTGGTTCAGCGCGCTTGAATGCGAGTAAGAACTGACGGTGCACATCTGGCATTTGGGCAACCATTGTGGTGACGAGCGCCTCGCGCGTAGCCTCCAGATCGGCAAGATCGACTTTTTCTAGCGTCATGCCGACAAAGCCGCGTTCGAATTCCCCGATCAGCGGCTTGCGGGTCGGGGCGAGCACTTCGGCGATCGGGCGATTGTGGCTGATGAGATAGATGAGGAATGCGCGCCGCAGCTCGTCGCTTATGCCTTCATTCGCCAGCAGGTCTCGCACGTCGAACAAGTCGCGCGGGTGCTGACGATCCAGCGCCGCGACAATCTTTCCAGCATAGAGGTCGGCGAAGGAAACAACCTGCATTTCGGCGAAGCCGAATGTGTCTTCGACTAAGGGCACGACGCTCATGACCACGGGGTCGTAGACGGTGCCACGCAAGACAGGCGTTACCTCTATCTTGATTTGCACGCCTTCGGAGCGGACGATGACCTTGGTGATGATGTTGTCGCCTGCGGAACGCGATGGGGCGAACGCCGCGCCCGGTATCCCGGCTTCGATCCGCTTCTTGATCCGCACCATCGCCGCGTCGATAGCTGCAAGTGATGAAGCGCGATCCTCGACCGGCAAGTAGGTCAGGTCGATGTCCACCGAGAGGCGCGGCAAGTCGCGCACGAAGAGGTTGATCGCCGTGCCGCCCTTGAGCGCGAAGCACTGCTCTTGCGCCAAGAACGGGATGGCGCGGATCAGGAGGGCAACCTGCTGCCGATAGGCGTCCTGGAAGGCCATTTCCTATTGCTCTCCAAGATCGGCAGGCACCGTGATGTCGTATTGCGGATCGAGCCTGCCGCCCTTCACCAGAACCCGTTTGCCGGAACCCAAATCGATGTTGGCCAAGTCGAGTTTCGGTCGCCAAGCATGGCGGTGCCGGTCGGCAAAGAACAGGAACAGCCGCTTCACCTTCACGTTGGAGCACGCTTCGAGAAGAGCTTGCAGGCGACGCGGGCTGAGATCGCTTAAACCTTCCATTAAGGTATCGACCTGATGAAAGCTCTCATGCTTGGGCAATTCATCGAGCAGTTCGAGAACGGCGCGTTCCTTGCTCGAATAACGAACCGGCAATTGCGCGCCAACGGCACTGTACGTGGTGGGGCTTGGCAATGGCGGCGTGTCGGCATTTGCCGGAAACAGGCGTAAGCTGTTGCGCCAAGCAAATGTCACGTCGAGCGGCAAATCAGCAAGCCAGGTCGGCGGGCGTGTTGGTCCGTAAAGGTGGACTGTCTGGACATTTGCCGAAAGGTAATGGGCATAGCCTTGCTGTTCGAGCGCGGTGCGACCGCCAACAGTCAGTGGGAGGTCAAGCATGGTCTGAAGCGAGATCGCGACTTGCTGCCAGGTCATAGGCTCGCGTGAACGGCGATAGACCCGTCGCGCTGGGCTATCTAACCAGCCGGAACGTACATACTGGCTGCGCAGCGCTGACGAATAGCCATTGGACTCCAGCCATGCGGCATCGACTAGAAGTCCCTCCGGAAGCTTCCGTTGGAGCTGGTTTAATTTTCCATCCGAACGCGTAGCCATACTTAGCATATTGCCACCTATATAAACCGTCGTCGAGTTTAAAATATCGTCGAAAGACTAAGTCGAACTTAGCGTTCTAGCAAAGGCTCAAACCACTGCGACCAACCGGCCGCGTTAAGAAGAGAATAATTCGTGCACGAGGTCCGGCACTGGAAGCGCACAAGGCCGCCGTTGCCACCGTAAATCCGAGCGTTCCGATCGCGAAATCGGGCCGCCCGAAAAAAATTCTCAGAACCAGAAGGCAGCGGCGCGATGGTCCGCAAAAGTCTCCCACCATCCATAGGCATTCTAAATCACCGAAATCGCTAAAGCTTTGGCCGAATTCCAGCTCGAGCCGGCCCTTGAGTTCCGCTAGAAAGTTCTCACTATGTTCTGCGGAGGGTTGCGAATACCAAAGTGAGGCCGCCCAATGTCCAATACAGAACGCATCATCCGCCTGAGAACTGTGCTCGACCGCACAGGCCTCTCCCGTTCCACCGTCTATCGCAAGATCGCCGAAGGTACCTTCCCTTCGCAGGTCAAGATCAGCATCCACGGCGCGGGATGGCACGAGACCGCCATCAATCGCTGGATCGCCGATCCCGCTCACTATCGCGAAGAGGAACCGGCGGAATGAGCGGCCAGCAACCTGTCGAACCGATCTGCGTCAGGATCAATGACGCTGCCCGCATGATCGGTGTCGGGCGCACGAAGCTCTATGAGCTGATTTCAACAGGCGAACTCGAAACGGTGAAGATCGGAAAGTCGACGCGCGTTACCACTGCCAGTATTCATGATCTGGTCAAGCGGCGGTGTAGTCCAAGTTGATCAGGCTGAGAATTGAAACGCGGAACCAATGCGTGCGACTTACTTAACTTTTACCAGTCCGATTGTAGTCTTGCGACCTCGACGGTAACAAATTCATTCGTTGGCAATACGTTTGCATGATCGGAAATGGCGACGGATATCATGGGAGGGGCGGTTGGTGGCTGCAAAGGCAAAGGCTTCATTGGTTATCGTTTGGCTGCTCTCGGCAGTTGTTACTGTATCCCCCACCTACGCCCAAAACACTGAGCGACCGGACTATTATGTTTCCGGTGAAATCGATCAAGGTTGGTGGAAAGCAGAATCTCGCATTCTCGTCGACTGGGATCAAAACAAGCCAAGAATGACAGGGCTTGAGTGCCTAGCTAGCCATGATCGCTATTTGCAGGGCGGACAACCGCCGATGCAAATCATGGTCTCGCACCCCGTTGAGTCCGGCGATTACCGTTACCGTTTCACGTTCAATCTGCCCGACGGCGACATGATTGAACGGCGGGTGGAAACAATCACGATTGGCGGCAGGCCCTATCGCCGCGAGAATCTCCAATCGCGCATCATTCCTTGGTTTGGTGTACATGGTGAAGGGGTGTCAACGGCGGAGTAAAAGTCGTCCATTAGGCGGAGTAAAACCAGGCCACTTGATCCGGGTGTTGGCGAGCGCCGTGAGGGCGTAGCCCGAGCGGGGGTCGCCAACACCCGGATTGTCATTT
>NZ_WRPO01000020.1 GCF_009746585.1 Novosphingobium aquimarinum
GACCCGTCCCCAGACATTCCCCTGATCCTCATATATTATCTGGAGTGAAATCATGGAAAACCGAAGGAAACCTGCGCCTCCTGCCGCCACGCTCGACATAAACTGCGACTGCAAAGAATACGTTTAATGTTGAGCTCAACATTAAACGTATTCCCGCGGAGACAAATCGATCTCCAGCGCTTCGCGTTCCTCGTCCGACAGGTCGGCAAGCCGGCGGTCGAGCATGGCTTCTGCCGTCGAGACCAGCTGGACGACAACGGCGTGCCCGTCGGCAATCGCCGTATCGACCGCTGGCAACAAGCTCGGGAGCTTCATCGAGAGCAGCAACTGCGCGAAGAAGCGCTGCTTGGTTCCCTCGAAGATCGACAGCGCTGCGGACTTGGCACCGGAGTTGAGCGTCCCCCCGGTCTCGGTGTCGACGATCCGTGTGGCCTCCAGCGCTTCGCGCAGGTTGGCGTGGATGATCGCCCAGGCATCAGCATAGGCATCATAGACCGCGATCTGATCCTCGGTCAGGCAATGCTCGAGGATTTCATACTCGACACCGGCGAAGGAGAGCGCCCGGGCGGTATAGAGGCCGAGCGATTTGAGATCCCGCGCGACCAGTTCCATGGCTGCAATTCCGCCATCGCGAATGTCGGCCACGAAGGCCTCGCGATTGGCAAACGCGGTCTCTGGCCCCCAGAGCCCGAGACGCGTCGCATAGGCCAGGTTGTTGACGTCGGACGCTCCGGTGGCCGAGGCGTAGAGCACCCTTGCCCGGGGTAGGAGGTTCTGCAGGCGCACCCCGGCAATGCCCTGCTCCGATCCCTTGACCTTGCCCCGCGATCCTTCACCGCCGGCAGCATTGGCCATGGCATGAGCTTCGTCGAACACGATCAAGCCGTCGAAATCTTCACCGGCCCAGGCGAGGATCTGGTCCAGCCGCGTTGCGTCGCTCCGGCCCGAACGCAGGGTCGGATAGGTGACGAAGAGAATTCCGTCACGCATTGCGATGGGGGTGCCCAGCTTCCAGGACGCCAGCGGCTGGATGTCGATCGGGAGACCGCCAAGGGCGGCCCAGTCGCGGCGAGCGTCTTCCAGCAGCGCTTCGTTCTTCGAAATCCAGATATGGCGGCGTTCCCCACGCACCCACCGATCGAGAATGACACTGGCGACCTGGCGGCCTTTACCAGCGCCGGTGCCGTCCCCGAGGAAATAGCCCTGCCGGTAGACCTGGCCTTCCGCCGAAGCCTTGAGCGAACAGCCCTTGTCCTCGGGCTCGAACCGGCCAGGAAGATCGCGCGCATGAGCGCCCGCAGCATAGATCAGGGTCTCTGTCTGGGCAGCAGACAGCAGCCCCTTGGCAACCAGCCCGTCGGGAAGCTGCGGGACCGCGTCTGGCTTGGGTGCCGAGATCGAACCCATGGCAACGGACTCAACGAGTGGCGTTGGATGCTCGGCCGCGCCATCGATAACGATCCGGCTTGGACGATAGGGCAGATAGTGGCCGACTTGGGTCCCAAGCGGCGCAGGGGTTTCAAGCGCCTCGTAGGTCAGCGCGCCGATGGTCATCGACGCTGCAGGCGTGATCCTCGCCGGGGCCGGAAGCGGTCTGCGCGGGCCAGTTACCAAGCGGAACGGCGCACGAGCCGGGAGGATTGATTGTTCAGAGGCTGTCTGCCTGCTGTCGCGAGCAGGCAAGGCATCAACAAGATCGACCAGCTCGCGGAACTCGTTCGTGCGAATAGCGACAGGTTCGTTGGCGCCTCCCACCTTGTCGATGACCAGCAGTCGCGTGGTGATCCTGGTGCCGTTCTTGATGAACGCACGTTCGACCGCGGCATTCAGCCGCAGCGAAACTGGCCCTTTCAGACCCGCCAGAAACTTGGGGCAATCGAACCATTCCGGCATGATCGCAACGAGACGGCCGCCGTTTGCCAGCCTGCTCCATGCCGAGCGCAAGTGCCGCGCCCCCGTGCGGGCGTCGTGGCCTCGCTCGATCCCGTGCGAATAGGGTGGGTTCATGAGCACCACGCTTGGCGCGATGGCTCGATCGAGCAATTCGTCGATCAGTTCGGCATCATGGCCGGTCAGCCGCGCGTCTGGAAACAAGGCACTGAGGCAGTCCCGGCGTAGCGGAGAGATCTCGTTGAGCGCGAGGCGCGTACCAGACTTTGCCGCCCAGACAGCGAGCATCCCGGTCCCGGCAGAGGGTTCCAACACGAGCTCGTGTGGGATTAGCGCGCAAGCCCGGGCGGCAAGCCACGCAAGGCGCGGCGGCGTCGCAAACTGCTGCCATTCGATTTGTTCGTGACTGCGGTTAGTCTGGACAGGAGCCATGTTTTCCAGCGCCGCAAACATTCCGTCCGCGCTGGCCGCCGGGGCGGTCAAGCTGATCAGTGCGTCGGCCAACAGGCACGCGGTCTGAGCCAATTCCAGCGCGAGATGCGCATCGCGCACCGACCAGCGCCCCTCGGCGTCAGTGCCGCCGAAATGATCGGTCAAAAGCGCCTGTAACTGCCGACGTGTGATTGGCTCGCCGGATGCCAGGTTTACGGCGATGGCGCGAGCGGCCAGCAAGACCAGCGGTTCAGATGGTGGAGGAAGCAAAAGAACGGGAGCAGAACTGAGCATTTGGAACCTCCTGACGAAGCCCAGTCCGTTTGTCGGGCTTCATCAGGCCAAAGGCCTTCTCTCCTCTTTCCCGCTTAAAGCTTGGATTGCAGCCAGGCCTGCAATGCGTCGTTCCAGTCTGTTCCGTGAGCGCGCGGGCGACGCGTGATGATCTTCCGGCTTTCACTGGTGTAGGCGCTACGCGCGCGTTCCTCAGCGAGATCGCCACCTGCATCATTGTCGACAAACAAGTGCAATTCGCGCACGCTCTCGGGGATAGACACAAGGCCAAAACGCTCATTGCCCAACGAAGCCCAGCAAGGGATCTGGGTCAGCGCCTTGGCCGCAAGCGCGCTCTCGATACCTTCGGCAAGGCCAAGCCGCCCATCGACGGGATCGAAGAGGCGAACGGCACCCGCTGCCAAACTCCCAAGTGCGCGCTTAGGATTGTCGAAAGGTGCCACCGTAGGCGTTTCCTGATTGAGAAACGTGCGGTGAATTCCGACCAGCCCATGGTCCATCGTCACAGCCGCGATCAAAGCAGGCAGATACTGCGTGTTTCCCTTCGGTCCGAGCGGAGTGCGGGGGTGAAATCTGAGGACGCGGGAGACCGCACGAATGCCGCGGGCCTGAAGATAGGCCTTGGCGGGAGTATCGTCGATTGGCCTTGCTTCACGCCAGATGCGCTCTGCGAACGCATGGTAGGCGGGCTTGCCGACACTGGCACCTGCATCGGCTTCGACCTTCCCGGAAAACATGCTTGCCGGCGAAACACCTCGTGCGGCGAGCGCGGTAAGGACCTGATCCTGGCTGCAGCCCGCGAAACAATGAAAAAGGATGGCGCGCCGGCCCAGGGTCACGCCGAGCGAGGGCGTTCGGTCATCGTGGGCGGGACATCGCGCCATGCCCTTGGAGCCGGACCAATACCCTCCCAGCTCCTCGCAAAGCTGCATTGCCACTGAAGTAAGGGACGAGTTGGCAGGACTGGAGAACGCAGGGGACATTGGCAAGCTCCTCAAGCTCGAAAAACCGTCCCCTTGCGAGCGAACTCTCCTCCCGGACACGCGCGCAAAGCGCTTTCCTACACCCTCGTGTTCACTATACGTTCCATTCCGATTCGAAGCAATGCGACGAGATGGAAGATGAGCAGATTTGGAATGATCGGGATGCTCCTGGCTGCCGTTCCAGCGGTGCAGGTCTCGGCCCAGGTCGAAGAGCCATCCTTTGCGATTTTCGAGCATCGACCAACACCTGCAATGCCTGATGCTGTCGAGCCGGCCCTTACGGCCCCGGGCCAGATGAATGTGGGTCCGCGCAAGGCGGTCATTGAGCCCTCTTTTCGCGAGATGATCTATTCGGCAAATGTCCGAGAGGCAGAGCTTCGATACGCGATTCCCCCTGGCCTATTGCAGGCGCTGATCTGGACCGAATCGCGGTTCAATCCGATGGCGATCAGCCCTGCCGGCGCGGCGGGGCTGGCACAGTTGATGCCGGGTACGGCTCGCTACCTCGGCGTCACAAACCGGCATGATCCTGTCGCGAGCATTGATGGAGGGGCACGCTACCTACGCGAGATGCTGGACAAGTTCGGGCAGATCCATCTCGCCCTCGCAGCCTACAATGCAGGGCCTGGAGCGGTTATGCGTGCTGGCGGCATTCCCCGAAACAGCGAGACGCCCGGCTATGTCCGCAGCGTGCTCGATCGATGGCAAGCAATTGGCTCGCGCATCTGAAAGGTGTTCGTCTAGGGATGAATGAAGAATGGATTGCTGGAGTGGGGAAGGCCGAGTTTGATGGCTCGAAAAGAAGATCGAGGCGCGAAGGATGACAATGTCCTTCGCTTCGATTTCCGGGACTAACTGAAGAAGCAGCGCGACAGGCGTCGGCGCAAGGAGTGGATGTTGGGACTAGGCGCGTTTTCGATTGTATTCGCTGGCGGGATGTTGGCGTTGAATTGGCCGATGTCCGGTCTGAGCTCGGTCGCGCCCTCAGAACTTACACCTAAGCTTTCGCTGATGGCCGGAAGCACCTCACCTCGCTTCGAGCTCTGCGGAATCACGCGCCGCACTTGCGTCGTGGATGGCGACACCTTCTGGCTCGAGGGCGAGAAGATCAGGATCGCTGACATCGACACCCCCGAGATTAGCGAACCCAATTGTGATTCTGAGTACCAGCTTGGCATGAAGGCGACTTACCGGCTTCGCGACCTGTTGAACGAGGGCGCTTTCGAGGTCCGACCAATCGGAAATCGCGATGAACACCGATTTGGGCGCAAGCTGCGGGTTGTCGTTCGGGGCGGCCGATCGCTGGGCGATCAACTCGTTAGCGAAGGCCTTGCTCGCACCTGGACGGGACGACGCGAACCTTGGTGTTGAACCGTGACCAGGAACTCTGGGCCGTGGCTTTGTGGGTCGAAAAGAACCACGGTGATCAAGGTGGGACCTACATTTTGGGTCGGGTCGAGCGCCTTACGTCTGTAAACGATGACGGTGGTGTCGCCATGTGGCGCGAAGTGGCTGATCGATTCGAGCAGCTCAGAAAGAACCCGGGCGCAGGCAAGGCAAGCTAATCCGAGGGCGCGAGGTCCGCGGCCATTCCTACACTAAGCTTTTCGACGAGTTGCAGCGCCATTCGCACAACCGACTCCCGGATGACCAAGCGCTGTCCTTCACGGTAGGTCGGGTCTCCGCTCCGTGAAATATAGTCTGCATCAACAATGCCTTCGCGGTGCGCCAAGAGATGCCGCTGCTGAAAGAGGCGTGTCAGTTCGGTGAGTTCCGAGGTGCTCAGGTGATCGTCAAAGCCCTTTCCGAAGGCCGTTCGCCATAACTGGCTTCCTTCAGAGAGATTCTGGAACGCGTTTCGTCGGACTCTGATTGGAGCTGGCTGACGTTGGTAATGTGCTTCTGCAAAACGCTGGAAAGCCATGACGACGTTTTGAAGGCCTGCTTCGGTGAGCAGGCGAATGGTATTCTCTGACGCATCGGCATCAGAAATCCCGCTCCGGATTGCAGGGATTGCGTCAAGAGAAGCGCGGATGGCGTTGAGCGATTGCCGAAACACTCTGTCAGCGCTGTTGTGGCCGCACGAGGGGCAAAAGAACGCAGAACCGATCACCGCGAAGCGGCAAGAGCATTCCTCGCAAGTCAGCTTGAGTCGCATCGGCTCCGCTGCAGACGCGGGGAGGACAACTTCACGAAAGCCACGATCGACCTTCATTTTCATGGTGATGAAGCTGCCTTTGCGCTGGCGCCGATTGAAGGCGTCAGCATCACGGCGCATCGCCTGGTTGATTGTGCCTTTTACATGCGCGAGGGCCTGCTCCTGAATTTTCTCGATTTGCTCGGTTGTCCACCATTTCTGAGCATCGGCCGCGTGTCCGCAAAAAGGGCAGAACACCTCTTCATCGCGCACGATTTCACGCCAGTCTTGATCATAAACCTTGAATTCGAACATGCAGTCGTCGTGAGGACACTCGCGGTCGATGTATCCGTCTTCGTCGACTGCGATATCCGGCGTGACGGTAATCTTCTGCCCATCCAACTGACGAAGGATACGGGATAGCTCATCGAACATGCGGCCCTCCGCGGAATGCAGGGGAAGACTATCGTGTTTTTGTTTTGTTCGCCAGCGTGAGGAATTCGAAACCCACCACAATATCGCTTGCCAGTTTGGAACCGAGCTCCGTCAAACTGAGCTTATCCCTTGGCGAACGCCACATTTATGACCTTACCGCCCTCCCGGATCGTATCGAGGTAGTCGCTCCACCACTGCGCCATGCGGACACGTTCATCCCAGTGCTTGCCACGGTGGTAGACGCCGCGAACGGCGTTGCTATCACCATGTGCCAATCCTCGTTCGATCGCGTCCGGATTCCAGAGACCGCTCTCGTTCAGCATGGTTGAAGCGGTTGCCCGCAGACCATGAGCGGTGACCTCGTCCTTTGTGAAGCCCATCCGGCGGAAGGCGGCATTCAAGGTGTTCTCACTCATCGGGCGAACAGAAGCACGGGCGGAGGGGAACACATAGCCCTCGGTACCGACCATCTCCGCAAGTTCCTTGAGATACCCGACCACTTGCGTGGACAGCGGCACGGCATGAGGACGGCGCGCCTTCATCTTGCCCTCTGGGATGCGCCAGACGCCTTCTTCCAGGTCGATCTCCTTCCAATCGGCATGCCGCAGCTCGCCAGGGCGTACAAAGACATGGGGTGCGATGAGCAGGGCGTACCGGGTGATGAAGTTGCCAGTGTAGTCCTGGATCGCGCGCAGCAGCCCGCCAAGGTCCTTCGGCTCAAGGATCGCGGCATAGTGCTTTGCCTTGGGCGTGATCAGCGCCCCGCGGAGCATGGTCGTAGGGTCGCCTTTGCAGCGCGTCGTGGCAACCCCATAGCGAAATACACGGCTCGCAAAGGATCGGGTCTTCTTGGCGGTCTCGTGCTTGCCCTTCGCTTCGAGGCGCTTGAGGGGAGCCAGCACCTCGAATGGCTCGATCTCGTCAATCGGACGACTGCCGATGGCATCTGTCAGCTGGTCGAGGAAGAAGTTCGCCTTGATGATCGTCGCATCCGCCCGGCCGTTCTGCACCATCATCTCATCGATGTACTCGCGTGCCACCGCCTCGAATGTCTGGGCGGACAGGAATTCCGAACGGATCTTCTGCTTGCGCTTGTCCATCGCGGGGTCACCGCCCGACGCGACTTTGACGCGAGCCTCGTAGGCGGCTTGGCGCGCGTCCTTAAGATTGATTTCGGGATAGGAGCCGATGGAGAGCTTCTTCTCAACGGTGCCGATTCGATAGCGAAATCGCCAGAGTCTGCCGCCCGATGGAGAGACCTCGATGTACAATCCGCGATCATCGGCGACCTTGTACGGTTTGTCCTTTGGCTTGAGCGCGCGAAGCCGAGTTTCGGTCAGAGGCATGTGCGGGCCTTTTCCCAATGTGGTTTTTGCAAAGGCCCGCAAAAGGCCCGCAAAAATGTGCGGAACCCCCGAGAAAAGGCGGGACGATCCGGCACGATCCAAGGGCCAATTCCCTTGGATTTCTGCGGGTTTAATACACTTTTTGGGATGTTCCGAGAAGAACAAATGGTGCCCAGAAGAGGACTCGAACCTCCACGCCCTTGCGAGCGCCAGCACCTGAAGCTGGTGCGTCTACCAATTCCGCCATCTGGGCACGGGCGACGCCATGCAGCGCCGCGGGTAGGAGGGGGCCGATAGGGGGTGCGTGAAGGCTTGTCAACGGTCACGAGCGGGAGAGGCACGATTGCCCGGTTGCCGTTGCCGGGGGGCTGTGCCAAGGGCCGTTGCAGGCAGGCCCAGGCAACGCACGAAGGATTCAGAACGGCCATGAACGATCGCGCGATACCCCCCCTTACCGGCAAGGTCATTACCGTGCTCGGCGGCAGCGGCTTCGTCGGGCGGCATCTCGCGCAAGAGTTGCTCGCCCGTGGCGCGCGGCTGCGCATCGCCAGCCGCAATCCCGAAAAAGCCTACATGATCAAGCCGCTCGGCAACCTCGGGCAGGTCGCTTTCGCCCGCGTCGACGTGACGCGCCCGGAAACGCTGGGCCCTGCCCTCGCGGGATCGGATGCGGTCGTGTACCTCGTGGGCGCGTTCTCGGGCAATCTGGACGCGTTGCAGGGAAAGGGTGTCGGCCAAGTGGCCGAGGCGGCGAAGCAGGCCGGCGCGCAGTCCTTCGTGCACATTTCCGCGCTCGGTTGCGACGCGCAGTCGCCGATCGCCTATTCGCGTACCAAGGCGCAAGGCGAAGAGGCGGTTCGCGCGCATTTTCCCGAAGCGACGATCCTGCGCCCTTCGCTGCTGTTCGGTCCTGACGACCAGTTCATCCAGATGTTCGCGCGGCTGATTTCGAGCGCGCCGTTCCTGCCGGTCTTCGCGCCCGAGGCGCGCGTACAGCCGCTATTCGTGGACGATCTCGCCGATGCGGTGAGCAACGCCATCGCCGTGCCGGAAACGGCCGCGGGCAAGACTTTCGAAGTCGCGGGGCCAGAGGCGATCTCGATGATCGAACTGCATCGCCGCATTGCTCACGCGCAAGGCCGCAACCGCTCCTTCATCGAACTGCCCGATGCGATCGGCAGCGGCTTGGCAACGGTGATGGGCTTTCTTCCGGGCGGGCCGATCTCGAGCGACCAGTATGCCTTGCTCAAGGCGGGGAGCGTTGCCGGGGGCAGCTTGCCGCAGATCACCGATCTCGGCGTGCATCCGCGACCGCTCGAGCTGTTTCTAGATCGCTGGATGGTCCCCTACCGCAAGCACGGCCGGTTCGGCGACGCTACGCCTGCGCCTTAGGCACGACTGCCTGGGCAAGGCGGAAACCGGCGCGGTACTCGCCGAGCCTGCTGCAACCAGCAATCGTTCAAAGATCGACGTCGGGATAGTGCCGCGGCGGCTGGATCACGTCCATCCGCTCTTTCAGCAGCGGGCCGAAACTCGGCCGGCTCTTGATCACCATGTACCAGCCGTGCGCCTGCTTGTGCGACGACCAATCGAGACCGCTCAGGTAGTCGGCCACCGAGATGTGCGCTGCGGCGGTGAGATCCGCCAGCGTCATCGTCGGCCCGGCGAGCCAGGGGCGGTGGTCGATCAAGTAATCGATATAGTCGAGATAGTCGTGGCCCAGCTTCATCGCGTCGCGCAGCGCGCTCGCCACCGGGGATGCGCCCGAAAGCCGCTTGATCATCTTTTCGGAGAGCAGCGGGGCGGCGACGTCGCCGAAGAAGTTCTCGTCGAACAGCGCGATCAACCGGCGCTGCTCGGCGCGCTGCGCCGAAGTACCGCTGATCAGCGGCGCGCGGTCGACCGTTTCCTCGAAATATTCGCAGATCGCCCGGCTGTCGGACAGCGTGACGTCCTTTTCCTCGTCGCGCAGGATCGGCGTGCGGCCGGCGGGATTCAGCTGATGGAGAAGCTCGCCGTCCTTCCAGGGCCAGGCGGTGCGCAGCTCGTAAGCGAGGCCCTTCTCGCTCATCAACAGGCGCACCTTGCGACTGAACGGACAGAGGGGGAACTGGTAGATGTGCCACATTCCTTCAGGGATGCCAAAGCGGCCGGGGCGCGTCCACCCGCCGGTTGGCGAAGGGCCGGGTTATAGGCGTGGATAAGATGGGGGCGCAGTGCGTGTGCCGCGCCCCTGCGAGGGAGCACGGTGACAACGGTGTCAGGCCTTCGCCTTGGCGCTTCCCGCCGCATTGACCCTGCCATTCGCGCCCTCCTATATCGCATGCGCAAGACCGAGGCCGGCGAAAGCGTGCTTCACGCATTCGGCTGACGGCGCCCGATCGAGAGGATGTACGAGTAATGTTGAAGAGCATGCGACTGGGCAGCGCCGGCCTTGAGAAAACTAGGGCTTTCTACGATGCGACCTTCGGTGCCCTAGGCGTCGAACCCGGAGAAACGCCGGCGCAGTACCCGATCGTGATGTATTCCTTGCCCGGCGGGATCAAGTTCGTGCTTGGGCCGGCGCGCGACGGCAATCCGGTAACGCACGCCAATGGCGGGACGGTGATCTTCGAAGCGCAGAGCGACGACGAAGTGAAGGCATGGCATGCGGCCGGGATCGCCAACGGCGACTCCAGCGAAGGCGAACCTGAAGCCAAGCCGCAAGCGCGCGGTGCGTTCGGCGCGTACCTTCGCGATCCGGATGGCAACAAGCTTGGAGCCTATCACGGCCTCAACATGGGCTGACTGCGACGGCCGTGACGCAACAGCCCACCGAGATTGGACGGGACGGTCGCCGCCGCGTGGTTTCGCGCGCCTGGGTTCCGGAAGCGCCGGTGGCGCTGGAGTTCAACGGCGTCGCGTATGCCGTGATGATGGCGACGCCCGAAGACCTCGAGGATTTCGCGTGCGGTTTCGCGATCGCCGAAGGCTTGGCACAGGATGCGCGGGCCGTGGTCGACACGGCGGTGGCCGAGGTCGAGCACGGCTGGATCGTGCGGACGATAATCGATGGGCTCGGCGAAGAACGATTGAACGAGCGCGTCCGCCGGCGCGTCGCGGAATCGAGTTGCGGCTTGTGCGGGATCGAGAATCTCGAAGCGCTGGCGAGCCCCCTGCCCCGGGTCGCCGCCCACGTCCGCATCGATAGTCGCGCGATTTTCGCGGCGGTCGGCGCGATTTCCGGGCACCAGCGCCTCGGCCGCGCGACGGGCGCAGCGCATGCCGCAGCGCTGGCGGGGCCGGAGGGCGATCTCCGCCTGGTGCGCGAAGATGTCGGCCGGCACAATGCGATCGACAAGGTCACCGGGGCGGCGCTGCGCCAGCGAACGCCGCTGACGCCTGGGTTCCTGCTTTCGACGGCGCGGTGCAGCTACGAAATCGTCGAGAAGGCGGTGCGCGCCGAGGCGACGACGCTGGTCACGATCTCGCTGCCGACATCGCTCGCGGTCGAGCGTGCGCGGGGGGCGGGACTGTCGCTATGGGCCTTGGCGCGCGACGACAGTGTGCTGCTGGTCCACGACGCCGGGCGGAGCAACTGACGCCTTCATCAAGCCGCCGAGCGGGAGATCGCGCCGGTCAGTTGCTCAGCAGGAACACGGCGTGTTCGGCGCGGAAGTTGGCCGCAGCCGGGTGGCAATCGCGATCGCCGCGCAGGAACCATTGGTTCTCGACGCGGATGCCGCGCTCGGCAATCAGGCCGCGAAAGTCCTCGACCGTCAGGTGATGGATGTTGGGCGTCTCGTACCAGGCGACCGGCAGCAGCCGCGTGACCGGCATCCGGCCGTTCCACAGCAACGAGGTCCGCACTCGCCAGTGTCCGAAATTCGGGAAACTGACGAAGGCCTTGCGGCCGATACGTAAGAGCTGTTCGAGGATTTCGGCCGGCCGCATCGTCGTCTGCAGCGTTTGGCTGAGGATCGCGTAGTCGACCGACTGGTCCGGGTAGAAGGGCAGATCCTTGTCCGCATCACCCTGGATCACCGACAAGCCGCGACCCACGCATTCCGCAACGTTGGCCGCGTTGATCTCCATGCCTCGGGCATCGCAACCCTTGCGGTCGCGTAGCGCGGCAAGCAGCGTACCGTCGCCGCACCCGACGTCGAGCACTCGCGAACTCGGCGCGACGTTCTCGGCGATGATCGCGAGGTCGGGGCGAAGGCTGGTCATGAGCGAGGTTCCGGCATCCCGACGCTGATCTGGCGCGCGAACTCGGGCGATAGTCGCTCCATGTAGCGCTCGGGCCGCAAGGGTGCGTGGAAACCGACCCCGGCGTAGACGCCGTGCGCATCGGCAGTGACCAGCGCGAATCGGCGTACCGTGGCGTAGTCGGGATGCTCGAGAAACCAGCCGACGAGACCGCGGCCGACACCTTCGCCTCTGGCATCGGGATCGACGATCACGTCCGCGATCCAGGCGAAGCTCGCCTTGTCCGACACCACGCGGGCATACCCGACCTGACCTTTGTCGCGATGAAACGCGCCAAGATTATGCGATCCGGCGAATTGCCGCTCGACAGCTTCGCGTGCGATCCCGGGTGACCAGTAGCTGGACGCCAGCCAGGCGTGGATCCGGTCCATGTCGAACCGATCGGTCGCATCCGAATAGGCGATCATCCCAGGAACCCCGCCACCACCTTATCGAGCGCGGGCACGTCGAGCAGGAAGGAATCGTGGCCGAACGGCGCGGACAATTCGACGAAGCTCACTGGAAGACCCGCCGCGCTGAGCGCGTGGACGATGTTGCGCGATTCGGCGGTCGGGTAGAGCCAGTCGGTATCGAAACTGATGAGGCAAAAGCGCGCTCGCGATCCGCTGAACGCACGCGCGAGCAAGCCGCCGTGCTCCTCGGCGAGATCGAAATAGTCCATGGCGCGCGTGATATAGAGGTAGGAGTTCGCATCGAAACGATCGGTGAACGACAGCCCCTGATACCGCAGGTAGCTTTCGACCTGGAAATCGGCGTCGAAACCGAAGGTCTTCGCATCGCGATCCTGCAGGCGTCGGCCGAACTTCTCGGTCAGCCCCGCCTCGGACAAGTAGGTGATGTGCGCCGCCATGCGCGCGACGGCGAGGCCCTTTTCGGGGCCCTTGCCGTGCGAATAGTAATCCCCTTCGCGCCAGGCTGGGTCGGCCATGATCGCTTGCCGCCCGACTTCGTGGAAGGCGATGTTCTGCGCCGAATGTCGCGCGGTCGAGGCGATGATCAGCGCCGCGCCAATCCGCTCGGAAAAGTTCGCCGCGAGGCTGACCGCCTGCATACCGCCCATCGAACCGCCGACGACCGCATGGAGCCGTTCGATCCCGAGCGCGTCGAGCAGCGCGACGTGGCCGCGCACCATGTCTCGGATCGTGATCACCGGGAATCGCATGCCCCACGGCTTGCCGTCAGGCGCGGTGCTGGCGGGACCGGTCGAGCCCATGCAACTGCCGATCACATTGGCGCAGATCACGAAATAGCGGTCGGTATCGATCGGCTTGCCCGGCCCGACCATGCGCGTCCACCAGCCGGCCTTGCCGGTAATCGGATGGCGGCTCGCGACGTACTGGTCTCCCGTCAGCGCATGCGTGACGAGAATCGCGTTGTCCTTCGCGGCCGATAAGGTGCCGTAAGCCTCATAGGCGATCTGCGCGTTCTCAAGCGTCTGCCCGCCATCGAGCGGCAGCGGCGCGGACAGCGCGAGGACCTTGCTGGTATCGGTTTCAGAGACACTGGCCATGGTGCGGTGCGGATTGATCCAGCCGCAGCGGGCTGTCAATCACGGCTTGGCTCTTCAAGCGATGTCGCGGCTGTCCATCGGCGCGAAGCTCGGCTATGGGCACCGGCGCCATGAGCGATATCAAAACCCTTTCGCGCGGCCCCGTGCCCAAGCCCTGGATCGAACAGATCCACGCCTACGTTCCCGGCAAATCGACCGGAGCGGACGGTCGCCCACTGATCAAGTTGTCGGCCAACGAAAACCCCTTGGGGAGCAGCCAGGCGGCGCTGGCCGCGCGGAGCAGCGCGGCAGCGGCTTCGCTTTACCCTGATCCCGACAGCACGTCCCTGCGCGCTGCGATCGGCGCGCGGCACGGGATCGATCCGGCGCGCGTAGTCATGGGCACAGGGTCCGACGAATTGCTCAATCTCGCGGCGCAAGGCTATGCGGGCCATGGCGACGACGTGCTCTACGTGCGCTATGGCTTTTCGGTCTACGACATCGCGGCGCGGCGCTGCGGCGCCAACCCCGTGGTCGCACCCGATCGCGACTTCGGTACCGACGTCGACGCTCTGCTGGCTTGCGTCAGCGAGCGGACTCGCGTGGTGTTCCTTGCCAATCCCAACAACCCGACGGGCTGCTTCCTCCCCCGAGCCGAGCTCGAACGGCTTCACGCCGCCTTGTCCCGGGACGTTCTGCTGGTCGTCGACCAGGCTTACGGAGAATACCTCGGCGAAGCGGACGATGACGGTGCCCTTGCGCTGGCAGAAGCGCACGATAACGTGCTGGTAACGCGCACGTTCTCGAAGATCTACGGGCTCGCCGGCGAACGGATCGGCTGGGGCACGGGAGCGCCTGCGATCGTCGCGACGCTGAACCGCATTCGCGGACCCTTCAACGTGACCGCCACCGGACAAGCGATGGCGCTTGCCGCGCTGGACGATCAGGATTTCGTCACGCGCAGCCGCGATCACAACACCGCCGAGCGCGCGCGCTTCGTCGCCGCGATCGAGGCGCTGGGCAATCGCGGACTGCGCGCGGTGCCGAGCGAAGCGAACTTCGTGCTGGTGCTGTTCGAGGGCGCGCTGACTGCCGAGAGCGCCTACCAGGGCCTCGCCGAGCGCGGCTACATCGTTCGCTGGCTGCCAGGACAAGGTCTGCCGCAGGCACTGCGCATCACCATCGGCAAGACCGCCGACATGGACGCGATTGCCGCAGCGCTTGCAGACATGGCGCAACAGGCCAGCTGATGTTTCGGCACGTCGCGATCATCGGCCTTGGCCTCCAGGGCGGCTCGATCGGGCTCGCGGTCCAGGCTTGCCTGCCCGGCGTCGCGACGAGCGGCTACGACATCAGCCCGCAAACCCGCGCCCGCGCCGCCGAGCGTGGCCTCGTCTCGCAAGTCTGCGATACGCCGGAAGACGCGGTGCAAGGTGCCGACCTGGTGATCTTCTGCGTGCCGCCCGGCGCGATCGGCCCGGTCGCCCAAGCGCTGCGCGACGCGATCCGGCCCGATGCGCTCGTCAGCGACGTCGGGTCCAGCAAGTCCTCGATCGCGGCGGCCTTGGCGGAAGCCCTACCCGATCACACCGTGATCCCCGCTCACCCGGTCGCCGGCACCGAGAATTCGGGCCCGGACGCCGGCTTCGCCAGCCTGTTCCAGAACCGCTGGTGCATCGTCACGCCGCCCGAGAAGACCGACCTGCTCAAGCTTTCGGCGCTGGTCGAGTTCTGGGAGACGCTTGGCGCCAATGTCGAGATCATGGATGCCGAGCATCACGATCTGGTCCTTGCCGTGACCAGCCATTTGCCGCACCTCATCGCCTACACCATCGTCGGCACGGCGTCCGATCTCGAAGAAGTCACGCGCAGCGAAGTCATCAAGTATTCCGCGGGCGGTTTTCGCGATTTTACCCGGATCGCCGCGTCCGATCCGACGATGTGGCGCGATGTCTTCTTGTCCAACAAGGACGCGGTGCTGACGATGCTGCAGCGCTTTACCGAAGATCTCACCGCACTCCAGCGCGCGATCCGTGTCGGGGACGGCGAAGCCTTGTTCAGCCATTTCGAGCGTACGCGGGCCACGCGCCGCTCGATTATCGAGGAAGGTCAAGACGATGCGCGCCCCGATTTCGGTCGCGGCGACCATCGTCGAAACCAGCGCTGATTATTATTTACTCCTTACCGGGAGCCACAATCTCGCTCGCGCTTTTGGCGGGCGAACGCCATTCATTCGGGGCCACCTCATCCTATGAAACTCAAGATCAAGTCCGAGCTCGACTACTACCTTCCCGATTGCACCGATGTCCTGCTGCAAGTCGAAGCCGCGATGATTCCGGAACAGACCGTGCGTCACGCGCATATCGACTTGCCGCCGACCCAGCATTTCGCGCGCGTTCCGGGGCATGATTCGATCGGCGATCGCATCTGGCTGCGGCACGAGGGTCAATTGACGGTGCGCTACGAAGCCGAAGTCGAGATCGAGCGCCTCAGCGGCGATATCGCCAGCCTCTCCGCGGTTCCGCCGCATCTCCTGCCGGGCGAGACGATCCAGTATCTGCTTCCCTCGCGGTTCTGCCCGTCCGATCGGTTCCAGTCCTTGGCGAACGCCGATTTCGGCTCGCTCGAGGGCGGGGCGCGGATCGCGGCGATCAGCGATTGGATCTATTCGCACATCACTTATGCGGCAGGCAGCAGCAATGCCGAAACCGGCGCCATGCAGACCTATGTCGATCGCCAGGGCGTGTGCCGCGACTTTGCGCACTTGATGATCACGCTCGCTCGCGCCAGCACGATTCCGGCCCGCTTCGTCAGCGTCTATGGCCTGGGCGTTACGCCGCAGGATTTCCATGCCGTCGCCGAAGTCTTCCTCGACGGGACCTGGTACATGGTCGATGCCACGGGCATGTCGTCGTCCGACGGCATGGCCAAGATCGGCGTCGGGCGCGATGCCGCCGACGTGTCGTTCCTCACGTCTTATGCGCGGGCCGACATGAATTCGCAGACGGTCGAGGTGGAAGCGGCGTAACCGTCACTACGGCGTCGGGTTGAGCGCGTTGATCGCATCGAGCACGCGCTGCTCCATTTCCGCTCTGGGCAGGCCCGGCGGAATAGTCTGCCCGACGCGATACGTGACGACGCCGCTCCGTTTCCAGCGGCGCTGGTAGAGCCGCCCGCTGTCGGTCGCCACGGGGACGACCGGCAGGCCGAGCAGCTTATACAGCCCCGCGAACCCCGCCCCAAGAGGCGCGCGCGTTCCTTGCGGGACGCGCGTGCCTTCGGGAAAGATGGCGAGCGGGCGCCCCTCGGCCAGATAGTGCCGCGCCGCGGCCAGCATCTTGCGCAGCGCCGTCGCGCCTTGCTGGCGCTCGACCGGGACCAGACCGTACGCCGCCCCGACGCGCCCCCACAAGGGAATGCGCAGCAACTCCACCTTGGCGAAGACCGCAGGTTCGCGGATCAGCGCGGGCAGATCGATCGCTTCGAAGAAACTCTCGTGCTTGATGGCGATCAGCGCGCCATGCTCGGGAAGGTCCCCTTCGAGCACGATCTCGATATCCAGCAGATGCCTGGCGCACCACCGGTGCCAGTCAGACCAGCCGCGAACGATGCGGCGAAAGCTGCTGCGCGCGATCGACAAAGCGGCAAGGGCCGCCAGCACGTAGAACAGACTGCCGCCATAGAAAACGACCCAGAACGCGACCGTGCGCAGCCTTTCGCCAAGCGTCGGCTTCATGTTGCCTTCCACAGGTTCGTCGCCAGACGCGCCAGCCACTTGTGATATTCGAGGAACAGGATCCTGAGGCTCGGCTGCGTGGCGACCGCGTCGCGCATCACGACCACGCCTTTGGGCATCTCACGTTCGAACTCCAGCGCTGCGCGGCGCATATGCCAGTCTGACGTCACCAGCCGAACGGTCTTCGCCTTGCGCGAGCGAACCCAGTCGCCTGCCTCGATCGCGTTGCTTTCCGTGTCGTAAGCATCGCGGCCCAGAGTTACGCAGCAGTGGAGTAGCTCGGGAGACACGGTGTATTCCGCAAGGAAATCGACGGCGCGTACTTCGGGATCGACGCCGGAGACCAGAAGCTGCGGCGCCTGGCGGCGGCGCAGCAAGTCGAGCGCGCGGTCGATCCGTCCCGTGCCGCCCGTCAGGACGATGATGGCATCGGTGCGCGCATCCCCCGCCGGCGACGGGAGGGCAACCGCGAACCAGAGGAATCCGATCGCCCATACAAGAACGATCGCAGCGACGAGACGACGATACATGACGACGCCGGTTACAGCATCTTGCGCAATGTGCGAATGACGGTGATGCGGGCCGTCACCATCGCGAGCAGCGTCGTAACGACCGGAACCAGCGCCAGCAGCAGCCAATCGACCAGGCCGAGCGCGCCGTTGTCGACCATGCCCGCGCCGAGCCCCGAGAACCGGCGTCCGAGCGCGAGGATGACCGCCGCGGCGAGAACCAGCCCGACCACGCCGCCGCCCAGCGCGTCGACCCCGATCGAACGCTGAAAGACGCGCGCGATTTGTCCGTCGGTTCCGCCCAGCAAGTGCACGATCTCGATCGTTTCGCGGTTCGTGCCCAAGGCCGTGCGCGCCGCCAGCAGCACGGCCGCCGCAAGGGCTACGAACAGTAAGGCGACCAGGGCTATGGCCAGCCACTGCAGCGAGGTGATGGCCGCGAACACCGGGCGCAGCCAGTTCGCTTGCGCATCGATCCGGGCCGAAGGCGCGACCGGGCGCAAGCGCTGTTCGACCTCGCGCAATCGCTGCTGCGTCGCCGTGCCGTCGAGACGCACGTCGATCAGGGCCGGGACCGGGACGCTGTCCCCCGCCGTGCCGCCGATGTCCTCGCCGAGCCAGGGTTCGATCAGCGCATCGACTTCTTCGCGTGGCACGCGGCGAAGGGAGACGACGCCGGGCATGTCCTGCAGTGCTGCCAGTGCCGCCTCGGCCTGCGCATCGCGTTCTTCCTCGCGCGCTTCGACCAGTTGCACGGTCAACCCGCCTTCGAGCTCGGCGCGCGCGGAACTCACCGCGTTGCCTAGCGCAAGACCGGCGGCGAGCGCGATCACGGTCAACGCCACCATGATCGCTATCACCCAGGGCATCGGTCCGGACAAGCGCGACTGCGGCACGATTTCGGAGCCGCCCCCGCTGAACGTGCGCCGCCCGCGGCTGACCACCGCGCCGATGCTGGTCGGCCGGCTCACCGCCCGGCCCTTCGCGGCGGATAGCGCAAGGCCCCGGTGGGATCGAACAGCCGTCCGTTGTCGAGCCGCATGATCAGGGACTCGGGCACTTTCCTGAGCAAGTGAACGTCGTGAGTCGCGACCACCACGGTGGTGCCCTGGCGATTGAGCGCTTCGAACAAGCGCAGCAGCTTGATCGCCATGTCGGGATCGACGTTGCCGGTCGGCTCGTCCGCGACCAGCATCTGCGGTCGTCCGATGATCGCGCGCGCGATCGCGACGCGCTGTTGCTCGCCGCCCGAAAGCGTCGCGGGCCGCGCGTTCATCCGCCCGGCGAGCCCCACCCATTCGAGCATGTCCGATACCGGCTTGTGCAGTTCCGCATCGGTGAAACCCGAAACCCGCAGCGGCAGCGCCACGTTGTCGTAAGCCGAAAGGTGCGAGACGAGCCGGAAGTCCTGGAAGACGACGCCGATCCGGCGCCGCAGTTCGGGCAGCTTGCCCCGGGGCAGAGTAATGGCGTCCGAGCCGAACATACGAATGGCCCCGCGCGATGGGCGCAGCGAAAGATAGAGCAGCTTGAGCAGCGACGTCTTGCCGGCCCCGCTCGCGCCGGTGAGGAAGTAGAAACTGCCGGGATAGAGCGTGAACGACAAGTCGCTCAGGACCTCGCGGTCGGTGCCGTAGCGCAGGCCGACGTTGTCGAACTGGACGATCTCGGTGTCGGCCCCCTGTGTCATCGCCCCGAACTCAATACCCATCCTTAACCGCATGTCGCTTTACGTTAACGGACCTGTCGCGAATGCCGAGCTGTCCCATAGACAGCAATGAATGTGGAAAAAAGGCAGTCTTGCGCTCCGCCCACAGCCGTGCCGCTTGTCGGCCATGCAACAGTCATGTTTAAGCCAGACATGATCTTGACTTGCCCGGCCTGTTCCACGCGTTACGCGGTCCCCGATAGCGCGATCGGTATAGACGGGCGGACCGTGCGCTGCGCCAAGTGCCGCCACAGCTGGTTCCAGGAAGGGCCGCAGCTGGCCGAGGCCGAGACCCCGCCGTCCCGCGACGCGCCGCGTCAGGAGGCACCGGTCCGTCGGGAGGCACAGGATGCAGCCCCTGCCGCGCCACCCGCCCCCGCCCGTTCGGGCTCGCCCTCACCTTCGCCGTCGCCGAACGATGCCGCGGCCCGGCCGGCTCCGACTGCACCCCCGACAGCGCCGCCGGTCGCAGAGCCGCCATCCGTTGCCGATATGCCGCACGAGCCGGAGCAAGAGCCGGCTCCCTCCTTCGATTCGGCCCCGTCGCGGATTCCTGAGGGCGCCGAACCCCCTCGGGTCTACGACGACACCGAAGCTTTCACGTATTCCGACGAAGGCCCGTCCAGCTTCGATTACGCGCCACCGTTCCGTCCTCGGCGCAACTGGGCTCGGATCGGCACTTACCTCGCAGTCATATTCGGCGTCGTGACGCTGGGTCTCGCGGCGGTGGTCGCCTGGAGCGGCGTGCCGGATTGGATGCCGATCCCGCGCCCCACGTTCGCCGAGGCGCAGCGCGACTTGCAGCTCGATTTCCCGCGCAACCGGCAGGACAAGCGGACCCTGCCGAACGGCACCGAGTTTTTCGGCGCAAGCGGTACGGTGACCAATGTGGGCAGCGAAACCCGCACGGTGCCGACTATTCTCATCGTGCTGCGCGACGCCCGCAACCGCGTGGTCTACAGCTGGGAAGTGGTGCCGCCGCGCCGCACTTTGCGCCCGGGCGAATCGATCAAGATCAACGAGGCCGTCACCGACGTGCCCAAGGCGGCCGTCGTCGCCGAGATCGGCTGGAAGCCCGCCTGACCGGGCGGCTGGAGACGGCCGCAAAAACAATTCCGACATTGCGACCATGAGTGCTTGCAGCCCTGAACGTCGCTTGCTAAGGGCGCGCTCCTGCCTTGGGGCCGGTCCTTTTTCCGGACCCCGATGATTTAGCGGTCGTGGCGGAATTGGTAGACGCGCAACGTTGAGGTCGTTGTGGGCGAAAGCCCGTGGAAGTTCGAGTCTTCTCGACCGCACCAGGCAGTCCAAGTCGAACTTGGCACAGTATCGGGCAAGGCCGTTCTTCGGCACCCGCCACTGGCTGGGTTAAGAACCGGAAATTGCGGGCCCCGAAGTGCCGGTAGCCAGCAGTGCGAAGTCGGTTTGCGAATATTCGGACCCCTGGCCCCCTTCCCCGCTTCTTTCCGTATGGCCCGCCAGAACGGGCGTGGTGCTGAAGCGAGGAACGATGGCGAAGTACAAAGAACCCGGAGTGAACGACAGGGTGAACGCGGCCCAGGCCGCGCGCGCCAAGGCGCTGGCAATGCTCAAGGCCAAGCCCGCCCCCGATCCGGCCGAACAGGCCGCGCTGCGCGCCAAGGCCGCTGAGCGCGAAGCCGCACTGGCCGCCAAGCGCGAAGCTGCAAAGGCCGAACGCGAAGCCCGCCAGGCCCAGGCCAAGGCGGAAAAACAGGCCCGCGCCGAAGCCGAAGCGGCTCGCAAGGCCAAGCCCAAGCTGACCGAAGCCGAGCGCAAGGCCGCTCGCGACGCGCGCTATGCCGCGCGCAAGGCCCGCAAATAGCCTCGCTCAGCGAAAGCGGGTCCGACCCGATGGACGGTCACGAGTGGATCGCGACCGCCCATGTGCCCGACGGCGTCGAGATGCGCCTGATGCAACGCGAGGACGAGTTCACGATCCTGCTCGCCAATGCCGAGCTCATGAGCACGCGGGCCAGCACTTCGGAAGCCGCGCTTGCCAGCATGACCTTCGCCCGTCTGGGCGCACGCGTCGGGGCCGAATGGCTGATCGGCGGCTACGGCATGGGTTACACGCTGCGCGCCGCGCTTGCCGTGATCGGTTCCGATGCCAATGTGATCGTCGCCGAGATCGTGCCCGAGATCATCGCCTGGGCCCACGGGCCGATGCACAAGCTGACCGCCGGCTGCCTCGATGATCCCAGAATCATGCTCGTCAACGAAGACGTCGCGATGCTGATCGGCGCGGCGCGACAGGCTTACGATGCGATCCTGCTCGATGTCGACAACGGTCCGGACGGCCTTTCGCGCCCCGCCAACGACAATCTCTACGATCGCGCCGGTCTCAGGGCCGCGATGAATGCCCTGCGCCCCCGCGGCATTCTCGCCGTCTGGTCCGCCTACCCGGATCCCGCCTTTGCATTGAGGCTCGGCGACGCCGGGTTCGAAGTGCACGAAACCATGATCTACGAAACCGACGAAACCGGTGCCGCCAGTCACGTCATCTGGTTCGCCCAGAAGCCGTAGACGACTGGGTCAAAGCGGCCCGGCAACGGGCCGCTTCCAGCAACAATCCCAAACGTTCGCTCGCTGGCGCCATCTGCCCAGGCTGCCCTTCATTTGCGAGCCCCCTCCGGTGTTTTCCCGATGGGGCCGCAATCCTTACGCAACGCCTTGATGCGATGGATCGGCATGAGAAAGTTGCGTTTGGGTCCGCCGCGATGAATCCGCTCGTTTTGTATGCTGAGACGAAGCGGAGCCTGGAAGCCGCCATCGGGGCGAGCGATGATCTTCTTCATCTCCATGCCGGGCTGCTGATACTGGTCGTGGCGACCGTGCTGTTCGGGCGCGGCGTGGGATCGCGGCTGCCGATCGCGATGGTTTACCTTCTCGCCCTCGTTAACGAATCGATGGATGCGCTGTGCGCGAGTCCGGAAGCCCGTGGCTGGGAGCCGGCCGTCGATGTCGCCAACACGGTGCTCTGGCCGACCTTGCTGTTTTGTCTGGCGCGGCGTCACCGGCGCGCGATTCGGCCCGTAAAGCCGGGTAGCGAAGAGTATTTTCGCGAGAAGTATCTCCGGGGCCAAACGTAGCGCGCGTCTCGCCGTGCGCGGTCGGCGCCCGATCTAGGCATCGATCATCGAGTTAAATGTTTTGCAACCCAAAGGCTTTAACGAATGAGAGGGGAAATGGCAGGATTCAGTATGCGCGACGACGAACTCAAGCGGCTTCAAACGCTCCACGGCTATCGTCTGCTCGACACACCTCCCGAGCCTGAATTCGACGAGATCGTCCTGCGGGCCGCAGAGCGCTTCAAAGTGCCGATCGCGCTCCTGTCTCTGGTCGATACGCATCGGCAGTGGTTCAAGGCGAAAGTCGGCATCGACGCGCGCGAAACGCCCCGTTCGGTCTCGTTCTGCGCTCATGCGATCGAGGATTCCGGCGTGATGGTGGTGAGCGATGCCACTCTCGACGAACGGTTCCACGCCAACCCTCTGGTGACCGGCGACCCCGGGATCCGCTTTTACGCCGGTGCCCCGGTAATCGCGGAAGACGGGTCCAAATTGGGCACGATCTGCGTGATCGACCGAGAACCGCGGCATGAATTCGACGATTGCGAAAAAGAAGAATTGCGCAAATTATCGGCCGAACTGACCCAATTGCTGATTTCCAGAAAGGGCACGCCATACGGCGGCGGATGATGCATGTTCGAGCGAGCGATCGTCCCCGAGGATGATGTTAAGACCCCGGCCGCGGTTTTCAGCCGTGTAAGCCGGGCTCCCCAGCACTACGCGATGCAAGTCGTTCTGCTGGCGATCGGGTACGCGCTGCTGGGCTGGGTCGGCCAGAAACTCGCGCCGCCGCCGGGATACGCCTCGCTCATCTGGCCCGCTTCGGGCTTGGCGATCGCAGGCCTTATTGCGTTCGGACGTCGCGCCTGGCCCGGTGTCTTCCTGGGCGCGCTGTTCATCAACAGCATGTCGGTCAATTCGCAAGCGCTTCTTGCCGACGTCACGGTAATCCTCAGCACTGCCTGCATTGCGGCGGGTGCGACCGTGCAGGCCCTTGTCGCGCAGCACTGTCTCAAGGCGCGCGCCGGCTATCCGCTCCGGCTTTCCGGTGCCTTGCACACGGTTCGCCTCGTCCTGCTAATCGGTCCGCTCAGTTGCCTCATTTCGGCGACGGTCGGCAGCGCAACCCTTTATGCCACCGGTGTGCTGTCGCCCCAGGCGCTGCCCAGCTTCTGGCTGAGCTGGTGGTTGGGGGATGTCGGCGGCGTCATCATCGTTCTGCCGCTGTGTCTGCTGGCTCCGGGAAACCGCGACAAGGTTTGGTGGCGCGGCGATGCGCTTTCCCCTTTTTCTACCGCGGCGTTTGCCGCAATTCTGATCCTGCTTGGCGGCACTCTGACAGCCTGGCGATTGAACACGGAAGCCGCCTATCAGCGAAACCTGACATCTTTCGATGCGCTGACCACCGATAGCCAGCAGGCGCTTACCTACAGGATGCAATCCTATGCCAGGGCGCTCAACGGCGCGGCGGCTCTGTTCGAAGCATCGGAGAACGTCAGTGCGGACCAATGGCGCACATATGTCACGACCCTGAATCTCTCGCAGAACCTGCCCGGCATTCAAGGGCTCGGACTGATCATGCCGGTGCGCGCTGGCCAAGAAAGCCGATTCCTCGACAGCTTCGCCGAGCGCGGCTTCGAGGACTTGCGCATCCATCCGGTGACGTCGCGAGCCGAAAAGTTCGTCATCGTGGCCATCGAGCCCAGAGCGCAGAACGTCGAAGCGCTCGGCCTCGACATCGCTTTCGAACAGAGCCGCCGGGAAGCCGCGCTGCATGCGCGCGACACCGGCCAGCCCACGATCACCAAGCGCGTCCTGCTGGTGCAGGACAAGACCGAAAGCCCGGGCTTCCTCTTGCTACGCCCGCTTTACCGATCAGGAATGCCGACTTCGACGATCGAACAGCGGCGGGCGGCGTTCGACGGGTGGATATACGCCCCCTTCATTGCTCCACGTTTCATGGATGCCTTGACCGCAAGCCAGGACGCCTTGTTCGATATCACGATCTACGATGGATCGCGCGTCGATCCCGACCGCCTGATTTTCAGCAGTATGCCAGCCGATCGTCGGGCCAAGCCGTCCAAATACGCCATCCAGCGCACTTTCGAGGTGATGGAACAGCCGTGGACGGTGGTATGGACCAGTAAACCGGCTTTCGTTCGCTCGGCGACCACGAACGAGGCGAATCTGGTCTTGGGTGGCGGCCTCATTCTCACCGTCCTGTTTGCCGGATTGCTGCTCGCCAGTTCGCGTCGCGAGGCTTCTACCCGCCAGCAAGTCGAGCAGCGCACGAGGGAATTGGAGCACACCGTCGCCGCACTGGCGGAGAGCGAACGCAACTTCGGCGATCTGGCGGGCCTTTCGCCCGCAGGGATTTTCCGAACCGATCCTTACGGGTTCTGCAGCTACGTCAACGAAGCCTGGCTCGAGGCCACCGGACTGAGCGCGTCCGAAGCTCTCGGAGCCGGATGGCTGAATGCGGTTCATCCCGAAGCACGGCCACGGGTGCGGCAGAAATGGCTCAGCGCGGTCGACGCGGTGGAGCCGTTGCGCATGGAAGTGCAGTTCTTGGCGGCCAACGGCGTCAATCACTGGGTGGACCTCATCGCCGCCCCGCGGCTCGACAATAACGGCGACGTCGAAGGTTTCATCGGCGTCGGTATCGACATTACCGAGCACAAACATGCGGTCGACGCTCTGCGGGAGAGTGAGCAACGCTTCCAGTCGCTGGCGAGTTTCGCCCCCGCGGCCATTTTCCGTACGAAGGCGGATGGCGCGTGCAGCTATGTAAACCCGGCGTGGTGCCGGATGGCCGGGCTGACCGAAGACGAAGCTCTAGGCCACGGTTGGCACAAGGCCATCCATCCCGACGACGCGAAGCGGCTCGTGACGGATTGGGGGCAGGCTGTTCAGGATGGCGCGCTCTATCGCGGCGAGTTCCGCTGGCTCCACCAGAACGGCACGGTCACCTGGGTCGATGCCATCGCCAAGCCGCAAGTGAACGATGCAGGCGTCCTGCAAGGCTATATCGGCGTCGCTATCGACATCACCGAGCGCAAGCAATTCGAAATGGCTATCGCCGAACGCGACGAACAGCTGGCCCTGCTCGCGCAGCACGCAACCGATGCCGTGTTCCGCATCGGGCTCGATTATCGCTGCATCTATGCGTCGCCGTCGGTGAAGGAGGTGCTTGGAGTCGAGCCCAACAGTGTGATCGGCGAGCCGGCTTTCGCGCTGGTCCATCCCGAGGATAAAGCCAAGGTCTATTCCGCCTTCGGCAATCTGCGCTCGGCAAAGTCGACCGGATCGTGGTCGCGTACAGATCGAGAGTCCACAAGACCGCCCATGAATATCGATGGTTCGAAGCCACAGCCGCGCTCGTGCGGGATGCGAAACTCGATACGCCTAAAGAGATCTCCACCTCGGTCCGCGACATCGGTGATCGCAAGAAAATGGAATTCGACCTGATTTCAGCACGCCGGCACGCGGAAGCGGCGACGGCTGCCAAGGCGACGTTCCTGGCCAACATGAGTCACGAGATCCGCACGCCGATGAATGGCGTGATCGGTTTCACCGATATGTTGCTGGAAGGAGACCTGACGCCCGAACAGCGCGAAAGTGCGCAGCTCATCGCCGAATCCGGCCGCGCGATGATGCAGATTCTCAACGACATTCTCGATATTTCCAAGATCGATGCCGGTCAGATGAAGATCGTCAGGGAGCCCGTCGACCTGCGCCATACGTTTGAATCGTGCATGGGTTTGCTCGAACCCACCGCGCGGCAAAAAGGGCTGAAGTTCGATTATTCGATAGACGAGGACGTGCCGACCTCGGTTCTGGTCGACAAGTTGCGTATGCGGCAGATCCTCACCAATCTGGCCGGAAACGCGATCAAGTTCACCGCGACGGGCTCGGTCCGGTCGCGCGTCTCGATCGAAAGCCTGCCTGGCGGCCAGGAGATCTTGAACATCGCCGTCGAGGATACGGGGATCGGCATCCCCGAAGACCGGCTGGAAGCCATTTTCCGCGAATTCAGCCAAGGCGACGACTCCACGGCAAGGGAATTCGGCGGAACCGGTCTCGGTCTCACGATCAGCAGCCAGCTTGCCAAGCTGATGGACGGCGAATTGCAAGTCAGTAGTGTCGCGGGGCAAGGCTCGGTCTTCACCTTGCGCATCCCCCTGCTGCGCGTCGAAACCGGCGTCCCGAATAAGGCCACGCCCGGAAGCGAGCAGCAGATCGACTTCGCCCGCCGCCCCCGCATCCTCGTCGCGGAGGATCACGACATCAACCAGGTCCTGATCCTTTCGATGGGCAAGCGGATGAACCTCGCGCTGTCGATCGCCGCGAATGGCCAGGAAGCCGTGCGGATGGTTCACGAGGCGAAAGCGAACGGGAAGCCATACGACTTGCTGCTCATGGACGTGCAGATGCCGGTCATGGATGGTCTCGAAGCGACGGCCATGCTGCGCAAGGACGGCATCACGGCCGAGGAACTGCCGATCCTGGCGCAGACGGCGAACGCTTATCGCGAAGATGTCGAACGGTGCCTCGATGCCGGAATGCAGGATCATCTCGCCAAGCCGATCCGCGTCCAGGAGCTGAAGGCCGCCATTCACAAATGGATGCCGAACAGGGTGCCAGAAGCGCTGGAGACGACGACTGCCAAGGAAGAGTCCGCCGACTTCGAACAGGCGCTGCGCCAGCGCTACCTCGATCGGCGGGACAAGACGATCGAGGCGCTGTCGCGTCTGGACTGCGACGAACCGCCGGCTCGCCAGGAGATCGAGACCGTCGCGCAAATGCTGCATAAGCTGGCCGGCTCTGCGGGCATGTTCGGTGAAGACAAGCTCGGCGAGATCGCGGCGAAGCATGAGAAAGTTCTGCTCGCAGCCGATCCCGACACATTGCGAGACACCGTGCGCAACGCCGCCCGCGCCTTGGCCGATCCGGCATGATCGCGCTCGTTCGAGAGGATCGTCGTCCGCGAGAGTGACTAGGCGTTGAACCCGACGCGCGGCACTGGCGACCAGGCCGTCTCGCCGCGAAAGTGGCGTTTGATGCCGACCAGCCGGAAGACGAGATTGATCTGGCGATAGCCGAAGTTCTCGACCACTGCGGCCACGGAAATGCGAAACAGATCCCGCGCTGTCGGCGTGCGTTTCAGCTGCGATTCCTCTAGCGCTAGCGTTCCCACGCTCAGCCCGGTCCCCATGACGAACGTGAGGAACAGATAGGCCAGTGCGGCCTGTCCGGACAGGATCCCGAATGCGTAGGCGACGGGGAACACGAAATAGCCGATCAGTTCGGATGGGGGACCGATGACGTCCTCCAGCACGAGCTGCGGCATCATCACGAGGCCGATGCGGCCATAGCGGCGATTGAACAGCATCGACCGGTGCAGACCGACGGTTTCCAGCGCGCCTTGTTGCCACCGCGCTCGCTGATTGCGCAGGCCGCCCAGTGTCACGGGTGCTTCGGTCCAGCACACGATTTCGGGGACGAAGCCGATCGAGTAAGGCTCCTGCTTGTCCCGCATATGGCGGTGCAGCCGGACGACGAGTTCGAGGTCCTCGCCCAGGACATCGTGGCGATAGCCACCGACCTCGATCAGCTTGTCGCGCCGAAACAGACCGAACGCGCCGGAGATCAGCATGAGCGCGTTGAAGTGCGCGTTCGCGACCCGGTTGGTGAGAAAGGCGCGCAGATACTCGATCACCTGGAAACGCGGGATCCAAGCCCGAGGCACGCCGATCTTGCGCAAGGATCCGCCTTTGATTTCGCACCCGTTCGCGATCCGGATCGCCCCGCCGACCGCAACGAGCGAGCCGTCATCGGCCATGAAGGGCTCGGCCGATCGGAGCAGCCCGTCCGGCTCGATGATGGAATCGGCATCGATGATGCAGACCAGGGGCGTGGTGGCAAACCCGATTCCGGCATTTGCCGCGTCCGCCTTTCGCCCGTTCTCCTTGTCGATCACCACCAGGTTCGGGTGGGTTGCCGAACGATCCGTGCCCAGGATCTTCGTCACCTGCATTTCCGCCACCTGAACCATGGACGCAGGTTCCAGAGAGAAAGCGGTGATAAGCGTTTCCAGCGTCGCATCGGTGGAACCGTCATTCACCACGATGACCTCGTGGTGCGGATATTCGAGCGCCAGCAGCGCGCGCACGCTGTCGGTGATGGACAGTGCTTCGTTGAAGGCCGGCGCCACGACGGTGATGGGTGGTGCCAGATCGGCATAACGCGACCACAAGTCGATCGAGCGACTGGCAGGCGGTACCCTGGTGTAGAAGACGTAGGCCGCGACCAGCAATTGCCCCAGGCTGATCAGATTGCGCAGCGTGACGATGAGAAAGCAGCTCCAGGCCAGGCCCAGAATGAGCATGGAGACCCAGACGAGCCAGGGATCCTGCATTACGCCCGCTTCTGAGCGGGGGCTGCGGGCTTCAATCGCGCGAGCGCCTGGCCGGCCTGCATCGCCACCCAGCGGGACGAATCCTGTTCGAGCCGGAGCAACTCTTCGATCGCCTGACGAAGCCCGAGCGCGCTGCAGACTTTGGCCGCGCGGGCCCGGACCGATTCATCATGGTCGCGCAGCATCGCAATCACCCATTCGCCCCGGCCCGCATGACCGAGTTGAGCGGTGGCCTGCAATGCGGCATTGCGGACGAGAGGATGTTCATCGCGACTAGCCTCGCACAATGTGGCCAGAACGTCGAGTTGTCCGCTCCAACCGAGCGCATCGATGAGGAGCATGCGCAACTGCGCGGGTAGGTCTCCATCCAGCACGTCCAGGATCTCGGGCGTCCTGACTGGCGCGAGCGAGCGCATGATCGCGCGATGAAGCGGCGTCGGCGGCGTTTCGTACAAGTTCAGCAGCGATATCGTATCGCGCAAGGAGGGCAAGCGATCCAGGCGCGCCAATGCTCCTGCCGCTTCCAGGCGCACGGATGGGGCCGGATCGGTCGCCATGACAGTGGCAAGAGCGTCCGTACACAATCGGCTGCCGAACCCCTCCAGCATCCGAATAGCGATTACCCGCGCGGTGGGGCGCGGGTTCTGGGTCCTTACCAGCGCCGCGTCGAACAGGCCTTCGGATTCGACGAGACGCAGCAGGCGCTGGCCTTCTTCTCCGCGCAAGAGCTTCAGCAAGTGGGTAACCGCCTGGAGCCTGGCTGCGCGCGACCACGCCGCTTTTGGCGCGGTTTCGTCTGCCTGAGCGCCACCTGCGCAGTGCTGCAGATAGTGCCGGGTAATGTCGCGCTGGATTGCCTCGCGCCGGCTTGCGGTGCGTTCGTCGCGCCAGCGTCGCAAGATGAGCCATGCCATGTAGGCGGACATGGCCAGCGAGATGACGGCGGATATATAGGTGACGGCCTGGACCATCTAGCCACCAAACCGCCAGCTCAGTCCGAGCACGGCACCGTCCCTCGTATAAGTACGGCTGCGCCTTTCGTGTTCGGCCGATACCCGCAGCGTCACTCTGTCCGAAATCGGAACGCTGATCCCGCCGTAAAGCGCGCGCACTTCGCGCGTAATGCCGGCTTCGGTATCGGGGTAGGATGCGGCTCCCAGAAACAGCGAGGAAGCGCCTGGCCCCAGGGCATCGGCACGCAGCGATGCTCCGGCCTTGGCGCGCGTGTCCTTTTGAAGCAGCACGATCGCCTGGCCAGTAAGGCTCAAACCCGGGGTCGCCGCAATGCGAAGCGCAGGCCGGATCGAGCCGACGGTGGTGTCGCTGTACTGCGCATAGCGCACGTCGAGGAGAGCCGTCGCCTTCGCACCCAAGGGCACGGCACCGCCGGCGGAGACGCCCCATTCCTCGCGGAAGTCCGCAGACGGAGTCCATGCAGCCTCGAGGTATGCCGAACCGCCACCCAGGCGGCGATCGAGCCGCACGGCGATCCGGGTATCGGCGCGCGCGCGCTGCTCGCGGATTGCCGAGACCGAAAGCGTGCTGGCCCCGAACTGTCGAAAGCCATCGATGCCGAAGCTTTCCCAGGTGTCGGCAACGCCGCTGCGAAGCTTGATCCGAGACAGACCCGCGAAGACGCCGAGACCCTGGCGGTTTCGCGAAGGCCCGCCCTGAGCTTGTGCGTTGTCGATCGATCGCAGAACCTGATCGAGCTCGGGATATGCGGGACTTTCGGCAGCGACCATCTCGGCTTGCCGGCGCGCTGCGTCACGCTGGTTCGACCACAGGAGAATACGGGCCCGCGCGAGCCGGATGTCGTTGTCTCGCGGTGCCAAAGCGAGCGCCTCGTCGATGGTCGCGAGCGCAAGGGGCAAATCACCGGATGCGGCTTGGGCGACAGCCAGGCGCCGCAACAGATCGGCATCGGCGGGCGAAGCGGAAAGCGCTTTTTCGAGGATCGCGATCGCTTGTTGCGGATCGCCGTCCTTCAGGGCGCGCTGCGAATCCTCGCGAGCCGATTCCTGCGCGCCGGCGGGGCTAGCGAACAAAGCCAGAGAGGCTAGCGCGGCAAACCCGCTACGCATCGGCCGGGTTGGAGATGACGAGGAGTTTGTCCACTCTCGCCAACAGCTCCTCGGGGATGAACGGTTTGGTGATATATTCGCTGGCACCGCCTCGCAAAGCGCTGACGATGTCCTCCTGCTCCTTGCGCGCCGTGAGCACCAGCACAGGAACATTCGCGAGTTGCGGGTCCGCTTTGAACGCCCGCAGTACCTCGGGTCCCGAAAGGACCGGCATCATCGAATCGAGCACCACCAGATCGGGTGTGCGAGCACGCGCCTGTGCCAGGGCCGCTTCGCCGTCTGCAACGGTTACAACCTCGTGACCAGCTGTTTCGAGCCGAAATTGCACGAGGTCGGCGAGAATGTCGTCATCGTCTGCGACAAGGATGTAAGCCATTTGTACCTCGGTGATAAGGGACAGTGATTGCTAGGGAATCACTGCCAAGATAAAGTTAAGTTGACCGTAATTTTTGGCCAGCAGAGTCCGGATTGGCCGCGGATCGGAGGTGGCCGTGCTTGGCAGTGAGTTACCGTTGAAAACATGGACGGACAGCGAGCGCTCTTGTCGCGAACGCACCATCCGATGCGACAGGGGCCGGTTCGAGTTACACGCGGATTGCAAAACCCATTAGAAAGCCGTCCAATTGGCTCGCTTGCGAAACGCTGCGAAAGACCGGTGAAGACAAGCAAGGCCCTGGGGGTGCACGAAATGCGGCGACGGCCGAAGCGGCCGAACCAGCCTTCGGGAACGGATGGAGATTGGGAATGCAGAGCTCGTGGACCGAATTGCCGCTCGAAGACCAAGTCGAGTTCCTGTCGCGCCGGCTGGAGCGCGCCACCAGAGCGCTCGACGATGCGGAAACGATGCTCGAGCAGCGCATGCGCGACCTGGCCCGCGCCAATGGCGAGCTCAGCAAGCGCGAAGGCGAACTGGTCGAGCGACTGAACATCGAGAACCGGCAGTTGCTCAGCGCGCAGCGGACGGCGCGAATGGCGACAATCTATGGCGACCCCGAGAGCGGTTATACGGTCTCCGCGCATTTGGCGGTCCTGCTGGGTCTGCCGCAAGGCTCCGCCGTGAACATGGAGCGTCTCATCGAAGCGATTCATCCGCTCGACAAGAAGCGGTTCCTGCGCGTCGCGGGCAACTTCTACGAGACGTTCGCTCCGGACATCGATCACACTTTCGAGCATCGGGTCATCCGCAACGACGGCGCGGTGCGCTGGTTCGAGTGGCACGTGCGGCGGGACAGTACATCCGACCTGGGCCGAATTCCCGTGTTCGGGTCCGTGCGCGACGTGACCGAGAGCCGTGCCAACGCGCGTCGGATCAAGGCCCTGCAATTGCGGGCCGAGCGTCGCATCGACCAACTGGACAGACTGACCGATGCACTGGCGCAAGCGCGGTTCGAAACCGAAGAGGCACTGGACAAGCGCAACCAGTTCATCTCCGATGTGGCGCATCGCATCCGCACGCCGATGGGCGGCTTGACCGGTGCGATGGAATTGCTGGCGCAGCGCTACCCCGGCGACGACATCGCCGGCAGAGCGCTCGAAGCCGCAGACAGTCTGGCCGCGATCGCCCACAGCCTGATCGAGGCGGCGGACGAAACCGGCCGTGACGACTTGGCCCTCGATGAGCCCGAAACATTCGAGCCGGGCGTTGCCGAAGCCGTCCGCGTGGAGTCGAATAGCTCCGATCGGCCGGATTCGTCCCTTCTGCGGACGATCGATGGGGAAGCGCCCAGGATTCTCCTTGCCGAGGATACCGAAAGCAACAGCTTCATCATCAGTCGCCTGGTCGAAAGTCTGGGAGGCGAGGTCGTGACCGTATTCAATGGCCGCGATGCCCTCGAAGCCGTCCGCAACGAGCCCTTCGACGCCGTGCTGATGGATGTGATGATGCCGGTGATGACGGGCGAAGAAGCTACCCGTGCCATCCGCGCTCTGCCGGGTCCGCGATCGGGCACGCCGATCATCGGTATCACCGCGCATAGCCTGCAGGCGGAGCGCAAGAGCCTGCTCGCCGCCGGGATGTCCGCCTGTCTCGTCAAGCCGATCCGGCGCGATGCGCTTGAAGCCGCCTTGCGCGAGGCTTTGGGAGCCGGCGCGGAGCCTTCGGGCGTCAGCGACGAGGCGTATGGAGCCAGCGGCGAGCCGGACGCGGCCGATGCGCTGTTCGATGTCGAGGCCTTCCTCGAATGCTTCCTCGTCCTGCCCCCGTCCTTTCGCGAGCGCATGCTTCAGGCCTTCACCAAGGATCTCACCACCAATGGCGAGCAATTGACGCTGGCCATCGAGGCGGGAGACGGGGACATGACGGACAAGGTTGCGCATAGGTTGAAAGGCATCTGTTTGAATGTCGGCGCGGTCGCGGTCGTGGAGGAACTCCGGAAACTGCGCGAAACGCCCCAGGAAGATCATGGCGCCCTGCTCGCCCCCTTGCGGGAGGTGATCGCCGCGACTCTGGCAGCCAGCGGCGATCTCTATCGAGACAGGGTGGCGCATGCTCAGTAGGCTCCCCGGCCGCTGACCACCGCCGGAACGGTGAGGGCCAGGAGGATGACGTCGGTCACGATCCCACGGCGGCGCAGGTACATGCGGTCCATGGCGACCTGACGCTTGAAGGGGATCTCGGCGCGGCCGCTGACCTGCCAGATGCAAGTGATACCGGGCTTGCCACCGAGCCGGCGCCAGCTCGAGCGGGTATAGGTCGCCACTTCGGACGGCAGCGCGGGGCGCGGTCCCACCAGCGACATCTCGCCGGTGAGCACGTTGATGAGCTGCGGCAATTCGTCGATCGAAGTCCGGCGGATGAACCGTCCGACGCGGGTGATCCGCGGATCGTGCTTCATCTTGAAGCACGTGTCGTCACGCTCGCTTTGCGCGAGCAGTTGCGCCCGGCGCTGTTCGGCATCGACGTACATCGAGCGGAACTTGATCATCTTGAAGTTGCGACCGCGCTCGCCGATCCGGGTTTGGCGGAAGAAGATCGGGCCGCCGTCCTCCAGCTTGATGGCGAGCGCCACCAGCAGGAACATCGGCATGAAGATCAACAGAGCAACCGTAGCGACCGCAAGGTCGAGCCCACGCCTGGCCGCAATAGAGGCCCGGTCGAAGACGCCACGACATTCGAGCGCGTGGTTGGCGGCATGCGCCAGGAAAATGGCGTTGCCGAGGAGATAGCGGTTGGCAAGGCGGCGCGGCTCCATCGCCAGACGCCAGACCCACTCGCAGCCCACGGCACGGACCGCCTTGGGCGCGCGCGCAATGCGGCCCGAGTAATAGTCGAACAGTCCGCCGACACCCAGGATGACGGGAACGTCGATGCGATGGCGATTGCGCGCGATCCACTTTTCCTGAAGCGGAACGCCGAGGCCGACGAACAGGATCGAGGCGCCCGAGCGATTGATGCGCTCGATCAGATGGTCCTCGTCCGCCGCGCTGAAAAAGCCGTGCCAAGTCCCCGAGATGTTGAGCTCGGGATAGGTGCGCGCAGCCCAGGCCGCCGCAGCATCGGCAATGCCGTGTCCGCCGCCGAGCAGGAAGATGCCCTGGCCCTGCTGTTCCGCCACCCGGCAGATCTCCGGGAAGAGATCGGTGCCATTGAGGTTTTCGCCCAGTTCAACGCCCGCCATCCGCGCGGCGATGGCCATGCCGCTGCCGTCAGGCAGAATACGGTCGCTCGACGCGAGCGCGCGGCTGTAATCCATGTCGCGATACATCGTGTTGATGCAGTGCGCATTGGCGAAGTTGATGGTGGTGGCCCGACCGCGAGCGGCCATCGTCACGATGTTGACGGCCATGTCTTCACGCTTGGCGTTGACGAGCTTCTGCCCGAACAGCGTGACGGTCTTTTCGGCACGAGTGCTGCCGAGCTTACTCAGCAGCGTCGCCACATCGACCGTGTCGAATTCACCGTTGTGATTGTACTTCATCGAACCACTCCATTGTTTCTCACCGAATGGCCCGACCTCAGCAACGGCTGTGCCAGTTACAAATCATCCTTTTTTATCAGATCTTTATAGACAAAGCGCGGCTAGCGGCGGCGCCCGTCCGATGGCGTATTCGCAATATGCGAGCAGCCTTTTTCGCAATCTGACCTAGTTTGCTCTCGCAAAATGCGAATTGCGTACCGCCGGTCGCCCAGATCGGGGACGATTTGCCCAAAGCGCCCGGAATTACGGGTTTGGCACGGATCTTGATGAGTTGGCATCAAACCAATTCGGGGATCGCGGCACATGCTCGCTCGTACATTTCAAAACAGATTGCCTGCCGGCCTCGCGCCGATCGCAAACGGGCTTGTGGCCTATGCGTCGGCGGAAGCGGCGACCCGCGTGGTGCGGATCCTCGCAATCCTGGTCATCGCGCGTCGCACGTCGCCCGAGCTGCTCGGCACCGCGGCCTTCGCGCTGACGCTGTTCGAATTGATCCGCGTGCTCGGCAATGCCGGCATCGGTCAGCGCATCATCGCTGCGACCGACGACGAACTTGCCGCTCTGTGTAACACCGCCAAACGCCTCTTCTGGGCGGTGTGCCTGGCCGTCGCCGCCATCCAACTAACGGTGGCGGCCGGGCTTTTCTTCATCGCCGGGCTCGACGAAGCGGCGCTGATGCTCGCCGTGCTCGCCGGGGTCTATATCTGCATGCCGCCGGGGCTGGTGCAGGTCTTCCTGCTGATGCGCGACGGCGAACTGCCCACCACCGCGCGGATCGGTGCGGCGCAGACCATGGCCGACCATTTCCTTACGGTCACGCTGGTTCTGATCTGGCCCACGGCCTGGGCGATCGTCCTGCCCAAGCTGCTGACCGCCCCCTTGTGGACCGTGCTCACGCGCCGTGCCCGCTCCTGGTCGAGCGATGCGGCCGCCGGCTACGCGCCGCTGCGTGAATTCGCCTCGTTCGGCCCTGCCATCCTCGGTTCGGAGCTGGTCGCGGCCCTGCGGATCCATGCCGACAAGCTGGTGATCGGCGCGCTGCTCGGCAGCGAAGCGCTGGGCCTCTACTATTTCGCGTTCAACGCAGGCCTGGGGATCACCCTGTCCTTCGTGGCGGCGTGCAACACCGTGATCTTCCCGATGCTCTGCAAGCAGTCCGGCGATCAGGATCGCGGCCGCCTGTTCCGCCAGTCCTTCGTGCTGAGCCTCGTCCTGCTGGCCCCGGTCGTGGCCGCCCAGGCGCTGCTCGCTCCCTACTACGTGCCGGTCGTATTCGGCGCCGAGTGGCTCGAAGCCGCGCCGTACATCGCGCTGCTGTCGCTCGCCGCGCTGCCGCTGTGCGCCGGCTCGCTGATCGGCGCCTGGCTGCGGGCCCGCAAGCAACCGCTTCACGAAACCGGCCTCGCGATCGCCGCGACGGTGGCGGGTCTCGCTGGCCTCGCGGCCGGCTCCACCCAGTCGCTGGCTGCGGCTTGCGCGGCCTACGCGGCGGGATTGGCCCTCGTCCTGCTCCCCGCCGCCTTCGTCCATTTCCACCAGACCAAAACTGCAACGTGCTGACCCAAGGAGAAGCCTGATGAAAACCCCTTATTTCTCCGTGATCGTTCCCGTCCACAATGCCGAAGCCACGATCGGCGAAGCGCTCCAGAGCGTGATGGCGCAAACGTTCGAGGACTTCGAAATCATCGCGATCGACGATGGTTCGACGGACGAAAGCGTGCGCAAGATGCTGCGCATTGCCGGCGCCAACAAGCGGATGCGCATGTTCGCCAAGAAGCAGGAAGGCGTTTCGGCGACCCGCAATCACGGCGCGCGCGTCGCTCGCGGCAAGTACCTCGCTTTCCTCGATGCGGACGACCGCTGGACCGCGGACAAGCTGGCTTGCCACAAGAAGCTGCACGATGAGGATCCCACGATCGAAGCGAGCTACGCGCAGATCGCGTTCCGCTCCGAGTGCAACGGCGAACTTGCAGACCCGATGACCTATTCGACGGTCCCGCAAGGAGCGCTCGATCTCCAGACGGTCCTGCCCGAGAACCCCGTGTGCACGACGTCGAACTTCGTGATTCAGCGCAAGACCTTCACCGAAATGGAAGGTTTCAAGGACGGCATGAACCATGCCGAGGATCAGGAATTCCTCGCCCGCTTCGTCGCCGAAGGCCGCAAGATCGTCGGCATCGACCGCTGGCTTGTCGACTATCGCATGAGCCCTGACGGTCTCTCGTGCAATTACGAGGCGATGCTGCGCGGCTGGCGCAGCCTGGCGGCGCAATATGCCGACCGCTTCGACATGCGTCAGGGTGAGGCGATCTACTGCCGGTATCTGTCGCGCCGCATCCTGCGCGCCGGCGGCTCCGCCAAGCTCGCCCGGCAGATGGCCTTCGACGGCATGCGGGCCGACTGGCGCGCCTTTTTCTCCGACACGCGTCGCGGCGCGCTCACGCTGAGCGCCGCCATCAGCAGCAGCCTGCTGCCGCAGCGCGTGCGCACTTCCGTTTTTGCCTGATTTCTTTCGTTCTAAGGAGAACTCCGATGACCAACCCCAAGATTTCCGTCGTGATGCCCGTCTACAACGTCGAGGCCTATGTCGGTGCAGCGATTGAATCGGTACTCATGCAGACGCTCGAGGAGTTTGAACTGATCGTCGTCGACGATGGCGGCCAGGACGGCTCGATGGACATCGTGCGCGCATTCGACGATCCACGCATCCGCATTGTCAGCCAGGCCAATCGTGGTCTCGCCGGAGCGCGCAATACCGGGATCGCCGCGGCCCGTTCCCCGTATATCGCACTGCTCGATTCCGACGATCGCTGGGACGCGGAAAAGCTGCGCCTGCACTACGTCCACCTCGAAGCCGATAAGTCGATCGGCGTGAGCTTTTCCGGCTCGCGCATGATCGACCGGTCCGGGAACGAGCTGGCCGTCGCCATGCGGCCCAAGCTGACCGGCATCCGGCCCGAGGACATCCTGCGCCGCAACCCGGTGGGCAATGGCAGCGCGGCGGTCCTGCGGAAGTCGGCCATCGACGCCGCGATGTTCTACCACCCGGAAGACATGGGCCGCCAGTGCTGGTTCGACGAGACCTTCCGGCAATCGGAAGACATCGAACTGTGGGTCCGTCTGGCGGCCGGTCACGGGGTGCGCTTCGAAGGCATCGCCGGCCAGTTGACCGAATATCGCATCATCGGCGGCGCGCTCTCGGCGAACGTGGCGAAGCAGTATCTGAGCTGGTGCGACATGCTCAAGAAGGCCACGGTCTATGCGCCCGAGCTGATCGCGCGCCATGGCGATACCGCCCGCGCCTATCAACTGCGCTATCTCGCGCGTCGCGCCGTCCAGCTTGGCGACGGTGAGCTTGCTGCGGACCTTTTCTCCCAGGCCGTCAGGCTGGAGCCGCGCATCCTCATCGCCGAGCCGCGCAAGAGCGCGACCACCGCTGGCGCCGTGGCTGCCGTGAAGCTGCTCGGCCGCGAGCGCTTCAGCGCGATCTCGCAACGCTATCTCAAGGAGGCGGCAGCGTGATCCAGGCCATTCATCTGCTTGACGACTTCGCCTTCGGCGGCGTTACTCGCGCCATAACCGTGTTCGGCCATGACAGCCTGACGAAGTTCGGCCGATCCAAGGTCGAGGTGGTCGGCGACGAAATGCTCGCCAAGCGTTATGACGCGCATCTGATCGTCACGCATTTTCCGCCCAGCTGGTCGCGCCTGCCGTTTCTCGCGTCGCTGCGCGCGCGCAATCCGAAAGCCCGTATCGTCCACGTCGAGCATACCTATACGAAGGGCTTTATGCAGGAACGCGTCGGTTCGCCGCGCCGCTTCCAGATGCTGCTACGGCTTGCCTATGCGCTGTATGACGAAGTCATCTGCGTTTCACGCGCGCAGCGGACCTGGCTTGCCGACACCATGGGAATACCCGGTACAAAGCTGCGGGTGATCCACCCGTGGTGCGGGCGCGAAACCTTGTCCTTGATCCCGGACCTCGCGCCGCTACACAATCGGCCCTTGCGCCTGCTGGCGTACGGCCGGTTTGCCGAGGAGAAGGGCTTCGTTCCGTTGATCGAAGCCGTCTCATATTTCAATGCGGACGAAGTCGAGCTGCAACTGGTCGGATCTGGCCCCGCCCTTGACGAAATGCGCAAGGCGGCGGAAGGGCACGCGAACATCCACTTCCGGGGCCGCATCGACGATCCCGCTGCATTTCTTGGAGACTGCGATGCCGTGATCGTGCCTTCGCGGTACGAAGCCTTCGGTCTCGTCGCCACCGAGGCGCGCATGGCCGGCCGCCCGATCCTGGTGGCCGATGTGGACGGGCTGCCGGAGCAAGTCGGCGCGGCTGGTCTGGCGCGATCGATGCGCACGCCGCTCGAGATTGCCGGCGCGATCGACGCGCTGATCGAGAGCTCCCTTTGCGAAATGGGCCAGGCGGGCCGGCGCGAGGTCGCCGGGCTCAAGAACCAGATCCTGGGAAGCTGGCAATCGCTGTACTCCAGGGCGAAGTCCCATCGGCGCGACGCGAATACGCGGTTCGACGTAAGGGAACTGCCGAACCGGTGACGAGGGAGAAGCCAGTTCGTCGAACCTCCGGGCGCCGCTCCTCTTGGGATGCGGCGCCTTTTCGCGTCTTGTGAAGCGCCTTTGCGAGGCAGTCTTTCCGGCACAACACGGGTGCCTGCCGCTCTAATCCGATGGCGGGCAATCGGACGACGAACCTCTCGTGCAAATGCGCGTGAACGGGATCGAAGCTGGCTCAGCCCAACTCGTCCCGCGACGGTTGTTCCTGTTTATAAGTGCAAGGTCCTAGTCACGTCTCACGATGCGCATACTGGCGGTCTTGCCTCAGGCAATTGCCCGTCACGACGCCAATCTATGTCTCGGTAGTCCGCTATGCTTGCCAACGCCGTCAGCACGAGGCGGCGCAGCCTGACGTTCGTGAGGACGATGTCGACAGAACTCGCGGGGTTTCATCAACATAACATCGCGCGAGCAGCGCTCAGCGTGCGACCCGCCTCGTCGGAGAACGGCCCCGCCTGTCGAGGCCTGATCGACCCCGCTCAAGGCTCGGCGGGTGAGGCGGATTCAGGCTTTGGCAGCAACGCGACTGGTCGGACGTCCGGCTCGTCGCGCGGGGTCGGACTGGCGAGAACTTTGCCGACCAGCACCAGGGCGGGCCAGTAGAGGTACGACAAGATCTCGAGGTTCTCCCCGAAGCTGTAAAGCACCAGGACGAGAACCATGGAGAGCGCAGTCCTCTCCGCGCTGCCGCGGTTGGCCCGCCAGGACAGGACGAGCGCGCTCGCCGCAAGCGGTACTGCCAGCGCGATCGCTCCGATCAGTCCCTTGACGAAGAGCAGACCGTACCAACTGTGATGCGAGCCGATCGGCATGTATTCGACCAGGTGCGGTCCGTTCTCGACGATACCGTGCCCGAACCAGTACGCTTCGGAATGCCAGCGCTCGACCGCGATGCGCCCCAGAGCCGCGCGCACGCGGCTTGAGTCCGCCCTGGCCGAGGAAAAGTCGTTCTTCAGCCCTTCGGCAAAATCCACCAGCGCCGGTCCCATGATGCCCACGGCAAGCAGCGCCGGTGCGATGAGGAACCACATCCAGGGGCGATGGATGCGGCCGAAAACGAAGACGATCGGCCCGATTACGGCCAGCGCAACCAGGGCCAGACGAGACTGCGAGAGAATGGCGAGCAACAGCCCTGCCGCGATGCCGACTGTGCGCCATCCCTTATCGGGTTCACGGGCGGCAAGCAGCACGTAGATCACCGCGATCATGCCTGCTGCCGGCGACCACGGCGCGAAGAACTGCCAGCGCGGCGTGCCTGCGCCGGGCTCCAGCGTGTAGAGGATCGTGGCAAAGTATTCGGGGCCCGGCCCGCCGACGGCCTTGAGCGGGGACACCCACAAGGTGTCCGGAAGACCAATGAACGGCGCGGCCAGAAAGAGCGGCATGGCGATGAGCGTCTGCGCGCCCAATCGACAGACCGCCCGATAGATCACTTGTTCGCGCACTTGCAACAGCGCGCCGGCGAGCGGGAAAATGGCGATCAGCGCCCAGCCCTTTGCCCAGCCGATCGAGGACTTGATGGTCTGTCCGGTGCCGAGATCGAAGTTGTTGTGGCCCGCCCACAGCACGAACAGCAGAGCGATCATCCCCAGGATCCAGAGCCAGATCGTCAGCGGCAAACGGGCGAAGCGGGCGCCGACCGTCGGATCGACATAGGCCTGCCACAACGCCATGGCCATGAGGGTCCAGCCCAGCACCGGCCCCGCGATATACAGTCCACCTATCAGCCAGAGTAGCCAGGTGGACTGTATCGCGACGGAGATCAGGCGTTCGGCAGGAGCTTGCGAATGATCGGCTGGCGGAGCCATAGCAGCAGAAATCCGAAGAGGACGAAGAAGCTGGCACCGACGGCACCGGCCAGGGCAATGATCGGCGACGGCGCCGAACGCGTGCGCGGAAGCGAGGGCTCCTCGAGCGTCTGCACCAGCGGATAGGACGCGAAGGGATCGGACTTGTTGGTATCGAGCCGGGCCAAGGCCGAGCTGAACACCGCTTCCGCCACGCGCAGATCGCGGACCAGGCCGGCGAGTGTCGAGGCCTGCGATACGAGTTCGCGCGAACGGTTGGTTTCCTGCGAGATCTGGCGGCGCAGTTCGGAAAGTGCCGACTGGTTGCCCGAATTGACGCTATCCCGGTTGGTGAGCGTCTCGAACAGCCGTTCGCGCGTATCCGAAACGGCGAGATCCGAGAACGCGAGCACTGCCTTGCCGTCGACCTTGGTCAGTTGGGTGCCGCGACGAGCCAGGGCAGAACGCAATTTGGCGTGTTCGGCCCCCAATTGCTCCATCGTCCCGTGATTGGGTCCCAGAGTGCCACTCCGCTCGGTTTCTTCGCCGACCGTTTCGGCATAGCGCTTGAGCAATTGCGAGAAGACCGGGTCGGCCTTCAGCTGCATCGCCAGGCGCGCCTGCGGCACGCTGATGCGCAGCGAGGACGCGAGACGCGAGGCCGTGCCGCCGCTTTCGGCCAGCATGACGCGGCGATCGCGTTCCTTGGCCTTCATGTCGTCGAGCGCCGAGACGCGACCGGAAAACTGGTCGAGCGAAACCAGCCCGGTCTCGCCCTGGAAGCGCAGCAGCGCCGCCTGTGCGGCGTCGACCTTGTGCTCGAGCTCGGCGATACGCGCCGCATCGGCTTCCTCCCGCTTCTGGGCTTCGTCCTCGCGCAAGGTATCGAGCGCGGCCATGAAGGCAAGCCGCACGGCTTCCAGCCGCGCCTTGGCCTGTTCGGGCGAGCGGCCCGGCAGCGTGAGTTCAATGAGGTTCGTCTGATCGATCAGCTTGACCTGCGGGGTGGGGAACGAGCTTTCCTCCTCGCCCGAGCGGCGCGCCGCATCGCGCAGCACGATGTCGGAAGTGATGAGACGCTTGTAGTTTTCGGTCGGGCTCAGCGTCGTGCTGGAGAACGCCGAAGCGGTATTCGCGGTGGCCTGGCCGATCGATTCCAGATTGACCGATCCCCCCACGCCCGAGCCCGGCAGGATCAGAGTCATCCGGCTGTCGAAGCGGTCAGGCACCAGCGCCAGATAGGCCAGGGTCACCAGCCAGATGCCGGCCAGCGGGATCGCCATCGCCACCAGATAGCGGCGATAGCGACCGACCGTGGGCAGACCGTCGCGCACGAAAGTCCATGCGCGGACCAGCCACCGCGGGGTCGGCTTGAAGTAGGGGCTAGAGCGGTCCATCAGTTCACCGCCTTGCTGAGGACAAGCGCGGGCGCGACGCTGCCGAAGGCATTGCCGATCGAGCCGATCGCCTGATTGAAATTGGTCCAGCGGCTGTCGTAGCAGGCGAGCGCATCGCCCGGCATCAGCAGCGGGTTGGCATCGTCGCGCCCGGCGCTGCGCACCAGCTTTTCGATGTTGCGTTCGATCACGATGCTCTGGCCGGTCCGCGGGTTGCGCGACATCAGCACGATGCGCCGGTCGGACTGCATGTAAGTGCCGCCGACGCAGTTCATCGTCACTGCCGCCTGCAATAGCCGCGTGCCATAGGCGAGCGATGTCGTTTCCGCGCCGATCGCCGAGGAGGCATTGTTGCCAGCGCTCTGCGTCAGGTTCGACATGAAGACCTTGATGCCCGGAGGGGTGAGCTGCGTCGGGCGTGCCAGACCTGGGTCGAAGCAACCGCGGCTGGGGACGATGATCCGGTCGCCAGCGCTGATCGACACGTCCTTCGCCGCGCCGCCATGCACCAAGCCCGACAGATCGAGTTCTGCATAAGCGCCGTCGCGGATCAGATAGACCCGCGCCACGTCGGCATCGGGACGAACGCCGCCCGCCGCGCGGATCGCGGTCGATACGCTGCGCGAGACGTTGGCGTCGCCGCGGACGCCGCCTTCCTTGAGGCCGATGCGCGATTCCGGCGAACGCTCGCCGGCACGCACCGCGCCTTCGGCGAACACCGCGCCCGACACCGCGACCGAAACGCCCGCTTTCTCGACGATCGACAGCGAGACGGCATTGCGCAGCGGCTGCACCACGCCTTCACGGACCAGAACGTCGCGGATGGCGCGTTCTGCCTGCAGAACCGAACGACCGATGACCGAGATCGCCGGATGCCCAGGGACGATCACGGTGCCGTCGCTCTCGACGACATATGTCCCGCCCAGCTCGTCTTCGTCGCCCAGCACGGACAGAGTCAGTCGGTCGCCCGGCGACAACGGCGAGGTCCGCTGGAAGAATTCTTCGGGCCCGGCCCGGCGCAGCTGGTTCAGCTCGACAGGAACGTTCCACTCGCAAGCCGGGGCGCGCGCGGCGACAGGCGAACGATCGGTCCAGTCGCCTTTCGGGTGCTCGCGGCCCGTGGCCAGATCCTGACCCGGCAGCCAGGCCGAGCCGACCATGTTGGCCGGAGCCGGCCCGGAAACACAGGCCGAAAGCGAGACTGCCATCGCGAGAATGGAAACGGGCTTGAAGACGTTGAATGCCATCGAACAGGTCCTTGCGGTTCGTTTGGACCGGTCTTTTCAAGCACTGTGCCAAAATGCCGATTGCCGCGGTGGCAGGGATTTCGCCTATGGTCGCGACAAGATTTTCGCATTTTGCGTCGGCGTTTTTGCAATTTGCAAAGATTTTCGCAGTATGCATGGCCAATGCACACGGCGATCCCCGCTCCACCTATGTTTGATCTTGGCGCGATTCTTGCTTTCCAATCGCTTGCCGTGCCTGTGCGGCATCCCTTCGAAAGGAACGCATTGATGAAAGGCCTGATCTTCTCCGAGCTCATCCGCTTTATGGAAGAGAAGCAAAGCCCCCTGTTCGCGGAACAAGTCATAGCGGCGGCCGACTTGCCAAACGATGCAGCCTTTTCGCGCATCGGCGTCTACCCCACGGCGTATGCCCTCAAACTCGTCACTGCGGCCTCGCAGCTTTCGGGTCTGCCCGCGAGCGCGCTGAGCGAGGAATTCGGCAAGTTTCTGTTCGCCCGCTTCACTATTTTGTATCCGGACATTCTCTCTTCCTATTCCACCGCCGAGAGCCTGCTCGAACACGTGCGCGCGCACATTCACCAGGACGTGAAAGTGCTCTATCCCGATGCGACTCCACCCGAAGTCATCGCCGGCAGGCAGGATGGCCAATTCATGATCGAATACCGCTCGCACCGTCCGCTCGCGCATATTGCCTATGGCCTCATGCGCGGCTGCCTCGAGCATTTCGGGGATCCGCGCGCGATCGAGTGGGTGACCTGCAATGAGGTGGGGGACGTGGCGACGTTCAGGATCGTCGGCTGATGGCAACCTCAGTCCTCATCGTCGAAGACAGTGCCTCGATCGCGCTTGGCTACGCTGCCCAGCTGCAAAGCGCTGGGCACAAAGTCGACGTCAGCGAGACGCTCAGCGACGCGCGCAACGCGCTCGCAAGGGATCCGTTCGACGTCGTTCTGCTCGATCTGCAATTGCCGGACGGTGATGGACTGGAACTGCTGAGGGGAGACGCGCCCGCCAATCAGCCGGCGCCATCGTTCGTGATCGTCACCGCCGATGGATCGCTGTCCCGCGCGATCGACGCGATGCGCCTCGGCGCTTACGATTTCCTCGTAAAACCGATCGCCGGTGAAAGACTGCTCACTACGGTGAGGAATGCCGCCGAGCGCGGCAAACGCCTTCGCAAAGTCAAACCTGCCGCACCCAAGGCCGCGCAAAACGGCTTTCACGGTTTCATCGGCCGCTCACCTGCGATGCAGGACGTCTACAACACGATTGCCAGTGTCGCCGATTCCAAGGCGACCGTGTTCGTGACCGGGGAGAGCGGTACCGGCAAGGAGCTGGCCGCAGAGGCGCTTCACGCTGCAAGCTCCCGGCGCGACGGCCCCTTCATCGCGATTAACTGCGGCGCGATACCGGAAAATCTGCTCGAATCGGAATTGTTCGGACATATCAAAGGCGCGTTCACCGGCGCAGTCGAGAACCGCATCGGCGCCGCGAAAGCCGCTGACGGCGGCACGCTCTTCCTCGACGAAATCTGCGAGATGGAGCTCAAACTCCAGGTCAAATTGCTGCGTTTCTTGCAGACTGCGACGATCCAGCGCGTTGGCTCGAGCAAGGTGGAACCCGTCGACGTGCGCATCGTGTGCGCCACCAATCGCGATCCGGCGGCGGAAGTGGCTTCGGGCCGCTTTCGCGAAGACTTGTTCTATCGGCTCAACGTGATCCCGCTCGAATTGCCGCCGCTGCGCCAGCGCGGGCAGGACGTGCAACTGATCGCCGAACACTTCATGACGCGGTTCGGAAAGGAAGAGGGTCGCGAATTGACCGGACTCTCCGAAGCGAGCCGGGCTGCACTGTATCAGTCGTCCTGGCCGGGCAACGTGCGCGAATTGCAAAACACCGTCCGCCGCGCCGTCGTCATGGGGTCGGGCCCTGCCCTGCACTTCGATCCGCTTCGAAGCGAAGGGGCGCCCGCCGTTGCCATGGAGCAACCGGCGACGATCGACCGTCAGCCTGCCCCCGCTCCGTCAATGACTGATCCCGGCGAACCGGCCCCTGCGCACGACATCTGGGCGGGCATGACCCTCGAACAAGTCGAACGCGGCGCAATCGAAGCCGCGATCGCGCGCTGCGAGGGCAACGTGGTCAAGGCCGCCAAGCAATTGGACGTCAGCCCCTCCACGATCTACCGCAAGCTGGACAAGTGGAAGCTGCCCGCCTTCTAGCCTGCCAGCTCCAACAGCATTTCGTTGCGGCGCATGAAGGGCAGCGTCCAGGGCGGATTGTAAAACGCGTACTCGACCGGGCTCGCCGACGTGAGCCCGTTGTCCGCAATGAACCTTTTCAACTCGGCCTCGTGCTTCCGGAGCGACGTTTGGCCGGCCAGTCCCGAAAAGCGGATGGCCGCATAGCGCTTTTCCGGGACTTCGACCAAGACGACCTGAGGATTGCCGGGCTTGGGCAGCGTTTCCATGGTGTATTCGGCAGGCATGACGAACCTCACCGTCCACGAGTTGCCTTCGCCCTGCTGCATCACCGGAGCGGTCATCGCGATCTTTTGACTGGACTGCTGCATGACAGGGGCGGTCATCGCCACTTTGTCATCGGACAAGTTGTTTCCGAAGATGTAGTCCGCGATGATGCGAAAGCCTCGCTTGATCGCTTCCTCGCGACTGCCGACGACCGTCGTCTCCGCGACGATCATCGCCGGATACCGTCTCACTTCGATCTTACCGCTCTTGCTGATGAGCGTGTAATCGGGCGTTTCGACGTCGCTCGCCACGACGCCCCAGGAAGCCGCCGCAAGCCCTGCCAAGCCAGCCAGACCCGCCGCCGTCAGAAGCACGAATTTCTTTTGCATCGCTTGGCACCCTCTCGGAAATGAGCTCGGAAGCCGGGCGACAGTGCCAGCCGGGTCCGACGGTTACATCAACTGCGGCTCGTCCGGTTCGTTCCGTAGATCCTTCGCGGGTTGGTCCAGCCATTGGCTTGCCAGACTGCGAACATCCACACGCGCGTTGAGCCGCGCGGCAAGCAGCGCGGTACCGCCGATCTTGCGCTGGACGAACAGGACGTCGGCGGGTGGCACGTGCCATGTCGCCGTGTCGGCCGCGATCGCCATCCCGTCGTCGCGCAGCACTTCGACCAGGCGGCGATCGCCGAAGTCGAACGGGCCTTCGCGGGTGACTTCGCCGATGACGATGTCGATCATCATGTCGATCCGCGCGCGGTGCCGGCTGACCGCTCCGTCGCCCAGAAAGCCTGCCGCCACCGCCGCATCGCGCACCGCATCGCGATCTCCCGCCAAGCCTGCCCGAAACAGCTGCCGGTAGCCCTCGAGCGTAGCGCGCGCGATCGGCCTCGCAGCGCCGAAATCGAGCAACACCAGGCGGCCGGTATCGGGCTGATACCGATAATTGGCAAAGTTCGGATCGGTCTGCATCACGCCGAATTCGAACATCTCGCGCAGGACGAGGGAAATCAGCGTTCGCATCGCTGCATCGCGCGTATCCTGCGGCGCCGCTTCCAGCGTTTCGATCGGCTGGCCTTCCAGATAGGTCATCGCCAGTACGCGGTCGGTGGAGAACTCCGGGTCGAGCACCGGCACGACGACTTCAGGCGTGGCGGCCAGCAATCCAGTGAACTGCATCATCAGCTCGCCTTCGCGGCGATAGTCGGCTTCCTCGGCAAGCTGGCGCTTGGCGTCGGCCAGGAGCGGCGCGAGATCGAGCCCGCGCGGCAACTGGCCCGTCAGCCGCAACAAGGTCGCCACATTGTCGACATCGGCATCGATGCTTTCGCGCACACCAGGATATTGCACCTTGATCGCCAGATCGCGACCGTCGAGAGTGGTCGCGCGATGGACTTGCCCGATCGAAGCGGCCGCGATCGGGCGAGCCTCGAATCGCCGGAACCGCCTGCGCCAGTCCTTGCCCCATTCCTTCGCCAAGACCTGCTGCAACTGCTGCGGGCGCATGTGGTAGGCATCGTCGCGAAGCCGCGCCATGATCTGCGCGAGCTCGGGCGGCAGTATATCGCCCGCATCCATCGAAATCATCTGGCCGAGCTTCATCGCTGCGCCGCGCAAGTGCGAAAGCCGCTCGGTGATCTGGATGATATTGCCGGGGGTCAGCAGCAAATCTCGCATGTGGGGTCGCTCGCCCCCCGCGAGGCGCCGCGCGCCTTCGGCGAGCATTCCACCTGCGACCCCACCGGCCAGCCGGCCGAACTGGCCAAGGCGCGACAAGCGTCCGCGCGGTACCGCCCGCTCCCGGTCCTTGGAAGGGGTGTCGGTCAGAGCATCGACCTTAGAGCTGCCGTTCGATCGGCAACTTGGCGAGCAAGCGGACGAGCGTTCTGGTCAAGGGATTGGTGCCCGGCTCGGTGCGTTCGGGAACGGGATTGTCGTCACGCACATCGGTCCAGGACAGCGCACCGTCCGGCAAGAGGCCGAGATGATAGCAGTGGTCCGACGCCGTCTCGAATTGGTCTGCCATCTTTTCGGCCAATTCGGCACTTTCGATGACGAAGCCGAGTTCGGTGTTCAGATGCGCCGACCGCGGATCGAAATTGGCGGAGCCGACATACAAGTGCTTGCGATCGACGATGTAGACTTTGGCATGGAGCGATTTTCCCGAGTGGCGGCGCGCTCGCATCGAGTTCGATCGGATGAACTTCCTCGTGTTCCTTTTCGGCGCATCGTCCGGCGCGGGCATCTCGAACAGCTCGATACCCTGCTGCAGCAGCTTCTCCCGGAGTGGCGCATAACCGGAATGGACCACTCCGACATCGGTGGCCGCATACGAATTGGTCAAGACTCTTATGCGAACCCCGCCGCGTCGCAGTTCGCCGAGCTCCGCACATCCTTGGTCGGTCGGGACGAAATAGCCGGAAATCAGGATAAAGTCGCTGGTCGGTCGGGCCAGCGATCGCGGCATCAGTTCGTTGAGCCCGGTCGGCTCGTCCTCGTTGTCGGTATCGGGAACCGGCATGGACGCGACGACATGGGCTGGCGCCGACTGCCAATTCACCCGGCCTTGCTGCAATTCCGAATAGAGCGGCTGCGCTTCGATGTCTGCGAGATAGCGCTTGGCTTCACCGCTTTGCGCGATCGCCTCTCCCTTGCGCGCGGCGTGGCGTTTCGCCTTGGCGGAGATGTGCCCCACCACGGCGGCTACGGGTCGTGTCGCGGCGCTCTGCCAGTGCCGCTCGAACACGTCCTCGATCTGGGAAACCACCGGTCCCGTCGCCAGGATATCGAGATCGTCGAACTGCCCTTTGGCCTGCACGCCGAAATACTCGTTGCCGATGTTGCGTCCGCCGATGATCGTCGCGCGCCGGTCCGCCGTGAGGCTCTTGGAGTGCATTCGAGAGGTGAGACGGCCAAAGTCGAACAGCCATTCGAGCGCGCGGAAGCGGCGCATCTTGAACGGATTGTAGAGGCGCACCTCGACGGTCGGTAGCACATCGAGAGCGGCCAGCCGGGCATCGAGCCCGACAATGCCGTTGTCGTCGATCAGCAGCCGCACCGCCACCCCGCGCTGCGCAGCCGACGCTATTTCGTCAAACACGAGCGATCCCGAAAGGTCGTCGTGCCAGATATAATACTGCACATCGAGTGAATGCCGGGCCGATCGGATCAGCCACAGGCGCGCCGCGAAGGCGTCTTTCGAATTATGTAGAAGGCAGTGATCGGATAAGCGAGACGGCGCGCTGCCGGAGGACTCAGTGTCCGTCAAGCGAAGCCCCTGCTCATAAGAGGTCGACCCATATCCACGTGCGCACGACAGCCACGTAACAGCTTTGGGTTCGCCGTTCGTCGCTGAAAATTATAACGTGTAACCATGCTTTCCGCCTATACCGCAATGTCCATGAAGTCGATCACGCACGCAGGATCTGGCGCGTGTCGGGACCAATAATAGACGTCAGACCACTTCGTCGGCGGATCTCGCACCGAAGATTTCGGCCACCGCCACCGGATTGGAGGGGAAATAAAAGTGAACGTAGCTCGCCGTCAAACTGCCCAGGACATAGAGCCGTTCCCCGCAGCCGCCATTGGGATTGGTCCCGACCCGGTCGGCGTCGAGGGGACAATCAAGGCTCGAATAGTGAAAGGTGTGGCCGCGCAAAGCGCCGCCGGGCATCGCCATTTCCTGAAGTCCGAGCGCGGCGAGACGGCGCTGCATCGTGACATGGCCGGGTAACAGGCCGAGCATGGGGCTCCTGCCCCCAAGCCCATCGTCGAGGCTTTCGGCGCAATAGATCATTCCGCCACATTCGGCGAGGATCGGTTTGCCGGCGGCATGATGAGCGCGGATGCTGTGCGTCATCGCAGAATTGCCCGCAAGCTGCTCAATATGCAGTTCGGGATAGCCGCCGGGCAGCCACAGCGCGTCGCATGGTGGGAGCTGGGTGTCGACCAGGGGCGAAAAGACGCAAAGCTCGGCGCCGAGCCTGCGCAGACACTCGATATTCGCCGGATAGAGAAACGCAAAGGCGGCATCGCGCGCTACTGCTATGCGCACGCTTTGGAGAGAGCGGTGGCAAGCAGCAGTGACGGAAGGCGCGCGGAAAACCGCGGGTTCGGGAAGCCAATCCGCCTCCTGCGGCAGCAACTCGGCAGCACGGTCGATCCGCGCATCGAGATCGCGGATTTCCTGCGCCTGCATTACGCCGAGATGACGTTCGGGAAAGCCGATGCCCTCATCGCGCGGCAGGGTGCCCAGCCAGCGCACATCGCCCTTCAAACTTTCTCGCAACATGTCCGCGTGGCGCGCGGACCCCACGCGGTTGGCGATCACCGCAACCAGCGCGACGTCGTCCCGGTACGTCGCGAGGCCGTGCGTCAGCGCGCCGAAACTCTGCGCCATCGCCGAACCGTCGATCACCGCCATGACCGGCAGGCCGAACCGCGCGGCCAGGTCTGCGGCCGAGGGATCGCCATCGAACAAGCCCATGACGCCTTCGACCAGGATGATGTCGGCTTCCTGTGCGGCAGCATGCAGCAGCGCCCGGCAATGGTCCTCGCCGCCCATGAACAGATCGAGGGTGTGGACCGGCGCGCCGCTTGCCTGCTCCAGGATCATCGGGTCGAGAAAGTCGGGCCCGCATTTGAACACGCGAACCGTGCGACCGAGATGGCGGTGCCGGCGCGCGAGCGCCGCAGTGATCAGCGTCTTGCCCTGCCCGGAAGCCGGCGCCGAGATCAGCAGCGCCGGGCACCGCGCATCGCTCACCAGTCGATGCCCTCCTGCGCGCGAACGCCGTCGCGAAAGGCGTGTTTCACATCCTGGATCGAGCTCACCGTATCGGCCGCCGCGATGAAGGCATCGTGCGCCGCTCGCCCGGTAATCACGACGTGCTGCATCGACGGTCGCCCTTCGATGGCGGGCATGATCTCGTCGATCTCCAGATACCGATAGTTCACGGGGTACGTGAGCTCGTCGAGCACCACCAGATGCACGTCGGGATCGGCAAGCGCTTCCTTCGCCTTGGCCCAACCGGCGCGCGCATTGGCGATGTCCGCCTGCCGGTCCTGCGTATCCCAGGTGAAGCCTTCGCCGCATTTTTCCCAGCGCACATCGGGATGCGCATTGAAGAAGGCGCGCTCCCCCACCAGTTTCGCGCCCTTGATGAACTGGAAGACGGCGGCTTTCCTGCCATAGCCGAGTGTGCGAGCCACCATGCCGAACGCGGACGAGGACTTGCCCTTGCCGTTGCCTGTCAGGACGAGCAGCAGCCCCTTGTCGGTGGTCGCCTTCGCGATCTTGGCATCGACGACCGCCTTGTGCTTCTTCGCGCGTTCCTTGTGGCGGCGATCCTGCTCGCTCTCGTCCATCACTTGCGGGCCGCAGACGGCAACTGCCCACCGGCCATGGTCCAGACCATGCGGCCCGCCGCGGCGATGCCGAGCCAGACCCACATCGAAAGCAGATTGCCCGGGAAGTACTGCTCCACGCGTCCCGCGAACTCAGCCAGCGTAGGGTGATCGAAACGTCCGCTCAGCAAGTAGTAACCGCCACTCGAAAAGCCATGCGCAACGAAGGCCGCCGCCGTTGCGAGGATGGCGAAACCGGGAAGCGAACCGGCTTTCGGTTCCAGTTTGCGAGCGGCAAAGCGGCCCGCGAGCCACATGGTGCCATAGGCCGGCAGAAGCATCCCGTAGGCCGGGGTGAAGCAGAAGCCGGACCCGCCCAGCAGGTAGATCACAACGACATCGATACCGAAGGCGAGGCCGAACAGGGCCGGAAAGGCAAGCTTGTTGCGCACGAAATAGCCGAGCACGAAGAAGCTCGCCCAAGCGGTGTCGGGCACGTGGAAATATTGGTCCAGCGGATGCGGGCGCGTCGCCAGCATGAGCGCGGCGAGTATGGCCAGGATGATGGAATCGGCACGAGCAAAACGGGTCATGGGACCTCCCATTGAAAAACGTTCGAACACAGTCGCTCGTCAAGGGAAGCCCTCGTCCGCTCGGTACATCCCGCCCGCGCGAAGAACGACGGCGACGGGCCGGTTTCCTGACTCTCGGTTCTTCGCTTTCTCGCCGCCTTCTCAAAGCCTTGCAGCTTCAATGGCACTTGGCGAAAGCTCGCCGATCACAGTTGCGGGAGCAGTGCCGGCTGAGGCCGCATGGCCTTGTTCCGGACTTCCCGATTAAGCCCTTTCGAGCACCCGTAGCGTGGCCGGGAGTAGAGGCGCAGCCGCGATCGGGCAAGTCCCCACGCGCGATATTTCAGGCTTGCCGAGATCGCTGGCGCCCTCTATCGGCGCCGACGCGACAGGTTCCCCGAAAGGGGATTGAAAGGGAAGTCGGGTGTCCAAAGACCCGCGCTGCCCCTGCAACTGTAAGCGGATAGCCACCGGCACATGCCATTGGGACACGTCGTCCCGAGAAGGCGCCGGACCGGCTTCGACCCGCTAGCCAGGAGACCTGCCTGTCGCGGTCGTTCTTCGTCCGGACAGGGTGTGCCGGCCGAACGAGGATGTTCCTCGCGCAACGACAGCTTCGCCTTGCGCGGCCACGGCCGCTCGAGGGGCGGTGTGTCGTGCGCTTTGCGCGTGGGCTCTGGCTCCCTCTTGCGGTTCGCGGTCGAGCAAGTCTCGAACCGTCTGACTGGAGGGACTGACTTTGTCCGAAGTATACCTGCGATTTAATTCCTCGAAATCCTTTCTCGCTCTGCCGTTTGCCGCGCTGTTATGCAGTCCTCCGGCGATCGCCGAAGAGGCCGAATTTGGCCTGGGCGCGAAGAGCGACCAAATCATCGTCAGCGCGCTGCGCGTCCCGGTCGACAGCGACCGCGTGGCAGCGAGCGTGACCGTCCTCGACGAGGAGGATATCCAGCGCGAGCAGCCGATAGCGGTCAGCGATATCCTGCTGCGAACGCCCGGTATCAGCATGACGCAAAACGGCGGCTTCGGCACTGCGGCGTCGGTTCGCGTGCGCGGCGCGAGCAGCGAGCAGACCGTGGTCGTGATCGACGGTATGCGGCTGGCCGACCCGGCCTCGACCGGCGGCGGCTACAACTTCGCCAACTTGCTCGTCGGGGATACGAAGCGCATCGAGATCTTGCGAGGCCCGCAATCGATCCTGTGGGGCAGCGATGCCATCGGCGGGGTCATCAACATCGTCACTGGCCGGCCGGACACACCGTTGGAAGGCGATTTCGATATCGAGGCGGGTTCGCGCGACACGGTGAATGCGCGCGCCGGTATCGGCGGTGCAAGCGATCTCGTCGATTGGCGCATCGCCGGCTCGCTGTTCACCACCGACGGCATCTCCGCCAAGGCCGAAGGTACCGAGCGCGACGGCTATGGACGCCGCGCGGCAAGCGGCAACGCCAGCGTCCATCTGTCCGACACGGTCACGCTCGACTTGCGCGGCTATTATGCCGCCGGACGGAATGAATTCGACGGCACTTCGGGAGATACGCTCGCTTATGGCGAGACCGAGGAATACACCATCTATGCGGGGCTCAACTTCGACCTTCTGGACGGTCGCTGGCGCAATCGTGTCGCCATTCTTCAGAACGCGACCGACCGCCAGAATTACGATCCGACCCGCAAGGTCCGGGAACTGACGTTCGACGCCAGAGGCGAAACCCGCCGCTACGAATATCAGGGCACCCTCTCGCTCGACGAGAGTTGGGAAGCGACGTTCGGCGCGGAACGCGAGGAGCAGGACATCCGGAGCGGCTCGCCCGGCGACAACGCGCTGAGCTACGCCATCATCGACGCTAGCGCGCATATCGACAGCGCTTATGCGCAGCTTCGTGTCAGCCCCGTCGAACCGCTGACGTTGAGCGCCGGGGTGCGCCACGACGATCATTCGCGCTTCGGCGGCAACACCGTGCTGAGCGGCGGCGCGGCCTTGGCGCCCTGGGACGGCAACACCGTGCTGCGCGCGAACTACAGCGAGGGCTTTAAGGCGCCTTCGCTCTACCAGCTGTTCAGCACGTATGGCTTCACCGGGCTTCAGCCTGAAGAGGCCGAAGGGTGGGAGATCGGTGTCGATCAGGCGCTGCTCGATCGCCGCGTGCGGCTTTCGGCGACCTATTTCGAGCGCAATACCGACAATCTGATCGATTTTGCCTATTGCCCCTCGACCACGCCCTTGCCACCCGAATGCTTCATTCCCGGCACCACCACGACGCGCTTCGGCTATTATGCCAACGTCAATCGCACCGAGACGCGCGGCATCGAACTGGCAGGATCCGCGCGCTTCGGCGGACTGTTCTTGACCGGCAATTTCAGCTGGATCGACGCTGAAGACGCATCGGGCGGGCCCACCGACGGAATGCAGCTCGCGCGCGTACCCGAATATCTCGCCAATGCCGAAGTGGGCTACCAGTTTGCCTTCGGACTGAGCGCCAATGTCGCGCTGCGGTATTCGAGCGACAGCTTCGACCGGCTGAGCACCGATCCGACCGTGCTCGACGATTACTGGCTCACCGACATCCGCGCGCAGTACGAGGTTACACCGGCATTTTCGATCTATGGCCGGGTCGAGAACGTGTTCGACGAACAATACAACACGGCCGGCAATTACGGCACGCTCGGCCGCAGCGTCTATCTCGGCGTGCGGGGGCGATTCTGACATGCTTAAAGCTGTCCGGAACCAGAGCTCCGTGGTCGTGTGCTCGACATGCCGCCACTCTCCCGAAGCCCGCGAAGACGAGCAGGGACTGCGCGGCGGCGCGCGTCTCAGCCAAGCACTCCGCGACATGCAGGCGAGTGAGCCACACTATGCCGGGATCGCCGTGCAGGACATGCCGTGCCTGTTCGCCTGCGCGGCGCATTGCACGGTCATGGTCCGGGCGCCCGGCAAGATCGGCTATGTCCTGGGAAAATTCGCGCCGGACGAAAGTTCGGCGCGGGCGATCCTCGATTATTCGCTGAAGCATGCCGAAAGCGAAGAAGGCCAAGTGCGCTATGCCGATTGGCCCGAAGGCGTGAAGGGCCATTTTCTCGTGCGCGTCCCGCCCGAAGGGTTCGTCGCGACATGAGCGGGTTCGTCACGCAAGAAGCGTTCGCGGCGGCGCTCACCGACTTGCCGGCTTCCGATCCGGCGATGATCGAGGCGGCGGTAGCGCGTCAGGCGGACCTCACCAAGCCTGCCGGATCGCTCGGCAGACTGGAGGAGATCGCGACGTTCATGGCCGGCTGGGACGGTACCGAACGCCCGGCACTGAACCTGGTCCAGGCGATCGTCTTTGCAGGCGAGCACGGCGTGGCCGCACGCGGGGTCAGCGCGTTTCCACCCGAAGTCACGCGCCAGATGGTGGCAAATTTCCGCGCCGGTGGTGCCGCGATCAACGCGCTGAGCCGTGCCTGCGGTGCCGAGCTTTCCGTGGTCGACTTGACGGCCGATGGCCCCACTTGCGACATCACCGTGGCCCCCGCGATGAGCGAAGCCGAATGTCTGGCCGCGCTGTCGGCGGGAGCAGCGGCGGTGAATGGCGATGCCGATCTGCTGATCGTCGGCGAAATGGGCATCGGCAACACCACGCCCGCCTCGGCGATCTGCGCGCAGGGCTTTGGAGAAAGCGCCGAAGCCTGGGTCGGCCGGGGGACCGGCGTCGATCTGGACGGGCTCAACCGCAAGCGGCAGGCCGTCGATGCCGCGCTGCAATTGCACGGTTCCCATTGCACGACGCCTTTCGAGACGCTGCGCCGCTTGGGCGGTCGCGAGATTGCCGCGATGGCGGGTGCGATCCTGGAAGCGCGACGGCAGCGCATTCCGGTGCTCCTCGACGGGTTCATCTGCTGCGCCGCGATCGCGCCGCTGGCGCTGAATGACCCTGCGTTCACCGACCATTGCCTTGCCGCCCACGTTTCGGCCGAAGCCGCCCATGGCCGCTTGCTCGAACGGCTCAATCTGCGTCCGTTGTTGCAACTCGACATGCGCCTGGGTGAAGGCACGGGCGCTGCGGTCGCGGTGCAGCTCGTGCGGTCCGCGCTTGCCATGCACAACGAGATGGCGACCTTCGCGGAAGCCGTCGTGACCGCCGCGCCATGACCGGCTTTCCGCTGCATTTCCTGCGCCACGGGGCCCCCGCGGGAGCCGGTACCCTGATCGGCCACAGCGATGCCGACCCGACCGAGGCCGGCATTGGCGCCTGCCTGGAACGGGCGCGAATGCTGGCGGTGGACCATGTCGTCGCGTCCGATCTGGCGCGCGCCGAGCGGCCTGCACGCCGGATCGCACAGGCCATCGCGGCTCCGCTCTCGACCGATGCGCGCTGGCGCGAACTCGATTTCGGCGCGTGGGACGGCGCCGATCCCGATGTCCTCGCGCCCGAAGCGATCGCTGCCTTCTGGAACGATCCCGACGAGCATGCACCGCCTGGCGGGGAGAGCTGGTCGCAGTTATGCGCCCGCGTCGAGGGCGCGCTTGCGGACATCGCAGCGCCGACGCTGGTGGTCGCTCATGCCGGATCGATCCGGGCGGCGCTGGCGTCGCTGGTCGGCTTCGATCACCGGCAATCCTGGACGATCGCTCTGCCTTACGCTTCGCTCCTGACACTGCGCATCTGGGATGAAGGACCGTCTCGCAGCGCGCAGATCACGGGGCTCGCGGGTTGAAGCGTCTGATCCTCGCCTTGCAGCTGATGACGCGGCTTCCGCTGCCGAACGTCAAAGCCGACGAGCGCGATTTTGCCGCGGCAATAGGCTGGTTCCCGGCGACGGGAATCGCGGTCGGGGGCGTGGTCGTAATAGCCATCCTGCTGGGCGCGACGATCGGCCCCTGGGTAGCGGCGCTGCTCGGCGTGATCGCCTGGACTGCCATCACCGGCGCGCTTCATCTCGACGGGTTGGGCGATATCGCCGACGCGGCTGGCGCCGCGCATCGCCATCCCGAACGGCTTCGCGAGGTGCTGTCCGATCCGCATGTCGGCACGTTCGCCGTCGTCGTAATCGCGCTGCAGCTTGCCGCCAAACTCGTGCTGCTGAAATGCGTGGTGGACGTAGCGCCGCTCTGGCCCCTCGTCGCGGTCGCGTTCCTCGCCCGCATCGGCCCGCTTTTCTGGACCGAAGCCCTGCCCTTGCTGCACGACGGACTCGCGGCGCGTTTTCACAGGGTTGGCTGGCCAATGATCGGTGTGTGGATCGCGATCGGCCTGTTGCCCGGCGTATTCTCGCCTGCCTTGCTGATCGCGCCGGTGCTCTGGATCTTGTGGGCGCTGTGGATCAAGCAGCGGATCGGCGGGATCTCGGGTGATGGCCATGGAGCCGGCATCGAACTGGTCGAAAGCGAGCTGCTGCTCGCGCTGGTGATCGCATCTTGAGCGAGGGGTTCACCTGGCATGGCGGCCGGCTCGACGAAGCGCGTGCACACTTTGGCAGCCCGGCGGAAGCATGGATCGACTTATCGACGGGGATCAATCCAGAGCCGTGGCCGGGTGTCGGCGCCTTTGCCGCCGATTGGACCGCGCTTCCATCGCCCGCGAAGCTCAGAACGCTGGAGGCAACGGCAGCGCGTCATTTCGGTGTCGATAACGACCATATCTGCGCGCTGCCCGGCAGCGAAATGGGGTTGCGCCTGCTTCCGCAGGTCCTGCGGCTGCCCGGCTTTCATATCGCTCCGACTTATCGCACGCACGGCGCGGTTTTCCCCCAGTCTCTCGTGCTCGACGACGAGCGCGATTTGCCACAATCGGCGGCCGCGTTGCTGGTGGCCAATCCGAACAATCCCGATGGCCGAGTGCACCCTGCGGCAACGCTGCTCGATTGGCTGGAGCGCACCGAACAGACGGCGGGCTGGCTGCTGCTGGACGAGGCCTTTGCCGACGTCGATCCCGAGATCAGCCTGGCATCGCATGTCGACGATGCGCGCCGACTGATCCTGTTCCGATCGTTCGGCAAGTTCTTCGGCCTGGCGGGCCTCCGCCTTGGTTTCGTGCTGGGGCCGCGGGCGATCATCGCTCGCTACAAGCAATTGCTGGGCGACTGGCCGGTGCACGCCGGCGCGCTCGGGGTCGGCATCGCAGCCTATGACGACAGCAAGTGGATCGAAGCGACACGCCAGCAGCTCAGGGCCAAGGCCGCGCGTCTCGACGCCCTGCTTTCAGGGCACCGGCTGACACTGCTCGGCCAATGCCCGCTGTTCCGTCTGGTCGAAACCGACAATGCCCAGGCCTTGTTCGAAAGACTTGCGCGACGCTCGATCCTCACCCGGCCGTTCGATTATGCGCCGAATTGGCTCCGCCTTGGCTTGCCGGGCAGCGAAGAGGCCTGGCAGCGGCTGGACCAAGCGCTGGCGAATGGCTGAACCGGTGGTTCTTGCCGCGCTCGCGCTTGAGGCTGCGATAGGCTGGCCCGGCTGGCTTTATCGGCGGATCGGCCATCCGGTCGGCGGCTTCGCGCACCTCATCGGCTGGTGCGATCGAAGCTGGAACCGCTCCGAAAACCCTGTGAGGACACGCGCGGCAGGCTGCGTGACGCTGGCACTCGTGATCCTGGCGGGCGGCGGGGCTGGCTGGCTCATTCAGCATACGGCGTACGCGCTGCTCGGCGAAAGAGGTTGGCTTGTCATCGCGCTTGCCGCTTTCCCGGCGCTTGCCCAGCGTAGCCTTTACAGCCATGTCGCGCCGGTCGCACGAGCGCTCGAAGCCGGCGATCTCGCCGGCGCGCGCATTTCAGTGTCCGCCATCGTCGGGCGCGACACGCAGGCGCTCGATGAATCGGGTGTATCCCGCGCCGCGATCGAGAGCCTGGCCGAAAGCTTCTGCGACGGGGTTGCGGCACCGCTATTCTGGCTGGCGCTGCTCGGGCTGCCGGGCATCTGGGCCTACAAGGCGATCAACACCGCCGACAGCCTGATCGGCCATCCCGAAGCCGCGCATCGGGCGTTCGGCTGGGCCTCGGCGCGCATGGACGATGTCGCCAATCTGATTCCGGCGCGCCTGTGCGCAACGCTGCTGTGCCTAGCGGCGATGGGCGGATGGCGCACGGTGTGGCGCGACCATGCCAAACACGCCTCGCCCAATGCCGGCTGGCCCGAGGCGGCAATGGCAGGCGCGCTGCGAGTGAGGCTCGCCGGGCCGATAACCTATGATGGCGTCATCGCCGCAAAGCCGTGGATCGGCGATGGACGCGCCGCGAAGCCCGCGGACATTCGCCGCGCACTATCCATCTATGTGCGTGCCTGCGCGCTGTGCTGGTTGCTGGTGGGAGGAACGATATGGCTGCACTGATGCTGCAGGGCACGGGATCGGATGTCGGCAAATCGGTCCTGACCGCCGGGCTGTGTCGCGCCTTGGTGAAACGCGGCCTCAAAGTGACGCCGTTCAAGCCGCAAAACATGTCCAACAACGCCGCGGTGACCGTCGATGGCGGCGAGATCGGGCGGGCGCAGGCGTTGCAGGCTCTCGCGGCCGGCCTCGAACCGCATAGCGACATGAATCCGGTGTTGCTCAAGCCGCAAGCCGACCGCACATCGCAGCTGATCGTGCATGGCCGGATACGCGGCACCTTGGGCTCGTCCAATTTCCGCGAAGCGCGGCGCAACTTGCTGCCCGAAGTGATGGCGAGCTATCGCCGCCTGCAACAGCGCGGCGACATCGTCCTGGTCGAAGGCGCGGGATCCCCCGCCGAGATCAACCTTCGCGCGGGCGACATCGCCAACATGGGCTTTGCGCGCGCCGCCGATGTGCCGGTCGTGCTGATCGGCGACATCGACCGGGGCGGCGTGATTGCTTCGGTCGTGGGCACGCGAAACGTGATCGAGCCCGAAGACGCGGCGCTGATCGGCGGGTTCCTGATCAACAAGTTTCGCGGCGACCCGGCGCTGTTCGCCGATGGATATGCCGAGATCGCGCGGCGCAGCGGCTGGCGGGGCTATGGGCTCGTTCCATGGCTGGACGCCAGCGCCCGTCTGCCGAGCGAAGACGCCGTCCGGCTGGAGCGCGACCGCAGCCGGACGAGCGGGCGCACGATGATCGCCTGCCCCATATTGCCCCGCATCTCGAATTTCGACGATCTCGACCCTCTCAAGCTGGAGCCTGAGGTAGATCTGGTCATGGTGCCGCCGGGCTCGCCCATCCCCGCCGAAGCGGCGCTGATCGTACTGCCGGGATCGAAGGCGACGATTGCCGATTTGCGCGCGATGCGCTCGGAAGGATGGGACATCGACATTCTGGCGCATCGACGGCGCGGCGGCGCGGTGCTCGGCCTGTGCGGTGGCTATCAGATACTCGGGCGTGAGATTTCCGACCCGCTCGGCATTGAAGGCGCACCCGATCGATGCAGCGGGCTCGGCCTGCTCGACATCGAGACCGAGCTGAGCGCGGTCAAGGCGCTCCGCCGCGTAGCAGGAGTGGCCTTGGGCGCGGAGATGACCGGCTACGAAATGCATGTCGGCGAGACCAGCGGCGCCGGTACCGAAAGGCCATTCGCACTGCTGTCCGATGGTAGTCGGGATGGCGCCATCAGTAGCGATGGCCTGGTCATGGGAAGCTATTGCCACGGCCTGTTCGAAGCGCGAGAATTCAGGAAAGCGCTGCTGGAAAAGATCGGCGCGACGGGCGGCGAGGCCGATTACGGCGATTCGGTCAATCGCGCGCTCGACGATATCGCCGCGCAGCTCGAACGACACGTCGATATCGATGGGCTGTTGCAACTGGCGCAGCGGGCGGGATCATGAAGTCGCTGCTGGTCCTGGGTGGCGCGCGATCGGGCAAGAGCCGTTACGCGCAGCAGCGGATCGAAGCCCTGGATGGCTCGTTCGCTTACATCGCGACCGCGCAGGCCTTCGACCACGAAATGGAGGAGCGGATTGCGCTGCACCGGGCGGACCGGGACGAACGTTGGCACGCGATCGAGGCGCCGTTCGATCTCGCCGGCGCGATCCGCGACGCAGCTGCAGACCACGACGCCATTCTGGTCGATTGCCTCACCTTGTGGCTTTCCAACTGTTTGCTCGCCGAGAGGGATGTGAAGGCCGCCGTAGAGGCGCTCGTCGCGGCGGTCATGGCGTGCCCCGTGCCCATCGTGCTCGTGGCCAACGAAGTCGGGCTCGGCATCGTCCCCGACAACGCCCTCGCCCGGCTTTTCCGCGATGAAGCGGGCCGACTGAACCAGACAATCGCCGCGATCGCACAAGACGTCGTTTTCATCGCGGCCGGTCTGCCCATTCCCCTGAAAGGCCTGGCAGATAATAGTCGGTAAGGCGTGCATTACTGATCACGATCCGGCGATAGCGAAGGAATGTTCCGGGCGATGGAACAATGCCGGAGCACCGCTGTTCGCTTCTAGGTACAGAACAGGAGCCAACACCCATGTACGGATTTGCAGCAACCCTTGCGATTATTGCCTTAATAGCCGCAATCTTGGGATTTGGCGGGCTCGCCGGAACCTTGGCCAATGTGGCGATCATCGTGTTCGTCATCGCGCTGGTACTCACGATCATCTTCTTCGTTCTCGGCTGGAGAGCAGCAAAGAAAATCACCTGATTGTTTTCAGACCGTCGCTGTGATTCGTATGGAATCACAGCGACGGCAAAGCCATAGCATTCGCCACGTTTCGCCACCGCTTCAAACGCGCAACTAATCGCACAGAACCACGGTCTGGCCCGGTCGTTCGAGAGCGTCAGGGCGCCCAGCTATAGGGCGTGCACGCCAAGATGCGTGCATGCCTCTTGGCCGAATTCAGCAACAAATGTTTACAAGGATACAGAACCGGATTACCATCACGCTCACAAACGGTTAGTCGCACCAAACAACAGCCAAGCCCGATATATTTCCCTTCTTAGTATTGTTTGGGGAGTGAGTGTGTGCCGGTGTCAGCTGCGGAATTTGTGAGGCAGTTCGCCAAATATCGCGAACAGGCGCGCTCGGCCCCGGTTTACATCTCGCATCACGGTCGCAAGACTCACGTCCTTTGCGAGGCGGACGCCTTCGAGAAGCTGCGCAATTCCCCGGCGCGCCTCGACACAATCGACACTACCCTGACTCTGGCCGACTGGATGGATGAGGCGTTGATCGTCTGCAATCAGGAAATGACGGTCATCTTCCTCAATCGAGTCGCGCGTGCCGTCGTGCAGTTCAATACGAGCGACATCGTCGGCAACGACTTGTTCGACGCATTACCGAGCCTTGCGGACAATCCCGTCGAAGAAATGATCCGTCGGACTCTTGTCGCCCGTGAACCCGGCTCAGCGGATATTGCCTCACCCTTTAGTGACAAGACGTGGCTCCGCTTCCAAAGCATTCCTCTCGACGGGCATGTCGTGCTCAAGTTTCGCGACATCACCGAAGAAGTGCATCGACACCATTTCGAGGATGTGAAGAAAGCTCTGATTCAAGCGATGAGTGCACACGGCGAGATCGGCTATCTGCGGCTTTCAGCTCGTGGCACCATCGATCGGATCGGTCGGCAGTTCTGCAGCATGCTCGAATTTCCCATGGCGCGTCTGGAAGGCGTGCTGCTTGGCGAGCTTGTCGCCGAAGAAGACGAGCCACGTTTTCGCGAGACTTTCGAAATGGTCCTGCGCGGGAACGGCCCGAGGCGGATGCAAATCGGGTTTCGGACCAATTCTGGCGAATTATTGAATTGCACGCTTGCCATAGTTCCGCTGAGTGGTGCCTATCGACCCGAAGGCGCGGTGTGTTTGCTGACCAAGGCAAACGGCCACGTCGCCGACCGACCGTCAGCGATCATCGATGCACGATTTCACGCTGATCGACGGGACAGCGCCTAGAAAGGACACCGCCTGCAAGCAAACCATTGGATTGACCGCTATTTTCAAGCCACGCTGATTATCAGCTATACCTCAGCCGATATCCCTGCCGACAAGAATTCCGATTCCTGGTCGCGTTGCCTCATGGTGATGCCAGCACCGAAGTTAAGCATGCTGACTCGACAATAGCGATCAGACTAGCGGTAGTCCCTTTCGTCGAAGCCCACCGGTTTCGCCCGGATTTACACAGTTGCGCATTAGTTCTGCTAGGGCTAAATTGCCTCGGGGACAGGGTCAGGAAGGTGACAAAATATGACAAAACAAGCGCATTTTCTTGGATTAACCGCGGCCACGTTTTTGCTGGCGTCTTGCGGAGGAAATAGCGACGCACCGCCGGCCGAGGAAACGCCAGCGATGACAGAAGCGACAACGGCAGCGGCCGAGCCTGCTGCTGCCGCTGCTGCGGAGGCACCGCCGGCGGATTCGACGGAAACCACCGATGGCACGACTCTCGCGTCATTCACGCCTGACGTCGATCACGGCAAGGTGGTGTTCCTGCAGTGCAAGACCTGCCACGTGCGCGAAGAGGGCGTGAACCGGATCGGCCCATCGTTGGCGAATGTCGTCGGTCGCGAAGCGGGCACCGTGCCGGGCTATCAATACTCCGAAGCCAATGCCAATAGTGGCATTACCTGGACGCCGGAAAAGCTGTTCCAGTATTTGCAGTCACCCCAGCGCGTCATCCCGGGCACCAAAATGACCTTCCCCGGGCTTCCCAATGGCCAGGATCGCGCAGACGTGATCGCCTATCTGCAGACGCCGCCCGAATAGGCTCTGACCCAAGACAAAAAAGGGGCGCGAACCTTGAAGTTCGCGCCCCTCTTCGTTTGTCGGAATGGGTTCAGGCCGCCATCGACCTGCGTGCCAGCGCGCATTGCGACCAGATGTCGCTCAACGCCTCGATCAGCCGATCGATGTCGCCGTCGGTGTGCACCGGCGACGGAGTGATGCGCAGCCGCTCGGTGCCGCGCGGCACCGTCGGATAATTGATCGGCTGCACGTAGATCCCGTGATTGTCCATCAACCAGTCGCTGATCCGCTTGCACTTGTGCGCGTCGCCCACCATCACCGGGATGATATGGCTCGGGTTGGGCAAGTGCGGAATGCCGAGCATGTCGAGCTTGCGCCGCACTTTTTCCACCCGGTCGCGCTGGCGGGCACGCTCGAATTCGCTGGTCTTGAGATGGCGAATGCTGGCCGTCGCGCCCGCCGCGAGCGCGGGCGGCAGCGCGGTGGTGAAGATGAACCCGCTGGCGAACGTGCGGATGAAATCGCACAAGTCTGCCGAGGCCGCGATATAGCCGCCCATCACGCCGAACGCCTTGCCCAGCGTTCCCTCTATCACGGTGATGCGGTCCATCAGCCCTTCGCGCTCGGCGACGCCGCCACCACGGGGGCCATAAAGCCCGACAGCGTGGACTTCGTCGATGTAGCTCATCGCGCCGTGCTTTTCGCACACGTCGAGGATTTCGGCGATCGGGGCGATGTCGCCGTCCATCGAATAAACGCTCTCGAAGGCGACGAGCTTGGGCACGTCCGACCCGAATTCGGACAAATGCCGATCAAGGTCTTCGGGATCGTTGTGGTTCCAGATGCGGCGTTCGGCGCGCGAATGGCGGATGCCCTCGATCATCGAGGCATGGTTCAACGCATCCGAAAACACCACGCAGCCCGGAATACGACCGGCCAAAGTGCCCAACCCTGCCCAATTCGAAACGTAGCCCGAAGTGAACAGGAGCGCGGCTTCCTTGTGGTGGAGATCGGCGAGCTCATTCTCGAGCAACACGTGATGGTGGTTGTTGCCCGAAATGTTGCGCGTGCCCCCGGCCCCGGCGCCGCATTCGTCGATCACGCGGTGCATCGCTTCCAGCACCGCGGGATGCTGGCCCATGCCGAGGTAGTCGTTCGAGCACCAGACGGTGACTTCGGACTGTTCGTCCTCGACATAGCGGGTGGCATGCGGGAACTGGCCGCGATGGCGCTTGATCTCGGTGAAGACGCGATACCGCCCCTCCTCGCGCACGCTTTCGAGTTGTCCTTTGAAAAAGCCGTCGAAATCCATGTGTCTTCTCCCCCCGATTCTATTGTGATCCCAAGTGCTGGCGGCGGGGCAGAGCCCACCCCCACAATGCGCCGTCGCGAAACGGCAAAGCCAGAAACAGGTGCTCCAGCACACCCAAAGCGGCAAACGCGAACAACAGGCTCGCGCCCACCGCATCCGCGCTGCCGGCCACCGAACCCAACGCCGCCGACCCGAGCCACGCCGCGAGCGCCAACGTCGCGCCGATCGTCGCGAGCAATGTGGCTGTCAGGTGGTTCGGGCCGAAATAGCTGGTCAGATAGTGCAGATGCGCCGGCAGAATATCCGTGCTCATGTTCGGCACGCCGAGGTAGATGTTGATCTTGGTGCTGAGCCGCAGGACCAGCAGCAACGAGAAGACCATCGCGCCGATCTGGTTGGGCGCGTTCCAGGTGAGCGCGATCAGCAGCACCGCGGTCACGGCCAGCGCGATTTCGTGGTGGATGATCGTTGCCGTCGCCGCGTTGAAGCGCTCCCAGCCCGTCGCCTCGGCCGGGCACAGAGTGCGCCGCGGGCCGGCCACCGCGCCGGTGAGGAAGCTGATCTCGTGCCAGGCCCACACCATCAGCGCACCGATGAAGCCGGCGTAGACCGCGAACACCGATACCGATTGTGCCGTCGCCAGGATCGCGATGAGCCCGCCGATGCCCGCGATGCCCGCCAGCGCCAGACTGCGCGGAAACGTACGCCGCTCGAGATTGTCGAGCCAGGCGACCAGCCCCGTCGCCAGGAACCATACCGCGATGGTCACGACCACCGGCAGAACATGGCCGCTCCAAGTTACCATGCGGGTTGCATCCGAACCGACTGCGGCAGTGCGTTGGGGCGGGTACGATGAAAAAACATCCGGGCGAACGCCGTCCCGGCGCCGGCCATCCCGCCGATCCGCTGCAACAGCCCGACCAAGCCGCCACGCTGGCGCCCCGCCGCAATGCGGTCATTCGCGAGGCGCAGATCCTCCATCCGCGCCCGAAAGCGCGGGCTGTCGATATCGAGTTCGACCGGAAAGACCTGGCGGCTGATCTGGTTACAAATCGAATAGACAGCGTAATCGTATTCGGTCGGATCGATACCGAGCGCGTCGTGGAAGACGGGCCGTGCATGGTCGCGCACATACATCGTCGCATAAACCGACAGCAGGAAGAAGCGGACCCAAAGCTTGTTGTGGCCTGCGAGCAGCTTGGGATCGGCGCGCATCAGCAAGGCGAAGGCCTCGCCATGGCGAAACTCGTCGTTGCACCATTCCTCGAACCAGCTGAAAATCGGATGGAAGCGCAAGTCGGGGCGACGCGCGAGTTGCCGAAAGATCGTGATGTACCGCGCGTAGCCGATTTTCTCCGACAGATAGACCGCGTACCAAATGAATTTCGGCTTGAAGTAGGTGTACTTCTTCGTGCGCGTGAGGAAGCCGAGATCAACCCCGATCCCCGCATCCTTCAAGGTATCGTTGATGAAACCCGCATGGCGGCTCTCGTCGCGGGCAAGCAGCTTGAACAGCCGCTTGATGTCCGGGTTCTTGGTCCGCTTCGCGATTTCGGCATAGAGGATGCAGCCCGAAAATTCCGCCGTGAGCGAGCTGACCAGAAAGTCGATGAATTCGCGTTTCAGCGGCGGCGGCAGATTCTCGATAACGCCATCGAAGCTCGCGTCGCGCTTGAAGTGGTGCTTGTTCGGATCGGCCTGCATCTCGGCGATCAGCTGGTCCCATTCGCGGCGGACCAGCGACACGTCGATCGCGTCGAGCGCATCGAAATCGGTGGTGTAGAAGCGCGGGCTGAGCACCGTATTTTCGCGCGCCATCTCCAGCGTTTCGTCGGAGGATTCGGGGATCCGATAAAGTTCGGCGGCAGCAATCTTTGCGTGGGCGTTCATGGCTGGCTCCTTCCCGAGAAACTGACTTCGTAAAGCTCTGCGAATTCGAAATGCGCCCGCAGCTTGGTCCAGGCGCGCTGGAGCGGACCGGCACGAGTCACGGTCGCGATCCGTTCGGCGATCACGCTCTGGCCGAAGGCCAAGACGATCGGCTCGCCATGCACGCGCACGCTGTCGCCGGGGTGGATGGCGACGTCGTCGGCCAGCTCGACATGGGCGTGGAAGTGCTCCTCGCTCTGCTCGACGGCGATCCAGCACCGAACCTCGAAACTGCGCGCGTGGGTCATGTGGCGTCGCCGCTCGGCAGGAACTGCGCGAAGGTGGTGCGATTGGCGGGCCCGAAACTCCCCAGTTCGATCACGCGACCGGTGGTGGGGTCGGTCAGCGAAAGCGAGCCGTTCTGCCACAGGGTCAGCTCGAACGGCGGGCCGGAGCCGACATCGTGCATCCGGCGCTCCCGAGCGAGGCCGCGCATGACGCCGCGCACGAAGCCCCCGCCCTCTTCGTCACCCGCAATGGTCGCCACGGTCTGTCTGGTCACGGCGTCCGCGACGACGACCGAGCCATCGTCCCGATCGCTGAACGTCAGGCTGCGGGTTTCGACCGGTGCCACGTTGGCGTTCTGGCGCTCAACCGTGGGCACGGCTTCGCGCGGGGCGAGGCCCAGGCTGACTGACGCGGTCAGCAGCAGGGTGACCGCCACCAGCGCGCCGGCCATGGTCAGCATGGGAACAGGTACGGTGTCCTTATGATCGTGGACCAGGCTCATGCCGCTGCCCTCGCCAGTCCGCCTGCAAGAGCGCGGGAGCCATGGGCGATCTCGTCCTTCTCGACCGGTGCCGCCGTTTCGATGGCGTTATGCGCCGCGCAGACTTGCGCCAGCAATTCGGCAACGGCGTGCGTGAGAACGGCGGTGCAAAATTAGACCACGGTAGCGGCGGCGAAGTGCTGCTGCGGGCGGCGTAAAAGTCGTCCACTTTTTCCCTTTCGCGATGGCGGCGAGGGGGATGAGGGATTTACACCG
>NZ_WRPO01000021.1 GCF_009746585.1 Novosphingobium aquimarinum
AGTTGTCGTCCGAGAAGTCACCGTGAAACTTAACGACATGGATGTGGTCCGGCTTCGCATCCGCGATGTCGACCACCGACGCGATCTTCGACACATCATGTCCGCGCAGTCGGAACGCTCGCTCGAGATTGCTGTCGTAGTTCGTCGTGTAGATGAGGGGAAATCCGAGATCGACGATCTGGCGATGGACCTTCGAGGCGAGCAGCTTCTCGTCGGTTACGTTCCAGCTCCTGTCCATCCAGCTGCGTAGGTCTCCGATGCTCCCCTTCCGTAGTTTGTAGAATTCTGCCACCTGCAGATAGTCCGCACCTGGGCCGACCAGAATGGCAGGATCGAAATCCAGCTCTCCGGCCATGTGCTCGATCAGCTCTCCCCACGACGGGAGACCGAGCGGCCGAGACAAGCCCGCTCCTGCGAAGAGGATCACTCTGCGATCCCGAACCTCTCGTGCAAGCATATCAAGCATCGGCCTTCCCCTGCAGATGTTCCGCAAACGCGTTCAGGGCGATCCGGCGCATCGATATGTCGTTCTTTCCCTCACCCATCTCCGCGAACGTCTGCTCATGTCCGTCAGGGACGAATACGCAGTCCCATTGAAAGGAGGGATCACCCCGCGGCGCCGATGCAACGGTGCCGCGAATCTCGCCCTCGAAGTGATGGATCCGCCTGCCGTCACAGTAGCCGATCCAAGTTTTCGCGGTGAGGCTGCGTTTCTCCCCATGGCCGAACAGTTCGCAGAACCGGTCGGCCTCCAGCGAATCCCAGAACGGCTGGGTTAGGCCACCCGGAAAGCCGTTGAGCGCATCGATATAGAGGCACGTCTGCTCGACAAAGAGCCTGTGTCCGATGCGTTGGAAGGCACGCAGCACCTTGTCTCGCACGATTGCTTTCACGTCGCGGGTTTGGATCTCATCGATCGCGACGCTGATCGGAATCACCTCGGCGCCTAGCGGCTCAAGAATCTTCCGTGCCTCATCGATCTTATGCTCATTTTTCGAGAGAAATCTGATCCGCATCCCGCCTTCCACTTCGTTGCGATGGCCTTTATCGCCGCCCTTTATGCTAGTCGACCTTCACGTCCATCTCCGGGGAACGCTCGTCAGGGAAACCGTACTCTTCCTTGCGGAGCGCAACGCTGTCGCGATCCCCAAGGCCATCCTCGCCGACGCGCGATATGGCTGGCACGATTTTACGACCTTCCTGAGGGCTTACGACCTCGTCACCTCTGTGGTGCAGTCCGCCACCGACCTCGAAGTAATCACGACCTCCTATCTTAAACGGTGCGCGGAGCTGGGCGGCGGCTACGTGGAATTTATGCTGTCACCGCCGGACCTCGCTCGCACGGGCGTCCCGTTTCCCGATCAGTTGAAGGCTCTCGGGGCCGCAGCTGACCGGGCCGCCGAGGAATGGGGCGTGCGTTCGCGCCTCATCGCTACCGCGGTCCGCCATCTCGGGCCGGGAGCCGCCGTCGAGGCAGCACGTATGGCTACCTCAATTCAATCCGACATGCTGGTCGGCTTCGGACTGACCGGCGACGAGCATCAGCATGATGTGGGCGAGTTCGCCGAGGCGTTTCGTATCGCGCGGGGAGAAGGCCTGCGCGCCACCGCGCACGCCGGCGAACATCGGCCAGCCGACACGGTGATCGAGGCAATCGAGACGCTGGGTCTCGACCGCGTTGGTCATGGCATCAGAGCAGTGGAGTCGCCGGACGTCATGCGGCAGCTAGCCGAGGCCCGGATTCCGCTCGAGGTCTGCCTCGGCAGCAACTTAGCCCTCAGCCTCTACCGCTCGGTGGCGGAGCATCCGGTTGGAAGGCTGGCAGATGCGGGTTGCACAATTGTGCTCGGCACGGACGATCCTGGTTTCTTCGGCACCGATCTCGCCAAGGAGCACGCCCTCGCGCTTGAGGCCCACCCAAGTCTGGGGATTGAGACAGTATCTGCGAACGCCATCGCGGCAGCTTTCTGTGACGAGCATACTAAGGGCGTCCTCGCCCACCTGCTCGAGAGCAACCTGCGCCGCAATTCATGACCTCAAGCCGCCTAGCCGCATCCCCTGCTCCGCGTCCACCAAGCACTTTCCGGAAACCGCCGACATAGCGCTCGCTCCGATGCCTCGATTCACTCCCTGAAAGCCGCCTCCCGTTCAAATCCCGCCCTGACATCCGCTTAGTGGGGTCGCGACAGGCCGCTTTTGGATGCGGAAGGCGCAATAGCTGTCGTCAGCCTAGAAATAGGCTGACCGGCACTGCACCCGTTTAGAGGCTCGACGGTAAAGGCTCCCTCACGGCTTGTTCGAGCGAGCGCTCCAATGCTTTGGCCCGCCACCATATGGCGAGGAACGCGTGGGCCTCGCCGCTTTTCGCGTCGAACACGAACGCTCTCCGGCACGGCTGCTCCACGACTGCCATGACCCCAGACTGCGGATTGGGTACGTCGGAGCCACCGCGGCTATGCGATGCGGTCGCTTTGCCCGATACAGGTGAGCCAGCGCGTCGGACATCAAACCTCTGGCAAAAAACGGCCGACAAAGGCAGTATCAGGTCGGGGGCTTCGTGACGAAAAGCAGAAACGACCAGACGGCGAGCAAAATAGAAGAGTTGAAGCCGCCCACGCCGTGGCCGGGTGCGAACGCACGCTTGCTCGGTTTGGGCGTCGGATTGCCAATATCGCCACTCGATCGTCTCGCAAATTTCAGCGCTGCGGAGTTCGAACGCTTCACCCTGGAATGGGCTTCCGATTATCTGGCCGTGAAAAGACCAGAAATCGTCGAGGTTCAACAGCGCGGTGGCGCAGGCGATAAGGGCCGCGATGTGATCGCCTGGCATGATCCAAACACCGTCGCGGCCCGCAAATGGACGCTCTATCAGTGCAAACACTACGGCTCAGCGCTGGGGGCTGGCACAGCGGCAGCAGAAATCGGCAAGGTGCTGTTTTACAGCCACCGTGGCGACTACACCTTTCCGGAAGAGTATCACTTCATAACTCATAAGGGCGTGACCTCGCCATTCCAGGACCTGCTGGATAAACCTGAGGATCTCCGAAAGTTCATCATCGATAGCTGGGATGAGCATTGCCGGAGCAAAATCCGCAAAGATCCGCTCGAATTGACGGCCGAACTCAAGGCCCACATCGAAAGTGTCCCTTTCACGGCTTTCCGTGCGAAGCAGCCGCTGACCCTTCTGAACGAACACGCCCAGACGAAATATCATCTAACTGTTTTCGGCGCGCCGCTGATCGAGCGCCCGAAGCCGCCCGAGCCGCCATCCGAGGTGGCACCAGGCGAGAACGAATATGTCACGCAGCTCATGGAAGTGATTTCAACTGACATCGGCCACACCGTGTCGAATCTGACCGATTTCCTGCATTCGGAAAAGCATCGCCGATTGTTCGATCGGTCACGCCTGACCTTCTATCACGCCGAAGGCCTCAAGGAGCTGGCGCGGGATCAGATGGCCGACATTGCGTTCTTTGATACCCTCCTGAAGGAGTTCCACGATGGCCTGTATCACTGGCACACGAGCGAGCCTGGCGGCTATCCGCGGCTGATCCAAACCGTTAGGGCGTCTCAGAACATACAGCTCAGCAAACACGTGCTCGAGCCTCACGTTCTCCCGAACGACCGAGAAGGTATGTGCCATCAGATGGCGAACGAAGGGCAAGTCCGGTGGTGCGACAAATGAGCTTGCCGGATCAACAGGCACGACCCTTCAACACCCCGATAGAGTCGGGGCTACGGCTTCTCTTCGTCCTTGATGAAGCCAAGGGCGAAGCCTTCGATCTCCAGCGTCTGGTGTCCTACGATTATCTTCTCGTCCATTCCGGCGATGTGGAGGGCGGCCCGGCGAGCCTTCACCCCGCCGTGCCGTTCAGAGGAGGAGAGCTTCTGGTGAAGCGCGAACTCGTACTTGCGGGTCTCGACGCAATGTTCGCGAAGGAGCTTTTGGAGAAGAAATTCGAACCTACTGGCATTTGCTATCGTGCCACTGCGCTCACAGGCGCGTTCCTAAAATTGCTCGTATCCGCCTATGCATCCTCGCTGCGCGCGCGGGCGGCCTGGGTGGTTTCACACTTTGCGACTTACACGGACGAGATGCTCGAAAGTTACATGACCGAGAACGTGGGCCGCTGGGGCGCGGAATTTGATTGTCTGACGGCGATTAAGGAGCTGGAACTGTAATGCTCCAGATCAGGGAAATACGCCTAAGCGGTCCAAATGTTGAAGACGCCTCCGTCAAATTCGGCCCCGGCCCGAACGTCATCGCCGGTGAATCCGACACCGGCAAAAGCTATCTGCTTCATTGCCTCGATTACATTTTCGGAGCCGAGGAGCTGAAAAAGCGGATCCCGCAAGCCGAGCCCTATGACGAACTGAAAGTCGAATTTCAAAACACGGCAGGCGACTATCTTACCTTGGTTCGCAGCCTTGCGGGCGGCGATCTTAAGGCGCATCGATCCCAGATCGACGCCATCGACGGAGATGGCGAGGCGATCGCATACCGGCGGCACGGCACAAGCAAGGCTGATGACGTAACATCGGTTCTGTTTCCTTTCGCGGGCATCAAGGAAGCCATGCTCCGCAAGGATAACGATGGGAAAGTTCAGCGGCTCACCATCCGTACATTCTTGCCGACGATAATCGTCGACGAAGTCTCCGTGATCGAAGAGCAGTCACCGGTTCTTGGGCGGGGAGGGTTCGATGAGACGGCGCGGAAGCGCATGTTCGCCTACATGCTCTCTGGCAAGGACGACTCCAGTGTCGTCGCCAGTGAAAAGAAGGCGATCGTCACGGCTCGTTTGAATGCCCAAGTCGCGCTGATCGATGACCTGTTGGCACCATTAGAACAACAGCTCCAAGCTGTGCCGACCGATGAGACAGAGGATTCCATTGAGAAAATCGATGAGGCAATCGCCAGGGTCTCCGACGAGCTTGCCGCGATCGAAACAGAACGCGCGACCTTGCTGAATGAGCGCGACACCGCGAGCGAAATAAGAACCAAAGCCGAAACTCAAGTCTTGGCAATTGATCAGTTGCTGACACGATACCAGCTCCTCAGCGAGCATTACACCTCCGACCTGAGCCGTTTGGACTTCGTCGCAGAAGGGGCGCATTATTTCGATGGTTTGCAAACCATCGCCTGTCCGCTCTGCGGCCAGAATATGGACGACGAGCATACCCATAAGGCTGCGCAAGCCAGTGCAGAGGTTTATGCGGCCGCCAGAGCGGAAGCCGCGAAAATACTTGCTCAGCGTGCTGACCTAGAAGACGCCATTGGCAGCTTGGAACAGCGGCGCGAAGCGCGCGAAGTGGAAAGGGCGAATGCACTAGCCGCGTATCAGAGTGCCGAACGCAGGCTGGCCAGCATTTTGCAACCTGCTGCCGCGAACAGCACCGCGCAGCTTCGGCGCCTCAATGGGCGGCGACTGGAGTTGGAAACTGCCCGCAACACGAGCGACCAGGTCGAAACCTTGCGCGCGCTCAAAGCGGAAATCGAGCAGAGTAACACTAGTAAGGGTAAGGCCAAAAAGCAGTGGGAAAGCCTGCCCGGAACTTCCCTGCTGGCATTTTGTAAGGAAGTCGAAGCGGTTCTCAAAGAATGGAAATGGGAAGGCGAAGGTCGTGTCGAGTTTGACGAGAAGAATTTCGACATCAAGGTCGATGGGCAAACTCGACAGTCGCACGGGAAGGGCTTTCGAGCTGTCTTGTATTCAGCCTTCGTGATCGCGTTGGTTCGCCACTGTCAGAAGAAGAATCTACCCCATCCGGGGGTCGTGATCATCGACTCGCCATTGACCAGCTATAAGCGGCGGGGTGCGAGAGATGTGAAGGGTTCTGACAGCACAGTAAGCTCCGGCGTCGAGGCAGCTTTCTGGGAATCACTCACCAAAATTGCCAAGGATGTGCAGGTCATCATCGTCGAGAACAAGGAGCCGCCTGCCAGTGTGGCCGCCGCCGTCCACTATGAGTGGTTTGCCGGAAATGAGGCCGAACCCGGCGATCGGGTTGGCTTCATTCCCGACGCACCGGACACCTAGACCTCTTCCTGGACACCGTCAGTACCCTTCGGCAACTCACCCTAATGGCCGGGGACAGGTTTTTTCCAAACCTCATAGAACGGAGCGAAAGCGAAGTGAGCGCCGTTCGCATGCTCGATCGTATCCGAGAGCGTGAAATTTTTTGCCACCCCGCAGGATCTCCGCACCAAGATAGATTGGATCACCGCAAGGAACGTCCGCTATCCAGATCGGCGGTGCTGAAAGGAGACGTTCCGGAGTGTCCAACTTTGCAGCCAAACCACGATGAAGGTGCCGATGCTCGGTTTGGGCTTCCACGATATCGTCGAACGCAAAAACGCCGTACGCTGACCGATTTTACTCGCATGATTTCTCGGCCCGACGCCTGTAATCCGGTCGCCATTTCCCACGTCCGCCAGCACGCCACTGACTGCGATCTCTTCACGGGTCTGATCTGCCCGGGCACGGCTGCGCCTCGGTCGTCTAACCGCAACGGCGGATCGGCAACTTTCTTCCCCTGACCTTCGGTCATTCCTCGCGATTCAAGAAAGCCGCCTTCCGCCATCCTCCGCTGCGCTTCGGCCCTACGCCCACCCCAGAAAGTAGTACTTTCTGGGGACCCCGACCTGGGTGCGGCGACGCCCATCCCGGCCTTTCGATCACCCGTCGAGACCGCAAGTCCGCGGCTCGCAAAGACGGAAAGGAATTGAACATGGCTACCATCGGAACCTTCAAGAAGGCGGGCGAAGAATTCTCCGGCGAGATCGTCACCCTCTCAGTCCAGGCGAAGAACGTCCGGATCATCCCCGAAGTAACGCGCGCCAGCGAGAACGCCCCTTCACACCGGGTGTTCGCCGGCAAGGCGGAGATCGGCGCTGCCTGGGAGAAGCGCTCGAACGAAGGCCGCGACTATCTCGGCCTCAAGCTCGACGATCCGAGCTTCACCGCCCCCATCTACGCCAACCTCTTCGACGACGAAGGCAGCGAGAGCTACTCGCTCATCTGGTCCCGCCCGAACGGTCGCCGCAACGGTGACTGAGCCGAACCGACACCCCGCCCGGGTACGCCCGGGCGGGGCTGTTCGTCATTTTTCTATTGCGCCTTACGCACCTTCATCGCGTTTTGGGCGCTTCAATAGATCGGCGGCTTCCACACTGAGTTCGCGTGCGAGGCGATCGACCACATCGATCCCGGCGGCATACACGCAGCGTTCGAGTGAGCTGATATAGGTCCGGTCGATGTCGGCCCGGTGGGCAAGTTCCTCCTGCGACAGACCCGCCGCCTTGCGATAACGCTTCAGATTGCCAGCCAAGACCTCGCGGATATCCATGCAGCCGAGAGGCCACGCTTGTGGAGTATTCCGCCACGGAGTATTCTCTACAACGACTCGGCGGCAGCGGCGGTGGGCTCTCCGAACAACCGCATCAACAGATCGCTATTGATCGCGTAGGGCCATGCGATTGCGCAAGAAAGGGCGGCGCTTTACTGCGCGCCTTGCATGCAGCGATGCAGTAGTTGCGCATAGTCCAGCACGGTATTTGCTCTATTGTGGTTAACACATTTTGTGCGAGCGGGGCGCGCTATGACCAAATGCAGATTTGACGATCAGGCGCCCGATGCACCGGTTCTGACGCCGTACGACGATGACCACCTGACCGACTATCTCCGTCTGCTCGATGCCGAGGATGATGGGACCGACTGGCGCGAGACTGTCGTCGTTCTCTTCGAGATCGATCCGACCTCCGAACCTGCGCGGGCTGAACGAATGCATGCCAGCCATCTCGCCCGTGCGCGGTGGATGACCGAGGTTGGATATGCGCAACTTCTGGGCCACCAAGGCACGCTAAAGCGTTAACTTTTTGTCCGAATTTGGGCAAATGACCGGTCCGTCCGCGCATCGCTTGGTGCGGACTCGGCGCTGTCCGCTCGCATCCATGAAGCCCACGCTGCGGTTCCAAGATCGCATCAAAGGCGGTCAGGAGGATGCCATGCCGAGATCATCGAAGCGACGTGAGGCAAACAAGTCCCCGGCGCGCGGTCGCGCAGAACTCGCAGCCGAGTTTCTGAAGCGCAATCGACAATACCGATCCGAGCACGCGCGGATGCGACAACGCATCGCGCGCGGTGCCGTCGCCGAGGAAGCCGCCGAGGCGGCCTTCGCCCGGCGATGGGGGTTGTCCTTTCGCTTATGCGCCGGATGACCTCGACAGGACGATTGTCTGGCGTCCTGAGCTGACCGCGGTCACCGTCATCCTGGATACAGCGCCGGAAGGGTTCGACGCTGCAATTGGCGTCGAGCCGCGTTCGCTCGGCGCGCTGCTTGTCGACGATGCAGGCATCGACGGACGCCATGTCGTCGTTGCCGACGACGCCGGTGATCACTGGCTGTGGCTGCGCGATCCCGCACCCGACAAACCTCTCGCTGCGATCGTTCCGCTTGACAAGGATTTCGTCACACGAATGACGAGCCTGCTGCGCTTCTACCGTCGCCTGTTCGACAAGGAACCGGGCCCGCCGCCGCGCGGATGGCCGCTCAGCGCCTATCGGCTTGCGCGCCTCGATCTGATGCTGCGCGCGCTCGATTTGCGCGAGGCGGGCGCGACCTATCGCGAGATCGCGGTGGCGCTGGGGCGCGATGACGATGCGAAATTGCCCGCCACCGAGTGGAAATCGTCTGCCGGACGCTCCTTCGTCATCCGGCTCGTGCGGGACGCCACGGCCATAATGAACGGCGATTATCGCAAGCTGTTGCGCATCCGCTGATTCTGGCGGGGGTGGTCACATCGGCGCCATCGCAGATCTTCATACTCCATCGCGCCGCTCGCGATCCGCCACAAACGCCTCCTGCCGCCCGTGACCGCAGGAGTATGACCTTGGCCGATACGACGAACAATCTTCCCCCGCGCTATCTGCGGACGCCCGAAGCCGCGCGCTTTCTCGGCCTGTCCGGCCGGACGCTCGAAAAGCACCGCTATTTCGGAACCGGCCCTGCTTATCGCCGGATCGGCGGGCGGGTGATCTATTCGGTCGACGATCTTCAAGCCTGGGCTGATCTCGGCATCAAGCATTCGACCAGCGATCCCGGCCAGGACGATCTCCTGCCGCGCGAAGGCTCGGCATTCGCCCGGAGCCGCAAATGACGCGCGCGCCGGTGAGCCTCCGAACGCTCGATCCGGACGGTCTGACGCATGTCGAACTGACCTGGATCGAGAAGCGGATCGAGCACTGGATCCGCTTCGGCCGCGTGGCCAAGGATCAGATTATCGATCGCCGTCGGCGTATCGTCAGCTTCCGTCCTGGTGCGATCTTCGCGTTCGTCCGCTGGGCGGCCAACGATTACGGAACGATCATGTCGCGCATCGATGTGGTGCGTGCGGTTGCCGCGAACGAGCCGTTCACGACGCTGCCGTTTGTTCGTCCCGGTGGCGAGATTCTGCTCTCTATCCAGGGCTGGCCGAAGGTTTCGAAGGTGCTCGCCGCCATCGATACAACCGATGCGGCGGGCGTCGATCCGTGCGACGCCGCGCCCGATCACTGGCGCCATGTTCACAACCGGATCACCGCCGGACAGGAGCCGCGACCTTACACGCTGGAGCGCCACCGTGCCTGGCTCAAGCGGCGGAAGACCGGAGGATGACCCGCCGGTTCTACATACGTGCGACGGCGATCGCCGCATCGCTGTTCGCTGCCGGCTATACCGCCATTGCGATCACCGATCCGCTGCCGCGCGTCATCTGGAACGCCAGCGCCAGCGTTCCGATCGGGTTCTATCGCGTCACGCCGGATAGCGATCCGCCAATTGGTTCGCTGGTCGCGGTCGCGCCGCCCGAGCAGCTCGCGCGCTGGATGACAGAGCGTGGTTATCTCGGCGAGAACGTACCGCTTCTGAAGCATGTCGTCGCCAAGTCCGGCGCGCGTATATGCCGTATCGGCGACATCGTCAGCATCGATGCGCGCCCGGTTGCAATCGCACTTTCCAGCGACAGGCTCGGGCGTCCACTGCCTGTCTGGCAGGGCTGCCGCACGCTTCGCGATGACGAAATTTTCCTCCTCAATCCTGCGCATCCCGACAGTCTCGACGGCCGCTATTTTGGTCCGTTGGATGCGTCCGCCGTGCTCGGTCGTGCACGCCCGATCTCCAGCCGCGACGCCTCCGGCATGCCGATCGGACGGCGCTCCAACACCCCCTGATTTCGCAACCCATCCAATCCACGAAAGGACATTCCCATGCAGATCGGCAACTTCATCCGCACCGACAATGGTTATGAAGGCATGATCGAGACGGCAACCCTCGATCTTCGTATCTCCATCGTTCCGGCCGAACGGAACGATGCCGACAAAGCACCCGACTGGCGCGTCCATCGCGGTTCCGATGCCGAAGGTCCAGAGATCGGCGCGGGCTGGAACGAGACCGGCGAGCGTGCGGGCGATTATGTCTCGCTGCGCATCGACGATCCCGCCTTCGCGCAACCCTTGCGTGCCGCGCTGTTCCGCAACGAGGTCGACGAGAGTTCCTGGGTGCTGCGCTGGACCCGGCCGCAACCGCGCCGCGGCCAGGACTGAGCTTGTGCACTCGCGCCATCTATTCCCTGCCATCCTGCTGCTCGTTGGCTTCACGTCGCCCAGCATTGTCCGGGCGCAGGATATGCCTGCGAACCGCGAGTCGGCGAGCCATCCCTATGCGGGCCACGTCGCCGAAGGCGCCCATCGCTTCGGCATCCCGGCAGCGTGGATATGGGCGGTGATGCGCGTCGAGTCCGGCGGCAGGCGTACCGCCATATCGCACGCCGGTGCGATGGGCCTGATGCAGATCATGCCCGGCACCTGGGCACAGCTGCGCGTACGCCATCGCCTCGGGTCCGATCCGTTCGACCCGCGTGATAACATCATGGCGGGCGCAGCGTATTTGCGGTCGATGTACGACCGCTATGGCAATGTGACCGCGATGCTGGCGGCCTATAACGCGGGGCCGGGTCGCTACGATCAGTACCTATCGCGCGAACGTCCGCTTCCCGCCGAGACGCGCGCATACCTTAGAAGGCTAGCGTCGATATCGGGCTCTTCGGGCGCCGCGCAGGTAGTGACGGCGCCGCCTGTCGATCCGCATGTCTGGCGCCGCGCCGGACTGTTCGTTCGCACTGCGAGCACCGCCGGACTGTCTCCCACGCCGCCGCCGACCGGCATGGTCGCTGCATCTGACGGTGCTCGCGATATGCAGTCTGAGCGTGCGCAAACCGTGCACGATGACGCGTCGGCGCTGCAATCACCCGCGCCGACGGACACGCTGTTCGTCCCTCGCGCCGGCACGGGCCGACCGCAATGATCCCGGCTGTCTGCGTCATCATATCTCCACCTGTTCAGAAGGGAGGAGGAGCTGGAAAACGGGGTGGGAGACGATTGCAAGATACAAGGCGCACCCCGTTTCGCCGAAAAGTCTATGGATTTCCGTGGCTTAACATGAGGGCGTCGGTCGACGAGCGTGCCGCTCGGAAGGAAAAGGCCAGCAAAAACAATGCAATTCATGGCACCATAGGCGATTTTTGGCGGAAAGCGGTTCGGCTATGAGCGAGGACCACGACTTCCGCATCCGGCCGGGCAAGGCGAGGCGCAGCAAGGCGGGAGCGCGCAATACGCGAGGCCTGGTCGCCGAGGTGCTGCGCGTCGCCGCACTCCATGGTGGAGCGAAGCGTGCGGGCTGGGGCGGACTGCGCCGACGCGGCCAGTCGAACTTCGGCCAAGGGCGCACGGCCTTCGCGCGCAGCCGTCTGTTCGGCTCGGGCCGGCGCGTGCTGGTGAAAGCGCTGCCTGTCCGCCACCGCATCGGCGGGCGGCGCATGGCGCCGCTGTCCGCGCACGTCTCCTATTTGAAGCGTGAAGGCGTCACCCGCGATGGCTCGCCAGCGCGCATGTTCGATGCCGAGTCTGATCGGGCGGACACGTCCGCTTTCGCCGAGCGCTGCAAGGATGATCGGCATCACTTTCGGATCATCGTCTCGCCCGAGGACGCAGCCGAGCTGACCGACTTGCGTGAATACACTCGCGATCTCGTGCGCCAGATGGAGACGGACCTCGACACTCGGCTCGAATGGATCGCGGTCGATCATTGGAACACCGACAATCCGCACGTCCATCTGCTGTTGCGCGGCGTCAACGAGCATGGCGCCGATCTCGTCATCGCCCGCGACTATATCGGCCAAGGGCTGCGCTCGCGCGCCGAGGAGCTGGCCTTCGCCGAGCTGGGACCGAAGCCCGAGCACGAAGTCCAGCGCGCCCTCGATCGCGATTTGACGGCCGAACGCTGGACCCGCCTCGATACCGAGATCGGCCGCGCTGCCGACGAACTTGGCGTGATCGATCTGCGTCCCGAACGTCCCGGTCCGGACGATCCGCGCCTCCGCCGGCTGATGATCGGTCGCTTGCAATATCTGGAGACGATGGGTCTCGCCGCCGAAAGCGAGCCCGGCGACTGGGCCGTTGCAGAGGGTGCACAAACCAAGCTGCGCGAGTTGGGCGCGCGTGGCGACATCATCCGCACGATTGGCGCGGCGCTGAAAGATCACGGGCAGGATCGACCGCTCGACAGCTATGCCGTCGTGATCGGCGCGCCCGAGAAACCGATCGCCGGAAGGCTGATCGACAAGGGATTGCAAGACGAGTTGACCGGCACAGCCTATGCCGTGATCGACGGAACCGACGGCCGCACGCATCATGTCCGCATGCCGGGCATCGAGGCGCTGGAGTACAGCCCGGCGCTCGGCGGCATCGTAGAGCTGCGCGCGATCGCAAGGCGGGACGGCAAGGGGGCGATGCCATTCCTCGCTACACGTTCCGATCTCGATCTTAAGAGCCAAGTCAAAGCAGAGGGTGCGAGCTGGCTCGACCATCGGCTCATCGAGCGCGGCAAGGATGTAGCGGACACCGGCTTTGGTGCCGAGGTGCGCCGCGCCATGGATGCGCGCACCGACCATCTCGTGAGCGAAGGGCTGGCTCGGCGCTTCGGCGAGAGAACCGTGTTCGAGCGCGGGATGCTCGACACGCTACGCAAGCGCGAGATCGATAAGGTCGGCGCGAAACTCGCCAGCGAGACCGGTTTGACCCACCGCAGAACGGAGCCCGGCGAAAAGATCGCGGGCGTCGTGCGCCAGCGCCTAGCGCTCGCCTCGGGTCGCTTCGCCATGATCGATGACGGCCTCGGCTTCCGCCTTGTGCCCTGGTCGAACGGCCTCGAACGCCAGCTTGGCCAGCAGGTGTCGGGCGTCGTCCGGAGCGGCGGCGGCCTCGATCTCATGCTCGGCCGCAAGCGCGGCCTCGGCCGGTAACCCGGGAAGAGGAGATGGCCATGTCCGCCACGAAAATCCTGTGGGGCCAGATCATCATTGTTTTCCTGATCGTGCTTGCCGCCGTGTGGGGCGCGACGCAATGGACCGCCGCCGCGCTCGCATATCAGTCCGAACTCGGGCCACCGTGGTTCATGCTCGGCGATTGGCGCGTCTATCCGCCTCCAGCCTTCTTCTGGTGGTGGTTCTCGTTCGACGCCTACGCACCCGAAATCTTCAAGACCGGCGCATTTATCGCCGCATCGGGCGGGTTCGCCTCGATCGCCGTCGCCATCGGCATGTCGGTCTGGCGCGCGCGCGAACTCAAGAACGCCGAGACCTACGGCTCGGCGCGCTGGGCGACCGAACGAGAGGTTCGCGTCGCTGGGTTACTCGGCAATAACGGCGTGGTGTTGGGCAAGCTGAGCCGCGACTATCTCCGCCACGACGGCCCCGAGCATGTGCTGTGCTTCGCACCGACCCGGAGCGGCAAGGGTGTGGGACTCGTAATACCGTCCCTTCTGACCTGGCCGGGCTCGGCGATCGTGCACGACATCAAGGGCGAGAACTGGCAGCTCACCGCAGGCTTCCGCTCGCGCCACGGCCGGGTGCTGCTGTTCGATCCGACCAATGCCGCCTCGGCAGCCTACAATCCGCTGCTGGAGGTGCGGCGAGGCCAATGGGAGGTGCGCGACGTGCAGAACGTCGCGGACGTGCTGGTCGATCCCGAAGGCAGTCTCGAGCGCCGGAACCACTGGGAGAAGACATCTCACTCGCTGCTGGTCGGCGCGATCCTCCATGTCCTTTATGCGGAAGCAGACAAGACGCTCGCCGGGGTGGCGTCCTTCCTTTCCGACCCCTCGCGCACGATCGAGCAGACGCTGGCCGCGATGATGGCGACGCCGCACTTGGGGCAGGCTGGCGTGCATCCCGTCGTCGCCAGCGCGGCGCGCGAGCTCTTAAACAAGTCGGACAACGAGCGTTCGGGCGTGCTCAGCACGGCCATGTCCTTCCTTGGCCTCTACCGCGATCCCGTCGTTGCGCAGGTCACGCGCGCCTGCCAGTGGCGCATAGCGGATCTGGTCGAGGGCGAGCGGCCGGCGACGCTCTATCTGGTTGTGCCGCCCAGCGACATCTCGCGCACCAAGCCGCTGATCCGCCTTATCCTCAATCAGATCGGGCGCCGACTGACCGAGGAGCTGACCCCGAAGCAGAGCCGCCATCGCGTACTGCTGATGCTCGACGAGTTTCCGGCGCTAGGCCGGCTCGACTTCTTCGAGAGCGCACTGGCGTTCATGGCGGGCTACGGCCTCAAGGCATTCCTGATCGCTCAATCGCTCAACCAGATCGAGAAGGCTTACGGGCCGAACAACGCGATCCTCGATAACTGCCATGTGCGGGTGAGCTTCGCCACCAACGACGAGCGGACCGCCAAGCGGGTGTCGGACGCGCTCGGCACTGCAACCGAGATGCGGGCGATGAAGAATTATGCCGGGCATCGCCTCTCGCCGTGGCTGGGGCATTTGATGGTGTCGCGGCAGGAGACCGGGCGCCAATTGCTGACCCCCGGCGAGGTCATGCAGTTGCCGCCGGACGACGAGATCGTGATGGTCGCGGGCGTCCATCCGATCCGGGCGAAGAAGGCGCGCTATTTCAAGGATCGAAGGTTCGCGGAGCGGATTATCGACGCGCCGACGCCATCGGTAGCACCGATCCGGCCTGACGACTGGACCGGACGAACGGCCGCAGCTGAGCTGAAGCAGGTCGCGCGCATCGGTGGTGATGCCGAAGATACCGCCAATGGCGGATTACGCCGCGAACCCGAGCTGCCCGAACATGTCGATGTCGCGAAGGAGAAGGACGCCTCGCCCGCAGAAGAGTTTGCGATCGTCGAAGACGATCCCGACGAGGTGGCGCGTGCCTCGGCATTACGCCGACGTGCGCAAGGACTGGCACGCCAAGCCTCACTCAATCCGAACGACGGCATCGATCTTTAGGAGTTGACGATGCGAACCCGGCTCAATGTGTATTTTCCACCCGAACTCGCCAAACAGGTCAGCGAACTGGCAATCCGCAAGCGCATCTCGCGTTCGGCCATCATCGAGGCGGCGGTCACGTCCTATATGTCACCCGACGGCTCCGACCGGCTCGAAGCTGCGTTTGCGCGCCGGATGGACCGGCTTTCGCGCCAGGTGCAGCGGCTCGAACGGAACACCGGTCTCACCACCGAGGCGCTCACGCTGTTCGTCCGGTTCTGGCTCTCCGTGACGCCGCCATTGCCCGAAGAGGATCAGGCGGCCGCGCAGGTGAAAGGCCGCAAGCGCTATGAGGGTTTTGTCGAAACGCTCGGTCGGCGCTACGCGAGCGGCAAAAGCTTGATGGACGAAATCCCTGAGGATGTTTGGCCGCGTTCGTCTCCTGATCCGGAACAGGTCTACCCGAAATCAGAATGACCATTAGCTTGATCGTACCGGGTGCGGGCATGACCGACCATGTCGCGGTGTTCGTCGGCCCACCGTGCAAGAGGAGCTAACTGTGCCACGAGCGAACGCCCGAGATCGGTCAGCTCGTAATCGACTCGCGGCGGGATGGAGGGCGTCACCTCGCGAGTGACGTAACCGTCGCGTTCGAGCTTGCGCAAGGTCTGCGTCAGCATCCGCTGCGAGACGTCCGGCACCAGCCGCTTGATCTGCGAGAACCGCTGCCGATCTGCCTTCAGACCGGCTAGGATCAGGATCGTCCACTTGTCGGCAATCCCCTTCAGAACATGGCGAACGGGACAGATCTCCGGATCGTATTCGCCCCGGTAGATGCCGTCGAGGTAATCGTCCGGCCAAGCGCGATCGGTTCCCTCCGGGGAACTAAGGCGAGAAATAGTGCCGTCTTCCATAGTCTTGCTCCGCGGCTACAGTCCGGTCTCACATTGTAACCAAGTCTCGGCTCGGAACCAAGGAGATCGTCATGAAAGCTGCCATTATCACTCGGTTCGGGTTGCCCTCCGTGTTCCAGACAGTCGCCCTGCCTCGCCCAAAGCCTGGCGCGGGCGAGCTTCTGATCCGGGTCGAGGCGGCTGGGCTGAACCGTCTCGACCACTACATCCGTGAGGGTGGCGTGAACCCGAACCTTACCTTTCCGCACGTTCTGGGCTCCGACGCCGTCGGAATTGTGGAGGAAATGGGAGACGACGTCTCTGGCTTCTCCATCGGCGATCGTGTCATCCCGATGCCTGGCTATCCCACCGACCCGACCGACCTGGGTGCAGAAGTTTTGAGCACGTCGCGGTCGTACGCGATCCGCGGCCTCGCGGAGAACGGCAGCTATGCTGAATACATGACCGCACCCGCGCGCTGGTCGGTCAAAGCACCCAATGAACTGTCGTCAGTCGACCTGGCGACGCTGCCGATGGCCCTTGTCACTGCGGTGCGAGCAGTCAAGGTCGTAGGCGGCGTGCGCGCGGGTGACACAGTTCTGATCCAGGCGGGCGCCTCGGGTACGGGCTCGTTCATGGTGCAGGTTGCGCGCGCCCTCGGCGCTCGCGTCGCTGCGACGGTTCGATCGGACTCCAAGCGCGCCTTCGTCGAGGAACTCGGCGCGGAACTCGTCGTCGGCATGGAGGATGGCGCGCTCGACAGGGTGCGCGAATGGTCGGGAGGAGGCGTCGACGTGGCCGTGGACAACCTGGGCGGTGCAAGCCTTGCTCGCTCCGTTGACGCAACGCGGCCACTCGGCCTGACGGTTCTAATGGGCAACGTGCTAGGGCTGGAATCAGTTCTGCGCGTCCGCGACGTGTTCTTTCCACAGAAGCGGATCGCCGGCACGCTCATGGGGGGTGTCGCGGATCTGGAGTGGGGGATTGAGGAGGTTCGCGCGGGGCGCATCCGCCCGACGCTCGATCGGACCTTCACGCTCGACGAGGCGGAAGCAGCCCACACGCGACTGGCGGCGGGCGACGCTGTAGGCAATATCGTCTTCGCGGTGTCCTGAGCCGTGGCCGGTGTATCGCTCCCTGAGCCGCCCGCACCTGTGGGCGCCTACGCGCCGGTCGTCATCCGTCGCGGTATCGGCTTCGTCTCGGGGCACTTTCCTTTTCGAGATAACGTGCTTGCGTTCCGTGGCCGGGTGGGTGCTGAGTTGTGCGTGCGGAATGGAGAGGAGGCCTGCCGGATCACGGCGCTTAACGTGCTTGCGCACATCGCTGCGGTAACGCGACAATTCGCCGACCTTGGCGGACTGCTGCGGCTGGACGGTTACGTGGCGAGCGCGGAAGGTTTCTACGCGCAGGCGGCAATCCTCGATCACGCATCGCACCTGTTTGTCGAAGCTCTCGGGACGAAGGGAGAGCACGCCCGCACGGCATTCGCGGTCCCGCGCCTGCCGCTAGACGCGCCTATTGAGTTGAGCGTCACGTTCGCTTTGGCAGCCAACTAAAGAACTGCGCCCAATATCGAATAGCCTTAGCTTTGCTCTTCCGCGCCGACGAGCGCACCGACCAGAACATCGAATCGTAGCGTTGTCGCGCAATCAAACGTGACGGAACCAGTCACGTAGGCTTAGCCGCCGGCAAGCAAATCCGCCGACGACATCCAATCTGCCGCCTCCTCTACTACGCCGTCAAACACCTGTTGCGGAACAGGCATTTCTGCGTCTCTTGATGTGCTCCTGACGCCGGGCGGCGGTTCGCCCGGTCCATTCCAGGGGCCAGTCCTTGACCGTTCACCCGATCCGATCCGAAGCGAAATCACGCGGCGCACGGATGCTGCGCACGGCGCTCGGGCCGTCGATCGCGGCTTGGCTCGACGATCCGGCCGTCATCGAGGTGATGCTGAACCCGGACGGCCGACTGTGGCTCGATCGGCTCGGCGAGGGCATCAGCGACACCGGCGAGTTGCTGTCAGCCGCCGATGGCGAACGCATCGTCCGCCTGGTCGCGCACCATGTCGGCGTCGAAGTTCATGCCCGTAGCCCGCGCGTCTCGGCCGAGCTGCCGGAAGGAGGCGAGCGGTTCGAGGGACTGTTGCCGCCCATCGTCGCCGCGCCCGCTTTCGCGATCCGCAAGCCCGCCGTCGCCGTGTTCACGCTCGACGACTATACGGCGGCCGGGATCATGTCGGGGTGCCACGCCGAGGCGTTGCGGCATGGCGTCGAGGCGCGCGCCAACATCCTCGTCGCCGGCGGCACCGGCAGCGGCAAGACCACGCTGGTCAACGCGCTGCTGGCCGAAGTCGCCAAGACCACCGACCGCATTGTCTTGATCGAAGACACGCGCGAGCTGCAGTGCGCCGCGCCCAACCTCGTGGCCATGCGGACCAAGGATGGCGTCGTCTCGCTGTCCGATCTCGTGCGGTCCAGCCTGCGGCTGCGGCCCGACCGCATCCCGATCGGCGAGGTGCGCGGCGCGGAGGCGCTCGACCTTCTCAAGGCCTGGGGCACCGGCCATCCCGGCGGCATCGGCACGATCCATGCCGGGACCGCGCTTGGAGCGCTCCGCCGCATGGAGCAGCTCATTCAGGAAGCCGTCGTGACGGTCCCGCGCGCGCTGCTCGCCGAGACCATCGATCTCGTCGCCGTGCTCGTCCGCGACGGACACGGCCGACGTCTCGCCGAACTGGCCCGAGTCGAAGGGCTCGACCCCGCCACCGGCGATTACCTTCTCATCCCGCCTTCTCACCCCCAGCCAGGAGTCCTGTCATGATTCATGCCATACGGCACGGCGCACGTCGCGCCATGCCTGCCGCCTTCGCCAGCCTGATCGCGCTGACCATATCCGGTCCAGCCCATGCGGGCGGATCGTCGATGCCGTGGGAAGCGCCGCTCCAGGCGATCCTCGAAAGCATCGAGGGGCCGGTGGCCAAGATCATTGCCGTGATGATCATCATCATAACCGGCTTGACCCTTGCGTTCGGCGACACGTCGGGCGGCGCCCGGCGGCTGATCCAGATCGTGTTCGGTCTCTCGATCGCGTTCGCGGCCAGTTCCTTCTTCCTCAGCTTCTTCAGCTTCGGCGGCGGAGCGCTGGTCTGATGCACACCGCCGAGCCGATCCCCGGCTACTTCGCGCCGGTTCACCGGGCGCTGACCGAGCCGATCCTGCTCGGCGGCGCTCCGCGCTCGCTCGCCATCGTCAACGGCACGCTGGCGGGCGCGATCGGCCTTGGCCTGCGGCTCTGGATCGCCGGCCTGGTCATCTGGGCGATTGGCCATGCGCTCTCGGTCTGGGCCGCGCGCCGCGATCCGCAATTCGTGGACGTCGCCCGGCGCCACCTCCGTTACCCGGCATGGATTCGGCCATGATGAGCTTGCGCGAATACCGCAGGCAAGCCGAAACCCTTGCCGACTTCCTGCCCTGGGCCGCGCTGGTCGGGGAAGGCGTCGTCCTCAACAAGGACGGCTCGTTCCAGCGCACCGCACGCTTCCGCGGCCCCGATCTCGACAGCGCCACACCGGCCGAGCTGGTGGCGACAACCGCGCGGCTGAACAATTCGCTGCGTCGCCTGGGCTCGGCCTGGGCGATCTTCGTCGAGGCGCAGCGCACGCCTGCGCTCGACTATCCCGACGCCGAGTTCCCCGATCCCGTTTCGGCGCTGGTTGATATGGAGCGACGCGAACAGTTCCGCGAAGAAGGCGCTCACTTCGAGAGCGCCTACTATTTGACTCTGCTGTGGATGCCGCCAGCGGAGGAAGCCGCGCGTGCAGAGGGCTGGCTCTACGAGGGCCGGGCCACAAAGGGCGTCGATCCGCGCGAGCTGCTCAAGAGCTTCGCCGACCGCAGCGACCGCGTGTTGAACCTGGTCGAAGGGTTCATGCCCGAGGTTCGCTGGCTCGATGACGCCGAGACGCTGACCTATTTGCACAGCACGATCTCCACCCGCCGCCAGCGCGTCCGCGTTCCCGAAACCCCGATGCATCTCGACGCGCTGCTGGCCGATGAGCCGCTGACCGGCGGGCTCGAACCGCGCCTGGGCGAGCATCATCTCCGCACGCTCACCATCACCGGCTTTCCCAGCGTCACCTTTCCGGGCCTGCTCGACGAGCTGAACCGTCTCGCCTTCGAGTATCGCTGGTCCACCCGTGCGATCATGCTCGACAAGTCCGACGCGACCAAGCTTCTCACCCGCATCCGCCGCCAGTGGTTCGCCAAGCGCAAGTCGGTCGCCGCCATCCTGAAGGAGGTGATGACCAACGAGGCATCGACGCTGCTCGACAGCGACGCCTCGAACAAGGCCGCCGATGCCGACACCGCCCTGCAGGAGCTGGGCGCCGACTATGCCGGCATGGCCTACGTCACCGCCACGGTGACAGTATCGGACCGCGATCCGGCCATCGCCGCCGAGAAGCTGCGGCTGGTCGAGAAGGTTATCCAAGGCCGCGATTTTACTTGTCTTGCCGAGAGAATGAACGCGATCGAGGCATGGCTGGGGAGTCTGCCCGGCCATACCTACGCCAACGTCCGCCAGCCCCCGATTTCCACCATCAATCTCGCCCACCTGATCCCCCTGTCAGCGGTATGGGCGGGGCCGGAACGGGACGAGCATTTTGGACAACCCCCCTTGCTCTATGGTAAGACCGAAGGCTCGACCCCGTTCCGGTTTTCCCTTCACGTCGGCGATGTCGGCCACACGTTGATCGTCGGCCCGACCGGCGCCGGCAAGTCGGTCCTGCTCGCGCTCATGGCGATGCAGTTCCGCCGCTACGAGAACGCCCAGGTCTTCGCGTTCGACTTCGGCGGCAGCATACGCGCGGCCGCGCTCGGCATGGGCGGCGACTGGCAGGATTTGGGCGGAATGCTCGCCGAGGAGGCTGGCGATGGCGTCCAGCTTCAGCCGCTCGCCCGTATCGACGACCCCGCCGAGCGGGCATGGGCGGCGGAATGGCTGGCGGCGATCCTGGCGTCCGAAGGAGTCGCGGTCGATCCGCAGGCTAAGGAGCATATTTGGTCCGCGCTGACATCGCTCGCCACCGCGCCGGCTGCCGAGCGCACGCTGACCGGCCTGGCCGTGCTGTTGCAGAGCCAGCAGCTCAAACAAGCTATTGCCCCCTATTGCATCGGCGGGCTGTGGGGCCGGTTGCTCGATGCCGAGGTCGAACGGCTCGGTGAAGCATGGGTCCAGGCGTTCGAGACTGAGGGGCTGGTCGGCGCCGGCTCGGCCGCCGCCGTGCTCTCCTACCTGTTCCATCGGATCGAAGGCCGACTGGATGGCTCGCCCACGCTCATCATCATCGACGAGGGCTGGCTGGTGCTCGACAGTCCCGCCTTCGCCGCGCAGCTCCGCGAATGGCTGAAGACGCTGAGGAAGAAAAACGCCAGCGTGGTGTTCGCGACGCAGAGCCTCGCCGATATCGAGACCAGCAGCATCGCGCCGGCCATAATCGAAAGCTGTCCGACGCGCATCTTCCTCCCCAACGAGCGCGCCGCCGAACCGCAGATCGCGGCCATCTACGAGCGGTTCGGACTCAATGCGCGCCAGATAGAGATACTGAGCCGGGCGACGCCGAAGCGCGATTATTACTGCCAGTCGCGGCGCGGCAACCGATTGTTCGAGTTGGGACTGGGCGAGGTCGCGCTCGCCTTCGCCGCAGCCTCGTCCAAGACCGATCAACTCAAGATCGCCGAACTGATCGAATCCCACGGCCAGTCCGCGTTCGCCGCCGAATGGCTGCGGCATCGCGGGGCTTCCTGGGCGATCGACCTTCTTCCCGCACCCGAACCGCAATCGCTGGCGCGCGAGCGGGAAAACGCTCGCCAGCAATCCCCGAAGGAGACAAACTCATGAACCGACCCAAGTTGCGCCGCGCCTTGATGGCCGGCGTCCTCGCCGCCACCAGCATGCTTGGCGTTGTCGCCATGAATACGCCCGCCCACGCGCAGATGATCGTCAAGGATCCGACCAATTACGCGCAGAACGTGATCCAGGCCGCACGTGCGCTCGAACAGATCAACAACCAAATCCAGAGCCTCCAGAACGAAGCGGCCTCGCTTTTGAACGAAGCGCGCAACCTCACCTCGCTGCCCTTGAACCAGCTGCAGGAGTTGCAAGGACAGTTTCAGCGCACGCAGCAATTGCTCGGTGAGGCGCAGCGGCTCGCCTATGACGTCCAGTCGATCGACCGGGCCTTCGCGCAGAACTATCGCGGCACCAATCTGAGCGGCAGCGACCGTCAACTCGTCGCCGATGCGCAGAGCCGCTGGCAGACGAGCGTCGCGGCCCTTGAGGACGCACTGAAGGTCCAGGCGGGCGTCGTCGGCAATCTCGATGGGTCGCGGGGCACCCTCGAACGGTTGGTGACCGCCAGCCAGTCGGCGACCGGCGCGCTGCAAGCGGCGCAAGCAGGCAACCAGCTCGTCGCGCTCCAGTCGCAGCAGCTCGCCGACTTGACCGCGCTGATGGCGGCGCAAGGCCGCGCGCAGGCGCTCGACATGGCCGAGCGCGCCGCCGCGAAGGCGCAGGCGCGCGAGCAGCTCCGCCGCTTCCTTACGCCCGGCACCGGTTACCGGCCGGGCAATGCGCGCATGTTCCGCGACTGAGCCGAAAGATGGACCATAAGCTCCTCGCGCGCATCGGCGCCATTATCTTCGTCGCCATCGCGGTCACCATGACCGCGATCGAGATGAGCCGCGCGCCCGAACAGCCGCGCGAGGAGCCGGTCTCCGAGATCGAACGTGCCGGTACCGACCCGCTGCTCGCCGAACTGCGCCGCTGTCAAGGCCTCGGGGCTACCGGCGCGGAAGACCGCGACTGTCTCGCTGCCTGGGCCGAGAACCGCCGGCGCTTCTTCGATGGCAGCGCGCGCACCATTGCGCCTGCCGACCCAGCACCGGTCGAGGAGAACTGAGATGGGCGGCACCGGCGTCGTCGATCGCTTTCTGGACGTCTTCACCCGCTATATCGACAGCGGGTTCGGCCTGCTGGGCGGCGAGGTCGCGTTCATCGCCACCACGCTGATCGTCATCGACGTGACCCTCGCCGCGCTGTTCTGGACCTGGGGCGCGGACGACGACATCCTCGCGCGCCTGATCAAGAAGACGCTGTTCGTCGGCGTCTTCGCCTATATCATTTCCAACTGGAACGCGCTCGCACGCATCGTCTTCGAAAGCTTCGCGGGGCTCGGCCTGAAAGCGTCCGGTACCGGCTTCACCGCCGCCGAGCTGCTTCAGCCCGGCCGCGTAGCCCAGGTCGGCCTCGAAGCCGGACAACCCATCCTCGAATCCATCTCCGACCTCATGGGCTATGTCGCCTTCTTCGAGAACTTCATCCAGATCGCCGTGCTGCTGATCGCCTGGCTGTTCGTGATCCTCGCCTTCTTCATCCTTGCGATCCAGCTTTTCATCACCCTGATCGAGTTCAAGCTCGCGACGCTCGCTGGGTTCGTGCTCATCCCGTTCGGCCTGTTCGGCAAGACCGCCTTCATGGCCGAGCGCGTGCTGGGTCTCGTCGTCTCTTCGGGCATCAAGGTGCTGGTGCTCGCGGTCATCGTCGGCATCGGCTCGACTTTGTTCGAGGAGTTCCGCGCCGGCTTCGGCGGCGCGCAGCCGACCATCGAGGACGCAATGACCATCGTGCTCGCCTCGCTCTGCCTGCTCGGGCTCGGCATCTTCGGCCCGTCGATCGCCAACGGCATCGTCTCGGGCGGCCCGGCTCTCGGCGCGGGCGCGGCGGCAGGCACGGCCCTTGCCGCAGGCGGTGTGATCGCCGGCGGTGCGGCGGCGGCAACGCTCGGCACCGGCGCGGCGCTCGGAGCGGCTGCGGGAGCCGCGAAGGGAGGCGCGTTCGCCGCCGGCGGGACGCGCAGCGCCTACGCGCTCGGTTCGGCCGGAAAGAGTGGCGGGGCGGCGGTGGCGAGCGGAGCCGCCGGTGTCGGCAAGGCCGCTGTGGGTGCCGCCATGTCTCCGCTGCGCAAGGCCGCCGCTTCGATGAAGGACAGCTACCGTTCGGGCGGGCGTGCGGGTGCGACCGCCGCGGGGGCAACGATCTCGGGCGGCGCGCCCGCAGCCGCATCTGCTGCTGGAGGTCAGCCCGCCTGGGCCGCCGCGATGAAGCGGCGCCAGACCATGTCCCACGGCGCGAGTGTCGCCGCCCACACGCTGCGCTCCGGCGATGGCGGCGGCGGCGGCGCGTCGGTCGATGTCAGAGAGAAGGATTGATGCAAATGTTCAGGCGACCCACCATCCGCTACGGCCAGACGCCCGAGCCGGTCACGCCCTATCAACGCGCCGCGCAGGCTTGGGACGACCGCATCGGCTCGGCGCGCGTGCAGGCCAGGAACTGGCGGCTCGCTTTCTTCGGCACGCTGGCGCTGTCGGGCGCGCTTACCGGCGGCCTTGTCTGGCAGTCCGCGCGCGGCCACATCGTGCCCTGGGTGGTCGAAGTCGATGCGCTTGGCGAGGCGCAGGCGGTCGCGCCCGCCGAAGTCGGCTACAGCCCGACCGATCCCCAGATCGCGTTTCATCTGGCGCGCTTCATCGAGCAGGTGCGCAGCGTTCCCGCCGATCCTGTCATCGTCCGCCAGAACTGGCTTCGCGCCTACGACTTCACCACCGATCGCGGCGCGCTTGCCTTGAACGATTACGCGCGCGCCAACGACCCCTTCGCCGATATCGGCCGGATGCAGGTGGCGGTCGACGTCTCCAGCGTCATCCGCGCCTCGCCGGGCAGCTTCCGCGTCGCCTGGACCGAGCGCCGCTATCAGGAAGGGCAACTTGCCGCCACCGAGCGGTGGTCGGCGATCCTCACCATCGTGGTGCAGCCCCCGCGCACCCCCGACGCCCTGCGCAAGAACCCGCTCGGCATATTCGTGCATTCCCTCAACTGGTCGAAGGAGCTGTCGCAATGACGCGTCCACCTTTCTCCCGAGCCGCTGCGGCGGCTTTGCTCGCCTCCGCTGCTGCGCTTGCCGGCTGCGCTACCACGTCCGCCGAGCCGCCGGACATCGCCTATGACGAACCGCCGAGCGAAATCCTGGCGACACTCGCAACCGAAGCGCCGCGCGCGGTCGAGGTGGTAGCGATCCCCGAGCCGCTGCCATTGCCCGGCCAATTGAAGCCGGTGACGCCATCCGCGCCGGTGCCCGAATCCGCCGATCCGCGCCGTCGCATCGGCGATGCCAATGACGCGGCGCGCATGCAGCCGGTTCGCGACGGCTTCCTCAACGCCATCCAGCACTACCCTTGGGTGCCGGGCGCGCTCTATCAGGTCTATACCGCGCCGGGGCAGGTGACCGACATCGCGCTTCAGGAGGGCGAGCAGCTTGTCGGGCCAGGGCCGGTCGCGGCCGGTGACACCGTGCGCTGGATCATCGGCGATACGGTGAGCGGCACCGGTGCGACCGCTCGCGTACACATCCTGGTCAAGCCCACCCGGCCGGATCTGTCGACCAACCTCGTCGTCAACACCGACCGGCGGACCTATCATCTGGAACTGCGCGCCACGCCTTCGACCTATATGGCGTCGGTCTCCTGGACCTATCCGCAGGACGAGCTGATCGCGCTGCGTGCCACCAACGCCGCCGCTGCATCCGCCGCGCCGATCGCGACCGGCGTGGACGTGTCCGCGCTCGATTTCCGCTACCGGATCGAAGGCGATCGCGTGCCCTGGAAGCCGCTCCGCGCGTTCGACGACGGGCGGCAGGTGTTCATCGAGTTCCCCGCCGGGATAGCGCAGGGCGAGATGCCGCCGCTGTTCGTGACCGGCGCGGCCGGCGATGCCGAACTGGTCAATTATCGGGTCCGCGGCCGCTACATGGTGGTCGATCGCCTGTTCGCCGTCGCCGAACTGCGGCTCGGTGATCGGCGCAGCGAGCGGCGCGTGCGCATCGTCCGCGACGGCGCGGAGACGCGCCGGGAGCGGCGGCGATGAGCGACGATACGCACGCGCCTGACGCCGAACCGGTCGCTCCGCCGGCGACGTCGCAGACGGTGCCTCCCGATCCGCGCCCGTTCCAACTCCGCGGCGATCCGCCGCGGGTCATGCGCCTGTCGCGCAAGGTGCTCGCGGTCGTGGGTGTCGTCGCCGGACTCGGCATCGGCGGGTCGCTGATCTACGCGCTCCTGCCCGCCGAGGAGCGCGCTTCGGAAGAGCTCTACAACACCGAGAGCCGATCGCAGTCCGAGGCGGTCACCTCAGGGCCGCGCGACTATGCTGATGTCCCGCAGCTTGGCCCGCCGCTGCCCGGCGATCTTGGCGGACCGATCGTCTCGGCGCAGCAGCGCGGCGAGGACGTGCCGCTGCCGCCGGTCGGCACCCAGGCTACGCCGCCCGATCCGCGTGCCCAGGCCCAGGAAGCGGCACGCCAGCGCGCCGCGCAGGAGCGCGACGCCGCGCGCACCAGCAACGTGTTCCTTGGCGGCAGCTCCGCCACCGCTGGAGCAGTACCGGCACCGTCCTTTTCGCTGAATGAGTCCGTGCAGCCGCCGCAGCAGCCCACAGATTCTGGAGGCGAGCAAGCCGCCAAGCTTGCGTTTCTGGAACGGACGTCCGGTCGGCGCACGGTCAGCGTGGAGCGCGTGACCGCGCCGGCTTCGCCCTACATCGTGCAGGCCGGCAGCATCATTCCGGCCGCGCTCATCACCGGGATCCGTTCCGATCTTCCCGGCCAGATCACCGCGCAGGTGACGGCGAACGTCTATGACAGTCCGACCGGCCGTATCCTGCTCGTTCCGCAGGGCGCGCGGCTGATCGGTGAATATGACAGCGAGATCGCCGCCGGGCAGACCCGCGTGCTGCTCGCCTGGAACCGGCTTATCATGCCGGGTGGCCTTTCGATCATTCTCGAGCGCCAACTCGCCGCCGACGCAGCCGGCTTTGCTGGGCTGCAGGACCGCGTCGACCAGCGCCGGGGCAATCTGCTCAGGGCCGCGGCCGTCTCGACGCTGCTCGGCGTCGGCGCCGAATTGGGCGCGGACGGGGAGGACGATCTCGTCCGCGCACTGCGTCGCGGTCCGCAAAGTACGATCAACCAGGCCGGCCAGCGGATCGTCGATCGGCAGCTCAATGTACAACCAACGCTCACCATCAGGCCCGGCCATCCGCTTCGGGTGATCCTGACCCGCGATCTGATCCTCGAACCCGTCGGAGGAAATCGATGACCAAACTCAAACTCGGCCCGCTGGTCGACGACAAGCCGGTCAAGCTTAGCGTCGAGCTTCCGGCTGCGGTGCATCGCGATCTTGTCGCCTATGCCGACGCGCTTGCGGCTGAAACCGGCGGCGATGCCGTCGCGCCGGAGAAACTGGTCGCGCCGATGCTGGCGCGGTTCATGACAACCGATCGCGGGTTCGCCAAGGCGCGGCGCAAGGCCAGCGGCTGACAGCTATCAGAAGCTCATTCGCCAAGAAACCGCCTGCGGCGTTCCTCTGCGTCGTTCTTGATCAATGCCTCTTCGGCATCGGCACATTCCGTGCCGCGCACCGAGCCGTCGCGGCAGTCTACGACGACCTGCCGCGCTTCTGCCACGTGCTCAACGAAATTCTGGACGCCGCGCGGCTCATTTGACCCTGACCCGGAAACTGGCGACGGAACCGACGGGGCGGCGGGAAGAGCGATGATCGGACGTAAGTACGAATCCCGCGCGGAACCCGATCTCCAGTACGACGAGCATGATGATCCCAGCCTTGCTTTGCGTCATGGCCGTTCTCTTGGAGACTATATCCTTTCTGTGGTCGCCGCGATCTCGAACGACAGTGCGTAGCGACTGCGCACGAAAGCGAGGAACCGCTTGAGGGCAGGGTTGGGGTTGTCTTCCCGCCAATATCCCGAATATGCGATCAGCGCCGGACCTTGCTCGCCATGCACCGGGCGATAGGTGACATCGGGATAGAGGGCGCCGGTCGTGCCCGCGCAGGAAACCGAAAGCATTCGGGTCTCTCCAAGAAAGCTGAGGATCGTCTCGCGACTGACCGGACGGAGCTGAATGTCCGGACGCGCGCCCGACTGCCAAAGTCTACCGATCAGCATGTCGCGGATGTCCGGGCCGGGATCGGCGGTCGGCAGCATAAAGCGCTGCCCACGCAGATCAGTCCAGTTGACAGTGTCACGCTCATAGAGTGCGTGACCCTTCGACATCGCAGCGACGACGTGCTCGCTCCAGAACGAGGCGTGCCGACAATCATCGCGGGCGATCTCGCCCATCAAGATGGCTATATCGATCTCGCCGCTGTCGAGACCCGCGAAAAGTGCACTGCGGTCCGATTCGACGCCGTTGATTTTAAGGTCAGGGTTCTCGCGTTGCGCGGCGACCAGCGTAGCACGAAGGTTTCCAGCAGAGACGGAGTTGTTGAACCCGACAACGAAACCTCCTGCACGGCCACTGCCCGCCGCGCGCGTGTTGGCGATCATCCGGTCCGCATTGGCGACCATAGGTCGGGCGCTGCGCAGAAATCGCAACCCGGCGGTCGTTGGAGCTACACCCGAGTGTGACCTCAAGAATAGCTGAGCGCCGACCGATCGTTCGAGCTTCATAACTGAGCGACTGAGCGTTGATTGTTCAACATCAAGGGCGCGGGCGGCGCGATAAAAGCTGCCGTGATCCGCTGCAGCGATTGCATATCTTAGTTGACGAATGTCGAATGCCAATTACGAGCCCCGGATGTTGACGGTACAATCATCACTTTCCTGATTTCGAGCTGGCGGACTGTGCGCCAAAGAACCACGCGTACAGAACGGGCACCGCGCCCAATGTGATTGCCAGAGCAAACACCAAACCAAACGCGATAGCGCTGGCCAAGCCGTAGAAAAGCACGTCCTGTCCGATGATGAGCGGTAGGAGTCCGAGGATCGTGGTGATCGTCGTCATCAGGATTGGTCGGAACCGGCGCATGCCGGCCTGGACCACCGCTTCGGCTACTTGCTCAACGTCAGCATCGTCGCGCGTTTTGCCTTCATCGTGTGCACGTTTCTCCGCTTCACTGCGCTCGATCTCGCAGCGGTCGACGAGAACGATGGCATTGTTGATGATAATGCCAAACAGAGCGAACAGGCCGAGGATCACCATGAAGCCGAAATCGGCCTGCATGATATGAAGCCCGGCTGCCGCACCGATCACGCCCAGAGGAACGACTAGGAGAACGACACCGGCCTGTCGGAACGCACCGAACTGGATCACCAGCATGATGACGATCAGCCCCATCATCAGGGGCAGATTGGCGAGCAGCGCGCTGGTGCCTTCCGAGCTCTCGGCGATAATGCCGTCCCATTCTATATGATGACCCGGCGGCAGCATCGCCTCGAGCTCGTCGAGCTTGTCCTGCACCATCGGAACCATGTCCTGCGGGGTGACCGAGGTAGGACGCGCTTCGACCGTGAGCGTCTTGATCAGGTTCTCGCTCTGGATGCGTCCCCGTTGCGGGACAAGCGAAGCCATCGCTACTTCACCCAACTGTACGACCGCTCCTTCCGCCCCGACAAGCGTCACCGCTTCCAGTCGGGCCGGATCGGTGCGCTCGATTTCGGGAGCACGAATGACGATCGGCGCGAGATCATCGCCGTCGCGATAGACGCCTACGGATTGCCCCGAGAAATAGGTCGTGAGCGCACGCGAGACGTCGGCCGAGGTCACGCCCGCCGCACGCGCGGCCGCTTGGTCGACCTCGACCCTGTATTGCATGGACGGTTCTTCCCAATCGGAGAAGATGTCGATCGTCCCTTCGACCTCGCGCAGGATGCCCGCGAGCTTGTCGCCCGTTTCAAGCAGGACATCGGGGTCCGGGCCGCGAACCTGCACCTGGATCACGTTGGGATCGCTCGGCCCGAGGAACATCCCCGCGATCCGCATCCGAGTGTCGGGAAAGGCCACGGCCATGTCCTGCCGCAATTGCTCGACACCGGCATCGCGCACCTCCGCGTCCTTCGCGTTGATGACGAGGAAACCCCTATTGGGGGCTGGGTCCGATGGTGCGAGCGACAGCACGAAGCGCGGTCCCCCAAACCCTGAATAGGAAGCCACGCTGTCGAAGTCTGGATAGCGCTCGTCATCGTCAATGAACTCGGAGATCGCCTGAACCTTTTCGTCCATCGCAACGCTCGAGGTTCCTACGGGCATGTCGGCATAGACGAGTATCTGCGCACGGTCGGACGAGGGGAAGAATTGTTGCGGAACCAGCTGCAGCGATGCCGCTGCGATAGCAAACAGCGCGGCCATGCCGCCAAGATAGAGCTTGCGATGCGCGAGCGCCCAGCGAAGAAGCTTCTCGTAGCGCGCCGATCCCCAGTCGAACGTTTCGTCAACCTTGGCCCTGATCTTGCCCTTCTGTTGCTCCTCGGGTGGCCTGGCGAACCAATAGCACAGGGTGGGGATCACCGTGACCGCGATCAGCCAAGAGCTCGACAGAGCGATCAGGATGACGAGCGAAATGTTGCGCGTGTATTCACCCGATTCCTGCTGCGCGAGCATGAGCGGCAGGAACACAAGGATAATGGTGAGTGTCGACGCGAGGAGCGGCCCGGCGAGTTCTCCGCCCGTCTGACCGATAGCCTTGCGCCGGTCGATGCCTTCGGCGAGGCGCTGTTCGAAATCCTCCGCGATCACAATGCCGTTATCGACCAGCAGGCCGAGCGCGATAACGATGGTTGCAAGGCTCATACGCTCTAGCTTGATGCCGTACATGCCCATGATTGCGAGTGTGATCAGCACGACCGCAGGAACCACTGCGCCGATTACGAGCCCCGTGCGAAGGCCAAGGAAGAGGATCATGGTCGCAAGCACGATGGCGAGCGTCTGGAGGACGTTGAAGCTAACCCCGTAGACAGCGTTCTTCACCTGCTCGGCCTGCCAGGTCATGGTTTCAAGCGTTATGCCCGCGGGCAGCGACTGGCGCACGTCGTCGATCGTTTCCTGCGCGCGATCGGCGTAGTTGATCACGCTTTGCGCCTCGTCCATCGAGATGGCGAAGACGATGGCAGGATCACCGTTGAAATAGGCGCGCTGCAACGGAGGATCGATAGATCGTTTGCTGACCTGCGCGTAATCGCCGAGCCGGATGGTCCCTGCCGGGCCGAGGTCGAGATAAAGGTTTCTGACGTCTTCAAGTGTTTCGAAGGCGCCCGACGGTTCGATCGACAATCGGCGGCTTTCGGTCTCGATTGCGCCACCGGGCGCCACGACGTTCTGCTGTGCGAGCGCCGCAGCGACCGCATCGAGCGGAACGCCGAGTTGGGCGAGCACCGCATTGCTCATCTCGATATAGACCCGCTCCTGCGGTCGACCCAGGATGTCGACGCGCTTGGTGCCGGGAATGGTGTAGAGCTGGTCGCGCACATGCTCCGCAAGATCGCCCAGCTCGTCCATCGGGAAATCGGCAGATTGCAACGCCAGCGTAATGACCGCGACATCGCCGAACTCGTCGTTGATGATTGGCGCCATCGTACCTTCGGGGAACTGGCCCACAGTCTCCTCGACCTTTTCGTCCAGTTCGTCCCACGCCTGATCAAGATCGTCGGTGGCGAAGGCGACTTCGGCATGGATAATCGATTGTCCCTCCATTGAAGTGGCACGCACTTCGTCGACCTCGGGCATCGTCTTGATAGCTTCGGCGAGCGGGGTGGTGATGAGGGTCTCGACCCGTGTCGCGTCCATCCCCGGATGCGCGGTAACGACCACGGCTTCGCGGACAGTGATCGTGGGGTCCTCGCGCGCGGGAAGCGTGAAATAGCTCGCGACGCCGTAGATCATCGCGAGCACGACGATGAGTAAAACCGCCGCGCGGTAGCGGAAGCCGAGTTCCGAAAGATTGCTCACGATGCGAACCGCCGCGCGCCGGCGCCGATCAGACTGACGCGCTCACCGGTTTGCAGAAAGGCTGCTCCCTTGCTGACGACGACGTCGCCGCTCTTCAGCCCGCTCGTTACCGTAACGCGGTTCTCGCTCGCCGCTTCGAACCGGATGGTGCGCGCGGAAACTTTATCGGTTTGCGTGTCGACGACCCATACCTCTCCGCGATCGGGACCGGTGGGCATGATGGCGGTCAGCGGTATCGCGTAAGTGGCGGACTGTGGCCGCGGTTCTTCGTTACCGGCGTCGCGAGACAGGCGAACCTCGGCCACCTCGCCGGGCTCGATCGTCCCTTCACCGGCCATCACCCGTGCGACGATTTCGAAGGCGCCCGGCCCGCTGCCGCGGCTGGAAATCTCGGTGATGGTCGCCGCAAGAGCTGGCACGTCGCGTCCCGGTCGGAGCACCTCGACCGATTGACCGGTGGCAAGCCGATCGCGCAGCGTTCCGGGGACGCTGAAGACCACTTCGGTTCCGAAACCGTCGAGCTCGAGCACCGGCTGGCCGGGGGAGACCTGGGTGCCCGGCTCGACGATCCTGCGCGCCACACGACCCGAAAAGGGGGCGCGCAATCGGGTATCGGAAAGCGTCTCGCGCGCCGAGCCAGCCTGCGCCTGCCCGGCATCTAGAAGGGCCTCGAGACTGTTTACCTCGGCATCGGCGGTCTCCAGCCGCGTCTCGGAGGTTGCACCCTCGGCAAAGAGCGCGCGCTGTCGCTCCGCTTCCTGTCGGGCGCGCGCAAGCCGCGCGCGGGTTTCGACGACCTGCGCGTCGGCAGACGCGGCATTGAAGCGATAGGTCGCGGAATCGAGTGTCGCGACCACCGCGCCGCGTCCGACCCGATCGCCGATCTCGGCGCGTACGGAGGTGAGGGTCCCACCGACTTCGAAGCTGAGTGACGCGCGCTGTTCGGCGCGTACGCGCGCCGGGAAGGTCACTTGATCGTCGGATGTGGTTTCCGAAGCGCCGACTTCGACCCAGGCGACAGGTCTGGGCTCGGGCGGTTTTTCCGTTTCGGAACAGCCAGCCAGCAAGAAGGCTGACCCAAAAAGGGCGAGGGTATGTTTCACGATGGGTCTCCCGATGGTGCGGCCTGCCAGCCGCCGCCGAGTGCGGCGTACAGCCCCGCCATGGCAAGACTCGCCTGGCGATAGGCAATCGCTCGGCCGCGTTCCGCATTCCGCAGACCCCGCTCAGCCTCTTGCAAGCGAAGCTGGTCGATCGCGCCGTACTGGAACTGGATGCGGGCGAGGCGGTAATTTTCTGCCGAAAGGGTCGCGGCGCGCTCGCTCAGTGCAAGTGCCTCACGTCCCAGGTCGTAGCGGGCGATGGCCGTCTCGGTTTCCTCGAGCGCGGTTAGAATGCTTTGCTCGTAAGCAAGCGCAGCCCGGCGCGCTTCCAACTGAGCGAGATCGATTTCCGCGCGGATTCGACCGCCTTCGAAGACGCGCCACGACAAAAACGGCACGATGGAATAGCTGGTGCTGTCGCCATCGAAGAGCGTATCTAGCGCGATCGATGAGAAGCCCCCTGCCGCGTTGAGGCGCAGCTGCGGGAAAAGCTCGGCCCTCGCGACGCCAATCTCGGCGGTCTCGGCCGCCAGTTCGCGTTCAGCGCGCGCGATATCGGGGCGCCTTCGGAGCAGATCGGCGCGCAGGCCGACAGGCACGTCGAGCAGCGCGACCTCGTTCCGATCCTCGGTCGCGAGCGCGATCTCTCGTTCCGGCAACCCGCCGATCAGCGGCCCGAGAGCCAGGGCAGCAGCCCTTATCTCGACATCGAGGCGCGGAAGCTCGGCTTCGATGCGGGCGAGCTCGCTTTCAACGAGCAGCAGGTCGGCACGCGATATTTCGCCCTCGCGAAGCTGAATATTCGAGAGCGCCAGCAGTTCGCGCTGCGCCGCGATGCTGGCGAGAAGCGCGCCGCGCTCGGATTGGTATCCGATCAGGGCAAGATAGGTCGAAGCCGTCTCGATGGCCACGGCGAGCCGTGCACCGTTGGCGGCTGCAATCGCGCCTTCGATGCGCGCATCGCCCGCTTCCAGAGCGCGGCGCGTTTGGCCCCATAGGTCGATCTGCCAGGCGAGCGACCCCCCGACATCGTAGATTTCAAGTTCTCGCTGAAAGCCGGGGATCTGTGCAAAACCCGGATTGGCGTTGAGGCTTTGCTGCAGCGCGGTGACGGAGGCATCGGCTCCGACCGATGGAAGCGCGGAAGCCCTGATTTGCGCGCGTCGCGCCCGCGCTTCCTCGACCCGAAGGAGTGCCTGTCGGATCGTCAGATTGTCCTGCAGCGAAGCTTCGACCAGCCGAGTGAGCACCGGATCGCCCAGATTGCGCCACCAGGCGATGAATTCCGCTTCGGCGACCGGTACGCTTTCCCGATCGATCCAGTCGGTCGCTGTCGCCTCGATAGGAGGCCGCTCGTAATCAGGACCGACCGTGGCGCAGCCTGCCAGACCCGCCGAAAAAACGGCGGCTATCCATCGGCGATGGTGGCCTGGTCGCATTGTGAGTCTGATCATAATGGGCTGGCCTGCTAGGCGATTCGCTCTGAACCGTCTAGTACAATCTAGAACGAATTTGCTAAGTCAGTCGCTTGTTCCTGAAGGATTTCAGCAGCCGCTCCTGCGCGAAAGTCGCGTTAAGGCGCCGAGAAGATACGAAATATGTCGAATAACTTAGCGAGAGATCAATAGGTATATCGATTCCGAACGCCAAGCAGAAAAGCTACCCAAAAGTTCATCATGAACCTTCGGGTTGGCTTTCTGAAACCGAATCGCCTATGGCCACTTTCAGATCGGAACGAAGTGGAGCAGATGAACAAGATCACGCAGACGAAGAAGCGGGCGGCTATTCTCGCCGGGGCTCAGCGCGTGTTCGTACGCGAGGGGTTCGAGGGTACCAGCATGGATGCAGTGGCGCGCGAGGCGAAAGTCGCCAAGCCGACGCTCTACAATCACTTTCGCGACAAGAACGCACTTTACGTTGCGGTGGTCGAGCATTCCTTGACCCGGGTGCGCAGCGAGATCGTACCACCGGAATTGCGTGACATGACCGCGACCGAAGGTCTCAAGGTCATCACCACGCGCCTCGCACGCATGTTCGGGCGTGACGACGACGTGCTGCGTCTGTGCCGCATCTGCATCGGCGGCTTCGACCGCTTTCCGCTCGCTACTTCGACCTTCATGTATAACGGCCCCCAACGCGGCAACCGCGAAGTAGCGAGCATGATCGCGCTATGGGCCGGGCGGGGCGAGCTAGCGTGCGACGATCATGAACTTGCCGCCCAGCAATTGGGTGAACTTTGCAAGGTCGGGATTTTCGATCCGCGCTTGTACGGCTCGCGCGAGAAGGCGTCGATCGACGAATGTCACCGGATTGCTGCGGCCGCGTATCAGACCTTCATGGCGCGATATGGCAAATAGGAGCATGCGACGCAGGCCTGGTATCGCCTCGCGGATACCAAGACGGACATCGCCGAGAGCGATGCTTTTGATCGTCCTTTCTGCCGCGCTCGGTGCCTGCGCAACTCTGCCCGAGCGCGAAGACGTTTCCTCGGCGGCGCGGATGGGTGGACAACTCGTTGATTTCACCGGCACGCGGTTCGATACAGAGGCATCAATCGAGATTATCCGGCCATGGCATGATCGCTGGATGGCGGAGAGGCGAGCCTCGGGTGACGACGAACCGATCGACCTGCTGGCCATCTCCAGCGGGTCGGACAAAAGAGCCTTCTCGGCAGGCTTCCTTACGGGCTGGAGCAAACGCGGCGACCGGCCCGACTTCGATCTCGTCATCGGGGTCAGCACCGGCGCGCTTATCGCGCCTTTTGCTTTTCTAGGTCCAAGCGAGGACGACGCTTTGCGCCGCCTCTACACGACAATCGACGCGGACGACATCTACCGTCAGCGTGCGATCTCCGGGCTGCTCGGTGGACCAGCTTTTGCAACCAGCCGTCCCTTGCTCGAAATGATCGAGCGCGAGGTTTCGCCCGAACTTGTCGAGCGGATCGCAGAGGAACACCGGAAGGGTCGCCGCCTTCTGGTAACTACGACCAATCTTGACACGCAGCGCGGCACGATCTGGGATCTGGGTTCTATCGCCGTCTCGCCGATGCCCAACCGCGAGCATCTTATCGAGAGTCTCCTTCTAGCCTCCTCGAGCGTCCCTGCGCTGATGCCGCCCGTAATGATCGATGTCGAGGCGGACGGGCAGCCCTTCCGCGAAATGCATGTTGACGGCGGCACCGCAGGAAGCTTCCTCGCGATACCGCCCAGCATCCTGTGGGGACAGGCCGAGCTCCGTGAGCGAGCGGATGTGACTAACGGCTCCTTCACCATTCTGTATAATGGCCGCCTTGCGCCGCAGGTCGAAGGCGTCGAGCCAACGGCTTTTTCGATCCTGCGCCGCTCGATCGAAACCATGATCGCCCATGCCGATAGGAACATCCTACGGTCCTATCGCGAATTCGCCGTCCATCATGGCGTAACGCTTGCGGTCTACCAGATCGGTGACGATTTCGATGATGACGCCTTCCCAGACGAGCAGTTCGATTCCGCATTCATGCAGGCCCTGTTCGCCCATGGCGAAGAGCAGGGACGTCAGTGATGATGTAGGGGCCTGCCGGCCTCCTACGGCGTTGGCCGTCGGGTTGCGAAGGCCAGCAAAAAGCATCTGTCAATGCCAGCGGACGCTGCATCTGAATGCTAATTTTTGTTCTCTCGGGCCTGCTGGTAGTTGCATTGAACTGCGCGAAACAGGTCACCTTCATGGGCGCGGCTATCGCTTTGCTCAACCGGTTGGTCGCGGATCGCGTCAAACCGACAACGCTCCAATTCATGGTCGCGGTCGTTCTAACTGCATTCTGGCTGATGCTTGGGTTGGTTTGCTCAGTCTGCCTTTGGGCGTCACGTCAGTCTGGAGAAGTAGGGCCGACGCACCCATGAAGCATCTAGCTAAACCGGACATCATCGCAACTCCGCTTGAAGGCGTTACCAGTTGCGGTTGGGTTCTGACAGACAGCGGTCTGGGTCTCAACCCGCGCAGACCGGATCGCAACTCTGTCGAAGAAGTCAGCCGATATCTCGCGAGGTTGCCTGGTTTTGACGTCGAACCGCTACAGCGTACTTGGCTGATGGTAAGTGTGATGGTTCTAAGCCTGAGAGGCTGAATGAAGAACTCCAGAAATCAACGTGTTAGGCGGCCCGATCGAGTCCTCTTCTGGTCGGATCTGCCGCTAGGCATCGACCAGCTACGTCACAAGGCAAGGACAGAACTGTAGCGAACGAAAGACGCTTCGCCTCCGACAGACTGCGTCATTCGCCATCCAACAAAGTCGCGATTTCCGTGGAGACTCGCTCCACAGCGGACTCTACAGCTTGATCGAGATGCACATAACGTCCGGTCACGGACCCAGCAGAATGTCCAAGCATCGCCGCGATCGTCAGTTCGGAATACCCAAACTCGCCAGCGATACTTCCGAATGTATGCCGCAGTGTGTGCGGCGTCACGTCAGCCCAGCCCAAGCGCTGACAGATACGACCAAGGACCCCGCTCGCGGCGACGAAATGCGATTGGCCTCCATCCGAAGGGAAGATGAACGGCTCATCACCCAAGGGCGGCTGAGCCTTCAGCAACTCTAGCGCTGGACTACCAATCAGCCTGATCTGCGCGCCCGTCTTCGTATCACCAAAGGCAATATATCCCTCATCGAATAACCAATTGCGCTCGACACTCTGCGCCTCGTTGAGGCGTAGCCCGGTAAGGGCAAGCAGTCGAATAATGGCCAAACCGACCGGATGTTCGAAATCGGCAACATCTCGCATCGCGTGACCAAGTTTGCGTATTTCTTCGCGGCTCAGCCTCCTGGTCTTTTTCTGATCCGGGAATTTGCGCACCCCAACGGCGGGATTGGAATCGATCAAGCCGGCGCGCCGGGCATGCGCAAAGATGCTGTGGAGCATAGAAATCGATCTTGCCGCCACGCCCTTGCCGCCTTGCGTGGTTCCACCCCGACCTTCTCCTCGGGGCCGCGCGGTTTTTCCCACGGCAATATCGTTTTGCATGGCCTCGATATCGGGAAGTCGAAGAGCTGCAACTTTCCTCCGACCGAGAAGTGGGCGTACATGCGACTCTATTCTACTTCGATCCATTGCGAGCGTTGAGGCTTTGATCGGCGTCCGCTTGCGACCGAGAATTCGGCCTGCCTCTGCTTCGCACAAATACCAATCACACACTTGGCCGACAGTTGCGCCATCGCGAATAGCCCGCTTCTCATCTGCAGGATCCGTTCCGCGCGCGACTTCACCGAGTTTGATGCGGGCCTCGGAGCGTGCTTCTTCCAAAGTCATAACACCGTATCGACCAAGGACGAGACGGCGCTTCCTCTGTTCCGAGTTTCGATACTGAAGCACGAACGACTTTGTCCCTCCTGCCTCGACCTTGATACCAAACCCGCGAAGTTCCTTGTCCCAAAGAAAGATCGGCTTGCCGGAAGCAGGCTTTGCGTCGTCAATCATCCTCTTTGTTAAACGTCCCGATGTCGCCATGTGACCTTCCAAACCTCAACCAAAACCTTCGAAGGTTCGTATCCAATCACCATACTCCCGCATCCAATTAGTATCCAGATTCAATCGAGCCGACGGCGGTGGGCGGCGGAAGAAAAGTAGGAAGGCCTCGCTTAATTATCTGCTTTGCCTATGGAAATCGTATATGCGCGTAAAGCGCGGCGGTCGCTGGCGGCTTGCCCCATAATTTTGCCAAGGTTGGGGTCGAGGGTTCGAATCCCTTCGCCCGCTCCAGATTTCCTAAGAAAATCAGCATATTAGCGCCACGGCGCACCCTCTTTCGCTGGAGGCAAAGCCCGCTGCGAAGGCTGTTGTCTCCACATTGTCTCCAGAAAATCGGCAAAATCAGGTTGGTTCTGGCGTCGAATAGCGAAGATTGCGGCGGCGTCGCCCTTTGGGCCGGGCTTTCGGTTTGCACCGGAGCCAGGCGTTGCCTGTCTCCGCCATGCGGCTTCAATCCCTGACGCGAGCGACGTTTCACGTCATGTCGTAAATCCGCATCTGCGAATTCGCGTCGTTCTCTGGATGCGGAGATCGGGCCAGGGCTGCGCCGACCCGATCGCGTTGTTTGTATCTCTCCCCGTCGGTGGGGTGGGCGACGCTTCCCTTTAGGTTCGCCGCGCCGGGGCGCAACGCGCTTTGCGCTTACTTTCTCTTCGTTTCAGCCCTCCGGGTGCGCCCCGGCTCTCACAGCGAACCAGCAGGTCGCTCCTTCGCCGCCCACCCCATTCCGGGGTGAGTGTGTGTTGAAGGAGAAGTGTGATGAACGCTGTTACCGAAACCACTGCTGCCGAGCCTGTGTCGGGCGTCGAGATTTTCGTGCCATTGAACAAGCTCAAGAAGTCCCCGCGCAATGCGCGCAAGGTGCCGCATGGGACAAGTGCCATCGAGGCGCTGGCCGCATCCATCGCGCACAAGGGGCTGATCCAGAACCTTGTGGTGGAACCCGAAGTGACGGAAGACGGAACGCCTACCGGCCTTTATTTCGTCACCGCTGGCGAAGGCCGCAGACAGGCGATGCTGCTGTGCGCCAAGCGCAGGAAGATGAAGAAGTCCGATCCGGTGCGCTGCTGGCTCGATACCGAGAACGATCCATCCGAGATCAGTCTGGATGAGAATGTGACCCGGACACCCATGCACCCAGCCGATCAGTTCGAGCGGTTCCTCGAGCTTTCCGAAACCAAGGGCTGGGGTGCGCAGGAAATCGGCGCGCGGTTCGGTGTGTCCGCCCATGTGGTGAAGCAGCGGCTTCGCCTTGGTGCCGTGTCTCCCAAGCTGTTGCAGGTCTACCGCGAGGATGGGCTTACGCTGGACCAGTTGATGGCCTTTGCCATTACCGAGGACCACGAACGCCAGGAACAGGTATTCGAGAGCCTGCATCATAACCGCGAGCCGTGGATCATCCGGCGTGATCTGACCGCCGCCAATGTTCCCGGCCATGATCGCCGGGCGATCTTCGTGGGCGAAGCAGCCTATGAGGAAGCGGGCGGCACCATCATCCGCGACCTGTTTGCCGATGAGGGCGGCGGTTATTTCGAGGATGCGGGTTTGCTCGACATGCTTGCTATCGAGAAGCTGCGCGAGGTTGCTGCCGAAGTGCAGGCCGAGGGCTGGAAATGGGCCAAGGCGCATATCGACTATCCTCATGCCCACGGCATGCGGCGCTTCTATCCTGAACCCGTTGCCCTGTCCGGTGAAGACGAGAAGCGGTTGGAAGCGGCATCGGCCCGGTATGACCAGCTTGTCGAGGGCTACGATAGCTACGACGAAATGCCGGAAGAGGTGGCGGCGAAGGTCGAGGCGCTGGACGCGGAGATCGACGCGATTTCCGACAAGCGCCATGCCTATGACGCCAATGTGATCGCGCATGGCGGCGTGTTCGCGGTGCTCAACCATGACGGCACGGTCACGATCGAGCGTGGCTTCGTTCGCGCCGAGGATGAAGCGCTGGCCGATCCGCAGCCCGAAGGTGAAAGCGAAGATGCCGCACCTGATACTATCGAGGATGAGCAGACCGAGGACGGTGGTGAGGCCGAGCAGGAAATCGAGGACGAGGAAGTCGGCAAGCCGATTTCCGATACCTTGACCCGCGACCTGTCCGCGCACCGGACGCTGGCGCTTCGCGTCGCGCTGGGCGAGCGGCCCGACATGGCGGTGATCGCGCTCACCCACACGCTGACCTCGCAACTGTTCTACAGCTATGCCGAGGCGGGTTGCCTTGAGGTTCGTCCGACCGTGACCCCGCTGGGCAGTCATGCGGACGGGATCGAGGATACGCCGTTGGCCGCCAAGGCAAACGCGGCGCACGAGGCATGGGCGGAACGGATGCCTCGTGATGTCGCGGACCTGTGGGCGTTTATCGTCGCGCTGGACGACGAGGACCGGATGGTATTGCTGGCGCATTGTGTATCCTGCACCGTCAATGCGTTGCGTCTGCCGTGGGATCGCAAGCCCCGCTCGCTGCAAACCGCCGACAGGCTGGCAAGCGCACTGTCGCTCGACATGGCGAAGGACTGGACGCCCACCGTGGACAGCTATCTTGGCCGCGTCATCAAGGCGCACATCGTCGAAGCCGTTACCGAAGGTGTATCGGAGGATGCCGCGTGCCGGATCGCGGACATGAAGAGGCAGGACATGGCGCAGTCCGCCGAGCAGCTTCTGGCCGGGACCGGATGGTTGCCTGCGATCCTGCGGACGCCGGAAGCGGATACTTCCGAAGTGCAAGCAGAGGACGGCGAGGACTTCTACGCGGTTGCCGCCGAATAGCGGCATGAGCCGGGGCCGCGCGAGCGGTCCCGGCTTTCATTCGTCACCTGCTGAAAAATTGCGGCCGCGCCCGATGGGGCGCGCCCGTATTGTTATGCGTCGGATCGACGCCGCTGGGAATTAACCCGGTACACCAGTTCAAATAGAACGGGGACCAAGTAGGATAATGGCCGCCCCGACAAGACAGATGGAGGCACCGGCAATATCCCATCGATCGGGGCGCAGCCCTTCAATCGCCCACAGCCAGCCCAGTGAGGCAGCAATATAGACGCCGCCATAGGCAGCATAGGTACGTCCCGCTGCATCGCTGTCGACCAGGGTTAGCAACCACGCGAACAAGGCGAGCGAAATCATGCCTGGGACAAGCCAAAAAGGTGACTTGCCGAGCCGCAGCCATGCCCAGAAGGAGAAGCAACCTGCGATCTCGGCCAAGGCTGCCCCGAGATAGGCGAACGGTGTGAGGTTCACTGGGTCTCTCCTGAAGTAGCAGGCGGAGCCAGTGCCTCGATTATCCGACAATCCCCGACCGTGCCGCCCTCACAGGAGTCGAGTAATGCGGACAGCTCGCTCCGAAGCGCAGTCAGATCGACGATCTTGCGCTCGACCTCAGCAAGGTGATCGCGGGCCAGCGCATCGACCGTGGCGCAGTCGCGTGTGCGATCATCCGACAGTGACAGCAGCGCCTGCACCTGGCCGAGCGGGAAGCCGAGATCGCGTGCCCGGCGAATGAATGAGAGCCGGCCCAGTTCCGCCTTCCCATAGGAGCGGTAATTGCCCGAAGTTCGTTCAGGCTTCGCCAGCAATCCGATCCGCTCGTAATAGCGGATCGTTTCGACCTTGGTCCCCGTCGCCTTGCCCAGTTCGCCGATCGTGAATGCCATGCCCTTGACCCTGTAGTTGCTACAGGGTGCATATATGCGGTCGCATCGGAAGAATCGAGGTGACGGATATGGCAGGCGGATGCTGCGGCGGTTGCGAAACGACCGTACCGACCAAGGACAAGGCATGGCGGCGGGTGCTGTGGATCGTGCTGGCCATCAATGCCGTTATGTTCGGCGTCGAGATGATGGCGGGCGTCGCAGCGCATTCGGCATCGCTCAAGGCCGACGCGCTCGACTTTCTCGGTGATGCGGCCAACTATGCGATCAGTCTGGGCGTTGCCGGCATGGCACTGCAATGGCGCGCTCGGGCCGCATGGCTCAAGGGCGCCTCGCTGCTCCTGCTCGGCCTGTGGATTCTCGGCAGCACCGTATGGATGGCGCTTGCCGGCACGCTTCCAAAGGCGGAGACGATGGGCATTATCGGCGTGCTGGCGTTCATCGCCAATCTTGCTTGCGCGATCATGCTGTGGCGGCACCGCGACGGCGACGCCAACCGCAGGTCGGTATGGATCTGCTCGCGCAATGACGCGATCGGCAATGTGGCCGTGGTCGCCGCCGCGCTCGGCGTGTTCGGCACGGGTACCGCTTGGCCTGACATCGCCGTTGCCATGATCCTCGCCAGTCTTGGTGTCAGTGGCGGATGGCAGATCGTCCGGCAGGCGCGGTCTGAGCTGCGAGAACTTCCGGGAAGAAGGGAACGCGCTGCCACCTGAGGTGCGCAATTTGCCCTTGTGCGGTGTGGAGAGTGTTCCGTTCGACAGGCGCCGAAACACCTGCGCCTGTAGCGTAGCGATTCCGACCGCGTGTCTGTCATCTCTGTTCCCTGCCGTCAGGACCAAACTCACACCGCCTCTCTCATGGCTGGTCTGACCGGAGACGGCTTCGCCCGATCGGCTATGCCGCAATGGCGGGTGCGCCGCTTTTTTCCGCCGCCTGTCAGCTTTGCATCGCGAAACAAAAAAGCGGCGTCCCGCCATCCTCCGCTTCGCTGCGGTCCCTTTGGGATGCGCCGCCGATCGCCCCGGTTCTTTCAACCGCCATCGAGGCCGCGATGAGCGCGGTCCGAGCAACACGAAAGGAACTGTGACATGGCTACCATCGGCACCTTTACCGTCAACGACAACGGCGAACTGGGCGGCACCATCAGGACGCTCACCCTCAACACCCAGGCACTTCTCCGCCACGTCGACAAGGACGGCGAGAAGTCTCCCGACTTCCGCGTCAGCACCGGCGATCTCGACATCGGCGCTGCCTGGAAGAAGACCAGTCGCGAAGGCCGCGACTATATCTCGGTCAAGCTGGACGATCCGAGCTTTCCGGCACCGGTCTATGCCACGCTATCGGAGACCGACACCGCGGGCGAATACGCCCTCATCTGGTCGCGCTGACGGCCACCAGCGCCCCGCCCGTTCGGGCGGGGCGCATCGGTCATCGGATGGATCGATCGGCTTTCGTCTTGCGGTTACCGTCATCGCCAGCTAATACTTGCGAGTGAATCGCAATAAGCGACATGAGGGGATAGCGCAGAAAGGACAGATCGATGACCCGCCACTTCCCGCCGCCAAGGCTCGAGGATGCCGCGCATGGTTCATTGCTGGTTGAGGCGGCACGGTGCTGGCGCAATGCGCGTGACACAGGTCAGTCTGCTCAGCCCTGTCTCTACAAGATCCTGGCGTCCCATAATTGCGAGATGCTTGTCCCCGTGTTCGATAGTCTGATGCACCTGTGCGAAGATGCACTCGGGCGTCCGGTCTCTGTCGGTGAAGCCGCGGCACTGTCGGGCGACGAGCATCTGCTGCTTGGCCTGATCGACGGATCGAAGACGCGCCGCGTCTGCATCGACTGCACCGAAGGCGCGGCCTCGGCCCTCGATTGTGCCATCTGCTCGACACGCATCATGATGGACCTCGCTTTTGCCCATGCCGCTGGCGATGTTTCTGGCCGCTTTATGCCCACGCAATCCGTCCCACCCGTTATGCACTGAGGGGCGGATACGGCAGGATGGGCAAATATGATGCACTGGGCACTTTCCTGAGACGCTGGCGGCGGCGCAACGATGCCGAAGGCGTCGAACTGCGCTTCGCGCATATCGAGGACATTATCGGCGGCCTGCTGCCGCGCGGCGCGGCCGAGCCTGAATGGTGGTGCGCGAACGGGCGCGCCGACACCCATGCGCCGCATCGCCGCGCCTGGCTCGATTCCGGGTTCGAGGCGATTGCCGAACCCAAGGCCGAGACGGTCTATTTCAAGAAACGGCCCACGCTCTGACCAGCGTGGGATGATCTCTGTCGGCGCGGCTGACGCTGCGCCGTGATGGCTAAGGGCGTTGCCCTCGCGCCGGTCAAGGGAAGCTGCGCCGTCCTGGCCGGTGTCCCCCGCCTTCCTCCATTTCATTACGTGCAGGCCAGGCGATCCCCCTCCGGCCCGGTCGCCCTTGCCCGTTGCTACCCCTGTCTCGCCGACGGGCAGGGTTTCAGCGCGGCGCTTCCCGCTGCGCGGAAACCCAGACCCAAGGAAGGGAAAGACCATGAACATTCATCACCTTGCTACCCGGTTCGGTCGCAACAGCCATCAGATCGGCGGTTATGAGGCGCTCGACAACGAGGCGCTCTACAGCCACGTCCCGTCCATCTTCGCCCGCGAGGCGCACGACAGCCGTTCCGAGCGGTATGTCTATGTTCCCACCATCGACATTGTGGAGGGGCTGCGCCGGGAAGGATGGTTCCCGTTCTTCGCCGTGCAGTCGGTGCCGCGCGATGGTTCGCGCCACGGCCATGCCAAGCATATGCTGCGTCTGCGCCGGGATGAAGGTATCGGCAAGCCCGAGGCCGCCGAAGTCATCATCGTGAACAGCCATGACGGGACGAGCGCCTATCAGATGTTTGCCGGAATGCTCCGGTTCGTCTGCACCAATTCCATGATTGCGGGCGAGCGCTTCGAGGAAGTGCGCGTGCCGCACAAGGGCAACATCCAGCATGATATCATCGAGGGCGTTTACACCGTGGCCGAGGACTTCCCCCGGTTGATCGATGCCAGCGAAAGCATGAAGGAAATCCAGCTTGGTGAAGATGAGCAGCGCGTACTGGCCGAGGCCAGCCTTGTCGCCCGCTATGGCGAGGACGAAAGCCCGCTGCGGCCCGAACAGATCATCGAGCCGCGCCGCCGCGAGGATATGGACCGGAGCCTTTGGACCACGTTCAACGTCATTCAGGAGAATGTCATTCGGGGCGGCTTGCAGGGCCGCAAGCGCAATGCCCAAGGGCGCATTCGTCGCAGCCGCTCGCGGCCGATCAACGGCATCGACCAGAATGTGACGCTCAACCGGGCGCTCTGGACGCTGGCCGAGGGGATGCAGCGCCTCAAATCCGCCTGATCGCGACGCCGTAGGGTCGGTTCCGGCCCTACGGCTTCCGCCGACTGCGCAGGCTACCGACCCGGCCGGCTCCCGGCGCGCAGCCCAAGGCCCGCGCGCCGGGCGAAGCGGACGGGCTCGCCGGACGTTCGCCCGGCTCGCGTCTTAATGTTCTGATTGGCTCACAAGTGTATGACGAACGGTGGTCAGGCCTGATCGTCGGGCTGCACCAACTCGACATGGCTCACGCCAAGAGCCTGAGCCAATTCATACAGCGTGATGACCGTTGGATTCCTTTTGCCGCGTTCGAGGCTGCTCAGATATTGCTGACTGAAGCCGGACCGCGCTTCCACCTCTTCCTGGGTCAGCCCCTTGTCTCGGCGCAAACGCGCGAAATTCCGGCCAACCAATTTGCGCATATCCATGCGCTGCAGGATCGGGATTTACATACTTTGAGTTTATCAACTATAGTATGTAAACAACCTTTGCTGTGTCGGCGTCCATCAGGTTCGCCCACCACGACCATGTGCATGTATCACCGGCGAGATGCCTCAGCCTATGGATAGAAGCGCGACCGAGTTATCCGCAAATCATCATGTTGCGATAGCGAATGCGGTAGGATTGCTTCGGTCCATTCCGGTGTATGTTTGGTGAATCTGCACAAGCCTGGATCGGGGTCGAGGCAAAGAGGTAAGCGATGGGAATACTCGACTTCGACGATCACGCCCCGGACGCGTCCTACGTCACGCCTTACGACGAACGCCACCATCAAACCTATTGGCGGTTGCTCGATGCGGCCGAGGAAAAGGCCGACTGGCAGGAGGCGGTTCGCATCATCTTCGGCCTAGACCCGGCGGCCGACCCGGACCGCGCGAAGACCGTCTATGATAGCCATTTCGCTCGTGCTCGCTGGATGTGTGAGAGTGGTTATCGCCACTATTTGCGGCCCTGATCCAATCCATCAAATACACGCACCGCGCCGGAATTCTCCTCTGCCGCTGTCTTAATTCCGCTATGTACCTGAGTGCGCAGCGGAACTTCCCTGCGAACGCCAGCCCAAACAACATCCCTCGTCGCGCTCCGCAGAGGGCCATGCTTGGGAGGGGCCTATGCCGCCTGAGAGGGACTGGCGCGCGCCCCCGGACGAAGCCGGGAGCGATGCGCTTGCATATTCCGATATCGCCCTCGGCTATCTCAGCCGCAACCCGACTTACCGCGCCGACTACACCCACGCGCTACGGCGTGTGAAGCGCGGGACGATCACCGCTGACGACGCCACTACCAGACTGGTGCGGCGCTGGGGCATCAGCTTTCACGCAGAACCGGCGACAGCCTTCGATCCGAAGTTGGCAGTTGCTCGGCCGGACCTGTCGCCGGCCAGCATCGTCCTGGCTCCAGCGCCGCCCGACATCGGCGCGATGCCCGGCATCGACGAAAAGCGACTCGGCACAATCCGCGCACGAATGCGAATCGGCAAATATATGCACGTCATTCTCGCTGATTCCGATGGCGACGAGCACATCTGGATCGCGGGCGCGCTGGACGGCCCGTTGGCAATGATGCTGCCGATCGAGGCCGATCCGTTTGCTCGTCTTGCCGCAGCCGAGCGGTTTTGCCGCCGCCTCAACGGCATGGCGGCGGGACCGCCGACATTGCGGCCGCCACCCTTTCGGCGCCTGCACCTGCTCACGCTGCTGCAGGTGCTCGACGGCCTGCAGGCGGGCGCCACGCAGCGGGAGCTGGCCGCATCGCTCATTCACCAGAAGGTTCGCCGTTACAGCGCCGCAGACTGGGTTGAAAGCAGGGAACGCAAGCGCGTCCGCCGCTGGATCGCCGAAGCCGTCGAGCTGCGCGACGGCGGCTATGTCCGTCTGCTGCGTGGCGGCTGAGGGGACGTTTTCACGCCCACCGGCAATGTCCCTTCTTTAGACAGCGGTCGTTTCGCCATCATCGCCTCCTGACCGCCGGCCTTCCTTGCGGGTGCCGGCCATCACCAGGAAGATCATCATGACCGAACCTGTGGCCGTGACCACGCCGCGCTACCTCAAGACGCCCGACGCGGCGATCCACCTTGGCCTGTCGGCCCGGACGCTGGAAAAGCACCGCTGCTTCGGCACCGGGCCTGTGTTTCGCAAGCTCGGCGGCCGCATCGTCTATGCGATCGACGACCTAGAAGCCTGGGCGGCGCTGGGCACCCGTCGCTCGACCTCCGACACTGGCACCGGCGTGGTCCATCCCGCCAAGCGCCAGCCCACCGATTGCGTCCGGCGCTGACAGGTCCATGCAGGCTGCACGTTCCCATTCCGGGCGAACCAGCGCTGAGCGGACGCAGCTTGAGCTGTTCCGCTCCGTCCCCGGCGACCTTGCCGCGCGCGACGCTCAGGACCTGATGTCGTGGCCTTTCTTCAGCCTGGCCAAGACCAGACGGCAGGCGCCGATCGACTTTCGGATGGGCGCCACATGGATCTCGGTCGAGGCCGTCCCCGAGCATGGCATGGCGACGATCTGGGATGCCGACGTGCTCATCTGGGCTGCCAGTCAGCTCGTTTCCGCGCGGGATGCAGGACGGCCGACCTCGCGCCTTATGGTGACGACGCCACACGAGATACTGGCATTCACCCGGCGCGGCACCGGTAAGGCGAGCTATGAGCGGCTGAAAGCCGCGCTCGACCGTCTCCAATCCACCACCGTCGCCACCTCGATCCGCCAGGAGCACCAACGCCGGCGCCACCGTTTCTCATGGATCAACGAGTGGCGCGAACTGGCGGACGGCAACGGCCGTGCGCTGGGCATCGAACTGATCCTGCCCGACTGGTTCTATGCCGGCGTGCTCGATCGCGCGCTCGTTCTGACGATCGATCGCTCCTATTTCGACCTGACGGGTGGTCTCGAACGCTGGCTCTACCGCATCGTGCGCAAGCACGGCGGACGGCAGGCCGGTGGCTGGAGCTTCGACGTCCCGCACCTTCATCTCAAGTCGGGCGTGCTCTCGCCGCTGCGCCGCTTCGCGTTCGAGCTTCGCGCCATCGTCGCCCGCCAGCCACTGCCCGGTTACGTCCTCGCGCTTGAACATGCGCTCGGCCGCGACCGGCTGAATTTCACGCCGATTCCGGTCGATCCGTTCGATGCCGCCATGCGCCGCGTCGGTCTCAAGCCTGTGGAGAACCGGCCATGAGACACGGACTATCAGGAACGCCCGGAGTCGGACGATCAGGAACGGGAAACACGGACTATCGGGAACACTTCTCTCCCGAAAACCCGCAGAAAACCGCGCGGAATCGGCCCCTCTCTAACTGTCCTAATAGAAAAGAATCCTTCGGATTCTTGCTAACGGCGCGCGCGGCTGTGGAAGACACGGCGTCGTTCGGCCAGCGGCCCGCCTGCCGCCATCGCGCAGCGCTCATCCCAGGAGACAAAAGATGACCGACGACCGGCCCCTGGCTGGCCGCCCGGGCGCGTTCCGCGCGCTCGCCCGCGACGGCCTCACTCATGTCGAACTGACCTGGATCGAGAAGAAGCTGGAGCACTGGATACGCTTCGGTCGCATCGCGGAGGATCGTATCCTGACGCGCCGGACGCGCGTGGTCGGCTTCCGGCCAGGTGCGGTTTTCGCCTTCGTTCGCTGGGCGTCCAACGACTTCGGCACCATCGTCTCGCGTATCGACGTGGTGCGCGCGGTGGCGGCGAACAAGCCCTACACGACGCTGCCCTTCGTGCGGCCGGGCGGCGATATCCTGCTCAAGATCGAAGGCTGGCCGAAAGTTCAACAGGTACTCGTCGCGATCGACGCTGTGGAGGCCGCTGGCGTCGATCCGTGCGACGCCGCGCCCGATCACTGGCGGCATGTGCACCAGCGTATCACTGCCGGACATCAGCCGCGACTCTACACGGTCGAGCGCCATACCGCCTGGCTCAAGCGCCGGGAGATCGAAGGATGACGCGCCGCCGCTATGTTGTGGCGACGGCCATCGCCGCGTCGGCTTTCGCAGCCTCGTTCGTTGCTGTCGCCGTCGTCCATCCGAGGCCGCGCCTCGTCTGGAACGCCAGCGCCAGCGCACCGATCGGTCTCTATCGCATCCAGCCCGACCGCGATCCGCCCATTGGCGCGCTGATCGCTGCGATGCCGCCCGACGGACTCGCGCGCTGGCTTGCCGGACGCCGCTATCTGCCGGCCGGACTGCCGCTTCTCAAACACATCGCGGCCAAGGCCGGACAACGCATCTGCCGGCATGGCGCTGTCGTGAGCATAGACGCGCGTCCCGTCGTCATCGCCCGCGCACGCGATGGCCGAGGCCGCCCACTCCCGGTCTGGCACGGCTGTCACACGCTGCAAGCCGGCGAGTTGCTGCTGCTCAATCCGAAGGTCCCGGACAGTCTGGACGGCCGCTACTTCGGCCCCCTGCCGGCGTCAGCCGTCATCGGACGCGCCCTGCCGCTGCACCTCAGCACCCCTCTGCCACGCCTTCACCCGTCAAGCCCGAAGGAGACTGACCATGCCCGTGAACATCTTTGAGCCGACCGACAACGGCTATGCTGGCCGCATCCGGCTGTTCGCGATCGACGAAGCGATCATGCTCGTTCCGGCCGAACCGAGCGACGCCGAGGACGCGGCCGATTACCGCATCCATCTCAACGACGCAGACGGTCCGATCGTCGGTTTCGCCCGCAAGCGCACCAGCGAACGGGCCGGCGACTACATCGCGCTGGAGATCGAAAGCCCGCTCTTTGCGCGTTGGCTCAAGCCCAAGCTGTTCCGCGCGGACGCCGAGGCGCGGACATTCCGGCTGTCGTGGCGCCACCCGCGATCCAGCCAGGATCGGAGCTGATCGGTGCCTGACCCGATCATCCCTTTGTTCGCGGAAAAGCCCTCTCATCCCTCCGTGCCGCTCGGCCCCGGACCGGCCGGTGCGCGCAACGAAGGTCAAGGGCGGCCATCGGCCGGCGCTCTGCGCGCACCCTTTACCGGAGCGAGCACATTGGCAGGCTGGCGGCGAAGCGAAGTCGGATCGGTCGTCGCTCTGGTGATCCTGCTACTGGCCTCGCCGGGCACGGCGCTGGCGCAGAATGCGCTGGCTGGAGAGACAACCGCGAGCACCCCCTATGCCGCACCCATCGCCGAGGCGGCGCAGCGCTTCGACATCCCCGAGCGCTGGATATGGGCCGTGATGCGCGCGGAGAGCAATGGCGACCTCCGCGCCGTCTCCACGGTCGGGGCGATGGGGCTGATGCAGATCATGCCCGCCACCTGGGTCAGCCTGCGCGCACGTTATCGGCTCGGTTCCGACCCGTTCGACGTGCGCGACAACATCCTGGCGGGCGCGGCTTACCTGCGCGAGATGTACGACCGCTATGGCGATGTGACCGCCATGCTGGCCGCCTACAATGCTGGCCCTGGCCGCACCGACGAATATCTTTCGCGCGGTCGTCCGCTGCCTGTAGCCACGCGCGCTTACATCGCGAAGTTGGCGTCGATCACGGGTGGTTCGGACGTCACCCGGCTCGCGGTCGCGCAACCGCCCGATCCCTTTGCCTGGCGCCGCGCGACTCTGTTTCCGGCGCGCGCGGGTGGGTCTTCTACTGCCGCTACCGCACCTTCGGAAGGTGCGCCGGCCGTTCCATCACTCGTCGCCGCAGAGCCTGTCGCGCTTCGCCAAACCAGCTTGTTCGTCCTCCTTTCCGACGAGATCGCACGATGATCGCGCGTGATCTTCAGCGTTTCGTCCGTCGATTTGCCGTCAGTGACGGTATTCACGCGCCCTGGCTTTGCCCGTCGCAGCGTCTCGCAGCGCCGGAAGGGAGAAGGCGTCAGCTTTGGCAGAGGAAAGGTCGAGGGCAAGATAAAGGGCGGCAATGTGCGAAGCCCCTGCGCCCCGGTCGTAGCCTTGATTTTCAAGGCTTTTGGGCATTGCTGCGCAATGTGTGCGGAAATCCCGCACTGTGCGGCACTATCCGAAACTCAGTTCCCGCCTCGGTTTTTCGCACTGTGCGGAGCGCCGCCGCATGAGTGGCGACGAGAATTTCCGCATTCGGCCTGGCCGCATCCGCTCGCGCGGCAGCCAACGTGCGCGGCCGATCATCGCCCAGGCGCTTGCCGCCGCGCAGCGCGCCGGGGGCCATATTTCGCGACGCGGCCGGATCATTGCGCCGGGCCGTGCGACCTTCGGGCGTGGCCGCGTCGCCAGCCTGCGCGCTACGCACCGGCTCGGCCACCGATCGCGCCAGGTCGTCGTCAAGGCGCGGGTGGTCCGCCACGGCGGCCGCGCCTCGCTCGCGGCGCACCTCAACTATCTACAACGCGATGGCGTCACTCGCGACGGCGAGAAGGGCGTGTTGTTCGGCGCCGACGCCGAGGGTCTCGATCGCAACGCATTCGCCGCGCGCTGCGAGAACGACCGGCACCACTTCCGCTTCATCGTCTCGCCCGAGGATGCGCCCGACATGGGCGACCTCAAGGGCTTCACCCGCGAGCTGATGACGCGAATGGAAAAGGATCTCGGCACCCGTCTCGACTGGCGAGCCGTCGAGCACTGGAACACCGATAACCCCCATGTCCATGTCATCGTGCGCGGCGTGGCCGAAGACGGCCAGAACCTCGTTATCTCGCGCGACTATATCGGCGAGGGAATGCGCGCCACCGCGCGCGAGATCGTCACCCGCGAGCTGGGGTTGCGCCGCGACCTCGACATCCGCACCTCGCTGGAGCGACAGGTCGACGCCGAACGCTGGACCGAGATCGACCGCGACCTCTCGCGCACGCTTGGCCGCGAGGGCGTCATCGACATGGCGCCCGAACCGGGCGTGCGGCCGGACGGGGATCACACGCTGCGGATCGGACGACTGCGCAAGCTGGAGGGGCTCGGCCTCGCCAGCGAGATCGCGCCGGGCCAGTGGACGCTTGCGGACAATGCGCAGGCCGCGCTGCGCGAGCTGGGTGAGCGCGGCGACATCATCAAGCGGATGCACAAGGCGATGAGCGATCGCGGCGTTGACCGGGGCGCCGCCAGCTATGTGCTCCAACCCGATCCCGCCCAGCCCGTCATCGGCAAGCTGGTCGACCGCGGACTCCATGACGAGCTGACCGGCCGCGCCTACGCGATCGTCGACGGGATCGACGGACGCACCCACCATGTCCAGTTTCCCGACATCGAGGCGACCGGCGATTGCAGGCCCGGCGCGATCGTCGAGCTGCGCCGCTTCGAGGACCGCAAGGGCCGCCAGCGGGTGGCGCTTGCCGTGCGATCAGACCTGGATTTGCCGGGACAGGTCCATGCGCCGGGAGCCACCTGGCTCGACCGCCGTAACCTGTCGAGCGAAGGCCGCGATCTCGGCGGCGGCTTCGGGACCGAAGTGCGCGCGGCGATGGAAGCACGCGCCGAACATCTCGCCGATATCGGCCTCGCGCGGCGACAGGGGCAACGCATCATTTTCGCACGCGGCCTGCTCGACAGGCTGAAGCGTCGCGAACTGGACGCGGCGGCCAAGGACCTGTCGGCCGATATCGGTCTGCCGCACACGCCCTCAAAGGCCGGCGAATATGTCGCCGGCACGGTGCGGCAGCGCCTCACGCTCGCCTCGGGCCGCTTCGCCATGATCGACGACGGCCTGAGTTTCCAGCTCGTCCCCTGGACCCCGTCGCTCGACCGCCAGATCGGCAAGCACATCTCCGGCGTCATGCGTGGCGACGGCGGCGTGGACTGGTCGCTCGGTCGCGGCCGGGGGCTCGGGCTGTAACCCTCCCAGGGAGATTGAATATGCCCGCCAGCAAGATTCTTTGGGGCCAGGTCGTCACCGTCCTCGCGATCATCGTTGCGACGCTCTGGATCGCCACCCAATGGACGGCCGCGGCGCTCGACTATCAGCCGCAACTCGGCCCGCCCTGGTTCGTCGTCTTCGGGTGGCCAGTTTATCCACCCTACGCCTTTTTCGTCTGGATGTTCTTCTACGACGCCTATGCGCCCAGGATATTCGAGACCGGCGCGCTGATCGCCGCTTCGGGAGGCTTCCTCGCCTTCATCGTCGCCATCGCCATGTCGGTGCGCCGCGCCCGCGAACTGAACAACGCTGAGACCTATGGCTCGGCCCGCTGGGCGGAGCGCCAGGAAGTGGAGGCCGCCGGCCTGCTCGGGCCAAACGGCGTCACGCTGGGCCGGCTGGGACGCGACTATCTGCGCCACGACGGCCCCGAGCATGTGCTGTGCTTCGCGCCGACCCGAAGCGGCAAGGGCGTGGGTCTGGTGGTGCCGACGCTGCTGACCTGGCCGGAGAGCTGTATCGTCCACGACATCAAGGGCGAGAACTGGCAACTCACCGCGGGCTTTCGCGCACGCCACGGCCGCGTATTGCAGTTCGATCCGACCGACGCGCGCTCGGCCGCCTACAACCCGCTGCTCGAAATCCGCAAGGGCGCCCTGGAGGTGCGCGACGTGCAGAACGTCGCCGACGTGCTGGTCGATCCCGAAGGCAGCCTGGAGAAGCGCAACCACTGGGAAAAGACCTCCCATGCGCTGCTGGTCGGCGCGATCCTGCATGTCCTCTATGCCGGTGAGAACAAGACCCTGGCCGGCGTCGCCGCCTTCCTGTCGGACCCACGCCAGCCGATCGAATCCACCCTGCGCGCGATGATGACCACGCCGCATCTTGGGCGAGTCGGCGTCCATCCCGTCGTGGCCTCGGCCGCGCGGGAGCTGCTCAACAAATCGGCCAACGAACGATCCGGCGTCCTCTCGACCGCGATGTCGTTCCTCGGCCTCTATCGCGATCCGGTCGTCGCCGAGGTGACGAGCCGCTGCGATTGGCGCATCGCCGATCTGGTTGAGGGAGCGTTGCCCACCACGCTCTACCTAGTCGTCCCGCCCTCCGACATCTCGCGCACCCGGCCGCTGATCCGGCTCATGCTCAATCAGATCGGGCGGCGCCTGACCGAGGATCTGAAGCCCGCGGCCGAGCGTCACGAACTGCTCATTATGTTCGACGAGCTACCGTCCGAGGGGCGCTTGGATTTCTTTGAAAGCCAGCTCGCCTTCATGGCCGGCTACAAGATCAAATGCTTCCTGATCGCGCAGTCGCTCAATCAGATCGAGAAGGCTTACGGCCCCAACAACGCGATTCTCGACAACTGCCATGTCCGGGTCTCGTTCGCCTCCAATGACGAGCGCACCGCCAAGCGCATCTCCGACGCGCTCGGCACCGCCACTGAAATGCGCGCGATGAAGAACTATGCCGGCCATCGGCTCTCGCCATGGCTAGGCCATTTGATGGTGTCGCGCTCCGAGACTGCCCGCCAGCTCCTCACGCCCGGCGAGGTGATGCAGCTCCCGCCCGACGATGAGATCGTGATGGTGGCGGGTGTGCATCCGATCCGCGCCAGGAAGGTTCGCTACTTCAAGGACCGGCGGTTTACCGAGCGGCTGCTGCCGCCGCCGGACCCCAAGGCCGGCGTCGGAAAGCCGCGCCCCGATGATTGGAGCGGCATGCCGCCAATCGCGGCGCCGCCGATGCCCGAGCCGACCGAGGAGAAGGCGCCGAAAAAGCCGAAGAAGAAAAAGGCGACCAGGAAAGCAGGAGCGGAGGGTGATGCGGAGAATGCGGACCTGCGCCGCGAGCCTGATATGGAGCGGCATATCGACATCGCGCCGCCACCGGGCCCGACGCCCGCCAACGAGTTCGAGCTGGACGAGCAGGACACCGACGCGGTGCGGCAGGCAACAGTGCGGCGACAGATGCGGGGCATGGCACGGCAGGCGTCGCTCGATCCTGATGACGGCATCGAGCTATGACCACCAAGACGCCGTTCTCGGTCTATCTCGACCCGGAGCTGATGCAGGCTCTTGCCGCCTATGCCGACCGGCGCGGCAAGTCGCGCTCGCTGGTCGCCGAGGCGGCCATTGCATCCTTCCTGTCGCCTGACGCCGACGAGCAGCGCGAGGCGGCCATTGCCAAGCGTCTTGATCGACTCGATCGACGCCAGACACGGCTTGAGCGCGATGTCGGGATCGGCCTCGAGATGATCGCGCTGTTCGTCCGCTTCTGGCTGTCGAACACACCGCAGCCGCCCGAAACCGAGCGCGCCGCGATGCGCCGCTTGGGGAACGATCGCTACGACGCCTTTATAGAAGCGTTAGGCCGGCGAATCGCGAAAGGTCCGAAGGTCCGGCAGGAGATCGGCGAGGATGTAGAAGCTGCGTAATAGAAGTCCGCTCGTAGGACGATCCGGAACGTCTCCGTTGCAGAATGCAAAGACCAGAAGCTGCCATTCCGATTTCTCAAGGGTATCGCAGATACGTCACCGAGATTGCACACGATCACAAAGTTAGGCCGCGCGCGCCACATTTCTAATGCGTCAAGCGCCTTAACGTAGGTGGGATTGACAAACTTCGTTCTCCAGCCCATCATGTGTCGCATGAAGTGCTTTGATGCATACGATACTGATGTTCTGGGTGGCTTCGCGTCAATCTCTGCAGGCTACCCTTTTCGCGGCAAAATCGATGCGCTGCCGGAAGGCGGGGTCGCCGTTATACAAATGCGCAACGCCGATCCTGATACTGGGATCGATTGGGATGGGCTTTCGCGCATTGAGCTGCCACGCCCATCCGCAAAAGCATTTCTCCGGCCCAACGACATCATTCTGTCCACACGCGGTGGGCGCAACTTCCCCTATTGCATCGAGGAACGTGACGAACAGGTCGTTTGCTCACCGCATTTCTTTGTCATCCGCGTCAGAACCGACGCGATCCTGCCCAAGTTTCTAGCTTGGCAGATGATGCAGAAGCCCGCGCAGGACTATTTCGCGGCGGGCGCGACAGGCTCCTACATCCTCAACCTCAAACGCGAGGTGGTGGAGAATCTGCCAATCACGATCCCGCCGCTCGCCCAGCAGCAACACATCGCCGATCTGGATGCAGCTATGCGAGGCGAACGCGCAATCCTGACCCAACTCATCGACAACAGAGCCGCCGAAATGACGGCCATTGCCCAGCAGCTGCTTGCACCTGCCTTTCAGCGCCCGGAACAGAGAGCATAATGAACGACCAGATCAAACAGGACGAAGTGAACAAGGCCGTCTGGGCTGCCTGCGACACCTTTCGCGGGACGGTCTCTGCCGATGTCTACAAGGACTACGTCCTCACTATGCTGTTCCTGAAATACCTGTCGGATGTGTGGCAGGACCACTACGATAAGTACCAGAAAGAATATGGCGATACGCCCGAGCTGATCGCCGAATTGATGACGAACGAGCGCTTCGTACTGCCCGAATCCGCCAACTTCACCACGCTCTACAAGGCGCGGCACGAGCCGGGCAACGGCGAACGGATCGACAAGGCGCTGCACGCCATCGAGGAGGCTAACGTCGGCAAATTGCGCGACGTGTTCCAGGATATCAGCTTCAACTCCAACAAGCTGGGTGAGGAGAAACAGAAGAACGACATCCTGCGCCACCTGCTGGAAGACTTCTCGCGTCCCGAGCTGAACATGCGCCCCTCTCGCATTGGCAATCTGGATGTGATCGGCAACGCCTACGAATTCCTGATCAAGAACTTCGCCGCCGACGCGGGCCGCAAGGCAGGCGAATTCTACACCCCCCCCGAAGTATCCGAACTGATGGCCGAGATCATGGACATGACCGAGGGCGAGGAAGCCTGCGATCCCACCTGTGGTTCCGGTTCGCTGTTGATGAAATGCGGTCGCCGCGTGCAGGCCAAGTTCGGCGGGTCGAAGAAATACGCGCTCTACGGCCAGGAATCGATCGGCAGCACCTGGGCGCTCGCCAAGATGAACATGTTCCTCCACGGCGAGGACAATCACCGGATCGAGTGGGGCGACACGATCAACAACCCCAAGTTGCTGGACGGCGATGACCGGCTTAAGCACTTTGATATCGTCGTCGCCAATCCGCCTTTCAGCCTCGACAAGTGGGGTGTCGATGCAGCGGAGAACGACAAGTTCGGGCGTTTCCGGCGCGGTATCCCGCCGCGCACCAAAGGCGATTACGCCTTCATCCTCCACATGATCGAAACCATGAAGCCCCGGACTGGGCGCATGGCCGTGGTGGCGCCGCACGGCGTGCTGTTCCGGGGGGCGAGCGAGGGCCGCATCCGCCAGAAGCTGATTGAGGAAAACCTGCTCGAAGCGGTGATCGGCCTGCCGGAAAAGCTGTTCTATGGCACCGGCATCCCGGCCTGCATCTTGATTTTCCGCAAGACCAAGTCGGATGACAAGGTGATGTTCATCGACGCGAGCCGCGAGTTCAAATCGGGTAAGAACCAGAACCAGCTTGATGACAGCAATCTGGCGAAGATCGTCGAGACCTACCGGGCACGCGAAACGGTCGACAAATACGCCTATCTCGCCACGCCCGCAGAGTTGGCCGAGAACGACTACAACCTCAACATCCCGCGCTACGTCGACACCTTCGAGGAAGAGGAGGAGATCGACCTGGTCGCCGTCCGCGCCGAGCGGTTGAAGCTCAAGGCTGACCTCGCCGCGCTGGAAGAGAAGATGGACGGCTATCTCAAGGAGCTTGGCTACTGATGGCGGGCGAGATCATCCAGTACCAGACGGAGGACGGCGTCACCGTCATTCGCCTTCAGGCGAGCGATGGCAGCGTGTGGCTGAGCCAGGCCGACATGGCCGAGCTGTTTCAGGTCACCTCGCAGGCGATCACTCAGCACATCCGGGCGATCTACGAGGATGGCGAGCTGGACAGCCAAGCAACCTGTAACGATTACTTACAAGTTCGAACCGAGGGCAAGCGCGAGGTTTCCCGCCAGATTGCGCACTACAACCTGCAAATGATCCTCGCAGTCGGCTTCCGCGTGCGGTCGCTGCGGGGGATGCAATTCCGGCGTTGGGCATCGGAGGCGCTGAGCGAATATCTGGTCAAGGGCTTCGTCATGGACGACGAGCGCCTGAAGGAACCGGACAACGACTATTTCGAAGAGCTGCTCGCCCGCATCCGCGACATCCGCGCGTCGGAAAAGCTGTTCTACAAGAAGGTGCTCGATATCTACGCAACCGCCGTGGATTATGACCCCAGAGCAGAGGCCAGCCAGCAGTTCTTCCAGACGGTGCAGAACAAGATGCACCACGCCGCACACGGCCAAACGGCAGCGGAAACCAAGCTGGCCCGCGCTGACAGCGCCAAGCCGATGATGGGGCTGACCAGTTGGCCCGGTGAGAAGCGGGGGCGGCCGCCCACCAAACAGGACGCGCAGGTGGCAAAGAACTATTTGGCGGACGACGAGATGGAGACGCTGAACCGCATCACCGTTGCCTTCCTGGAATTTGCCGAGGCGATGGCGAAAAACCGCAAGCCGATGCACATGGCCGACTGGATCGCCAAGCTGGACGATTTCCTGAAGCTGGGCGATCACGCGCTGCTCGATGGTGCGGGCAAGGTCACCGCTGATCGGGCCAAGCGTCATGTCGATGCCGAATATGACCGCTGGCACACCCGCGCGATCAACGCGCCGAGCGCGGTCGAGCAGCACTTTATCGAGGCCACCGCCAAGGTGAAAAAGCTCGCCGCTGAGCAGCCCGCCAAGGGCAAGGGCGGTGCGAAATGATTCCGGAGGGGTGGGAAATCGCCGCCGTTTCGGAAATCTGCAAACTGCAGAACGGACACGGCTTCCGTCCACCCGACTGGTCAGAAAGCGGCTATCCGATTATTCGCATTCAGAATCTGAATGGAAATCAGAACTTCAACTACTTTGCAGGCACGCCAGAGCAGAAGTGGCTGGTCCCCCCTGGTCAAATCCTGTTTGCGTGGGCGGGCACAAAGGGGGCGTCTTTCGGCCCCACAATTTGGAAGGGCCCCACTGGCGTACTTAACCAGCATATCTTCAAGGTTTTCCCCGCCAAGAACGTCGATAAGGACTGGCTTTACATCGCACTGCGACATGTAACCGATCGGATTGAAGCTAAGGCTCATGGCTTCAAAGCAACGCTCGTCCACGTCAAGAAATCGGACATCGATCAGCACAGCGTGTTGCTGCCCCCTCTGCACGAGCAGCGCGAAATTGCTGAAACGCTGGCAACGTGGGACCGCGCCATCGAGACGGTCGAGGCGCTGATCGCCAACGCCCGCGCGCAGAAGCAGGCGCTGATGCAACAGCTGCTCCCCCATGGCACCAGCCCACCCAAGAAACGTCTCGCCGGCTTTTCGGGGGAGTGGCGCACGTTGCGCATTGGTGATGTCACGAAGGAAATCTCCGAACGCGCTGGTGAAGAGGCTGGTTATCCGGTCCTCTCCTGCTCCAAATATGACGGAATGGTAGAGTCGCTGACCTACTTCAAGAAGAAGGTCTACAGCGACGATACTTCGAACTATAAGGTAATGCGGCGTGGCACTTTCGGCTTCCCCTCGAACCACATCGAGGAAGGGTCGATCGGCTATCAGGACCTGTTTGATGCAGGGATCGTCAGTCCAATCTATTGCGTATTCGTGACCGATGCACAGGTGGATGACGGCTTCCTCTACAAGCTGTTGAAGACCGACCGATACCGCCAGATTTTTGCAGCCGCGACCAACGCCTCCGTCGACCGACGCGGCAGCCTTCGCTGGAAGGAGTTCTCACGGATTCCCTTGCCCCTGCCTCCGCTGGCAGAGCAGCGCGCAATAAATGAAGCGGTCAATGCGGTGGCCGATGTTCAGCGCGGATACGAAGCCCAGCTCACCGCCCTCCGCCAAGAAAAGGCCGCGCTGATGCAGCAACTTCTCACCGGCAAACGGCGGGTCAAACTCCCAGAAAGCGAGGTGGCCTGATGCCGCTGATGACATTCGCAGAAGCAATCGAGGATTCCGAAAAGTACTCTAAGCGGCACCTGTTGCTCGGCAACGGCTTCAGCATCGCCTGCCGTGCTGACATCTTTCACTATGGATCGCTCTTCGCGCAGGCGGATTTCGCCCAAGTTCCCGAAGTCGAAGCCGTTTTCGCCGCTCTCGGCACGCAAGACTTCGAGCAGGCAATCCGCTCACTGGAAAACGCGGCCAGAATCTTGCCGCCTTATGTCCCAGATGGTGATGAGGCCATCACCAAGATGCTCGAGCACGCCAGTGCGCTGAAGGAGATTCTCGTCCAGACGATCGCCGGCAATCATCCCAACGTTCCGCCGGACATCCCCGATGCCAAGTTTTGGGCTTGTCGTCGCTTCCTCTCGCATTTCCTCGCCGGACCCAAAGCAGGGCAGGTCTTCACGCTCAACTATGACCTGCTGCTCTACTGGACGCTGATGCATGATGACATGCCGTTCGGCGATCCGATCAACTTGGCCAAGAACGATGGATTCGGTAACGATGAGGACGATCCCGATGCGGACTACGTCGTCTGGCAGGGCGAAACCGGCGCACATGATGCGCGTGTGCATTTCCTTCACGGTGCGCTGCACCTATTCGATTCAGGTGCAGAGCTGAAGAAATACACCTGGGTTCGAACGAATGTCCCGCTTGTCGATCAGGCCCGCGCAGCGATTGCTGTGGATGCGTATCCACTCTTCGTCGCCGAGGGCACCAGCGCGAAGAAGAAGGCGAAAATCCGCCACAACGCCTACCTCTACCAAGGCTTCAAGCAGTTCACCGCCAATGTGAAGCAGGGCCAACATTGCATGTTCGTATTCGGCCATTCGCTTGCGGCGAATGATGATCACATCCTTGTCAGGATTGGCCGAGGGCGCTTCAAAAAGCTTTACGTTGGCATCTTTGGCGATCCGCTCACAGATGACAACCAACGCATCATGGCGCGAGCCCACGAACTGGCCGCTATGCGACCTGCGAACTGGCAGCTTGGCGTTGAGTATTACGACGCTGTTTCCGCCAGCGTCTGGGGAACATGAGTATGAGCTGGAACGCACGACGTGAAGGCTGGACACCCCAAGTCGAGGATGCTCGCGAGGATGGGGACATCGATTATGCGCGGGTTATCCATTCAGCTTCATTCCGCCGCTTGCAGGGCAAGACACAAATCCTCAATCTTGGCGATAGCGATTTCTATCGCACCCGCCTGACCCACTCATTGGAGGTGGCGCAGATCGCTGGCGGGCTTGCCAAACAACTGGCCAAGAGCTTCCCCGAACACCCTGCCACTGCGCATCTGCCCGACCGGAGCATGATCCAGGCGATCGGCTGCACCCATGATCTCGGTCACCCACCTTTCGGGCATGGTGGTGAGGTGGCGCTCAATTACTGCATGCGTTCGCATGGCGGCTTCGAAGGCAACGGCCAAACCTTGCGTATCCTGTCCCGGCTTGAGAGCTTTTCGGCCAACGCCGGAGCAAACCTGTCTCGCCGCACCCTGATGGGCGTTCTCAAGTATCCCGTCGCTTTTTCGCAGGCGCGAAATCCGGCCATTGCGCCAAAGTTGTTCAGTGCCCCGACAACGCTGGACATCATCGATGATCAGGCCAGCAAGCCCCCCAAATGCTACCTCGATTGCGAACGCGATGTGGTGGATTGGATCATAAACCCGCTCTCCGAAGCAGAGCGCGAAGAGTTTCAGGCCTGCGATCTGAAGACCGGAAAGCACCATGTTCCGCGCCACAAATCGTTCGACTGCAGCATCATGGATGCCGCCGATGACATCGCTTACGGAGTGCACGACCTCGAGGATGCCATCGCGCTTGGCCTGATTGACAAGGAAACTCTCGCCTTCGCTTTGCAGGATAAGTGCCCCTCGTTTCTCGATGCCCTCAAGGAGAAATATCCCGACGAAAGCGCGAATGACGTTTTCACGCATATGGTCGAAGGCTTGTTCACCAACAGCGGTACACGCAAACGCTTCATTAGCAGGCTGGTGCACCACTTCATCACCGCTGCCGAGTACGAAGAGAAGGAGGTCTTTTCCGAACCTCTCATCCGCTACCACGTGGTTTTGAAACAGCCACACCGCGATTTCCTAAAGACGCTCAAAGACCTTGTCGCAGACGAAGTCATCCTCAGCCCCAGCGTCCAGCATCTGGAATTCAAGGGGCAGACAATGGTGGTTTCGGTGTTTGAAGCCTTACAGGCCGACCCGAAGCGCCTGTTGCCGCGCGACGCCTACGCCAAATTCACCGCAGCCCATGACGATCCGCGCATCATCTGCGACCATGTCGCTGGCATGACGGACACCTATCTCTTGCGTACCTATGAGCGGCTCTTCAGCCCCCGCATGGGTTCAGTGTTCGACAAGCTCTGACCATGACGATCACCCCCAACACCGCCGAACTTTACAGCTCCCATATCCCGGCCCTCGCAACGCTGGTTTCGCTGGGCTGGGATTACCTCTCGCCCGAGGCGTGCCTTGCCGCGCGCGGCGGAAATCAGGGTGTGGTGCTGCGCGATGTGCTGATAGAACAGCTGCGGAGGCGGACGTTCGACTACAAGGGGCGGACATATCCGCTTTCGACCAACGCGATCGAACAGATCGTCCGCGAGCTAACCTCGCCCGCGCTCAACGAAGGGCTGATCACCGCCAACGAGAAGCTCTACAACGCCTTCACGCTGGGCATCACCGTCACCGAATTCGTCGATGGGAAGAAGCATAGCGTCACGGTGCCGATCATCGACTGGGCGCACCCACTGGCTAACAGCTTTATCGCCAGCGAGGAGATGGAAGTGCTCGCTGTGCCGGGTACCCACACGCGGCGGCCTGATATCGTGGGTTTCGTGAACGGCATTCCGTTGCTGGTGATCGAGGCCAAGCGGCCCGACAGTGGCAATCCCAACAAGTCGATGGTGGACGAAGGGATCAGCCAGACGATCCGCAACCAGGGGCAGGAGGAAATCCCGCACCTGTTCTGCTATGCCCATCTGCTGCTCGCCATCGGCATGACCGATGGTCGCTATGGCACCACCAAGACTCCGCGCAAATTCTGGGCACAATGGCGCGAAGAGGAGTTTTCCGAGGATCACTTCCGCCAGATCAAGAATGCCGCGAAGGCGACCGATCCGCGCGTGGCTATCCTGAAAAACCATGTCCGCGAGGTGCGCGATCACTTCCAGCATCTGTGGAGCGACGATCAGGCCGTGACCGCGCAGGACCGCCTGCTGATCGGCCTCTGCACCCCGGAGCGTCTGCTGGAATTCGTTCGTTCCTACGTCTTGTTCGACCGCAAGGTGGACAAGATCGTTGCTCGCCATCAGCAATTTTTTGGCATCCGCGCACTGCTCGACCAGATAAGCCGGATCAAGCCCGATGGCGCGCGCGAAGGCGGTGTAATCTGGCACACCACTGGTTCGGGTAAAAGCTTCACAATGGTGATGATGTGCAAGGCGCTGCTGCTCCACGAGAAGCTGAAGGCCTGCCGCCTGGTCGTCGTGACGGACCGGCGCGATCTGGAAAAACAGCTGGCAGGTAACTTCCTGACCGGCGGCGCATTCGGTTCGGACATCGGCTCCAAAGATGCCGGTAAAGCCAAGGCGCAATCGGGCCGCGATCTCGCCAAGCGCATCGGCAAGGGCACCGAGCGGATCATCTTCACCATCATCAACAAGTTCGGCAGCGCGGCGCGCCACCCGGAATGCCGGAATGACAGCGCGGACATGATCGTGCTGGTCGATGAAGGGCACCGCAGCCAAGGCGGCGAGAACCATGAGCGGATGCGCAAGGCGTTGCCAAACGCCGCCTATGTCGCGTTCACAGGCACGCCGCTGGTAAAGGACGACAAGACGGCCAACAAGTTCGGGCGCATCGTCCACGCCTACACGATGAAGGACGCCGTTTCGGACGGTACGGTGACGCCGTTGCTCTACGAGGAACGCAAGCCGATCCTCGACGTGAACGAACGTGCGATCGATAACTGGTTCGAGAAGGTCACGGCTGGCCTTTCCGACGAGCAGAAAGGCGATCTCAAGAAGAAGTTCGGAACGAAGGGCGCAGTTTATGGCTCCGACGACCGGATTGCCCTGATCGCACTCGATATCGCGACTCACTTCAAGGAGAACTTCAAGGATCTTGATCTCGGTCTGAAGGGTCAGCTGGCGACCGATTCCAAGCGGTCAGCCATCCGCTACAAGAAGGCACTGGATGAAACCGGTCTGGTCAGCAGCGCCATCGTCATTTCGCCCCCTGATACCCGCGAAGGCCATTCGGAAGTCGATGAGGCAGAACTGCCCGAGGTGCTGCAATGGTGGAGGGAAAACGTCAAAGGCGACCCCGAGGATTACGAGCGCCAAGTTATCGAGGATTTCTCGACCGAGGGCCGACCCGACATCCTGATCGTGGTCGACAAGTTGCTCACCGGATTTGATGAGCCGCGCAACGCTGTCCTCTATATCGACAAGAAGCTCGAACAGCACAATCTGATCCAGGCCATCGCCCGCGTGAACCGGCTGCATGAGCAGAAGAAGTACGGCTTGCTCATCGATTATCGGGGCATTCTGAAGGCGCTGGATACCGCGCTCACGGAATATCAAGACCTCGCAGAACGCACGCAAGGCGGCTTCGATCTCGACGACATTGAGGAACTCTATGCCGATGTCTGCACCGAGTATAAGCGATTACCCGGCCTCCACGCTGACCTTTGGATGCTCTTCAAACCAGTCAAAAACAGGGCTGATATCGAGCAGTATCGGCAGCTGCTGGTGCCGCAGACCCGCGAGAGCGAGGATGGAACACCTATCGACCTGAACCAGAAGATCAGGGAGGATTTCTACGAAGCCCTGACAGCCTACGGCATGTGTCTGAAGATCGCCCTCGGATCGCGTTCGTTCTTCGAGGACACGTCGATCACGGAAGGGCAGATTGAGCAATACAAGCGCGACCTCAAGTTCTTCAGCAACCTTCGCAAGATTGTGAAGCAGGACGCACAGGAAGCCGTCGATTACAGCGCCTACGAGGATCAGATCAGGCGGCTGGTCGATCGCTATGTTGTGGGCGAGGACGTGGAGAACGTGGACGGCGTTCTGATCGTCAACCAGCTTGGGAATCAGCAGGCCGCCGAAACCTGGTCCCCTGAGAAAACACGCAACGAAACCGACATCATCCGCTCCAGAGTCCGAAAGACGATCGAGCAAGAACTGGCTGACGATCCCTATGCGCAGCTGTTCTTTTCGGACCTGCTCAAGCGGGCCATTGCGGAAGCATCAGCGCTTTTTGACCACCCCTATAAGCAATACATCCTGTTCAAGGATTTGGAGGACAAGCTCGCCGCTAAGAAGGTCGATGACCTGCCCAAACGCCTCGAAGGTCACCACCATGCGAGCGCCTATTTCGGGATTATCCGGTTGGAGATTGGCGACGCGGTCGCAAACGGGGACGAACAGGAAGAATTCATCCGGGCAGCGCTGGATATGGAAAAGTCCGTCGAGAGCGCCATTGCGGAAAACTCGCTGAACCCGGCAAACATTGAAGCGGCCATACGTAAGGCTTTGTTGTCGCGCCTCTTCCGCCTGACCGGCTTGGACAAAGCAAAGGTCATTACTGAGAAGGTTGTAGAGGTAACCCGCATCGGACTTGCTCGTGGCAGTGGCGCAAAAACATGATTGTCCGATACGGCGATCACGAGGTCTCGTGTCTCGTTCGACAAACCGCTGCTGTCACGGGCCGTATCCGCATCCACGTCTACCCCAACGGTGATGTGGAAATTGAAGCTCCAAAAGATAAGGAAGCTGATCAGATAAGGGCGGCGGCCCAGCGACGTGCAAGATGGATTTTTCAGCATCGGAACGCAGCCATTGCCGCGCGACGAATGGCGCTACCGCGCGAATATGTAAGCGGCGAAACCCACTTCTATCTTGGTCGGCGGCACAAGCTCATTGTCCATGAGAGCAAAGCGCATCGCTCGGGAGTCAAACTCTTGAAGGGCAAACTCAAAGTTTCGCTGCCAGTGGCGGATCGAGCCGCCGTAAGACGCAGACTGAATGCATGGTATAGTGATCGCGCCACCGAATATTTGAGCAAGAAGGTCGGCGAAATCTCGGAGCGGTTGAGTTGGATTAACGCCCTGCCACCATTCAAGCTTATGCGTATGAGAACGCAATGGGGAAGCTGCTCGCCCGAAGGGGTTATCTACCTGAACCCTGCACTCATAAAGGCACCACGTCACTGCATCGAATATGTCATTTTACACGAGCTCTGCCATCTGATCGAACATAACCACAGCAAGCGATTTTTCGATTTGCTCACTAGGCACATGCCCGACTGGAAGACTGCAAAAGGGGAGCTAGACTCGCTTGCCGAGTTAATCTTGGCAGGGAATGAATGATCGGCAAAGTTTCGGACGCACCCCGACCTTCTGAACGGC
>NZ_WRPO01000022.1 GCF_009746585.1 Novosphingobium aquimarinum
CGGTGTAAATCCCTCATCCCCCTCGCCGCCATCGCGAAAGGGAAAAAGTGGACGACTTTTACGCCGCCCGCAGCAGCACTTCGCCGCCGCTACCGTGGTCTAATTTTGCACCGCCGTTCTCAGGGTGGACGTGACGCGAGTCCGCTTTGCGGCACCAGTACATATGAGAACACTGTAGAAAGCCGCGGAATTCAGCGGTAAAATTCCTCTGGATTGTTCCGTCTGTTCCCATCATGTTCTGCCCAGGTTCAACAAAAGTGGCCCACGAACTGGTGGGCCAGGGACTTTGCAGGAGGCGTGGCCCACCGTGCTTACGACCGTACAGATTCGTGCGCTCCAATCTCGAGCGAGGGCATCACGAAACGGCAATTCGCTTGCGCTCATTTGCGAGCCGGGTGTTGCGCTACGGCTTCGCCACGCTTCGTACCGACGGTAACCCAGCAGGCATTCTCAGAGGCGCTCTCATAGGCCCGCAGGTCACTCACAATGCAGCAATCGTCGAGCCCGCTAAGGTGGGCGAGTTGTTGCGAGCGATCAAAGAGTACTCCGGCCGCCAGGAAAACGCATTTTTGCGCTGCGTCTCGCGCCGCATGTCTTTATTCGGCCCGGAGAGCTACGCAACGGCAAATGAAACGAGATCGACTTTGCCGAGAAAGTCTTGATTGTCGCGCTCTCTCATTCTGATCGTCGCGCGACATTGACGGTGAGCGAAGTGCAATGCGCCAGAAGCTCGGTGCGGACGCATCCAAGCGGCAGAGAGGCTGGCGCAGGCGGTTAACCTCGACATGACCGCCACTTGGGAGCCGATCCCCCCGCAGCTTGGCCGGCTTTCTCTGCGGGGATTCTTCCGCCCAGTTTCGAGTGTGGCCTAATGTGGTTGTAATCATGCCGCCAGGCATCGAGCACGAAGCGGGCATGCGGCAGCGATGTGAGCAGCGATGTGAGCAGCGATGTGAGCAGCGTCTCGTTGAGGCTTTCGTCGCGCAAGCGACCATTGAAGCTCTCGATGAAGCCGTTTTGCATTGGCTTGCCTGGCGCGGTATCGTGCCATTCGACCCGCCGCTCCTGCGACCAGCGCAGGATGGCGACGAGGTCAGCTCGGTGCCATTGTCGCTGACCACCGTGCGCGGTTTGCCCCGTAGCCCGATCAACCGGGTCAGTTCGCGCGCGACCCGCACGCCCGATAGCGATGTGTCGGCCACCAGCGCCAGGCACTTGCGCGTGTAGTAATCGACCGCGCACAGGATGCGGAAGCGCCGGCTACAGGCGAAAGTGCCCGAGATGAAGTCCAGGCTCCATCGCTGGTTAGGCCCATCCGGCAGCACCATCGGCGCCCTGGTACCCAGCGCACGCTTACGGCCACCGCGGCGACGGACCCGCAGGTTCTCCTCGCAATATCTCCGTAACAGCTTCTTGAGCCTGGCGTTCTCGTCCTCGAGCGCCCGTAGCCGACGGGCCTCGGATACCTTCAGCCCGCCGAACTTCGACTTCCATTCGTAGAACGTGGCTGAGCTGATCCCATGGCGACGGCAAACGTCCGCCGTCACCATCCCCGCTTCCTGCTCCTTCAATATTGGGATGATTTGCTCTTCGCTGAACCTGCTGCGCTTCATTTCGTCCGACTCCTTTGTGTCGGACTCTACTCAAGAAACGGTCACATTTCAGGGGAGCATGTCACGCGCACGTCGGTCAATGGCGAGCGCCCGCGCTTCGGCGACTCTGGCGGGATCGGGCGGCTGACTACGATCAGCTTCAGGTTCAGGTCGCCTTCGCCAGAGCCGGTCTCGCGGCTGTGCTTTCGTGGCGTCAGCACGGCTGAGGGTGCGCCGCCGCCTGACCGCCAGGCCTTCTTCGTGATAAAACCATACAGTTTCCTTCCCGCTGATCATGCGCCCCCGGCCCGGCAAGTTTCCGAGAACCTCGTTCGCTTCATCTGTCGGTCCTTCTCGTAAGCCTGGGCACTAATTAAGTTTGAAGAAAAATAAAGGGGTGCGCCGTTTTGTAGCAAGTCGTTGTCTGCGAATGGTTGAAAAAAGTCGACTTTCGTTTCTCATGTCGCAGTGAAAATTGAAACGAAGCGCAAGTATTGATTAGTATCATCAATGATTTTTTATCGATCAACTATATTATTCATTCGCGCCACGGAAATTCAGGACTGAAGGCGGAATCCGAACTCGGCACTCACACACGTGCAACGCCCCTTTACCCGATATTTACGCGGCTCTCCTAGGGTCGGCGGGGAATACGGGAATGGCGTGCACGCGATATGGCCTGGTTTTTCAGGAACTGGAGAAGCGACGATAGGGGGAGCGTACTGCCGATTGCGGCCGTCGCGATCCTGTTGTCGGCTGCGTTGATCGGCAGCGGCGTCGATCTCAGTCGCGCCTATCGGGCCAAAAATCGGCTGCAATCCGCATGCGACGCGGCGGTCCTGGCGGGGCGGCGCGCGGAGACCAGCAACGGCTTCGATGACAGCGCGCAAACCCAGGCCGAGAACTTCTTCAACGCCAATTTCAGCGACGAGCGCCAAGACACGCACGACACCTCGTTCGAGCCTTACTCGGACAACGATGGCGAGACGGTGAAGGGCGTGGCCCGCACAAAGTCCGCCAACCTGTTGATGTCATTGTTTGGGTTCGAGGAAGTGGCGCTCGAAGTCGAATGCCAGGCTTCGATGGGGATCGGCAACAGCGATGTGGTGATGGTGCTCGACACGACCGCGTCGATGAACTTCAACATGGATGGCTTTGGCGATTCTGGTGAGCGGATGGCCGCGCTCAAGGACGCAATGAAGAATTTCTACGTGACGCTTGAGAACGCCACGAACGGGACCAATGCGCGTGTGCGCTACGGGTTTGTGCCGTACGCCTCGAGCGTCAATATCGGGAGACTGCTGTACGAGACCGACCCCAGCTACATAGCGGACAGTTGGGAATACCCGTCGCGCAAGCCCATCTATCGGATCGAGACGACACAAACCCTGGATCACTATGGCAATCCAGTCATCACGACCGGGACTTCGTCGGATCAGGGGGAGCTCGACTCGGAACGCTACGGTGACAATTTCTACTGGAGGCGGTCGGACTGCCAGTCCGAGCTGCCCAGTGCGACGTCCTGGGAAGACGCTTCGCCCACCACAGAAACGAATACCTATTTCAATGATGCCGGGCAGCGCGTGACCGTTACGGTCACGACGCAGCGCCAGACCCGAAAGGAATACTACTGCGCGTCCCCTTTTTTCGGCTACCGGCCGTATGTCCGAACCGTCTACCGGGACAGCAAGACGCACCAGCACGCGACGCAGGATCCTGTCTACGTCACGACCGAAAACCGTATTTTCGAGCGATGGTCCTATGAGCAGGTCATCCATCCCACGGACGTCTTCAAGTCCGGTCTTTCGGCAACTCTGCCGATCGGCGAAAGCGGGGGGCAGCCGAGCAACATGACCTCGCGCTGGAACGGCTGTGTGCAGGCCGTCAAGACCTCGCCCGCCGAGACTTTTACCTATTCCAGCCTGAACGGAATGCAGCCGAGCGATGCCTACGATCTCGATATCGACCATGTGCCCGGTGCCGATCCCGATACGAAATGGGGCCCGATGTGGCCTGAGGTCACTTACAAGCGGACGGAATACATCTCGAGAAACTGGTACCTGAAACAGGATGCCTCCTACAACGGCGTGTCGATGAGCAATCCGGACGATGTCGTTTGCCCCAAGGAAGCGCAATTGCTCAGCGAGATGGAGCAGTCCGACTTCAATGCCTATGCCGATGCACTCACGCCCAAGGGCGGCACCTATCTCGATGTGGGCCTGATCTGGGGCGGGCGGCTTTTGTCAGAAGACGGCGTATTTGCGAATAATGTCAAGCAAGCCCCCGACAATGGTGGCGAAGTTTCGCGCCATCTCATTTTCATGACCGACGGCGAAATGTCGCCTAACATCAATACGCTGACGGCGTATGGCATCGAGTACTTCGATCGCAAGACGACTCCCGACGACGAAAGCTACGGTTACGTCCTCAGCCGCTGCTGCGCTAGCGACAGCGACGATAGGGCTCGCCATTCCGAGCGCTTCCTGGCCGTGTGCAAGGCCATCAAGGCCAAGGGGATCCGGCTGTGGACGATCGCCTTCACCAAATCGAGCACGACGAATCTCGATACCTGCGCTTCGGATAACAGCTCCTACTCGCCCGAGGATGCCGAGGAATTGGACGAGGCCTTCCAGGAGATCGCGAAGCAAGTGGGCGAGCTGAGGATCATCGAATGAGCGCGGCGCGCTTTATGCGCTCCCGATCGGATCGTGATTACCCAAAATTAACGCGGAGGACCGTATCCGGGCGCATTATTCGTCTTCTTGAAAGCCTCTGGCGATGCGAAGCGTGCGTTCTCGTTTCCTCAACGATCGTCAAGGCAGCGTGCTGCCGGTGGCGGCCGTCTCCCTTTTGCTGCTTGCGGCTCTGATGGGGAGCGGGGTGGATCTGAGCCGGGCCTATCGTGCCAAGAACCGGTTGCAGTCGGCGTGCGACGCCGCCGTGCTCGCGGGGCGTCGTGCCGAGACCAACCAGGGATTCGACGCGACCGCGCGTTCGCAAGCGATGAACTTTTTCGCCGCGAACTTCGACGACGTTCGCCAGGATACCGTCAATACCGTCTTCGCGCCCTATTCCGACGACAATGGCGAAACGGTCAAGGCGACGGCGAGTACGACATCGAACAACATGATCATGAAGATGTTCGGCTTCGCGCAAGTGGATCTCGCGGTCGAATGCCAGGCCTCGATGGGGGTGGGCAACAGCGACGTGATCATGGTGCTCGATACGACCGGCTCCATGGAATACGACATGGCCGGATCGACGCAAAACAACTACCGCATCAACGCGCTGCGCACCGCGATGAAGAACTTTTACGCGACGGTGAAGACCGCAACAACGGGCACCAACGCGCGCGTTCGCTATGGCTTCGTGCCGTACAGCTCGGCGGTGAACGTCGGCCAAGTGCTGCTCGATACCAATCCGGACTATCTTGCGGACAACTGGACCTACCAGACTCGCGATCCGTACTATCGGGACGTCCAGGTGTTCGATCATTGGGGCGATGAAGTATCGTCCCCGGCTTCCGTCTCTCCCCAGGAGACGGCGGAATCGCTTACGAGCAACTGGGCAAACGCGAGCAGCGCGAATTACAGTTCGAATTCCTGTGCCAGCGCTAGACCCCCTGCTACGAATTGGACAGCGTCGGGCAATCCGACGCCGGGAAGCAGCGTCAGCTATCCCAATGGAAAGCGCGTGACGACCTACACGTCAAGACAACGCGAGATCCGCACGAACTATCGATGTTATCAGACCAATATTAACAAGAATAATAGCTATGCAGTCCAATCGCGTGGCGAAGAACGTTACGTCACGAGCACCGTGAGATATGGCGTGCAGGATCCTGTCTATCGCACTGACAAGGTTTTCGACCATTGGGACTATTACGCAAAGTCTCGTGACACCAGTGTCTATAAGACGTTCACGAACGTCACGACTTTGATCGGCGAGACATCGGGGCAGCCTTCGAACATCACCTCGCGCTGGCGGGGCTGCGTACAGGAACCCACGACCGTACCCGCCTCAAGCTTCAGCTTTTCGAGCATTACCGGTCTCACGCCCGACGGCGCACAGGATCTCGATATCGATCACATTCCAGGTGGCGAAGATAGCACGCGCTGGGGTCCGATGTGGCCAGCGATGACTTATCAGCGCAAGGTTGCCTACAACGGTAACTGGTATCTGACGACGGCCAATACGACTGCCGGCGATGCCATGACGAGCACCAATTCCACTTGGTGGCCCTGTCCTACGGCTTCCAAGCTTCTTGCTTCCATGAGCCAGAGCGCCTTCAACGCCTATGCCGATTCCCTGACCACGTCTGGCGGAACGTACCTTGATATCGGCATGGCCTGGGGCGGGCGCTTCATTTCGCCCGACGGCATCTTCGGCGACCTCGTCAACGAGCCGCCGGACAACGGCGCCGAGGTGTCCAAGCACATCATCTTCATGACCGACGGCGACATGGCGCCCAACCTCAACACCCTGACGTCCTACGGTATGGAATATTTTGACCGCAAGACGACGCCGGACGGGGTCAACTACGGCAACCCGCTGGCTTCGGGCCTGCATTCGAATTCGGACGATATCGCCCGCCACAGCTCGCGGTTCCGTGCGGTGTGCAAGTCGATCCGTGCCAAGGGGATCCGCATCTGGACGATCTCGTTCAAGTCGGGTTCGCCCTCGGCGGATCTTGCCGCCTGTGCATCGGACAACAGCTCGTTCAACGCCAGCAACGCGACGCAGCTCAACGCCGCTTTCCAGGAGATCGCCAAGCAAGTCGGCGAACTGAGGATAGTGGAGTGAGGTGCGAGGACTACCCTTCGATGCGCCGTCGCCGCCTGCTCGCGCGCCTGAGGCGGGACCGGGCAGGCGTCACCGTGGTGGAATTCGCGCTGGTGGCGCCGGTTTTCCTGCTGCTGCTGATGGGCACGTTCGAGATCGGCCACATGGCCTATGCGAACGCGGTCCTGAGCGGCGCGGTTGAACAGGCAGCCCGTACCGCGACGATCGAGGCGGGCGACATCGCGGCCGCCGATGCCAGGGTCGAGGATACGATCCGCATGGTCGTGCCGGACGCGAAGTTCGCTGCGACGCGCAAGAGCTACTTCGATTTCAAGGACATCAATCGCCCCGAACAGTGGAACGACGTGAACGGCAATGGCGATTGCGACAACGACGAGAACTTCGTCGACGAAAACGGCAATGGCCAATGGGACGCCGATATCGGCACGGGCGGCAATGGCGGCGCCAACGACGTCGTTCTCTACAAGGTCACGGTCGACTATCAGCCGATCTTTCCGATCCCGTTCGTGGGCGAGCAAACCCTGACCGCAACGGCGGTGAAGAAGAACCAGCCCTTCGCCAATCAGGAATCCTACGGCACCGACGCGGGGGCTTGCGAGTGAGCGATCGCAGGCCAGTCCAGTCCCGGCTCTCCCGTGCTCGCGCCTGGGCAGGCCGTTTCGGGCGCAATGCGGACGCGGTTTCGATGCTCGAATTCGCGCTGGTCCTGCCGGTTCTGCTGACGCTCGGGATGTACGGCACCGAAATCGCTTACATGTCCACGGTCGATATGCAGATCAGCCAGATCGCCAATTCGGTTGGCGACAATGCATCGCGTTTGGGCCAGACGGACAACAGCGCGGTCACCCCCACGATCACCCAGGCGCAAGTCAAGGCCGTCCTCGACGGCGCGATCGAAGAGGGCAGCCGCCTCGGTCTGGAGGAGAACGGGCGCGTGATCCTGTCCAGCCTCGAGCGGGCTCCCGTCACGGGAAAGAACTACATTCATTGGCAACGCTGCATCGGCGATCTCGATCGCGATTCGGCTTATGGCGGCGAGGGGTTGGGGCTCGTTGGCGCGACCTTGCAAGGGCTGGGCAAGCCCGGCCATCTGATCGCCCCGCCCGCCAATTCGGCCGTGATGTTCGTCGAGGTCTATTTCGAATATCAGGGGCTTTTCGGGACGATGTTCGTCGGCAACAAGGTCTTCAAGCACGAGGCGGCCTACGTGCTGAGAGACGATCGCAACCTCACGCCGGGACTGACCGGCCTCAGCGTGGGCATCGAATGCTGATGCGCGCGGGCCACGGTTCCGGGCGCGGACGCCAGGGGTGCTGAATGGCGTTCTGGCACCTTCTCCTGCTCGTCGGCCTTCTGGGCGCCGGCCTCGTCTGGACGCTTGCCTATCTCCTGCGCCATTGGGCGCGCGAGAACGGCGAGAAAGTGGCGGCGCGCAAGGCCCGTTTCCGGCAAACCCTGGCGAGCGCCGCGCGCCGCCTGCGGCCACCGCAACGCAAGAGGAATGCGGACGGGGGCGTAAGATCGCCGCCGGGTCGTGGCAGGGCATCGCCGTCGGACGATTCGCGTGGGGCGCGACCGACGCTCCGCGAAACGCCACTGCCTGCTTCGGCTTCGGCCCCGCGTTTCGGGACTGCGCGACACGATCGGCCCGCGCAAGCCAAGGTGAAGGTCGACGAAGCCCCGTCTCAAGCCCTACCGGTGCCGGAGCGGGAACCTGAGGTCGGACTTCGGGCGCTCGAAGCCGTCCGGTCGGACCTGCGTGAGACCAGCGACCCATCGCTCGGCAATCTCACCGCGCTGTTCGACCGGCTGGAGCATGGCGACTTGTCGATCGAGGAATTCCTGAAGGCCGCGGCGCTCGAACGGGAAGAAGCCGAACGGCAGATCCGCTGCCTGGAAGTGCTCTACGAAAGCCGCAGCGAGCTTGAACAGGATGCTTCCTACCAACAGGCACGGGACAACTGCATGGCGGCGATCAAGTGTCAGGAATGGGCGCTGGAGTTCCGAGAGACGCTGCGACACGCCCACCTCTGAGGCGCTCTTGACCGTCGCGCCTTACTTCCCCCACTTCCTCTGAGTCTTGCCGTAGCGCGTCTTGCGCGTTCCCGGCTTGCCTTCGTTCGATCGGCCGACTCGTGGCGCCTTGTGCTGCCCTTCGGGCAAGCCGAGCTCGTCGTTCTCCAGCCTGCGGATCTCGTCACGCAGCCGCCCGGCTTCCTCGAACTCCAGATCCGCCGCGGCCGCGCGCATCTTCTTTTCCAGATCCTCGATATAGGCGCGCAAGTTGTGGCCCACGAGGTTGTTCTCGCCCTCGGCATCGATGTCCACGAGCACGCCATCGCGGCTGGCGGTATCAGCGACGATATCGGCAATGCGGCGCTTGATCGTGGTCGGCGTGATCCCGTGCTCGGCGTTGAACTCTTCCTGTCGGGCGCGGCGCCGGTCGGTTTCGGCCATCGCGCGTTCCATCGATCCGGTGATTCGGTCGGCATAGAGGATCACGCGCCCGTCCACGTTGCGCGCGGCGCGGCCGATCGTCTGGATGAGCGAGGTCTCGCTGCGCAGGAAGCCTTCCTTGTCGGCATCGAGAATGCAGACCAGCCCGCACTCGGGAATGTCGAGGCCCTCGCGCAGCAAGTTGATACCGACCAGCACGTCGTAGACGCCCATGCGCAGATCGCGGATCAGTTCGATGCGCTCCAGCGTTTCCACGTCGGAGTGCATGTAGCGGACTTTGACGCCGGCTTCGTGCATGAACTCGGTGAGGTCCTCGGCCATGCGCTTGGTGAGCGTGGTAACCAGCGTACGATAGCCCTGCTTCGCGGTTTCGAGGCATTCGTGGATGCAGTCCTGCACCTGATCCTCGACCGGGCGCACTTCGACCGGGGGGTCGATCAGGCCAGTGGGGCGGATCACCTGCTCGGCGAAGACGCCGCCAGTCTGCTCCATTTCCCAGCTTCCGGGCGTGGCGGACACGCAGAACGTCTGCGGACGCATCGCGTCCCATTCGTTGAAGCGTAGCGGGCGGTTGTCGATGCACGAGGGCAGGCGGAAACCGTACTCCGCCAGGGTGATCTTGCGCCGGTGGTCACCCTTGGCCATCGCGCCGACTTGCGGCACGGTCTGGTGGCTTTCATCGACGAACAGCAGCGCGTTGTCGGGCAGGTATTCGAACAAGGTCGGCGGCGGCTCGCCGGGCAACCGCCCGGTCAGAAAGCGCGAGTAATTCTCGATGCCCGCGCACGAGCCCGTCGCGGCGATCATCTCGAGGTCGAAGTTGGTGCGCTGCTCCAGCCGCTGCGCTTCGAGCAAGCGTCCTTCGCCTTCGAGTTCCTTCAGCCGCTCGCCCAGTTCGAAGCGGATCGCTTCGGCGGCCTGCTTCATTGTCGGGCCGGGGGTGACATAGTGCGAATTGGCGTAAATCCGCACTTTCTCAAGGCTCGCGCCCTTCTTGCCGGTGAGCGGATCGAACTCGGCGATGTCCTCGATCTCGTCGCCGAAGAAGCTGACGCGCCAGGCCATATCCTCGTAGTGTGAGGGAAAGATTTCCAGATTGTCGCCGCGCACGCGGAAGTTGCCGCGCGCGAAAGCGGCGTCGTTGCGCTTGTATTGCAGCGCGACCAGCTTGCGGATCAGCTCACGCTGGTCGACGGTCTCGCCTTTCTTGATGTCGAAGATCATCGCCGAATAGGTCTCGACCGAGCCGATGCCGTAGAGGCACGAAACCGAGGCGACGATGATCACGTCGTCGCGCTCCAGCAGCGCGCGGGTGGCGGAGTGGCGCATCCGGTCGATCGCCTCGTTCACCGAGCTTTCCTTCTCGATGTAGGTATCGGACCGAGGGACGTAGGCCTCGGGCTGGTAGTAGTCGTAGTACGATACGAAATACTCGACCGCGTTCTCGGGAAAGAAGTCCTTGAACTCGGCATAGAGCTGCGCGGCGAGGATCTTGTTGGGCGCCAGGATCAGCGCCGGGCGTTGCAGTTCCTCGATCACCTTGGCCATCGTGAAGGTCTTGCCCGAGCCGGTGACGCCCAGCAGCACTTGCGTCTTCTCGCCCTCCTTCGCGGCTTCGACCAGCTCGGCGATCGCGGTCGGCTGATCGCCGGCGGGTTCGTATTCCGAAACGATCTGGAGCCGCTTGCCGGGGAGCGACTTCTCGGGGCGCGCGGGCTTGTGCGGGACGAAGCTGCTCGAAGTGTCGGGCTCTTCCAGCCCGCGGCGGATGACGAGTTCGCTCATGGCGGAACATATGGGGCACGAACACGGGGTTCGCAACGCGCGTCTTGGCAGGCCTGGGGGGCAGTGATAGCCCGCAGGCCTGAAACGGTGTGGATCTGCGGGAAGGTGCGGGAATGAAATCGATCGCTTTGAGCGGCGCGGCGCTCGCGACCGTGCTGCTGGCAGGGTGCGGCGGGCCGGACCCCAAGGAGGAGAACGCGCCCAAGTCCATGGTCGATGCGAAAGCCGAAGCCAGCAAGATCGAGAGACCGCGTCCCGGCCAGTACCGGCAAGTGGTCGAGATCACGCGCTTCGAGATGCCGAGCCTGCCGAAGGAAGATTCCGACCGCATGGCCGCGATGGCCAAGACCAAACAGGAAACCGAGTTCTGCCTGACCCAGGAAGAGTCGGAAAAAGGATTTCGCGACATGTTCCAGGACGTCGGCAAGGGCGGCGAGTGCCGCTACTCGCGTTTCGACGTCGGTGGCGGGAAAGTGAATGCGCAGCTCGATTGCGCCAGCGTGACCGAGGGCACCGCGACTTTCGTGCTGGCCGGGAACGTCGGCCCCGAAGGCTCGGACGTGACGATCGATGCCGACTTGCAGAACCCGTCCTCGCCAACCGGAACCGCGAAGATCGGAATGCACATGAAGACCGAACGGCTGGGGGACTGCGCCGACACGCCCAAGGTGAAAGACTGAGCGCACAGTAAATCACGATCATAGAGTGCGAAATCGCACATCCAGACCAGGCCGCGGCATGCAAATGAGGGCTGGACTCGTCTGAGCGGGGCTGAAAAAATGCGCCGTTCTTGGGACAGACCATGATCGACGGAGGGGATTTCATCGTGAATTTGAACCGCAATATTTCTATTGTCGTCTTTACCCTGGCGGGCGGCGTCGCGTTGCCGCTTGCGGTCAGCGGTCTTTCGGCGGCCGGCAGCGGGATGACGCCCGGCAAATGGCGCACTTCGACGACGATTACCGACATGACCATTCCGGGTCTCCCGCCGCAGGTCGCGCAGATGATGAAGGGTCGCATGGGGCAGGGCTATTCAGTCGATACCTGCATCACGCCCGAGCAGGCGAGCCGGCCGCCTTCCGAGGCGCTGGGCGCGCGTAAGGACAGCGACTGCAAGTACGAGACATTTTCGTTTTCGGGCGGCAAGCTGAGCGCGGTGATGGTCTGCAACGTCAAGGGGCAGGGCAAGATGCGCTCGATCGTCAACGGCACCGTGTCGGGAACGGGCTACACGATGACCACCGACACCACGATCGACAACGCGCGCACCGGAGCGATGAAGGTGAAGGGCACCGTGACCGGCAAGCGCATCGGCGGCTGCTGAGCCTGGACCGGAATCATCGACCGGCACTGCCGGACCACAGGGAGAGAATTGCCATGCGTGCTGCCGTGAGTTGGAAGCGTCTGGGAAGGCGACAGGGCAAGCGACTGGCCGTGTCCATGGCCGCGGCGCTCGTGCTGGCGGCCTGTTCGTCGCAAGACGCGACGAAGGACGATTCGGCCGACACTGCGAAAAGCGCGAAGGGCGAGAGCAATGCCGAGGTCGCAGCCAAAGTCGCGGCGGCGAACGTCACGCCGCAGCCCGGCCGTTGGGAAGTGCAGATGCAGATCAAGGCCTTCGATGTCCCCGGCATGCCGGACTCGATGAAGGGCATGATGCAAAAGGAAATGGGCAAGCAGCGCACTGTCGCTACCTGCCTGACCCCCGAAGAGGCGGCGAAGCCGAAAGGGGAATTCTTCCAGCCCGGCAACGACGATTGCACGTACAAGACCTTCTCGATGGAAGGCGGGCGGATCGAGGCGTCGATGACGTGCACCGAGCAAGGCATGAAGCAGGACTTGCAAATGCAGGGGACGTATTCCGAAGACGCCTACGACATCGCGATCCAGACCAAGGGCGAGATGGAGGGCAAGCCGATGTCGATGGAGATGGGCATCGTCTCGAAGCGCGTGGGCGAATGCCGCGGCGACGAAGTGGGATGACACTTTTCTGACGGCCGAGGGTTCCTAAATGACACTTTGAAGACGTCGTTCTAGAAGGAACCCAAGACCCCCAGGCGATTTGCAGGGGTGGCAGGCAGTTGAAACCATGATCGGACCCCTCGCAGGCGCCGCAGTCGCGGCCGGCAGTGCAATGAAGGACGCGGGCCGACCCTTGCGGGTCCTGGCACGGCGCGCTGCGCTTGCGCGCCAGCCACAGCCGCAAGGCGTGCGTTCGCCGCCGCTGCGCTATCTGCTGGGCGAAGTCGCCGCCTGGATGCGGCGCGAGCCATCGGGCGAGCATGGCGTTCATAGCGATCGTCCGCAGCCGGTCATGATCATCCCCGGCTTCGGCGCGCATCCCAAGCGGATGCAGGCGATGGCCGATGCGCTCGAAGCGGCGGGCCATTCTGTGCATCACTGGGGTCTCGGGTTCAATCTCGGGCCGACGCCGCAGAACTTTGCGTTTCTCATGCGCCGCGTCGCGATCCTCGCTCAGGAGGAAAAGGCGCCGGTCGCGTTGATCGGCTGGAGCCTTGGCGGGCTCTACGCGCGCGAGATCGCGCATCGCATGCCCGATCAGGTCGCCAAAGTGATCACCCTGGGCTCCCCGTTTTCCGGCGATCCCCGGGCCAACAACGCGTGGCGCGTCTATCAGGCGGTGACCGGCCATGCCGTCGATGCGCCCCCGGTCGAGAGCACTTGTGGCCACAAGCCTCCCGTTCCGACGATCGCGCTATGGAGCCCGCGCGACGGGGTGATCCATCCCCGGTCGGCCAGCGGCTGGCGCCACGAGCGGGACCGGGCGGTGGCCATGCGTTGCACGCACCTCGGCTTCGCGTGCGACCGCGAGGTCATCGCCGAAGTCCTGGTGCAACTGGAACGCGAAGACTGATCACACTCCTGTGTGAGCCGGGCCACGAGGTAAGCCGCCTCGATCCTTGAGGCCCTGCCGGTCAACTGCCGATCACGCTCTTGTCGATGCGGCGAGGCGAGCCGGCGTCGCGGCGATGCGTGCACTCCTCTCTTTTATGAATGCCCCGACCACCACAGGTTCAGTTTCATTCAGGTAAATTAGCCCTCGAATGAACGAACTTTGCTTCGACGGTAACAATAAGGAGACGCGTCATGGCCTGGAAGGCATCTCGCGCCACAACGGTAGCAAGCCTGGTAGCCCTGACCGCGACTCTCGCCGGTTGCGGCCCGGACGATGCGCGGGTCAACGGACCCGATCACTATGCGCTGCAAGGCAGCGACTACGACTGGCCGCTCGAGAACTATGGCTTCGCCGATTCCGGCGCGCCTGACGACTTCGCGCTGCCGCCGCTGCCGGACGCGCAGCCGATGGCCTATGCCCCCCGTCGCAGTGCGGTGTCTTATGCGCGCGATTACGGATACGCGCCGCGCTATTACGACGACGCCCCCGACTATCGCGAACCGGACCCATCTTCGTACGTCGACAATGCCGGCACCGATACCTTCGCCTATCTGGCACTGGCGGCGCTGCTTGGCGGCGTTCTCGACGATAGCCCGCCCGACTATTATTTCGACTACGATGGCGTTCAGCCCTGGGCGTGGCAGACGGGCGACCGCTACACGCGCTATGCTGAGCCGATCCGCGGCGGCGATTATCGCTATTACTATTACGAACCGAACGCCGCGCGGCCATTCCTCGTGCGCGATCCCTATTACAGCTATGGCTATCGCAACAACGACCTGGTCGTGGTTTACGATCGGTATGGACGGGTTCTCGATCGCAACCGGGTGCGCGTGCAGCGCCGGGTCGCTTCGCGCTATTTCGATCGCGGCGCGCAGCTCTATCGTGCCGGCGAGAGCCGGCGCCATCGCGGGATCGCCGCGCCGCTGTGGCAGCGCCAGCGCGCCGTCATCGAGCGCGATCAGCGCGATTGGGAACGCGCCCGCGCCAACCGCGACGGCTGGCGCAACTGGACTCGTTCGCATGAGCCGGTGGTCGAAACGCGCTGGGCGCAGGAACAGGCCGCGCGCCGCTATGCGGCGAATCGCTTCGATCGCTGGCGCTCGGCCGATTATCGCGGCTCCGCTCCGCGCTTCTATCGCGAGGCCCGGCAGCAGGCTTCGGTGCGCCGCGCGGTCGCCGCACAAGAGCAGCGGATCGCGGCCCGCGAGCGCCGGCGCTTGACGCGGATGGCGCGTGCCGATAAGCGCGGCGGTACGATTCCCGCCGTGTTGCGTCGCCAGCAGATCGAACAGCGCGCCGAGCGCCGGATCGCTGCGACCAAACAGGCGGCAAGGATCGAACGGCGGGCCGAAATGCGCCGCGCCAGCCTGATGCCGAGCCGAGAGGACTCCGCGATGCGCCGGCAACTTTCGGCACGTCGATTGCAGCGGACCCAAGCCCAGCAGCAGCGCAACGCGCGGCAGGCGCTCGCGCAGCAACGCCGGGAAGACCGCTCGCAGCTCGCGCAACGCGGCGCCCAACAGAAGCAGGTCTGGCAGCGTCGTGCGGAAAGAACCCAGTTCCAGCAGCGCCGTGCAGAGCGGGCGCAAGCGCAGCAGCAGCGGGGCCGGCAGGCACTCGTAGCGCAGCGCCGCGCGCAGCAGGCGCAGGTACGGCAGCAACGTGCGGAGCGGGCGCAAGCGCGCCGAGCGGATCGGATAGCGGTTCCGCAGCGCCGGATAGAGCGTGCCCAAGCGCAGCAGCGGCGGGCACAACAGGCCCAAGCCACACAGAGACGTGCGGAGCGGTCGCAGGCGCAGCAGCGCAAGGCGCAGCAGGCACAAGTCCAGCAGCGCCGGGCGGAGCGAGCGCAGGTCCAGCAGCGGCGTGCAGAGCGGGCTCAGGCGCAGCAGCGCCGGGCGGAGCGAGCGCAGGTACAGCAGCGTCGCGCGCAGCAGGCTCAGGTCCAGCAGCGACGCGCGGAGCGGGCTCAGGCGCAGCAGCGTCGCGCGCAGCAGGCTCAGGTCCAGCAGCGCCGGGCGGAGCGAGCGCAGGTCCAGCAGCGTCGCGCTCAGCAGGCTCAGGTCCAGCAGCGACGCGCGGAGCGGGCACAGGCACAGCAGCGTCGCGCGCAGCAGGCACAGGTCCAGCAGCGTCGGACGGTCCGGGCGCAGGCACAGCAGCAGCGTCGCGCGCAGCAGGCACAGGTCCAGCAGCGGCAAACGCGGCAGGCGCAAGTGCAGCAGCGGCAGGCGCAGCGAGCACAAGCGCGAGCGTCGCAGCGCATGGCGAACCGGCGCGATCGCGCCGACCGCCTGGCGACCCGCGATCAATAGCCGTCCGCGCCGATCGTCAGCCCCGAGGCGGTTGGCGCCTGTAACTGAGGGCTTCGGCCACGTGGATCCGGCCCACGCCCTCGGCTCCGGCCAGATCGGCGATCGTTCGCGCGACGCGCAAGATGCGGGTATAGGCGCGCGCGGACAAACGCATCGCTTCGGCGGCTTGCATCAGCAGCTTGCGTCCGGCGTCGTCGGGCGTGGCGTGCGCGTCCAGCAGATCGCCTTCCAGCTCGGCGTTGCTGCGACGGCCGGTTCCTTCGAGCCGCGCGGTTTGCTGTGCTCGCGCTTGCGTCACGCGGGCCGCCACCTGTTCGCTACCTTCGGCGGGGGGCGGCAGCGCGAGGTCGATAGCGCGCACCGGATCGACCTCGACGTGCAAGTCGATCCGGTCGAGTAGCGGCCCCGAGACCTTGCTTTGATAATCGGCAGCGCAACGCGGCGCGCGGCTGCACCCCAGCGCGGGATCGCCCAGATGGCCACAACGGCACGGGTTCATCGCTGCGATCAGTTGCACCCGCGCCGGATAGGTCACGTGCGCATTGGCGCGCGCGACGCTCACTTCGCCCGTCTCCAACGGCTGCCGCAGCGAATCGAGCACCGCGCGCTGGAATTCGGGCAGCTCGTCGAGGAACAGCACGCCGAGATGCGCCATCGAGACTTCGCCCGGCTTCACGCGCAATCCGCCACCCGTCAAAGCGGCCATCGAGGCCGAATGGTGCGGGGCGCGAAAGGGTCTCGCACGCATGATCCGACCGTTCTCCAGCGCTCCGGCGACCGAGGCAACCATCGACACTTCGAGCGCTTCGGCGGGCGACAACTCCGGCAGGATCCCCGGCAGGCAGCTCGCCAGAAGCGATTTGCCGGCGCCCGGCGGCCCGATCATCAGCAGGTTGTGCGCGCCGGCGGCGGCGATCTCGAGCGCGCGCTTTGCGGTTTCCTGACCTTTGACTTGTCGCAAGTCCGGCCCGCGTTCGCGCGCGACGGCCTCCCCCTGGATCGGTTCGGGCAATTGTCCCGAGCCCTTGAGGTGGTTGATCAGCGCGAGCAGGTTGGGCGCGGCGAGGACGGAAACGCCGCTCGCCCAGCGCGCTTCGGATCCTTGCGACGCGGGGCAGATCAACCCCTTCTCTTCGCTCGAAGCGTGAATGGCGGCGAGCAGCACGCCCGGTGACGGCACGATCCGCCCGTCGAGCGCCAGTTCGCCCACGGCGACGAAATCGCTCATTTGCTCGACGTCGCAGATGCCCATCGCGGTCAGCAGCGCGAGCGCGATCGGCAAATCGTAATGCGAGCCTTCCTTGGGCAGATCGGCGGGCGAAAGGTTGATGGTGATGCGCTTGGCCGGAAGTGCCAGTCCCATCGAAGCGAGCGCGGCATGCACGCGTTGCCGGCTCTCGCCCACCGCCTTGTCGGGCAGGCCGACGAGATGGAAGCCCGGCATCCCCGGCGCGATCTGACACTGGACTTCGACACTGCGGGCTTCGAGCCCCAGATAGGCCACTGTCGAGACCAGCGCGACCATGCATCTCTCCCGACAAGGACCGAATTCGTCAGCAAGCCTACGAAACAGTACTTAGGATGACTACAGTCGACAGAACTGTCGAGCCTGCGCTTGAAGAGAAAACATCCACAATGACGCTTTAACCCTTTCCGTCATCGAGTCGGTAAGCGGGGTGGGCGACTATCGCAGCATGTGCCGGCCCCTCATGTTTCTCGCTTTGCTGTTCGCCTTTGGCGCGACTCCGCTGTCGGCGCACGAAACGATCTACGAGATCATCGAGACGTACGAACTTCGCGCGGATGGTAGCGAGCGCTTCCTTGGGGCGGTGCAGCAGCCGGTCCATCCAGCGACCGCTGCTAGCGATACGGCGATCGCCGCCTTCGGCCCGTTTCGCGTGCTCGACGATCGCCGCGCCGCGCTGGTCGACGTCACGGGTCCGGCCACGCCCGGGCAGTTCGCGGCGATGCTGCGGGCGTATCCCCAGATCGCCGAGCTCGACATGATCGATTGTCCCGGCACGGAAGACGACCACGCCAACTTGCGGCTGGGCCGGATGATCCGCTCCGCCGGGATCGCGACGCGCGTGCCGGCCGGAGGCTCGGTGCGGTCGGGCGCGGTCGAGCTGTTCGTTGCCGGCGCGCGCCGGACAGTGGAGCCTGGTGCCGAATTCGCGGTCCATGCCTGGCTCGACGATAGCGGCCACGAGGCCGACGACTATGCGCTCGCCGATCCCGAAAATGCCAAGTACCTCGCCTATTATCGCGAAATGGGCATGAGCCCGATCGAGGCCGAAGCGTTCTATGCCATGACCAACTCGGCCCCGCATGCTTCCGCGCGCTGGCTTAATGCCTCGCAGATGGCGTTGTGGGTGCGGCTCGACAGTCCGGTCGGCTAAACGTCCCTGTCAGCTTCGGATTCAATCCGCTAGATCTGCGTGTCTTGCGCGCGACCTAGCGGAGATCCGTGATTGCGACCGTCTTACGATCCCGAGAGCCTGCGGGGCGCCAGCATCGTCATTGGCACGCCGATGTACGATGGGCGCTGCCATTCGGCGTTTCTGCACGGCATGTGTCAGCTCACCGCCCTGTGCAATCAGCACGGTGTGTCGCTGCAAGTGTGTTTCCCTTGCGGCGACGCGCTGATCACCACGGCGCGAAACACGCTGTGCGACCGGTTCCTGCAATCGGCGGCGCAGCACCTGGTGATGATCGATTCGGATATCGGGTTCGAAGCGGCCGACGTCTTCGATCTGCTGGCGATCCAACGCCGCGACGGCAGCGACAATCCCTACGACGTGCTCGCCGCGCCCTATCCGCTCAAGCGGCTCGACTGGAACAGCATCGCCAGGGCGGTCGAACTGGGGCTGGCGGCGCAGGACCCGGCGCAGCTCGAGCGCTTCGCGAGCGACATCGGCCTGCATCTCGCACGAGGTGGCAGTTTCGCACTGGGCAGCCCGGTCGAAGTGACGCAGGCGGGCACTGGCTTCGTCAGCATCCGCCGGCGCACGCTCGAACGGTTTCGCGAGGCTTTCCCCGAACGGCGCTACAAGGCGGGCGCCAACGACCGCGCCGAGGGATCGAGCCCCGTCATCACCCAGTTCTTCGAAACCGCGACGCAAGGCGGAACGGAAACGCTGGAGGCCGACTTGCGTGCCTTTCTGGAAAGCCATCCCGAGGCCGGCCCGACGCAAGTCCTCGCTTTTCTCGAAGAACGGCGGCAAGCGATCAGCACCTATGTCTCGGAAGATTATCACTTCTGCCGACAAGTCCGCAGTATCGGACTGCAGGTCTGGACATGTCCGTGGATCAACCTCACGCACACCGGAAGCGTGACCTTCCGTTCGCAGCTTTCGGAGCTGGCGCGCGTGCGCGGGGCGATCAACGGGCCGGCGGATGCTTGACTCTCGCGCGTAGCTCCATTAACGGCCCCGTCTGTTCAGCGGTCGCCCTGTTGCGGGCGGCCCTTTTTGTTCGCGCCAAGCGGCGCGATAACTTGTTCGAGGTTTGCAATGAAGCGCACATTCCAGCCCAGCCGCCTTGTCCGCAAGCGCCGCCATGGCTTCCGCGCCCGCAAGGCGACCCCCGGTGGCCGCAAGGTGCTGCGTGCCCGCCGCGCCCGCGGTCGCAACAAGCTGTCCGCCTGATCGCTCGATGAGCGGCCGTCCGCAGGGGATGACCCGGCGGGCCGATTATCTTGCCGCCAACCGGGGTGTGCGTGTCGCGCGTCCCGGTTTCGTGCTGCTCGCCAGACCCAACGGCGGCGAGGCGATGCGTTACGGCATTACCGTCACCAAGCGTATCGGCAATGCTGTCGTCCGCAATCGGATGAAGCGGCGCTTTCGCGAACTGCTCTGGTCGATCCTGCCCGAAAAGGGGCTGGCCGGTTACGATCACGTGCTGATCGGCCGCGAGACCGGGATCGAACGCGATTTCGATGCGCTGCGCGGTGAACTCATCGCCGCGCTCGATCGTGCCCGCGCCGGCAAGGGCGACCCGCCGCGCCGCCCGAGGAAGCGCAAGTGAGTGCCAAGGCTCTGGTGCTCAAGGCGGTCTCCGGTTTCGGCTGGCTGGTGCGCGGCATGCTCATCCTCCTCGCCCGGGCCTGGCAACTCGGCCCGTCGCGAGTGATGCCGCCTTCTTGTCGTTATGCACCTTCGTGCTCGCAATACGCGATCGAGGCGATCGAAAAGCACGGCGCGATTAGGGGTGGCTGGCTCGCGACCAAGCGTATATTGCGCTGCCATCCCTGGGGGGGGCACGGTTACGATCCGGTGCCCTGAGGTGGCTCTGGCGAGCCGCACAAGACATCGGATGGCTTAGGAACTTTCGTGGATAATCAGCGCAACATCATCCTTGCAGTCCTGCTGACGGCGCTCGTGCTTTTCGGCTGGGACGCGGCGGTGGGCTATTTCTACCCGCAGGCGGACACGCCCACCAAGGTGGAGCAGCAAGGCGGCGCCGATGCCGCGGTGAGCCCGACCAAGCCGACTCGCGAGGGTGGCTTGCGCGATGCGACGGATCTCGCGCTCGAGAAAAAGGATCTCGACCAGGCGCTGGCCGAAGGCGGCCGCGTGCCGATTGAGGCGCCAGGCATTTCGGGTTCGATCAACCTCAAGGGCGCGGTGATCGACGATCTCGTGCTCAACCGCCACCGCGAGACGGTGAAGAAGGATTCGGGCCCGGTCCGTCTGTTCTCGCCCGCCGGAACCCCCGCGCAGCAGTTCGCGCAGTTCGGCTGGGTCGGCGAGGGTGTCCAGGTGCCCAATGCGGGCACCGTGTGGCAAGTCGCCGACGGCGCGAAGCTGACGCCGTCGACCCCGGTGACGCTGACCACGCGTAATGGTGCCGGCCAGGTCTTCACTCTGACGTTCGCGGTCGATGACAACTATCTCATCACGGCCAAGCAGACGCTGGGCAATGCCGGCAACGGCGCGGTCGCGGTGCAGCCGTTCGGCCTGCTCAACCGAACCGACAAGACCGCCAGCCTCGATACCTGGAACGTCCATTCGGGCCCGATCGGAGCGTTCGATGGTTCGGTTTCGTTCGGACCAAATTACGACGATCTCGTCGATGATGGCACGGTGGCGCCAGCTGGCCGCGCCAACTGGGCGGGCTTCACCGACGTCTACTGGATGTCCGCGATTGCGCCGGTGAATGCGCGCGCCGAAGGCACGTTCCGCTCGCTCGGCAACAACCTGTTCCGCGCAGACGTGATCTATGATCCCGTCGTGGTGCAACCGGGCCAGCAAGTCAGCCGCACCAGCAAGCTGTTCGCCGGCGCCAAAGAGCACACCGTGCTCGACGCTTATGAAGCAGGCGGCATCACCAATTTCGGCCTCGCGATCGACTGGGGCTGGTTCCGCTGGTTCGAAAAGCCGATCTTCTGGGTGCTGATCTCGCTGTTCAACCTGGTCGGCAACTTCGGCGTGGCGATCATCCTGCTCACCTGCATCGTGCGCGGCATCATGTTCCCGGTCGCCCAGCGCGGCTTCGCCTCGATGGCGGCGATGAAGGCGATCCAGCCGAAGATGAAGGCGATCCAGGATCGCTACAAGGACGACAAGCAGAAGCAGCAGCAGGAGATCATGAAGCTGTACAAGGACGAAGGCGTCAACCCGGTCGCCGGGTGCCTTCCGATGCTGCTGCAGATTCCGGTGTTCTTCGCGCTCTACAAAGTGCTGATCCTGGCGATCGAGATGCGCCACCAGCCCTTCGTGCTATGGATCAAGGATCTGTCCGCGCCCGATCCGCTGCACATCCTCAACTTGTTCGGGCTGCTGCCGTTCGATCCGCCGAGCTTCCTCGGCATCGGTATTCTGGCGCTGCTGCTGGGCATCACGATGTTCCTGCAGTTCAAGCTGAACCCGGCCCAGATGGACCCGATCCAGCAGCAGATGTTCATGATCATGCCCTGGTTCATGATGTTCATCATGGCGCCGTTCGCGGCGGGCCTGCTGATCTACTGGATCACCTCGAACCTGCTGACGATCGCGCAGCAGAAGTATCTCTATTCGCGGCATCCGCAACTGAAGGCGCAAGCCGACAAGGACGCGGCCGATCGCAAACGCGCGGCCGAACGCGACAAGACCGCCAAGGGCGGCGCCTGAGGTGACCGAGCCCGGCGAGACTGCGGACGGGGTCGAGGAACGCGCCAGGCGGCTGTTCTCCGGCCCGGTGACGTTCCTCAAGAGCGCGCCGCAGCTCAAGTTTCTGCCCGATCCGGACATGCCCGAGATCGCGTTCTGCGGTCGCTCGAACGTGGGCAAGAGCTCGCTGCTGAACGCGCTGACCGGACGCAAAGCGATCGCGCGCACGTCGGTGACGCCGGGGCGCACGCAAGAGCTCAATTTCTTCTGCGTGGGCGAACCGGTGCAGTTCCGGCTGGTCGACATGCCCGGCTATGGTTTTGCCAAGGCCCCGCCCGCGGTGGTGGAGACCTGGCGCCGGCTGGTGCGTGATTTCCTGCGTGGCCGGGTGGTGCTGAAGCGCACGCTGCTGCTGATCGACAGCCGCCACGGCATCAAGCCTGTCGATGCCGAAATGATGAAGATGCTCGACGAAGCCGCGGCAGGCTACCGCATCGTCCTCACCAAGGCGGACAAGATCAAGGCGAGCGAACTCGAAAAGGTCACCGCCGCGACGCAAGCCGAGGCCCGCAAGCATGTGGCCGCTTATCCCGAGATCCATGTGACTTCGGCCGAAAAGGGGCTAGGCATCGCCCAACTGCGCGGCGCGGTGCTGGCGGACGCCGAGATCTAAGCCCAGAGCGGCACCCGTCGATTTTCCCTGGACGCAACCCCTTGGATGCGCCGGGAAATGAGACGATCCAAACCAGAAAATAAGAATTGTTAGGCCTCGGGGGGTGGCAACCCCCCGGGGAAAATGTTAGCTGCCGCGCGACCAACCAACAGACTGCTGAATGAAAGTGTCGCGCGTAGTCGAACGCTGCGACCTGTAGCATGTCGGATCCTGAAGGGGGAACCATTCTTGGTAGACACCAGAGCTGTATTCGCGCCGGATCAACGACAAAGTTATGGTAATGATCCGTTGTCTGTTCGTGAGACGGATAAGTATACATCGGAATATGTACGCGGCTTCGTCGACAAGTGGGACGAATTGATCGATTGGGATCAGCGGGCGGAAAGTGAAGGCCGCTTTTTCATCGATGTTCTGAAGGCGCGCGGCAAGCACGCCGTGCTCGACGTGGCGACCGGCACCGGGTTCCATTCGGTGCAATTGCTCAAGGCCGGGTTCAACGTGTTCTCGGCGGACGGTTCTGCCGAAATGCTCGCCAAGGCCTTCCAGAACGGCATGCGGCATGATGTGGTGCTCAAGACCATCCATGCCGACTGGCGCTGGCTGAATCGCGACGTGCACGGAAAATTCGATGCGATCATCTGCCTCGGCAACAGCTTCACGCACTTGTTCGACGAATCCGACCGACGCCGCGCCCTGGCCGAGTTCTACGCCGCGCTGAAGCACGACGGCATCCTCATCATCGATCAGCGCAATTACGACGGCATTCTCGACAACGGGTTCTCGACCAAGCACCGGTATTATTACTGCGGCGATCAGGTCGTGGCCAAGCCGGTCCACATCGACGAGGGGCTGGCCCGGTTCGAATACAGCTTCCCCGACGGCTCGAAGCACAATCTCAACATGTTTCCGCTGCGTCGCACCTATCTGCGCGGACTGCTGGAGGACTCCGGGTTCCGCAAGATCCACACCTACGGTGATTTCCTCGAAGAGGCGGAAGAGCCCAATCCGGATTTTTTCATTCACATCGCCGAGAAGACCTACGAAGGGGACGACGCATGAACGACGTTGCCCAAGGCGTCGCGGTTGCGCGCGACTACTACGACAGCGACGAGGCGGACGGCTTCTACAGCGCGATCTGGGGCGGTGAAGACATCCACATCGGTCTCTACGACGAGACCGACGACATCCGCGAGGCCAGTCGGCGCACGGTCGAGAGCATGATCGCGCGCGTCGGCGACGTTGCCGGAAAGCGCGTGATCGATCTCGGTTCGGGCTACGGGGGCGCCGCGCGCGTGCTCGCGGCCAAGGGTGCCCACGTCACCTGCCTCAACCTCTCGAAAGTCGAGAACGAGCGGAACCGCAAGCTCAGCGCCGAGGCCGGTCTCGGCGAGCGGATCGACGTCGTCGACGGATCCTATGATGCTATGCCGTTCGCCGACGGTGGTTACGACATCGCCTGGAGCCAGGACGCGATCCTCCACGCGCCCGATCGCGCCGCCGTGCTCGACGAGGTTTCGCGCGTGCTGAAGCCGGGCGGACTGTTCGTGTTCCACGATCCGATGCAGGCCGATGGGTTGGCGGATAGCTCTGCGCTGCAGCCGATCTACGATCGCATCCACTTGCCGGACCTCGCTTCGATCGGTTTTTATCGCGATGCGCTGCGCGCGCGCGGTTTCGAGGAAGTCGAAACGGACGAGATGACGCACCAGCTGGAGCGCCATTATGCGCGGGTGCGCGAGGAATTGCTGGCACGGCAGGCCGAAATGGGGCTTCCCGATGCGTTCGTATCCCGTATGGCGGATGGTCTCGGCCATTGGGTCGAGGGTGCGGCGAACGGAAACCTACGCTGGGCCATCATGCTTTACCGCAAAGGATCGCTAATTTGATCGCATTGTACCGCGCGGAGCATCGCTGAGATGGCGACGCCCGCGCTTGGCCGGACGGTCGGCTTCAATCCCACGGTCTTCTACGGCGCGATTGGCGTCATCGGTGCCCTGCTCGCGTTCGCGCTCGTCAATCATGGCGAAGCCGAAGCGATCTTCGCCATGATCCAGCAATATGCCACGATCAATTTCGGCTGGCTTCTGGTCCTGACGGTCAATGTGCTGCTGGGGGCGTGCGCGGTCATCGCGTTCTCGCGTCTTGGCCATGTCCGGCTCGGCGGCGCGGATGCGAAGCCCGAGTTCACATATGCGGCCTGGTTCGCGATGCTGTTCAGCGCCGGCATGGGCATCGGCCTGCTGTTCTACGGCGTGGCCGAGCCGCTGCTGCATTTCGGCAATCCCCCGCTCTCCCGGTTTTCCACTCCCGAGCCGATCCGGCCGATGGCGATTGCCAGCAATGCCCAGCACGCCATGGGCCTCACGTACTTGCACTGGGGGCTGCATGCCTGGGGCATTTACGCGATGATCGGGCTTGGCCTCGCTTACGTCGCCTTCAACCGCAACCGGACGCTCAGCATCGGCAGTTTCCTCCAGGAAGCCTGGCCGCGCTGCCCGCGCTTCATGGTCGACCTGATCGATATCCTCGCGATCGTCGCGACCGTATGCGGTGTCGCGGCATCGCTCGGTTTTGGCGCGTCGCAGATCAACGCCGGCCTGTCGTTCCTGTTCGGTGCGGGCGATACGATGGTGGCGAAAGCCGTCATCATCGCCGTCGTTACCGCCATGGCCACGGCTTCGGTCGCTTTCGGCCTCGACAAGGGGATCAAGCTGCTTTCGCAGATGAACATGGGCTTTGCGCTGATCCTGGCGCTGTTCGTCCTGGTCGCCGGACCGACCGTGTTCCTGCTCAACTCGTTCATCCAGAACCTGGGATATTATCTCCAGGAGTTCATCTACCTTTCGAGCTGGACCGAAAGCTATACCGGCGGCAAGTGGCAGATGGACTGGACGATCTTCTACTATGCCTGGTGGGTCAGCTGGTCACCTTTCGTCGGAATCTTCATCGCGCGCATTTCCTATGGGCGCACGGTGCGCGAATTCATCGCGGGCACGCTTCTGGTGCCGAGCCTGTTCACCTTCATCTGGATGACGATTTTCGGCGACAGCGCCTTGTTCATCGAGCTGTTCGGCAAGGGCGGGCTGCAAGCCGCCGTCGCGACCAGCATGCCTGACGCGCTGTTCGCCTTTCTCGGCCACTATCCGCTGACCTCGGTCGCTTCGGGCCTTGCCGTCATCATCATCGCCACGTTCTTCGTGACATCGGCGGACAGCGGTGCGCTGGTCGTCGCCATGATCGCCTCTGGCGGGGATCACGAGGCGGGGCTGGTGCCGCGCGTCACCTGGGCGGTGTCGATGGGCGTGCTCGCCGCCGGATTACTGTTCGCCGGGGGGCTCGGCGCGCTGCAGACCGCCGCGATCGTCACGGGCCTGCCTTTCGCGCTGGTGCTGCTGGCGATGGCCTGGGCGACGATCCGGATGCTGAGCGCGGATCCGCAACTACGCCCTGCGCCGGCGGCTCCGAAGGTGGGATGAGGTGTCTCCGGGGATCGCGGGGGGCTCGCCGCTCGCGTTCATCCTCGACACCCCTCACCTTAATCTTTAGGGCGACCGTTCGCGCAGCAATAGGGACGCCGCCCATGAAGCTGATCATCGGAAACAAGAACTATTCGTCCTGGTCGCTTCGGGCGTGGCTCGCCTGCAAGCAATCGGGCCTGCATTTCGAGGAGCTGACCGTCCCGATCCTCGGAGAGGACTGGGAGCAGCGCAAGCGCAGCGACGACGACCTGGCGCCGTCCTCCGGCAAAGTGCCGATCCTGTGGGACGGCGATGCGGTGGTGTGGGACAGCCTCGCCATCATCGATTATCTCGCCGACAAGGTCGGCCGCGACCGCTTCTGGCCCAAGGAGGACACCGCGCGCGCGATGGCGCGTTCGATGGTCGCCGAGATGCATTCGGGATACCTGTCGTTTCGCCGCTCCTGCCCGATGAACATCCGCTCGCGCCTGGCCGGCGTGGAGCTGTCGCAGGAGGTGCGCGGCGACATCGTGCGCATCCTGCAGCTCTGGGCCGAAGCGCGGGCCCGCTTCGGCAAGGGCGGCCCGTTCCTGTTCGGCAGTTTCTGTGCCGCGGACATCATCTACGCGCCCGTCATCAGCCGCTTCCTGACTTATGGCATCCCGCTGCCGGGCTTCGCGCAAGGCTATGCCGATGCCATCTGGGAACACGAATGGCTGACCCAATGGGTGCGCGCGGCCGAGGACGAGGAATGGGTGATCGAGCAGTTCGAGATTCCCGTCGGCCAGTGAAGACGTTTCTGGCATTTGCGCTGGCGCTCGTCGCCGGCCTGGTATCGACACCTGCCCTCGCCTGGGGCGCGTATGGCCACGCAACGACCGCCGCGATCGCGATGGCCAACGTCCAGCCGCAGACTCGCGCGCGGATCACCGCACTGCTGGCGAAGAGCGCGATCCTGCGCACGCCCAAGTGTCCGATGCGCACGCTGGAGGAAGCTGCGGTCTGGGCGGACTGTGTCCGCAACGATCGGGTGCGCTGGGGCTATACGTTCCCCTGGCACTACCAGACGCAACCGGTCTGCGAGGCGTTCGATGCGAAGAAGAACTGCGCGAACGGCACCTGCGTCACCGGGCAGATCGAGCGCGACCGCGCGATTCTCGCGGATCGGTCGCAGCCCGACTACGAGCGAGTGCAGGCCCTTGCCTTCCTCGTGCACCTCGTCGGCGACGTCCACATGCCGCTGCACAGCGGCGACAACGGCGATCTCGGCGGCAATACCATCGACGCGATGTACGGCATTGCGCCGGGTCGCAATCTGCACGCGATCTGGGACGGCGCGCTGGCGGAACGCGCGATCTCCTCGGCGCGGCCGCCCCTGATCCGGCGATACGCGGCTGCGGAAAAGGCCGACATCGCGACGGGAGAGGTCGCCGACTGGGCGCGTGAGAGCTGGCAGCTCGCGCGCGATTTCGTCTACCCGGTCGCAACCGGTGATCTGCCGTGCGAAGATTCGCCAGACTCGGTGGTCTGGTCCAACGCGGCGATCGAGGCTGCGATCCCGATCGCCGACGAGCGCATCGTCCAGGCCGGCTTGCGCGCCGCGCGCCTGCTCGATCAGGCGCTTGGCTAGCGCTGGGAGCGCTTACTCCGGCCGCTGTGTTCCGTAAGGCGTGCCGTCCTTGTGGAAGTAGCCGTCGCGGTTGAAGACCATGTCGATATCCGAATAGCCGCCGCTGCCGTCACGGTTGCCCGCGCTGATCGCGACGAACACGAAATCCGTCTCGCTCTCGTTGATGATATGATGGCCGTTGCGGTCGCCGGCAGGCCAGGCGCACACATCGCCTGCTTGCAGCAGCGTCCGGCCTTCGTTTTCGACCAACACGGCCTTCCCCGAGATCACGACGACCAGCTCGTCCTCGTCGTCGTGCCAGTGGCGATGGCTCGACCAGGCGCCGGGCTTCAGCACCACGTGGCTCGCCCCCATGCGGGTGAGGCCGCCCGCCGGTGCCAACCGCCGCCACCAGCGCCCAGAGACCGCCGTGTCGAACGGCGGTGGGTATCCGGTGGCATTGGATCGGGAGATGGTCTCGAGGTCGAGTTTGGGCATGGGCGGTCCTTCGGCTTGTATCGCGGCAGACTAGATCATATGCGCTGTCCCCGGAATGACAGACGCATCGATCGCATCCCAGACCGCCCAGACCGTAGCCGAACTGGCAGAGGCGCTCATCGCCTGCCCCAGCGTGACGCCTGCGGCCGGGCTGGTGTTCGACTGTCTCGAAGCGCAGCTCGCGCCGCTGGGGTTCGAAGTGACGCGCTTCATGGCGGGCGAGGCGCCGGACGGACCCGTCGAGAACCTTTTCGCCATCCGTCGGGGGCCGCCCGGCAGTCGCCACTTCGCGTTCGCCGGCCATGTCGATGTCGTGCCTCCGGGCGAGGGGTGGACCAGCGCGCCGTTCGCGCCCGAACGGCGCGGAGAGCTGCTCTATGGCCGCGGTGCGGTCGACATGAAGGGATCCATCGCGGCAATGGTCGCGGCGGTGCGTGATCTGCCGGTCGATGCCGGGACCGTCAGCTTTATCATCACCGGCGACGAGGAGGGGCCGGCCCGCTACGGCACGCTGGCGCTGATGGAGCACATGCGCGGCATCGATACGATCCCCGATCTGTGCCTCGTCGGCGAGCCGACATCGGTCGATCGCCTGGGCGACACGGCCAAGATCGGGCGGCGCGGGTCGGTGAACATCTTTCTCGAGGTCGAGGGCGTGCAGGGCCACGTCGCCTATCCGCACCTTGCCGACAATCCGATCACCAAGCTGGTCGCGATGCTGGCGGAGCTGAAGGCGATCGTGCTCGATGAAGGCACCGACTGGTTCCAGGCCTCGAATCTCGAAGCGACCGACCTGACGGTCGGCAATCCGGCGCACAACGTCATCCCCGGCAAGGCGAGCGCGCGCATCTCGATCCGTTTCAACAACTTGCACACCGGTGCCGGGCTGGCCGAACGCGTGAGCGAGATCGCGGCAAAGCACGGCGGCACGGCACGCGCGGCGATTTCGGGCGAAGCGTTTCTCACCGAGCCGGGCACCTTCTCGCAGATCGTCTCGCAGGCGATCGAGGCCGAACTCGGCTTCGCGCCCGAACTTTCGACCAGTGGCGGCACCTCCGATGCGCGGTTCCTCAAGGACTTTTCGCCGGTGATCGAATTCGGTCTGTGCAACGCGACGATGCACAAGCGGGACGAGGCTGTCGCGCTCGACGATCTCGATGGGCTTGCCCGTATTTACCGACGCATTGCCGAGGCTGCGCTCGCCGCTTGATTAAACGGCGCGCACTTGCAAGCCTGTCGCACGAGGCGCGGATGACCGCGCGCTCTCAGGGGGAAAACTGAATGCTTGCTACCTGGTTCAAGATTCCCCTCTGGCAGCGCGTCATTGCCGCGCTGATTCTCGGCGTCGCCGTCGGCGTCTTCTGGGGTCCGGGCGCCGAGAGCATCAAGTGGATCGGCGACTTCTTCATCAAGTCGATCAAGATGCTCGTCGTCCCGCTGATCTTCTTCTCGCTGGTCTCGGGCGTCGCTGCGATCGGCGACTTGCGCAAGCTGGGCGCCGTCGGCGGGCGAGCGCTGCTGCTGTTCGTGGTCACCGGGCAGATCGCGGTCTGGCTCGGCTTGCTGCTCGGCACCTTCTTCGCACCGGGATCGGGCCTCGACGTCACGGCGATCGATCGCGGCGCAACCCCTGCGCCAAACGAGACCACCGCAGTCGACATGATCCTGTCCATGGTGCCCGAAAGCCCGGTGCAAGTGATGGCGGACGTGCAAGTGCTGCCGTTGATCGTCTTTGCGCTGCTGATCGGCATCGGCATCCTGATGGCGGGCGAGGATGGGGTGCCGACCCAGAAGATCTTCGATTCGGGTTCGGTCATCATGCAGAAGGTGACGATGATCGTGATGGAGCTGACCCCGTTCGGCGTTTTCGCGCTGATGGCCTGGGTCGCGGGTACGCTGGGCCAGGACGCGCTGTTCGCGCTCGCCAAGCTGGTGGCGCTCAATTATTTCGGCTGCCTGATCATCATCTTCGGCATGTATTCGTTGATGATCCGGTTCCTTGCGAAGCTGCCGGTGCGCGATTTCTTCCGTGGGATCATCGATGCCATGGCCGTGAGCTATTCCACCGCATCGTCGAACGCCACGCTTCCCGTCACGCTGCGCTGCGCGGAGCGCAACCTCGGTGTCAGCAATTCGGTGGCGAGCTTCGTGATTTCGCTCGGCGCCACGATCAACATGAACGGCACCGCGATGTATCTCGGCCTCGCCACGCTGTTCGGCGCGCAAGTGTTCGGCGTCGACTTGTCGTGGGGGGATTACTTCCTGATCTCGATCCTCGCGACGCTGGGCGCGGTGGGTGCGGCGGGCATCCCGGGCGCGGGTCTGATTATGATGGCGCTGGTGTTCGGCGCGGTGGGCGTGCCGCTCGAGACGATCGCCTTCGTCGCGGGCGTAGACCGAATCATGGACATGATGCGCACCACCACCAACGTCAGCGGCGATGCCGCCGTGGCGACCACGGTCGCGGTCATGACCGGAGAGATCGACCGCGCCGAGATGATCAGCGCGGACGACGTCTAGGCTATTTCGCCAGCTTCACCGGCACGAACGTGCCCAGGCCGCAACCCGCACCGCGCTGTGGGCGGCCGCCGAAGTTGTTGAGTACGGTGATGATGTCGACGTTGCACAGCTGCGACAGCGACGTCTCGTACGTGAACGCGTCGGCCGACTTCAGGCCGGGGCAGCTGTTGGGCAGCGTGTTGCGCCACACCTTGTCGCCGGTGCCCATGAAGTCGATCGTGCGATCGTCGCGGATCTGAGTGGAGCGGAAGCTGGTAAGCTGCAGGCAGTCCACCGGCTCGCCCACCACCTGCGCGGCAGGCGCCACAGGCTTGGAAGCGGAACGCGTATCGGACTGGGCGCAGGCACTCAGGCCCGCGATCGCGAGGACGGCGGCAAGTCCATTCGTGATTTTCATGGCATCGCTCCTTATAGGTCTTTCAGCTCTCCCCCTTCGCAACGGCTCGCTTGCCCGGTCGTTCCGTGACCTTCGTCTTGTAGGTGCACAAGTCCACGACCGGACAACGCCAGCATTCGGGGGTCCTTGCCTTACAGACGTAGCGGCCATGCAAAATCAGCCAGTGATGCGCGCCGATCCGGAAAGGATCGGGCACGTTTTTTTCCAGCCCCTTCTCGACCGCCAGCGGCGTCTTGCCCTTGGCGAGGCCGGTGCGGTTGCACACGCGGAAGATATGCGTGTCGACCGCGAAGGTCTCCGCGCCGAAGGCCGAGTTCATTACGACGTTCGCGGTCTTGCGGCCAACGCCGGGAAGGGCGGTCAGCGCATCGCGATTGGCGGGGACTTCGCCGTCATGATCGCGCTCCAGCATTTCCGATAGCGCGATGACGTTCTTGGCCTTGGAATTGAACAGGCCGATGGTCTTGATGTGCTCTTTGAGCGCCTCTTCGCCAAGCTCGATCATCTGCGCGGGCGTCTTCACTTCGCGAAACAGCGCCCGTGTCGCCTTGTTGACCCCGACATCGGTCGATTGCGCGGAAAGCACCACGGCGACGAGCAGCTGGTAGACGTTGTCCTCGCCATATTCGAGCTCGGTCACCGGGTCCGGGTTCGCCTCGGCCAGCCGGCGGAAGAACTCGAAGATATCGGCCTTCTTCAAAGCTCCAGCACCTCGGGCATGGTGTAGCGGCCGGGCGGCTTGCCGAGGATCCACTGGCAGGCGCGCACCGCGCCGCGCGCGAAGATGCTGCGGTTTTCGGCCATGTGCGACAGCGTCAGCCGCTCGCTCTCGCCGAGGAAGGCGACCGTGTGATCGCCCGCGACGGTGCCACCGCGCAAGGCCGCGAAGCCGATCGCGCCGGTGCCGCGCTTGCCGGTGATGCCGTCGCGTCCGCGTTCGGAATCCTGTGCGAGATCGACCCCGCGCCCGCGCGCTGCAGCCTCGCCCAGCAGTAGCGCGGTGCCCGAGGGGGCGTCGACCTTCATTCGGTGGTGAGTCTCGACGATCTCGATGTCCCAGTCCTCGCCGAGCCGGCTTGCGGCTTCGCGCACGAGATGCGCGAGGAGCGTGACGCCGAGCGAGGTGTTGCCGGTCTGGAGCACCGGGATCGTCTCGGCGGCGTGATCGATCAGGAAGTGATGCCGTTCCTCCAGCCCTGTCGTACCGATGACCACGGGCACGCCCGCCGCCGCGGCCGCATCGAGGTTCTCTTCCAGCGCCGCGGGTGAGGAGAAGTCGACCAGCACATCGCTTTGCGCCGCCAGCGCGGCGACGTCGCCGCCCTTGTCGACACCGCCGGCGAAATCCTCGCCGGCATCGGCGATGGCGGCGGCGATCGCCTGCCCCATGCGTCCCTCGCTGCCGATGATCCCGATTCTCGCCATTGATGTATCCTCGTTTGCATGCGGCACCGGCCCGCTCCCCCACCCGACCTCCCACGAGTGTATCCTGATGGGAGGTCGGGTGGGGGCGCGGGCCGGTGCCGCGATCCACGACGTGGATCGATGACTCATTTCATGCTCTCTTGGCCGCGATGACCAACATTCGCAATATCGTGATCCTGACCGGCGCCGGCGTGAGCGCCGAAAGCGGGATCGACACCTTCCGCACCGCCGGCGGCCTGTGGGAGCGCTACAAGCCCGAGGACGTCGCCACGCCCGAGGCGTTCGCGCGCGATCCCGACCTGGTGCTCGCCTTCTACGACATGCGCCGCGCGGCGATTCGCGAGAAGCAGCCCAACCTGGCGCACGAAGCGCTGGCCCGGCTCGATGCCGAATGGCCAGGGGAACTGCTGATCGTCACTCAGAACGTCGACGACTTGCACGAGCGCGCGGGTGCGCGGCGCGTGCTGCACATGCATGGCCAGCATCACACCGCGTGGTGCACCGCATGCGATTCGCGACCGGCGTGGAGCGGCCCGCTTATCCACCGCCCGCCATGTCCGGAATGCGGCGAAGCGGCGCTGCGGCCCGACGTGGTCTGGTTCGGCGAGATGCCGTACCGGATGGAGGAGATCGCAGCCGCTTTGCATGAAGCGGATCTGTTCGTCTCGATCGGCACGTCGGGCGCGGTCTATCCCGCGGCTGGGTTCGTCCGCAACGCGCGCGAGCTTGGCGCAGCGACGCTCGAACTCAATCTCGAACCCAGTCAGGGATCGCGCTGGTTCGACGAGGCACGCCACGGTCCCGCGAGTGAAATCGTCCCCGCGTGGGTTGACGAGATGCTAGCGCTTGCCTGATTCGACGCCTGAGCAACCCTTGCATTCGGGGTCCTTGGCGATGGTGAGCGTGCGCAGGCTTGGCGCCAGGCCATCGAGCAGATGGAGCTTGCCGAACTGCGGATCGCCCAGCGCGGCGTCGCCCTCGAGCAGCACGCGAATCGCCTGCATCGCGCCGAAGGTCGCGACCATGCCCGCCATCGCGCCGAGCACGCCGTCCGCGGCACAAGTATCGCAATCCTCGGCATCGAAAGCGTCGCCCACGAAGCAGCGGTAGCAGGGCTGGTCGGGCAAATGCCCGGCAAAGCTCGCGACTTGGCCCTGGAAACGCCCGATCGCGGCGCTGGTCAGCGGGATCTTGAGCCGCACGCACGTGTCCGATACCGCCAGGCGAGTCGCGAAGTTGTCACACCCATCGAGTACGAGGCTCGCGCCTGAGAGGACTTGCGCGGCGTTTTCGACCCCCAAACGCTCTGCGACGGTACGGATTTCGAGGGCAGGATCGAACCGTCGTACCCATTCGGCCGCCGCTTCCGCCTTGGGCTGGCCGACATCGGACGGCGTGAAGATCGTTTGCCGCTGGAGGTTGGAGAGGTCGACGACGTCGTCATCTACCAGGGTAAGCCGGCCGATCCCGGCGCCGGCGAGATATTGAAGGGCAGGGCTGCCGATCCCGCCGCAGCCGATGAGAACGACATGCGCGCCGACGAGCGCGACCTGGCCGCTCCCGCCCACTTCGGGAAGGATGATGTGCCGCGCGAACCGTTCCAGCCTTTCGGGCGGAAGACTCACGTTTCGCCAGTGCTTTCGGGTTCCGCCGTATCGAGGCGGCGTTCCTTGGTGAAGCCGTGCAACCCGTGCCACCACTGCGCCGCGATGACGGCACCCTTCGCGGGCTGCAACATGCCCAGCATCATCGCCAGAGCGACCGGAATGATTGTCGCGAACATCGCCAGCGGCGACAGCGAATAGTCGAGCGAAAGCAGGATGATGACCGGCGCCAATATGTGTCCGGTCACGAAGATCGCGATGTAGGCCGGGAAATCGTCGGCCTGATGATGCGTCCAGTTCTGACTGCAAGCGGGGCACCGGTCGACCGACTTCAGCCACTTGCGGAACAGCTTGGCTTCCCCGCAGCGCGGGCACCGGCCCAGCACGCCGCGCTGGACGGCCTGGAGGAAGCTATGCGGCAAAAGCTGATGGGACATGCCGGGCGCTCTACGCCTTCAATCGAGAGCGGGGAAGGGGGCGCGTCGCGCGGACGCCTCAATCACCGCATTCGACTCGATCGCGGCCGCCGGACGGGCCGTCCGTAACCCTGTGAACAACACGGGGAAAGTCTATGCACAGCCTGTCGATAAGCGGTGCATAGAGCGTGGGTTCAAGGAGTCGATCGGACGTCCCTTGCGGGGTGTGTGATCAGCTTTCGAGCTGACGCAGCAGGCTGCGCACGTCGCCATCCATATCCGCATCGCGCGTCCGCAGTTCCTCGATCAGGCGCACCGCGTGGATGACGGTCGAATGATCGCGGCCGCCGAACTTGCGTCCGATTTCCGGATAGCTGCGCGGCGTGAGCACTTTGGCCAGATACATCGCCACTTGGCGTGGCCGCACCACGGCGCGGGCGCGGCGCTTGGAGCTCATCTCGGTGCGATCGATGCGATAGAACTGGCAGACCGTGCGCTGGATCTCGTCGATGGTGATGCGCCGGCGATTGGCCGACAGAATATCGGTCAGCTGCTCTTCGGCAAGCTGCAGCGAAACCGCTTGGCCGGTGAGCTGGGCATAGGCGATCAGCTTGTTGAGGCCGCCCACGAGCTCGCGGACATTGCGATTGATGGTGCGTGCCAGGAATTCGATGACGTCGGCCGGGACATCGACCGAAGCGAAGCGCTGCAGCCGGTTCTCGAGAATCGAGCGGCGCAGTTCGATGTCGGCCGACTGGATGTCGGCGACGAGGCCCATCGACAAGCGCGACAGCAGGCGCGGCTCGACACCGTCGAGCGCTTGCGGCGAACGATCCGCGGCGAACACGAGGCGCTTGCCCTCGGCGAGCAGCGCATCGATCGTGTAGAGCAGTTCCTCCTGCGCGGCCGACTTGCCGATGATGAACTGGATGTCGTCGACCAGCAGCAGGTCGAAACCGCGCAGCCGCGACTTGAACTCTATCATCTGGTTCTGGCGCAGCGCCTGGACGAACTCGACCATGAAGCGCTCGGCCGAACAGTAGAAGATCCGCGCGTTGGGATGGCTGGCGAGATAGGCGTGGCCGATCGCGTGCAGCAGATGCGTCTTGCCCTGGCCGGTCGCGGCCTTGAGGTAGAGCGGCGAGAACTGCGGCGCTTCGCGCTCCGACATGCGCTGCGCGGCATTGCGCGCCAGTATATTGCTCGTGCCCGTGACGAACGACGCGAAAGTCAGCGAGGCATCGATGCCGACGCCGCCTTGCCCCAGCGTCGCAAAAGCGTCGCCGTCGAGCACGGAGGAAAGCGGATCATTGCCGTGCGCCCCGTCGTTGGCGGCGCGCCGTGGGTTGCCGCCGTTGCCCAGCCGCAATTCGGGATGGCGCCGGCCGGGCTGAACGAGAATGCGCACGTGGCGCACGTCCGGACGGGCAATCTTCCAGGCAAGCGAAAGCCGGTCCGAAAAGCGATCCGAAACCCAGTTCGCCGTGAATTCGGTCGGAACGTAAAGATCGAGCGTGCCCGTCTCCTTGCAGAGCGGGCCCGGCTGGATCGGCTTGATCCACTGGCTGTGGGCCTGCTGACCAAGATCCTTGCGAAGACCCTGACTGATATCTGCCCAGTCAGCTGCGAGATTGAGGGCCTCCGGATCCTCTTCCATTGCGATCTTTTCACCCTTTGGCTTTTTGCCCGCGCTCTTGGCGCTTCCCATGAACGACCCCGACACCCCAGAATCCTCCAAGTTGTTTACGACCATGCTATTGCGGACAACCAAGGGCGACACGATACAGTTCCGCCCCACGCGCAAAAGCAACTTTTGCGACGGCGACAGTATCGAAATATGACGTATACCCCGAGCCGTTCCGCAACGGCTGAGACCCTTTTGAGAGGTCCCGCCGGACTGTTCAAGCCACTCATCCGGTCACAAGCGGAATCTTTTGCCTTGACAGGCCGAACGTCGCAGTTTCCCGTCAAAATAGTTGTACCCGCCTGATTTTACACGATAATTATCTGATTCACTGCACTGCAGCAAAGCGAATCCCGCAGTTTTCCTACATTTCGATTACACGCAGGATGCTCTGCAAAAATGCAAAAAGGGGAGCCGCTGGCCCCCCTTATAAGACGTTCTCATTTCGTCCCGCTGAACGATCGGTCACATGGCGGTCATGCAGCCGAATCGATTCGCGTTTCGGGATGAATCAGAGAGCGGCAACCCGCTTCGTCAGACGCGACATCTTGCGCGCTGCCGTGTTCTTGTGAAGCACACCGCGCGCCACACCGCGCGACAGCTCGGGCTGGGCTGCCTTGAGCGCTTCGGTCGCCGCAGTCTTGTCGCCGCCGTCGATGGCGAGCTCGACCTTCTTCACGAAGGTGCGGATGCGGCTCATGCGGTTGGTGTTCACGAGCGAGCGGTTCTCGTTGCGACGGATGCGCTTGCGGGCTTGCGGCGTATTGGCCATGTCGGTCCTTATCTCATGGCCGCGACGCGGCCTCGTTCAATTCGAAACTGGGTACTGGCAGATCGGAGTCGCCAGGAAAGCGCGGCCCTTAGCGATGACAGGTGCCTGCGTCAACCCAACAGGCGGGCCGAAAGCCCCTATTTCTGGCAGTTCGGGCACCAGAAGGTGCTGCGCCCGCCTTGAACGAAGCGGGCCACGCTGGTCCCGCACGCACAAGTCTCGCCTTCGCGCCCGTAGACTTGCCAGGATTTGGCGAAATAGCCCAGTTCTCCGGTCGGTTGCGCGTAATCGCGGATGGTCGAGCCACCGGCTTCGATCGATTCGATCAGCACGGCCCGGATCGCCGGGACGAGGCGGCCGAGCGCGGCCAGCGAGACACGCCCCGCCGCTTTCGCGGGGCGGATGCGCGCGCGAAACAGCGCTTCGCACACGTAGATGTTGCCGAGCCCGGCGACGATCCGCTGATCGAGCAGGAGCTGCTTGATGGGCGCGATTCGCCCCGCAAAGGCGCGGCGTAAGTATGCGGGCGTAAGGTCCTCGCCCAAGGGCTCGGGACCCATCCCCGCGAACGGCCCCCAGCTGTCCAACATGTCCGTCGCGACAAGGTCGACCGAGCCGAAGCGGCGCGGATCGTTGAGCGCGAAGATCGCCCCGTCCTCGGTTTCGAGCACGAGATGGTCGTGCTTGCCGATCGCATCGGGTTCGATCCGCCAGCGTCCCGACATGCCGAGATGGAAGATCAGCGTGTGATCCCGGTCGGTGGCGATGAGCCCGTACTTCGCCCGGCGCGAGAGCCCGGTGATTCGCGCGCCGGTCAGCATCTGGACCAGATCGGGCGGGAACGGACGGCGCAAGTCGGGCCGGTGGAGCTGGACTCGCGCGATGCGTTGCCCCTCGAGATGACGCGCCAGACCGCGCACGGTGGTTTCGACTTCGGGCAGTTCGGGCATGGCCGGGCGGCGTTTAGCGTGCATCCGCCGCCATGTCATCGCTGGCCTCGCCATGAGGGCGGCAAAGCTCTAGGGGCCGCGCGATGAAGACCTTGTCGCCCACCACGCGGACTTATCTGCTGCTCGGGCTCGTCATGCTGTTGTGGGCGGGCAATTCGATCGTCGGGCGCGCGATGCGCGACGACATTCCGCCTTTCACCTTGGCGCTCGCGCGCTGGATGATCGCAGCGTTGGTGGTGTGGCCGTTCGCCCTGCCGCATCTCGCGACCGACCGAGCGGCGCTGGCGAAAGGATGGCCCTGGCTGCTGGTCCTGGGGCTGCTCGGCGTCGCCGCGTTCAACGCCTTTCTCTACAAGGGACTGCATTATACGACCGCGACCAATGCCCTGCTGATCCAGGCGGCGGTTCCCGCGGTGGTCGCGCTGCTCGACCGGACGCTGTTTCGCACACGCGTCGCCCCGCTGCAGGCGCTGGGCGTCGCGGCCTCGACCGCGGGCGTCGTTTGGATCGTGGCGCGGGGGCAATGGTCGACCCTGGCGGCGATGCATTTCAGGGTCGGCGATCTTCTGGTGGGCGCAGCGGTCATCGTCTGGTCGCTTTATACGGTGCTGCTGCGCTGCCGGCCGCGAGTTGCGCCCGCGACTTTCATCTTCGTAACCTTTCTGATCGGGGCGGCGGCGATGGCGGTTCTCGCCGCACAGGAATGGGCGGATGGCGAGCGGGTCAACTGGAGCGTGGAGGTCTTCGCGGCGTTCGCCTACGTCGGGCTGCTGCCATCGGTCGTCGCCTATTTCATCTACAACGCCGCCACCGCGACGATCGGTGCGCCGCGCGCGGGCCAGGCGATCACGCTGATGCCGCTGTTCGGCGCGCTGCTTTCGGCGCTGCTGCTGGGCGAGCGGCTGCACGGCTATCACATGGCCGGGATGGGCTTGATCGTCATCGGGATCGTTCTGTCCGCATTGGCGCTTCGCACGAAAGACACTGGTGGCGCGCTCCCTCCCGCCGCGTTACAGGACCGAGGATGAGCGATACCGTTTCCTTCGGTTACGAAGAGGTCAGCCCCGAAGAGAAGACCGCGCGCGTTGGCGGCGTCTTCTCGAATGTTGCCGCTAAGTACGACGTCATGAACGACGCGATGTCGGGCGGCATGCACCGGCTGTGGAAGGACCGCTTCGTGCGCCGGGTCAAACCGCGTGCGGGCGAGTCGATCGTCGACATGGCGGGCGGCACCGGCGACATCGCCTTCCGCCTCGCCGCATCGGGCGCGGCGGTGACGGTCGCCGATATCAATCAGGACATGCTCGACGTCGGCGTTGCGCGCGCGATGGAGCGCGGCATGGCGGATGGCGAAGGCAGCCTCGTGTGGTCCTGCCAGAACGCCGAGACGCTTTCATGGCCGGATCGCACCTTCGATGCCTACACCATCGCTTTCGGCATTCGCAACGTCACGCGGATCGACGCGGCGCTGGCCGAGGCATTCCGCGTGCTGAAGTTTGGCGGCCGCTTTTTCTGCCTGGAATTCTCGACCACCGAGTGGCCCGGCTTCCGCGAAGTCTACGATGCCTATTCGCACAAGCTGGTGCCGCAGATCGGCAAGGCGATCGCGGGCGATGCCGAATCGTATCGCTACCTCGTCGAATCGATCCGGCGCTTCCCCGCAATGGGTGAGTTCGAGGCGATGATCCGCCAGGCCGGCTTCACGCAGACGAAAGTCGAGCCGATCATGGGTGGCCTCGTCGCCATTCACTCGGGCTGGAAGGCGTAAGCCAGCACAGTGACGCAGCCCGCCACGCATATCGCGCGCCTGCTGAAGTGGGGCCGGATCCTGGCGCGGCACGGCGCGCTGCGGATCATCGAGGAAGGGCGCAACACCCCGCCGCAAGTCCGGCGCTTGTGCCGGATTGCGCGGATCGGCACGATCCAGCCGAAAGAGCCCGATTATGCGGGCGCCTTCGAAGCGATCGGCCCTGCTGCGATCAAGCTCGGCCAGACGCTGGCGACGCGTCCGGACATCGTCGGCGAGGAAGCGGCGCGCAATCTGCTGGCGCTGCAGGACCGTCTCCCGCCGGTTCCGTTCGAAGGGATCCGGCGCGAAATCGAAATCAGCTTCGATCGTCCGCTGGAACAGCTCTACTCGCAATTCGACACCGAGCCGGTCGGCTCCGCCTCGATCGCGCAAGTCTATCGCGCCACCACCATCGAAGGGCGGCAAGTCGCGGTCAAAGTGCTGCGCCCGGGCATTCGCGAACGCTTTTCCGCCGACGTCGAGACGTACGAATGGGCCGCGGCGCATCTCGAGGCGCTGGGCGGTGAGGCCTCGCGGTTGCGGCCGCGCGCGGTGATCGCAAATCTCAAGCGCTGGACCTTGCGCGAACTCGATTTGCGGCGCGAAGCGGCCTCCGCCTCCGAACTTGCCGATTCGATGCGCGGGCACGAAGGCTATCGTGTGCCGGACATCGACTGGGACCGCACCAACGGTCGCGTGATGACGCTCGAATGGGTCGCGGGCACCAAGATCAGCGACATGGGGCGGCTGGAAGACTTCGGCGTCGATCGGCCGGTGCTGGCGCGGCGCCTTGTGCTCGCCTTTCTGACTCAAGCGATCAGCGCGGGCTATTTCCATGCCGACATGCACCAGGGCAATCTGTTCGTGGAGCCCGACGGCACGATCGTCGCGATCGATTTCGGCATCATGGGCCGGATCAACCGTCGCGCCCGGCAGTGGCTCGCCGAAATCCTCTATGGCCTGACCACCGGTGATTATCGCCGCGTCGCCGAGATCCATTTCGAAGCGCAATACGTCCCGAGCTATCATTCGGTGGAAGAGTTCGCGACCGCGCTGCGTGCCGTGGGCGAACCGATGCGCGGCAAGCCGGTGAGCGAGCTTTCGGTCGGGCAAATGCTCGACGGGCTGTTCGCCATCACCCGCGATTTCGACATGCAGACTCAGCCGCACTTGCTGTTGTTGCAAAAGACGATGGTGATGGTCGAGGGGCTGGCGACCGCGCTCGACCCGCAGATCAACATGTGGGACGTCGCCGCGCCGTTCGTGCGCAGCTGGATTCGCGACGAGCTCGGCCCCGAGGCGGCCATCGCCGATCGCGTGCGCGAGGATGTCGCCACGCTGATGCGGCTGCCCGACCTTGTGCGCCGGATCGAGGACCGCTTCCCGCCCAAGGGCGGTGCGCCCGAACAAGCCCCGCTGCCCCATGTCGAACTGATCTGGGACCGCAAGCGCCGGCGGCGTCGGCCTCACTGGCCGGGCTATGTCCTCGCCGCCGCGGCCGGCGCCCTCGGCGCCTGGGGCGCGGCCGCGATGGGCTGGATCGGGTGATGGATCCGGCAAGGTCGTAACTACATCCGAAGTTTGCGTCGCACTTACCGTCACCCCGGACTTGATCCGGGGCCCCGCTTGAACCTCTCACTTGGCGGCAAGAAGCTGGATCCCGGGTCGAGCCCGGGATGACGAAGGGGCGGGCAACCAGCCGCAGAGCCGGCATCGGCCCGCCATCCGCCCGCCATCCGCCCCTTGCATCCGCTCTGAACGCCCCAAAGTAATTGCCTGGTAACCACGACTGCTGCAGGAACGTAATCGATGACCGGCCCGCGCGTACTTCTGGTCGTTGGTGGCGGCATCGCTGCCTACAAGGCCTGCGAACTCGTCCGTACCATCCGCAAGGGTGGCGGCGACGTGACCTGCGTGCTCACCAAGGGCGGCGCGCAGTTCGTCACGCCGATGGCGCTGGCGGCGCTTTCGGAGAACCCCGTCTACACCTCGCTGTGGGATCTCAAGGACGAGACCGAGATGGGCCACATCCAGCTTTCGCGGCAGGCGGACCTGATCGTCGTGTGCCCTGCGACCGCAGACTTGCTCGCCAAGATGGCCGCCGGCATCGCCGACGATCTCGCCACCACCATGCTGCTCGCCACCGACAAACCGGTGATGGCGGTGCCCGCGATGAACGTGCGGATGTGGCAGCACGCAGCGACGATGCGCAATGTCGATGTCCTGCGCGAAGCGGGCATCGACGTGATGCAGCCCGACGAAGGCGCGATGGCCTGCGGCGAATACGGCCCCGGCCGCCTGCCCGAACCGATCGCGATCTGGCAGCGGATGTCCTGGGCCCTGGGGCTCGATCCGGTCGAAGTGGCGCCGCTGCCGGGCAGCACGCCTGCGCTTTCGGACCAGTCGGGGACTTACGATCCGCTGGCGCTTCCGCTCGGGTTCGACAGGCCGGTGCGGGATGCTCAGGACGAGGACGAGGACGAGGATGACGGCGGCCTCGACATCGGCCTTGGCGGTCTAGCCGGTTCGCTCATCGCGCGCGGGATCGACAAGGCGCGGCAAGCGGCCGGTCTGGACGATCGCGGCGAGGCGCAGTCGCAGGACATGCCGGAACCGCCGGAAGATGAGCCCGTCGAGATGACGCCCGAAATGCTCGCGCGCGCCGGTTCGCTGCTTTCGAAAAAGGGAACGGCGCGAAGTGCGCCCCCGACCGATCCGCAGGCGATCAACCATCTGGTCGTCGGCGACCGTTCGGCTCCGCCCGAGCCGATCGAAGGCGAAGCGGAAGACGCGTTCCCGACAGACCCGCTGGCCGGCCAGCCCGAGTTCGAAACTGATCCCGCGCACCGCCCCCTCTACGGACGCCACGTGCTGGTCACTGCAGGGCCGACGTGGGAGCCGATCGATCCGGTCCGCTACATTGCCAATCGCTCGTCGGGCAAGCAGGGGTTTGCCATTGCGGCGGCCGCTGCTGCTGCGGGCGCGCGAGTGACGCTCGTTGCCGGACCAGTCCATTTGGCGACGCCGCCGGGCGTCGATCGCATCGATGTCGAGAGCGCGCGCGAAATGGCCGACGCGGTCAAGGCAGCCTTGCCTGCCGACATCGCGGTCATGGTCGCCGCCGTGGCCGATTGGCGCGCGGCGGACGTCGCCGGTTCGAAGATCAAGAAGCGCGGCTCGGCCCCACCGGCGCTGCTGCTGACCGAAAATCCCGATATTCTCGCCGGTGTCGCGGGACGACCCGATCGCCCGACGCTGCTGATCGGGTTCGCTGCCGAGACCGACGATGTAATCAAATACGCGAAGGACAAGCGCAAGCGCAAAGGCGTCGACTGGATCATCGCCAACGATGTCTCGGGCGATGTCATGGGCGGCGATGCCAATTCGGTCCACATCGTAACCGGAACCGGCGTCACCAGCTTGCCCGAAATGCCCAAGGACGAGGTCGCAACGATTCTCGTGGAAAGGATGGCCGATGCACTCGCAGGATAACATTCCCGTACCGGTTCTGCGGTTGCCGCACTTCGAGGGGCTGGAACTGCCGGCCTATGCCACGGATGGGGCGGCGGGGATGGATGTCGTATCCGCCGAAGACGTGACCATTGCGCCGGGCGCGCGCCATGCAGTGGCGACCGGGCTGGCGATGGCGATCCCGCCGGGCTTCGAGATCCAGGTGCGGCCTCGGTCCGGCCTGGCGCTCAAGCACGGGATCTCGGTGCCCAATACGCCGGGAACGGTCGATTCGGACTATCGCGGCGAAGTGAAGATCATTCTCATCAATCACGGCGAGACGGCCTTCAAGGTCCGGCGCGGCGACCGCATCGCGCAGCTCGTGATCGCGCCGGTGGTGCGGGCCACCTGGCTGAAGGTGGACGAACTCGACGACACCGAGCGCGGCGAGGGCGGGTTCGGCTCCACCGGCGGAGTGGTGTCGCTCGGCAATTGAGCGCCCCGCAACTGGGCGACCCGCAACCGCCCCTTAACCAATAGTGCCTAGGTCTGCCGCGCGAGAAGCGCGCACGATCCGTTTGTCGTGCCCGCATCGGGAAGCGCGCGCATGCAGGCCGAAAAGGAATGGATCTATCCCGCGATCGGCCTGACACTGGCGATGGCGGCGGCTGCGCTCGTTTTTACGCCGAACTCTGCTGGCCTGCTCTCGAACCTCGTCATCCTGCCGTCGTGGATGCTGGCTTCGGCCGTGGTCGGAAGCATCTATGCGCTTGTCCGGATGATGGCGATGGGCGTGAAGAGCCCGCTTGCCGAGCTCGGCAGAATTGTCCGCGAGGATCGCAACTGGCTCATCGGCATGATGCTGATGATCGGCCTGGCGGGGGCCAACATGATGGCGTTCCTGTGGTTCAAGCCGCTGCTCAATTATCTCGTGCCGTTTCGCGCCGATCCCTTTCTCGCACAAGCGGACCGCTGGCTGGCGTTCGGGCACGATCCGTTCAGCTTGCTGGACTGGCTCGACGTTCCGGGGGCGGAATTCGTCTATCACAAGCTGTGGACGGGGATGATGATCCTCACACTGCTGGTCGTCGCCGCACGGCCGGCCTCGGCCGACAAGTCGGCAGTGATGCTCGGCTATTTCGTGCTGTGGAGCGTGGTGGGGCCCCTCGTGCATATCCTGATGCCGGCAGCAGGCCCGATCTTCTACGCACGCATGGGCTACGGCGATCACTTCGCCGCGCTCGGGCCCGGCCCGGAGACCCGGGTCATGGCGGATTACTTGTGGGCGGTGTACGATTCGCGCAGCTTCGGCGCGGGTAGCGGGATCTCGGCGATGCCTTCGCTGCATGTGACCACCGCGGTCTGGATGGCGCTTGCCATCCGCGTCCATGCGCCGCGCTTCTTCTGGCCGATGGCGATGTTCAGTGCCTTGCTGTTCGCGCTCTCGATTGCGCTGGGCTGGCACTACGCGCTGGACGGCGTGATCGGGGGCGCCTGCGCCGTCGCCGTCCATTTCGGTTTGCGCGCCTGGTTCCGCGCGCGCCGAATGGACGTGAACGCTCGGCCTGCTCAGGTCACCGCCTGATTTCTTCCGAAGTTCGGATTTTCGCAACGCGCAACAAAAAAAGGACGGGCCCGCGTTTTCAGCGAACCCGTCCCTCGGTGTCTCCCTTGAGGGGAGGCGCTGTCAGGCGGTCTTATCAGCCGCGTGTTTTTTCTGGCGCCACCGTAATGCGCACAGTCTCGCCCGAGTTCCCGGGGAAGTTCGTGAACATCGCTTCGACCAGATTCGGGACGAGATACGGCAGACGATCGGAGGTCGACACCGCTTCCGCCTGACCCTCGAACAGACGCTGACCGTCGGCCTTCCGGTCGATCTTGAGACCGACGCCGCTGGTATAGACGGTGTAGCTCGTCACTTGCGGAGCATCGAAGAACGGATCGTACCAGCCATAAGCCCAGGGCCCACGGCGACCGTAGAATCCGGCGCGACCGTAGCCGTAGCCATACCAGGGATCCCAGAACGGCGTGCGCGCGAATCCGGTCGAGCGAATGCGCTCACGGCCGTTGTCGACGCCGTAATCGAAGCGCACCAGCAGTTGCGCCGTCTCCGGGCTTGCGGGCGTGTAGCCAAGCGAAGCCATCTGGTTGGTCACGAGGCTGGCATACTGGCCGAACTCGATTCCGCCCGCCATCGCCGGATCTTCCGCCACGACCGCGAAGGTCTGGCCCTGCGGCGGCGGCAGCTGCGACTGGAAGCGCGAGACGTCGGCGCGGAACGGAGAGGCGCAGGCCGCCAGCGCGGACAGCAGGACCACCGCAGCTGCCATTCTAAGCCGCGCCAATCCTCTTTTTGGGTTCGATTTCATGTTCACTATCTCCACGAGCGCGAGGGGCCTTTACGCCCCTTTCGGCACGGCCCATTCCATTGACGTTGCCCTATACCGGTTTCGGTCTGAATAGTCGTTGAATAGAATGACTTACGCGATGAGCCGAGTCGGGGTGGCAATTGACAATTGATAATTGCCGTAAAGTCCGGCTTGGTCCCTTCTATCGTTATGTAGGGATGCAACCGAGTGATGACGATACCTGTCCTTTCGATACAGTGCGGGAGTGTCGGCGCTCTGCCCGACGGGACCCCGAGTGCCATCGCGAAGGCGCCCGCCAAGGGCCCGGTACGCGTCACGCGCCTGGGTCTCGAAGGCGATGCGCAAGCCGACCTTGCCGTCCATGGCGGTCCGGACAAGGCCGTGCATCACTATCCGCATGATCATTATTCGTGGTGGGGTGAGGCGATCGGTGCGCATCCGCTTCTCGCGACGCCCGGGGCCTTCGGCGAAAACGTATCCACCGAGGGATTGACCGAGGAGACGGTCGCGATCGGCGACGTCTATCGCCTCGGCAGCGCCTTGGTCGAAGTGAGCCACGGACGGCAGCCTTGCTTCAAGCTCGATGCCCGCTTCGGAAGGCGCGACATACTTTCGAACGTGGTCGGTTCGCGCCGCTCTGGCTGGTACTACCGCGTGCTGGAGGAAGGCGCGGTGGAGGCGGGAGACGCGCTGGATCTGGTCGAACGCCCTTGGCCCGATTGGACCGTCGCGCGCGTCTTCGGATTGCTCATCGCCGGCGATCACAAGCGCGACCGTGCAGGTCTCGAAGCGCTCGGCGCCGTCGCCGCGCTCGCCGAGCCATGGGCCAAGCGGCGCGCAGCCTTGCTGGGTTAGCCGGCGCGCTTAGCCCCGCACCAGCCCCAGGGCCTCGTAAGTGCGGGACAGCGTCGGCGCGGCGAGAGTGCGTGCCTTCTCCGCACCCTTGGCTAGGATCGCACTCAGGGCGGCGCGGTCCTGCTTCAGCTCAACGAAGCGGGCGTTGATCGGGGCCAGGGTCTCGACCAGCAGCTCGCCCAGCGCGGGCTTGAACTTGCCGAAGCCTTCGCCACCGAACTCGGCCAGCACGGCGTCGACGCTGCTGCCTGCCATTGCCGCGTAGATCGCCACGAGGTTCTTGGCTTCGGCGCGCCCTTCCAGCCCCGCCGGGTCGGATGGCAGGGGTTCCGGGTCGGTCTTGGCCTTCTTGACCTTCTGCATGATCGTGTCGGCATCGTCGGTCATGTTGATGCGGCTCATGTCCGAAGGCTCGGATTTCGACATCTTGGCCGATCCGTCGCGCAGGCTCATGATCCGCGCCGCTTCGGGCGGGATGAACGGTTCGGGCAGCGTGAAAACGGGATCGTCTTCGCTGGCGAAGTCGTTGTTGAACTTCTGTGCGATGTCGCGCGCGAGTTCGAGATGCTGCTTCTGGTCGTCGCCCACCGGCACGTGGGTGGTCTGGTAAAGCAGCACGTCGGCCGCCTGGAGCACCGGGTAGGTGAACAGCGCGGCGGACGCGCCTTCGCGGTTCTTGCCCGCCTTGTCCTTCCATTGCGTCATCCGGTTCAGCCAGCCCATCCGCGCGGTGCCGTTGAGCAGCCATTGCAGTTCTGCATGGGCGGGAACCTGGGTCTGGTTGAACAAGTACGAACGATCGGGATCGACGCCGCAAGCGACCAGCGCCGCGACCATCTCGTAGGTATTCGCGGTCAAGGTCGCCGGATCGTGCGGCATCGAGATCGCGTGAAGATCGGCGAGGAAGAACAGGCATTCGCCGTCATCTTGCATGCGCACCCAGTTCCGGATCGCGCCCAGGTAATTGCCGAGGTGCAGGTTGCCGGTGGGCTGAATGCCGGAGACGATACGCATTGTGGTTCTCTTGCTTATTCGGACAGATCGACCGGCCTGGGCGGCCGCTTACGTCGCCGTAGCTGCGCGATGAGGTCCTTGTCGAGCGCGCCGATCACCCAGGCGACAGCGAAGAAGACGACCAGCCCCGAGACGCAGAGCACCGCCAGCGACCAGACGCGCTCGATCACGTTGCCGCCGTAGCGGTCCGCCATCAGCGGCATCAACAGCCACAGCGCCGCGCCCATCGCCACCGTTGCGACCAGTTGGCGCGCGATGCGTCCGGTCAGCTTCCAGGTCAGGTGGAACCAACCGCGCTTCTGCAGGATCGTATAAAGCGCCAGCACGTTGATCGTCGAAGTGAAGGCGGTCGCTCCCGCCAGACCGACGATGCCGTAGCGCGGCACCACGTAGAAATTGATTGCGATGTTGATGACCAGGACGGTGGCGGCGATCCAGACCGGCGTGCGGGTGTCCTCGCGGCTGAAGAACCCGGGCTGGAAGACCTTCACCAGCACGTAGCTCGGCAGACCAGCGACGAGCGCGATGACGATGTTCGACATCACCGCGCCATTTGCCACGGTCATCTTGCCGCCGACGAAGAAAGCCGTGACGAAGGCCGGCGCGCAGATCGCCAGCGCCACCGCGGCGGGCAGCGTCAGCAGCGTCGCCATCTCGACCGCGTTGGTCTGCAACCGCTGCGCCTCGCGCATGTCGCCGGACTGGATGTGGCGCGCCAGCATCGGCAGGATCGCGGTGCCCAACGCAATGCCGACGATGCCCAGCGGCATCTGGTTGAGTCGGTCGGCATACTTCAGCAGCGTCAGCGATCCCTGCTCGAGCGAGGTCGCGAAGAACGTGTCGACGAACTGGCTGATCTGGTAGACGCCCGCGCCGAGCGTGGCCGGAAGGATCAGCATCGCCAGCCGCTTGACGTCCGGAGTCAATTTCGGCGCGCTCAGCTTCAGCCGCACGCCCGCGCGCCGCGTCGCCCAGGCCATGTAGAGCAGCTGCGCCACGCCTGCGACGGCGACCGCAATCGCCTGGACGTAAGCGACGGTCACGTCGGTTCCGCCCGCCTCGCGCAGATAATAGCCGGTGATGATCCCGGTGATCAGCACGAGATTGAGCAGCACCGGCACGAAGGCGCCCGGCGCGAACTTCGAGTGCGCGTTGAGCACCCCCGAAAGCATCGCCACCAGGCTCACCAGACCGAGATACGGAAAAGTGATCTGGCTGAGGTGCACCGCCAGCTCGAATTTTCCGGGGACGTCCTGATATTCGCTGGCCAGCAGCCAGACGATTCCCGGCATCGCCAGCATCGCGATGGCGGAAAAGCCGAGCAGCACCCAGACGAACACCGCCAGCACGTGATTGGCAAAGACCTGGGCCGCGTCCTCACCGCCTTCGGACGAAAGCGCGCGCGTGTACATCGGCACGAAGGCGACCGAGAACGCGCCTTCCGCGAACAGCCGCCGGAACGTGTTGGGAAGCACGAAGGCGAGCTGGAAGGCGTCGGCCGCAAGCCCCGCGCCCAGCACCCGCGCGAGCAGCATGTCGCGCACGAAGCCGAAGACCCGGCTGAGTGCCGTGAGTCCGCCGATCGTCCCGACGTTGCGAACGAGGCTCATGCCCGCGGGGCCCGCTCTGGAAGGTTCGCTGTGCCCGGTCGGCTCAGGCGTTGCCGACCGGCGCGCCTATGCCGTCGTTCTGCTGTGCCGCCAGCTGCTGGACATAGAGGCCGTTGAAATCGATCGGATCGAGCATCAGCGGCGCAAAGCCGGCGTCGCGCACGGCATCGGCAATGATGCGGCGGGCGAACGGGAAGAGAATGCGCGGCGCTTCGGCATAGAGGAACGCGTGGGCCTGACCGTCCTCGAGATTGCGCATGCCGACGAGCGCGCAATAGGTCAGCTCGACCATATAGGCGGCGCCTTCGTCGTAGCCGGCCTTCGCCGTGATCTTGAGCTCGACTTCGTGGACTTCGCCCTCGATCGGACGCGCGCCGATGTTGAACTGGATGTCGATCTGCGGCGTGCCTTGCCAGGAATGGCTCTGCGGCGCGTTCGGATTCTCGACCGAGAGATCCTTCACGTACTGCGTGATGATGCCGGCGCTGGGATCGGTGTCCGCGCCGTTGCCGTCGAGGTTGAGGTCGGAGATGATGTTGCCTTCATCGGCCATGATGGATTGCTCTCGCTCTCGAAATGTCGTGTCGAAACTGGAGCGGGCGCCTAGCACTCGCCGATGCGGGCGGCAATGCTGCTTGCCGCCGCCGCTGTCGAACAAAGAGACGACGAGACGAAGCCGCCACGCGGTATATGGACGAAAAATTACCCCCTAAGGTGCACTCACGCGTTGTTCATTTGTCAAGATTACCTATCTCAGGCTATGCTTGGCGCTGACTTTCGAGCGCGAGCTCACACGCCGTAAAAAGGATGGACCTGTAAGCGTGACTGTCGAAATCGTAATCCTGGCGATGATCGCCGCATTCCTCGGGCTCAGACTCTACTCGGTGCTTGGGCGCCGTGCGGAGCATGAAGAGGAACCGATCGCCGGACGGTTCGAGGGTCCCGCCGGGGCTCCGCGCGGTCCCGCTGCGCAACGTGGCCACGAAGACAAGGCTTCCGCCAACGGCGCAACTCCGCCGCGCATCCGCGAGATGCCGCGTACTACGCCGCTGGTCGAGCGCGGGCTGCAGGAAATCGTCGCGGCCGATCGCCGGTTCGATGCCTTCGCCTTCGTCGATGGCGCGAAGACCGCGTATCGCCTCGTGCTCGAAGCTTTCTGGCGCGGCGATCGCGAAGAGCTGCGGCAGCTGTGCGACGATGAGGTCTACGAAGGCTTCGCTCAGGCGATCGATGCGCGCGAAGCGGCGGGCGAGCAGCTCGACAACCGCCTCATCCGGATCGAGGAAACGCAGATCACCGGGGCGCAGTACGAAGCGCCCAATGCGCGAATCACCGTGCGCTTCCGCAGCGACATCGCCGCGGTGACGCGCGACTCCGAGGGTACGATGATCGCCGGCTCACTCGATGATGCCATCGAATCGATCGATGTCTGGACATTCGTGCGCGACGTGCGCTCGCCCGATCCCGACTGGATGCTCGAGGAAACCGACGAGGGTTAACCGATGCCCTCTTGCAGGACGGCGGCGCGCGGTCCGCTCCCCGCCTTTCTGCAATTCGGCAGCGTTGCCTGTCTTCTGCTGTTGCTTGGTGCTTGCGTCCGGATCATTCCGGGGGACACGCGGGGCTCGCCGCCCCCGCCGGTCACATCGCCTCCACCCGGCTCCTTGCCTGAAACGACCGCAGAAAGTGCCATCGCGCTGGGCGTGAGCGCCGGGCCAACGGTCGAGTCGCTCGATCTTCGCCAAGGCGATGCGGCGACTGCCTTGCTCTCTTTTCACGAAAGCTGCCCCAAGCTCGTAACCCGAGAAGATGCCTCCGGGCTGACTCGCCCGGCGGACTGGCAAGAGGCGTGCGACGCCTTCGCCAGTTGGCCTTATGCCGATGGCCCGGGTTTCTTCGAACGCTATTTCGAGACGGTGCGAGTCGGCGATGGCAGCGCTTTCGCGACGGGCTATTTCGAACCCGACATCGCCGGATCGCGGGAACGTCTGCCAGGCTTCGATGTCCCCGTCTATGGCTTGCCGGACGATCTGGTGCGGGCGCGACCGGGGGATGCGGAGCCCACGTCCAAAGAACAGATGCCGCTCGGCCGTTACGACGCGCAAGGCAACTTCGTTCCCTACTTCGATCGCACGGAAATCGAGAACGGCGCGCTCGCCGGGCGCGGCCTCGAGATCGGCTGGGCGGCGGATCCGGTCGAGTTCTTCTTTCTCCAGATCCAGGGCTCGGGCATGCTGCGCGCGCCTGACGGCACGATCATGCGGATCGGCTATGCCGGGCAGAACGGGCGCGGCTATACCGGCATCGGCGGCGTGATGCGCGAGCGGGGGCTGATCGGTGACGGACCGGGCCAGTACCCCGGATCGATGCAAGGCATCATGCAGTACATTCGCGAGCATCCGGTCGAAGGCCGTGCGCTGATGCGCGAGAATCAGAGCTGGATCTTCTTCCGCGAACTGACCGGCGATGGCCCACTGGGCGCGCTGGGCGTCCCCGTCCGGCGCGAAAGCTCGGTCGCGACCGACCCGCGGTTCACCCCGTTGGGCGCGCCGGTCTGGCTCGAACTGGATCGCACCGTGGCCAATGGCTTGTGGATCGCGCAGGATACCGGCGGAGCGATCAAGGGGCCGAACCGGTTCGACACCTTCTGGGGCAATGGTGAGGAAGCGCGCCAGATCGCCGGCGGCATGAGCGGGCGCGGCCGTGCGCTGGTGTTCGTGCCCAAAGGGACGCTCGCGCGGCTCGGCATCCGGTGAGGCGTCCGGGGCGCCGGCTCAGCGCGGAGGAAGCCGAAGCCTGGGCCCAGGTGGCGCGCACCGTCGCGCCGATCGAGGCGGCTCGCCTCAAGCCGGGCGTTGCGGACAAGCCGGCGCCAAAGCCAGCTCCTTCGGGACAGCCTCAACCCTCGAAATCCAAGCAACCCGTCAGGCCGAAGGCACCACCGCCCAAGCCGCCGCCGGCTCCCGCGCCTTCGCAGCGTGCCAACAGTCTCGATTCGACTTGGGATCGCAAGCTGACGCGGGGCACGGTGATGCCCGACTACACGCTGGATCTGCATGGTGCGTCGCTCGACGTCGCCTATTCGCGACTGCTGCATGGTCTGGCACAGGCGCGCGCGCTCGATGCGCGCGTGGTGCTCGTCGTGACCGGCAAGCCCCGGCCCGTCGATGCCGCGGATCGCGGCACGCGGCGCGGCGCGATCCGCGCGAAGATCGTCGACTGGATCGCGGCGAGTTCGATGGCGAGCGAGGTCGCCGCCATACGAAACGCGCACCGGCGCCATGGAGGCAGCGGTGCGCTGTATGTAATCCTGAAAAGACGCAGAGGCTGATTGCTCAGCCCCGAGCGAATTTTACCCGAACTTGTTGTTGAGGGCCGATGCCATGTCTTCGCTTCTAGCAAGAGCGAAAGTCATGGGCCCCTTTTTACGCAGTGACTGGCAAATCCAAATGCCGTTGTCATTGCAATAGTCACGAAGATCTTCGAAGTTCTCTTCAAGATAGGCGAAGCGGTGAAAGTCCGATATGCTGTTGATCATGCATACCTTTATATACCGTATTGCAGCATTTTTCAACCCACTTGTCACAAACCATTGTCGGTTGGCCTTGCGGGACTTCCAAAACGCGCCGCTTCATCATGCGAAACGGGCGGAAATCCTGAGGATTCCCGCCCGTTTGCGACCCTGCAGGGAAGGGGTCAGGCCGCCTGCGCGATCTCGTCCACGGCTTCGTTGCGGATGAGATAATCGAAGGCGCTGAGCGCCGCCTTCGATCCCTCGCCCATGGCGATGATGATCTGCTTGAACGGCACCGTGGTCGCATCGCCGGCGGCAAACACGCCCGGCAGGTTGGTCGCGGCATGGCCATCGATCACGATCTCGCCGAACTTCGACAGTTCGAGGCCGGAATCCTTCAGCCATTCGGTGTTGGGCACCAGCCCGATCTGTACGAACACGCCTTCGAGCTCGACGTGCTTTTCCTCGCCGGTTTCGCGGTTCTTGTAGCTGAGGCCATTGACCAGCTCGCCGTCGCCGGTGACTTCGGTGGACTGCGCCGACACCAGGATGTCGACGTTCTTCATCGAGCGCAGCTTGTCCTGCAGCACCTGATCGGCGCGCAGCTTGGAATCGAACTCGATCAGCGTGACGTGGCCGACGATGTTGGCAAGGTCGATCGCGGCTTCGACGCCCGAGTTGCCGCCGCCGATCACTGCGACGCGCTTGCCCTTGAACAGCGGGCCGTCGCAGTGCGGGCAGTAGGCGACGCCGCGGTTGCGGTACTCGAACTCGCCCGGCACGCCGAGATTGCGCCAGCGCGCGCCGGTCGACAGGACCAGGCTGCGCGCCTTGAGGGAAGCGCCGTTGGCGAACACGACTTCGTGCATGCCGCCGGGCTTGGTCGCCGGGATCAGCTTTTCGGCCTTTTGCAGGTTCATGACGTCGATATCGTACTGACCGACATGCGCCTCGAGCGCGGCGGCAAGCTTCGGGCCCTCGGTGTAGGACACCGAGACGAAGTTCTCGATGCCCATCGTGTCGAGCACTTGCCCGCCGAAGCGTTCGGCGGCGATGCCGGTGCGGAAGCCCTTGCGGGCGGTATAGATCGCGGCCGAGGCGCCGGCGGGGCCGCCGCCGATGACGAGGACTTCGAACGGATCCTTGCCTTCGATCTTGGCGGCAGCGCGCGCTTCAGCATTGGTGTCGAGCTTGGCCAGAACTTCCTCGACGCTCATCTTGCCGTTGGCGAAGCTTTCGCCGTTGAGGAAGACCGCGGGCACGGCCATGACGCCGCGTTCCTCGACTTCGTCTTTGAACGCGCCGCCTTCGATCAGGGTCGCCGAAATATGCGGGTTGAAAAGTGCCAGCAGCGTCAGCGCCTGCACCACGTCGGGGCAGTTGTGGCACGACAGCGAGAAATACATCTCGAAGTTGAATTCGCCTTCGAGGTCGCGGATCGCCTGCAGCGTCTCGTCGGAGACCTTGGGCGGGTGGCCGCCGCTCCACAGGAGCGCGAGCACCAGCGAGGTGAATTCGTGGCCGAGCGGGACGCCGGCAAAGCGGACCCACACGCTGGGGTCGGAGGCGCGGCGCACGATGAAGCTGGGACGGCGTTCGTCGTCGCCGTCGAACTTGGCGGAAACCTTGTCGGACAGGGCATCGATCTGCGTGAGCAGGTCGCGCGTCTCGGTCGACTTCGCATCGTCGCCCAGAGAGGCGACGAGCTCGATCGGCTCGCGAAGCATGCCGAGATATTGAGTGAGCTGTTGCGTCAGATTGGCGTCGAGCATCGGATTCCTCATTGAATGAAAAGGGGCAAAGGCGCGCGGATCGTTGGCACGCGGCGGTAGGAAGGGCCGGCCGCAGCCGGCCCTTCGCACGTCATGGGATCAGAGCTTGCCGACGAGGTCGAGCGAGGGCGCGAGCGTGCCGCTGCCTTCTTCCCACTTCGCGGGGCAGACTTCACCGGGGTGGGCGCGCACGTACTGCGCGGCCTTGATCTTGCGGACGAGTTCGGTCGCGTTGCGGCCGACGCCTTCGCAGGTGATTTCCATGATCTGGATCACGCCATCGGGATCGACGACGAAGGTCGCGCGGTCGGCAAGGCCCATGTCGCGCAGCACGCCGAACGACTTCGCCAGTGCGTGAGTCTGGTCACCCAGGAACGCGTACTTGATCTTGCCGATCTTGTCGGAGGTGTCGTGCCAGGCCTTGTGGCTGAAGTGCGTGTCGGTCGAGACGCCGAACACTTCCACGCCCATGCCCTGAAGCGTATCGTACTGCTCGCCGAGATCTTCGAGCTCGGTGGGGCAGACGAACGTGAAGTCGGCCGGGTAGAAGAAGAAGACCGCCCACTTGCCGGCGATGTCCTTTTCGGTGACGTCGAAGAAGTCCTTGCCGGTCTGGAAGGCGGTGGCCTTGAACGGCTGAACCGTGCTGCCGATGATACCCATGAATAAATCTCCCTCTGTCTGGGTGGAATTGACAGGTGGGAGATAGGGTGGATGCCGGGCGCTTTGTAGATGGAAGAGCCGATGGACCTGATCGGCTCAGTCGATCTTTGGCAGATCGCTTGTGCGAGATTTTCGATCAATCGCCCGCCAGTGGCGATAAGACGCGCTCTCAGCCGCACTGGCCCCGATGCAGCAATTTGTGATCCGCCAGCACCAGCGCCATCATCGCCTCGACCACCGGCGCGCCGCGAATGCCGACGCACGGGTCATGGCGACCCTTGGTGAACAGCTCGGTCGCCTCGCCGTCGCGCGTGATCGTCGGCTGCGGCGTCAGGATCGAGCTGGTGGGCTTGAAGGCGACGCGTACCATCACCGGCTGCCCGGTCGAAATGCCGCCGGCAATTCCGCCCGCATGATTGGCATCGAAGCTGGGCGACGTCTCGCCGGGGCGCATCGGATCGGCGTTTTCCTCGCCCGTCAGGCGCGCGGCGGCGAAGCCATCGCCGATCTCTACGCCTTTGACCGCATTGATCCCCATCATCGCGGCGGCAAGATCGGCATCCAGCTTGCCGTACAGCGGAGCGCCCCAGCCCGCCGGCACGCCGGTCGCGACGCATTCGATAACCGCGCCGACCGAAGAGCCGGCCTTGCGCACCGCATCGACCTGCTCGGTCCAGCGCTGCGCAGCCACTGCGTCCGGACAGAAGAAGGGATTGCGCGCGATCTGGGAAGGATCGAAATTCCTGTAGTCGATCGCGTCCCCACCGATCTCGACCACGTATGCCGAGATAGAAACTTCGGGGATCACGAGCCGCGCCACGCCGCCGGCCGCCACCCGCGCGGCGGTTTCGCGCGCGGAACTGCGCCCGCCACCGCGATAGTCGCGAAAGCCGTACTTGGCATCGTAGGCATAGTCGGCATGGCCGGGGCGATAGGCCTTGGCGACCTCCGAATAGTCCTTGGAACGCTGATCGACGTTCTCGATCATCAGGCTGATCGGCGTGCCGGTGGTGCGGCCCTCGAAAGTGCCGGACAGGATGCGAACCTGATCGGGTTCCTGACGCTGCGTCGTGAAGCGCGATTGGCCCGGTCGGCGCGCATCGAGAAACGGCTGCAGCGCGTCTTCCGTGATGGCGAGGCCCGGCGGGCATCCGTCCACCACCGCGCCCAGCGCCGGCCCATGGCTTTCGCCCCAGGTGGTGAAACGCAGCAGTCGGCCGAAGGTGTTGACGCTCATGGGATCCCCGTCTTGCCCCCGCGCCTTTGTCGCGCAAACGCGCGAAAGTCTACCCGCGTCGCGCAATCGCGCAATTGTCCGGCCGCCGCCGAAGCGGTAGGGGCCCGGGCCATGTTTCTCGTGGTCTTCCGCAACCGCAAGCGCGCCGATATCGATGCCGTCGCCTACGAGGGCGATGCCGATCGCATGCTGGCGCTTGCCCGCACGCAACCGGGCTTCCTCGATTTTCGCAGCTACACCGCCGAAGATGGCGAAGTCGTCGCGATTTCGGAATGGGCGGACGAGGCCAGCGCGCGCGCCTGGGGCCGCCATGGCGAACACGCCCCGATCCAGCAGCGCGGTCGCGCCGAATTCTACGAAGACTATACGCTGTTCGCGTGCGCGGATCCGCGCATCCACCGCTTCGAAAGGCATGATTCGTGAGTATCGACGTTTACGGCATCCCCAACTGCGACACGATCAAGAAGGCGCGCAAGTGGCTCGATGCGCACGGCATCGCCTATGTCTTCCACGACTACAAGAAGGAGGGCGCCGACGCGGCCCGGCTCGCGCGGTGGGTGGAGGAGGCCGGTTGGCAGACCGTTCTCAACCGCCGCGGCACGACCTTCCGCAAGCTTGCCGAGGACGAGCGCGAGGGGCTGGATGGCGAAAAGGCCGTGGCGGTGATGGCCGCGCATCCCAGCTGCATCAAGCGGCCGGTGCTGGAGTATGACGGCGGCCTGCTCGTCGGTTTCGACGAGGCGGAATGGAGCGCGGCGCTGGTCTGACGCCAGGCGGTCTTGGCCGGCTAAGTACCGCCCCGAACCCGCCGCGCTATTTCGCGCTCGTCAGTTCCACGGTGAAGCCGCGATCGCTTGGGTGGACCACGTGCGCCGCGCCGGCTTGTCGGGCGAAGGCGCCGAGCAGGCTCGATCCGATGCCGCTGTCGGGCTTGTCCACCGGATCGGCGTTGGTACCGGTGCCGTCATCGCGGATCGAGAGCGACCACTCATCGCCGCGAGCATCGAGAGCGACGTGCACCGCTCCGGCGCGGCTATCGGGAAACGCGTACTTCGCGCAGTTCGTCAGGGCCTCGTTGGTGAACAGGCCGATGGCGACCGCGGTCTCGCGTGCCATGCTGACATCGCTGATCTCGTGCGTGACAGTGACGTTCGGCGGAAACGCGGCGCTGCCGACGCGCTCGACCAGCCGCTGCAGATAGGGCTTCATCTCGACGTGCGCGCCTTCGCCCTGCTCGTCGGCGAGATGGGAATAGGCTTCGGCGAACGTGCGGACGCGCCCGATCGCGTCATCGAAGGCGAATCGGACAGTCTCCGAGCTTTCCCGTCGTTTCTGGATCTCGAGGAGGCTGGCGACGAGCGCGAAGTTGTTCTTGGTGCGGTGCTCCATCTCGGCGAGGAGGATCGCGCGCCGCTCGATCTCGGCATCGCTTTGCAAGCGACCCGATTCGACCGCGCTGCGAAAGGTTTCCGCAAAGACCAGAACGATCAACGCCGAAGCCGCATTGAGCGTGACCCGCGGTATGTCCCTTGCCTCGGCGAATTCGAAGGAGTGGGGGAAAGGCAGGACGACGTACCAGGCCCAGCCAAAGCTGACCGCCCAGGCGACAAGGCCGGCCTGCCAGTGCCCGTAGAGGGTCGCCAGCAGCACCGTGGGATAGACCAGGGCGAAAGGCCCGGCGACAGGAAACCAGATGTCGAGGAAGGTGCGCAGCGCGATCATCGCCAGGCCGCAAACCAGGCCGAAGCCGACTTGTGTGGCCAGGCGCGGCAGCGGCGCGTTCACTCGCCGGCTGATGTCGAAATGCGCCAGCCGTCTCATGCCACGTTGTTCATGCCAGAGTGTTCATGAATATGTCCCGCGCTTTGCCGGACGCATCTGCCCGGCATGCTGCCCCGCGCAGCATGCCGCGCCGCGACCGAGCCGCGCCGACGTTAAGCGACTTCACTCTGGTCGTCGACTGCAATCGGCGGCTTCGCGTGGCGTGACCGTTGTCACAAATCGCTTGGCAACTCGAAAGATAGCGGAATACCTGCGGCAGGGCTTTGCGGACCCTTCCGCGGACACACTGGCTTCAGGAACGCCGCATGACCATCGCGAACATGACCGTCGCCCAATGGATGACCGCGTTGGAATGGCTGGCGGCGGGTCTGGGCGTCGTCAACATCGCTTTGCTCATCTTCCGCAATGTCTGGAACTTCGCGTTCGGCATCGCCTCGGTCGCGATCTACATCTTCGTGTTCTGGGAAAACCGGCTCTACGCGGAAAGCGGGCTGCAAGTGTTCTTCATTGCGGCGCAAGCGTGGGGCTGGTGGATGTGGCGGCGCATCGGCGGGGACGATGATCGAGTTCCGGTGCGCTGGCTCGACTGGAAGGCGCGCGCCGTCTGGTTGATGGGAACGGCTTCCATCAGCCTCAATCTGGGTTGGGCGATGGCCCGCTACACCAACGCGGCCGCGCCTTACGTGGATGGGCCGATCGCGGTCGCCAGCATGGCCGCGCAGATCCTCCTCGCGTTTCGCCGGATCGAGAACTGGCTGCTGTGGATCGCGATCGACGTGGCGGCGGTGTCGCTCTACATCCATCGCGGCCTCTATCCCACGGCAGGGCTTTATGGCGGGATGCTGGTGATGAGCCTCATCGGCCTCAAGGAGTGGGTCGAGGCGGATCGCCGCGAAACGATCGCTGCGGCCCAATGATCAGGATTTGCCTGCATGGCGCCGAGAGCACCGGAAAGTCTACCTTGGCGGCGCGGTTGGGGTATCCGGTCGTGCCGGAATTCGGGCGCGCCTATTGCGAGGAACGCGGCACCGATCTGACGATGGCCGACTTGCTCGCCATCGCGGAAGGCCAGGACGCCGCGATGCGCGCGGCCGCCGCGGCCCGCCCGCCCGTGCTCGTTCTCGATACCGATCCGGTGATGACGGCGGCTTGGGCGCAGATGCTGTTCGGCGAAGTTCCCCCAGCGTTGCTGGCCTACGAGAAGGCCGAACACTACTTGCTGTTTATGGCTGACGTGCCGTGGGTCGACGATGGCACACGCTTTTTCGGTTCACTCACGGCGCGGGCCGAATTTGCCGCAATCGCACGCAGCATGCTCGATCGCGCCGGGGTGGACTACGACGTGATTTGCGGAGACTGGCAGACGCGCGAAGCGCAAGTCCGTGCTGCCATCGCCAGGTTCTAGATCGCTTCGAGCGAATCCAGCTGCGCACAGGCCTCGCACGGCTCGCCCGCATCGTGCGGGGCGGCGGCCTTGCGCGAGGCCTTGTCCGCGGTGACGAGCGGGTTCTCGCCCCGGCCCATCGTCCAGTTGCGCCCCAGCCGAACTTCGGGATTGGGCGCGCACCAGATCTCGCCGGTTTCGTCGATCGCGGTGACCCAGATCAGGTTATGCTCCTGCCCATAGTCGATCATGCCGATCGCATAGCCGTGCCCTTTGCCAAGCACGTGAACGGGTAGTGTCGGGTTAAGCTGAGTGAACATGTGGTTCCTGCCATGAGGCTGCTTATCAGTTGCGCAATGCGCGCCGTCGCTCGACGGTTCCGCAAAGCGCCGGCAATCGTGACGAAACCTTGTGAAATGCGACGAACCGATAGGATAAATTGCGGTTTGTTAAGTAATTCGCGCAGGATCGCGAAGACAAACGCCAATTTGCACAGTCCGACGCCCTAGCCTTCGACGCTCGTCCCGAAGATCGCGGCGGCGAGTCCCAGCAGCGCGAGCGCGGCGTAAAGCAAGCCATGCGCGAGACCGGCTTCGGGATCGCGGCGCGCGCGCAGAAAGGCGATTGCCGATTGCAGCGCATAGTACAGCGCGAAGGCGCGCGAGGCGTAGCTGACGATCTGGAAGACATCCGCCACCCAGGTCAGCGTCAATCCGATCGCTGCGAGCGCGAAATACGTATGCCGGGCGTTGAGCCGCCCGCCGGTGAGCTCGGTCACGAGACCGCCCGACCCATTGGTATCCGCCACCGCCGCGCTGAACTGGGCCGCCAGTGCCGCGACGATCAGCAGCGGGCCGAGCAAAGCCGAAATGCCCGCCATCAGGTCGATGATCGCGGTTTCGGTCAGCGGGAAGGAACCCGCCTTGAAGATGAGCGAAAGCAGCGCGACGTAAGCCACGTAGATGGCGCTGGCGATCCACTGCGAAAGCTTCATCGAGCGGATCCGCGTGCCAGCATCGTAGTGCTTGCCGAGGTATCGCGAAGTCTCGAAGCCCTGCACCGTGACGATCAGGCCGAACATCATCAGCAGCGCGCCCAGGCCGCCCGTCGTCGGACTGCTGTGTTCGATCGTGCCTCGGTTTGCCTCGATCCCGCCTTGCACCGCCAGCGCGGCGATCAGCGCGGCAATGATCGCGAGCTTCAGGCTGACCGTGAGCTGCTCCATCCGCTCGAGCAGAGCGAAACCGCGTAGCAGGCCCGCACCGAGGATCAGCGCATAGGCGGCCGTGGTGATGATCCGGCCCAGCAAGTCGCTCGGGCCGGAGAAGATGCGGGCAAAGAACGCGCCGAACAGGTTGAGGTAGTAGGCGACTGAGATCGCATAGGCGAAGGCGAGCGCCCAGCTCGAAGCCTTCTCGAAAGCGGCCACGGCCACTGGATCGTCGGGCGCACCGTCCCCCTCCCGGTCGCCGTCGAATTCGCCAGGATGCTGGCCTATGCGCGAGATGTTGTAGCGGATCGCGCCGCCGAAGGCATAACCGGCAAGGCACAGCGCTGCCATCGCGACGACGCCATAGCTGCCGAAACTGTCGACCAGGATCGGCCCGAGGATCAGGAAGCCGCTGCCGATGATCGAGGCCAGCGGCGTGATCGTCGCGCGCCACAGCGGCATGTTGCGTAAGCGGGGCCATGCCAGCAGGGCGGCGGTTGCCAGCCCTGCGGCGATCACCGCGATCTCGATCAGCGTCTCGCCCAAGGGCCCAGCTCAGGCGCGAGTCGCGGTGACGATGTAGTTGAGCGCGAGATCGTCCGAGAGGTGCAGGCCCTTCACCGGCGCCCAGGCAATGCCGCGCGGGCGGCTCATCGCGAGCCCTGCGGCGGCGAGCAGTTCGCTCAGTTCGTCGGGCGTGATGAAATCGTCCCAGTGGTGTGTGCCGCGCGGAACATGGCCGAGCCGCTCCGCCGCCTCGATCAGCAGCAGCCGCGAGCGCGTGGTGCGGTTGGGCGTCGAGAGCACCATGAGGCCTTCAGGCGTCATGGCCGACGCCAGCGCGGCGACGAAGGCGCCTTTGTGCTCGACGTGCTCGATCACTTCCATCGCGCAGACGAGGTCGAAACCGGTCAAGTCCAGGCCGGCAAGCTCGCCGCAGCGATAGTCGATTGCCAGGCCCATCGCCCCGGCATGCTCGGCAGCGACCGCAATATTCTCCGGCGCCGCATCGACGCCGGTCACTTGCGCGCCCAGCCGAGCGAGCGGCTCGCACAGCAGCCCGGCGCCGCAGCCGACATCGAGCGCGCGGCGGCCGGCCAGCGGGCGCAGCGACGCCGGATCGGCGCCGAAGCCCATGTCGATCTCGTCGCGGATGAAGCCGAGCCGCACCGGGTTGAGCCGGTGCAGCATCGCCGACGACCCGCGCGGATCCCACCAATCCGCTGCGAGCGCGCCGAAGTGCGTGGCTTCGGCTGGCCGAATGGTATCCTGAGTCTCGCTGGTGTTCACGCGACCGCGAGTAGCAGAGCGACGCGCGGCGATCCAGTCGGCACGATGCCGTCAGCCCGTCGTGGATATCGGCCGTCGAGTCAGCCTATCAGGCATCCGTCGAGTGCGACCCGAACGGCTTCGCTGGTGTTGCGCGCGCCGATCTTGTCGAAGGCGTTGGCGCGATGAATTTCCACCGTGCGCGGGCTGATGCCAAGCGCGTTCCCGATGAGCTTGTTGGTCATCCCGGACGTCACCGCGTTCAGCACTTCGCGTTCGCGCGGAGTGAGCTTGTCCAGCAAGCCGCTCGCGACGGCGCGGCGCAACGGCTGAGAGCCGGCGGCAGCGTCGCTTTCTGGCGACATCAGTCCGAGACCAAGCACCGCAGCGATGTCGAACGGCCAGAGAAGATAGTCGGTGGCGCCGAGCCGCCCGGCCATGAGCGCCTGACGAGCGTCGGGCTTTTCATGGTAAACGACAAACGGCAGCACTCGTCCGCTTCGACGGACTTGTGACAAATAATCCGGAATCGCGTCTTCGCTGTCATGCATGAGAACGAAATCGCAGGCCATTCCCGTACTATCGAGTTCGGCCACGCTTTCGAACGGTTCTGCGTGAATTTCCTCGCCCAGCAGCAAGTAGCTCAGGGCTGCGCGGCGCCGGATGTCCTCATCGACGATGGCGACGCTCTTAAGATTGGTTTTTGTCATGTCTCAACCCGTCAAGATGTCTTGTTTTTTTACTTTTCGATGCAGATGGCGATACCCTACCAGCCGTAGCCAAATCACTGTGCAAAGAGGTTAAATTGTTCTTGCTACCCCTAGGGGTATTCCCATGCGCAAGGCGAAAGGCGGGCGGGCATGGTCGTGCTTGTTAACCATGGAGGATAGCCAGATCCCTCGGTACAGGCAGCGTGAGGCATGCCGCAGGGAAGGGGCCGGAGACTTGCGAGCGCGTTGAAGCAACGTCCGGCAGTTGCATTCACGCGGACCTGTCCCTAACAGCGCGCCCGACGCATATCAGCGGACGAAGGGGGCGGAGTCAGCCTTGGCACGAATCGTGATGAAATTCGGCGGCACCTCGATGGCCGGCACCGAGCGCATCCGGCGCGTGGCGGGCATCGTCAAACGCCAGCAGGAGGCCGGGCACGAAGTTGCGGTGGTCGTTTCCGCCATGGCGGGCGAGACCGACCGCATGGTGAACTTCTGCCGCGAGGCCAACGCGCTTTACGATCCGGCCGAATACGACGTCGTCGTGGCCAGCGGCGAGCAAGTGACCTCGGGGCTGCTGGCGCTGACGCTGCAGGCGATGGGATGCAAGGCGCGCTCCTGGCTCGGCTGGCAACTTCCGGTCCACACCAACAACGCGCATGCCAAGGCGCGGATCGAATCGATCGATTCCGATGGCCTGCTCGCGTCGATGGCGGCGGGCGAGATCGCGGTGATCCCCGGCTTCCAGGGCCTCGAACCCTCCGGCCGCGTGACCACGCTGGGGCGCGGCGGTTCGGATACCTCGGCAGTCGCGGTGGCGGCGGCGATCGAGGCCGATCGCTGCGACATCTACACCGATGTCGACGGGGTCTACACGACCGACCCGCGCATCGTCGCCAAGGCGCGCAAGTTGCCGCTGGTGACGTACGAGGAAATGCTCGAGCTGGCTTCGGTGGGCTCGAAAGTGCTGCAGACCCGCTCGGTCAGCCTGGCGATGAAGGAAGGCGTGCGCGTGCAAGTGCTCTCCAGCTTCATCGACGAGAATGCCCCCGCTGCCGATACCCTGCCCGGAACGATGATCGTCTCTGACGAGGAACTGGAAGAAAGCGACATGGAACGCCAGCTGATCACCGGCATCGCCGCCGACAAGAACGAGGCCAAGGTCACGCTGACGCGCGTCCCCGACAAGCCGGGTGCGGTCGCCGCGATCTTCACGCCGCTGGCCGAGGCGAACATCAACGTCGACATGATCATTCAGAACGTCGCCAAGGAAAAGGGCGAGACCGACGTCACCTTCACCGCGCCGCAAGCCGATCTGGCGCGGACGTTGGCCATGCTCGAGGAGCGCAAGGACGCGATCGGCTTCTACCGGCTGATTTCGGACGACAAGGTCGCCAAGATCAGCGTCGTCGGCGTCGGCATGCGCAGCCATGCGGGCGTGGCATCGACGATGTTCAAGACGCTGGCCGATCGCGGGATCAACATCCTCGCGATCAGCACCAGCGAGATCAAGGTATCGGTCCTGATCGACGCCGACGAGACCGAACTTGCCGTACGCGTGCTGCACACGGCGTACGGTCTCGACGCCGCGGCTTGAGAGCTTGATTCACTGAGGTGGATGCGGCACCGGCCCGCGCCCCCACCCGGCCTCCCATGAGTATACCCTGATCGGGAGGCCGGGTGG
>NZ_WRPO01000023.1 GCF_009746585.1 Novosphingobium aquimarinum
CAGCGGCCCGATCACTCCCCATTCCTCGTCTGTAACGCCGATCCGCTCGCCCAAGGCCGCCTCCAAAAGCCAGCCTTGAATCAGCGACCGAGTCCCCCGTCAAGCTTTGTCCACGAAGCCTAGAATTTGAGCGCGTCGCCACACCTGCGAGTGGATCTATCTGTTCGATATATAGATTGGCAAGAAGCGTAAGCGATTAGGTGTACGGTAAAACCAAATCCGGTCCCGATCGGTTTTCTCCTCGTTAATCGAATGGCGGCCCCACCTCCCCCTGAACCCTGCGGATCGCAGGTGTCCCGGGGCCGTTCAGGAACCCCGCGCTTCACCCAACCCTGGCGCGGGGTTCCGTCTTTCAGGTACAATAGCTGTTGAGCGCGGCTATGTTGGTCAAAGGACTGCGGCGTCCGCCGAGCTTGGACACCTCAGCTGCGTGACGGGGTTGAGGAGCTGTCAGTGTGACGCAATTGACCTCGACCTTCAATTGGTGGAGGGCTATGCCACATCGGCGAAATACAATGAACCCTCGCGTGTGAAGCCTCTGTTCGAACGAGTACTATGGCAGACCTATTTGAAGACTTCATATGGGTAAGGGCCGTTCGTGGTTGCTAGTCGCTTGATGGCCGAACCGACTCATGCTGTCGAACCACTACCTTTGCACGACGGCAAGACGACCGTTGTGAGCGTCATAAGCAGTTCGGCTGCTGTTTTGGCAGCTTGCTCTTGCTGCATTCTACCGATGGTGCTGGTTGCCGCCGGGCTGAGTGCGAGCCTGAGCAGTGTTTTGGCGCCTCTGGGTTCGCTCCATTGGCCAATGACCGCATTTTCGATGATTGCGGTGGCGGCTAGTTGGCTCATTGTTCTGCGCAAACATCGGCACACGAGTCATTGCCACTCCCGGGCCGCAGTTAAATGGCTCAAGAACCGTCAGATAATTTTGCTCCTGGTTGCAACCGTGATGAGCTTCATCGCGGCCGCCTGGGGCTATTTCGAGCCAACTCTCATGAAAGCATTTATGTAATCCGAGGTTCTGAGAGAACGACACTCGGATTGGCTCCTTTTACTGCGATAGCGAAACTTTGCGGGGATCTATAAAGCGCGACCGGACAATGAGGGTTCAGACGATCTTCTGCGCGCAACGTCCTACAGACAAATGCGCCTTGGCAATGTTCGAGGGTAAGCATTTTCGGAATCGAGCGAAAAAAAGCGGTCTTAATTGCGACAGGTTCAAAAAAGCTCCCCAATCCCGAAGGACTCCAATTCGATTGTCATCCCGATGTGGTTCTGATGATAGCCTCCCCGGTTCGTTCAAATGATTGGGAATGCGGATAGCGCGCAATAGCCCGCACATGGCTCCGCGGTGGCCAAGGCAATCCAACCTATCCCTGCGGTGATTTCCCGCCGAGCTCGTGCAGTCGCTCGACAGCATCTTCAGAGCAATTTCCGCATTTCAGATTGGTAGGCACGGCCACGTCGATTTTTTCAAGGTAGGGCAGGTCCAGCACGGCCCTGATCTGCTGAAATTCGAAAAAGTGAGACATCGCCATTCAAGCGGGGGTTGCGTTTGCCTGCCTGTATGATCGTCGAGACGCGCCCCCCTGCACAATCAAGCGCAGGATAGACCAGCGTGTCTTCCGGTAGGCCAAACAGCTTTCGCGCACGGCCCTGAAGGGATCGCGGGTTGGCCATTTTCGAGGTTTTCCAGCTTTTTAGCCCTGCGCGTTTGTCCATGCGCCCATGGAGCCCAGATAGACGTCGAGGTGTTTGAAGCCTTGGCTTGCGAGCCAGCCCGCTGCTACGCTCGCCCTCATGCCGCTGGCGCACATCAAAGTGTAATGACGGTCGCGATCGAGCTCTTTCCAGCGGGTGTTGAGCTCGCCGACATAGACATGTTCGGATTCATCGATGCTGCCTTGCTGCCGTTCGTCAAGGGCGCGCACGTCGAGCAAGGTCCAATCTTCGCTGTCCTCAGCGAGCCTGCGTGCGACTTCCTCGGTGTCGATCATGGCAATACTTTGCATCGCTTTGCCCTGTGCGGCGGCTGGGATCACGCCGACATAGCCGCCGACAATATTATCGAGACCAATGCGCACCAAATGCGCCATAGCTTGAGCGAGCTCGTCTTCTTCGGAAGCGATTAGGGCTATCGTGTCGCCTTCGCTGATGAACCACCCGGCAAAGGCGGGTATCATTCCCACTGGAAGGCACACGGCACCCTGCATATGACCGGCGGCATAGGCGAGCGGCTCGCGTACATCGACCAGATGATCGGCGCCGCTCTCGCCGAGGTCTTCCAGCCCCAGAAGCCTTGGCCGCATGACTCGCGGCGCGGCATTGGCGCCTTCGAGATTGAGCCGCTCCATTAGCCGAAAATAAGGTGGCTGGTAATGATGCTCTTCTACCTTCGCCTTGATGAACTCGTCGCGGTCAGCAATGCGCAGCCGCGGGTTGTTGCGCCGCTCATGGCCGATTGTCGAGAATTCCCGGTCTGCCATTCCGGACCCGCAAACCGATCCGGCACCGTGCGCCGGGTATATGATTGTCTGGTCACCCAGAGCGCAAATCTTTTGCAATGAATCGTACAGGAGGCCCGCGACCTCCCGCGCGCGCTCGGGATAGAAATCGGTTCGGCCGACGTCGCCCACGAAGAGCGCATCGCCGGTGAACACGCCGACCGGTCCTTCGGGATAATCGTCGTCGTGAAAGACGAAGGCGAGATGATCGTCGGTGTGACCGGGGGTTTCGAGCACTTCGACCCTGATCTTACCGATCTCGAAAACGTCGCCCTCTCGCGCGGTGTCGGCGAACACAACCTCATCCGCAGGGTTTGGACCGTGCAGAACGCGGGCACCGGTCATTTTGGCCAGTACCGGCGATCCCGTAATGAGATCCTCATTCCTGTGCGTTTCGAAGATATGCGTGATCTCCAGCCCTTCGGCGCGGGCTCGCTCGAGATATATCTCGCAGTCGCGGCGCGGATCGATGACCGCTGCCTTGCCCTGCGAACCGATCAGATAGGAAAGGTGCGAAAGGCCGGGGGTCTTTATCTTCTCAAGCAGCATATCTTACCTCGTTGTTGGAATGTTTCCGCAAGTCCGCATCGATCTAGTCGATCCCGAGTTCGGCCTTGAGCGCCGAGACGTTCTCGAAGCGGTCTTCTTCTGGCCGGGCGATAGCGGGTTTAGCGTTGACCCAGGTGTTCTCGCAGACGAATTCGAGCATCGCTGCCGCGAGGTCGGCGTGCCTGCAGCGAAAGCAATCTTGGGCAAGGCGCTCGTCGGTAATGACGGCTTCACCCGTATAGGGTTCGTCGAGGAGCCAGCCCGGTCGCGCAGCCGTCCATTTCAGGCCTTTCGCGCGCTCCAGAAGATCTTCCATGGCGCGCATCTGTTCGAGAATATTGTGCAAGGCTGGTCTTGCTGTGAGCTCGAACCATGCAGGAACGCTGGGCTGCGGCTCTACGAACGCCGCCGATATCACGACGATCCGGGAAATGCCGGTCGCCGACATCGCTTCCACAAGCCTGCGGGTTCCCTCCGTGTAAAGCGGAGGCGGATCGATCGCCGTGGATGGGCTAAATCCTATACCGAGTGCGGAAATAACAGCACGGCAACCTTCGAGCTCGCTGCTGAAGTCGTCATTGAGTACATCGCACTGGAGGTACTCGACGTTGTCGACCCGGTCCGATGGTTCGGGCAAGGTGTGCTCGAACGCTCGAACTTCGATGCCCTTGTGAACCGCATGGCGCAGTATTTCCGTGCCGGTCTTTCCTCCGGCACCGAAGACCGCAAGGGGGGCTGCATCGCTCACAGGCTCAGCTTCCACTGTAGCACCTCATTATAAATTCGGCCGCGCGTGCCGGGCCGAACATGATCATAGAGCGGGCACCGACGCACGCTGGCGCCCGCTCGCTCGTGTTCACGCCTCGCTGTTGCCGCAGGTCGTGTACCCCCAGAACCCGAACTCGTCCTTCATCCGAGGTCCGGCGACGATGAGTTCCTGCATCTGCAGGCCCGCGTCTCCTTCGTCATCGAGAAGGCGCGTGCGGATACGAAGCTCACCATTCGCATACTCACCCGAGGCGCTTGCTGTGACAGGGATCAGCTTGCCGTTGATCTTGATCGCGCCGCCACCGCTGTTGTCGTAGACGAACGACGGAAACGCGACCTCAGTCAGGCGAAACTGACACGTGTTCTCGGCTCCCAGCGTGGCGAGGTCCGCGTCGCTCATGGTCTCGGGCAGCATGAGGCCCGGGCTGAGGTTGGCAAGAGCGCTCGCAGCACTCTCTATCGGCGCCGCAGTTGCCGGGGGATCGAGCTGTGCTTCGCGATCATTGCCGACCGCGGTATTGGTGTTGCAGGCCGCCAGAGGGAGGGCTGCAAGCGTCAGGATTGCGATCTTGTTCATTGCTGCATCTCCTCGGGCAGGCGTTCTTCGGTGCGCGGACCGTTTTCCTCGATGTCCTGGATGAGATATTTCATCTCGGCGATCTCGCGCCGCTGCGCGACGATGATGGCCTGCGCGAGTTCGCGAACCCGCGGATCCTTCAGGCTCGCCCTCTCGCTAGTCATGATCGCGATCGAGTGGTGCGGGATCATCGCGGCCATGTATTCGGTATCGTCCACCGTGGTCTGGCTGCGTACGAGCCATAGCGCGAGCGCGAAGACGACGGCTCCGACACCCAAGATGATGAAGTTCTTGGTCCGGTCCTTGTACATGCCCCACATGAAGAGAAGCATGACCACCATCATCATCGCGCCCATGACGAACATCATCCAGAAGCGCGTCTCGCTCCAGAAAACGTCGTCCATGTCGAAGCTGTTGGCATACATCAGGAAGAACATGATCACGGTCGAGGTCGATACCATTGCCATGAACCGCCAGTAGTTGCCGCCCCCTCCACCTTTTTCGTGTGCATCGTGCCTAGCTTCAGCCATATCAATTCTCCTTTTCGCTCATGGTTTGATAGACATATTGGGCGGTGCAACTGATCATCAGGAACCCGGTAAGGGCGGCGATGCCGGAAATGGCGCGCATGTGCCCGGCGGGCAGAATATCGCCGAGACCGACCGTCGAGATCGTGATCAGCGCGAAGTAGTAATAATCCATCCAGCTGTTGATGACGTCCTTCTCGAGCCCGCCAAGGCCCCAGACGGAAGCGAGATACATTCCGCCCGCGAATATGCCGGCGATGACCAGATGGCTGAGAAGAACGAGGCTGGAGCCTGCAAGCAGCCGGAAATGGCGTGGGTCCTTGCCTGGCGGAGAAACGGCTTTCGCCCCGCGCAGCATCAACATGTGGAAGTAGAGAGAGATCGCGAACAGCGCGAAACCGAGAAGCAGTGCCCAAATCATAGCGAGACCCAACCCAGGGCCTTGGCACCCATCCAAAGACCCATACCGATCATGAACAGGTTCTCGGTCAACGATACGAAGCCGAGCGGCACGTTGCTGCTTCCGCCGACGCAAGCGCATTTCAACTCGCGCTTGTCGATGTAGACCGCCTTGAACACGCTGACCGCGCCGACCGTCCCTATGAACAGCGATACCGGAACCGAGACGATCGGAAGCGCGTGCGCGACCATTAATATTCCAGCCAAACCCTCACCGAACGGATATAGAAATCCATATCCTACCCAGCGTCGCGCCAGCAGATCGTAGTTGAGGAACATGGTCGAGAAGCTGCGCACGTCCTGCAACTTCTGGATCGCGAGCAAGGCCATCGATAGGCTGACAAACCATTCGACCGCTTCCACCGTGAAAATCGTGTCGAAAACGTACCAGCTAATTGCCAGACCCAGGAGGAAAGCGACGCCGAAAATGGCAATGACGGGCTGGTAGCTGGTCTCGTCATCACCGGCTTGCGTTCTTTTCTTGCCGACATGCTCACGGACATCGTCGTAACCTCCGATGCGCTTCCCGCCGATGAAGGTTTGGGGGGTGGTTTCTACCCCATGCTGCTCTTTGAACGCATCGGTCTCCTCGCGCGTTTTCAAATGGTGGTCGTCCACCTCGAAACCTTCGCGTTTGAGCAAATCGACCGTTTTCAATCCATACGGACAAACGTGGTCCGGCATGACCATTCGGTAAACGGTGGCAGTTTTAGTCGTCACGATATGCTCCGTCTTGAATTTCTTTTGATCCGCGAACTTGGCGCCTCGATCCTCGTCGGCTTTTGGTCGCTGCCTTTGCGCTCGTGTTCTACTAACGGGGTCACCGCCTCTCTTCCGCCGGTCTTTCTGAAGCGGAGTCCATCGCTTGCGAACGCCTGGACAAATAGAACCATTCGGCGATGAAAACGGCGGCAATGCCTGCGACCGCATAGGCGACGACCGCAGGGTCGGTTTTGAGCTTGGCGAAGGCAAAAGCTGTCAGGACTACGCTGTCCGCCACGAGTGCCGACCATAGCACCCAGGCACGCGCACCGATCTCTTCCCGCAAACCGCGCAGCACGCCCCAATGCACAAGCATGTCCATTACGAGATAGAAAAATGCTCCGAGCGAAGCGATCCGCGACAGATCGAACAGGACCGCGAGCGTGCCGGCAATCACTACGGTATAGACCAGCATGTGACTGCGGATCGGTCCGCTCATGCCGAAATGGCTATGCGGGATCATCTTCATCTCGGTCAGCATCGTCAGCATTCGCGAAACGGCGAAAACACTGGCGATGACACCCGAGGTCGTGGCTGCGATCGCGATTGCGACTGTGAAATAGAAGCCAAGCTCTCCGAGCGCGGGGCGCGCAGCTGCCGCAAGAGAGTAATCGCGCGCCTCGGCTATTTCTGAAGTGCTGAGGCTGGCGCCGACCGCCACCGCGACGAGAAGGTAGACGACCACGCATACTGCGATCGAAATGATAATGGTTCTGCCGACATTCCGATGCGGATCGATGATTTCGCCGCCGCTGTTGGTGATGGTGGTGAAACCCTTGAAAGCGAGGATCGAGAAAGCGACCGAAGCGAGCAACGCGTCGAGGCCCGAAAGCGCGACCGGCTCTGCGAAGGCACCGCCTGAAAATCCGGTGGCCCAGATCGCCGCAATTGCGAACAGGGCGATGCCGCCGATCTTGATTGCCGACATAATGAGCGAAAACCCGCTGACCGATTTGTTGCCGGCAGCATTCACGAAATAGGCGAAAACGATGAGGGCCAGTGCCGCGACGGAGACCAGAATGCCGCTGCTTTCGAGCCCAAAGGGCCGCAAGGCATAGGTCGCGAAGGTCCGAGCGACCAGGCTTTCGTTGATGACCATCGACAGCGCCATCAGGAGCGATGCCGATGCTGCAACGACGCCCGGTCCGTAAGCCTTCTGAAGGATCATCGCGATGCCGCCAGAGGAGGGCCAGCGGTTCGACATCTTGATGTAGCTGTAGGCGGCAAGCGAGGTAACCAGCGCGCCGACTATGAAAGAAAGCGGAAATAACGGTCCAGCCAGTTCGGCAATCTGGCCGGTCAGTGCGAAGATACCTGCGCCAATCATGACGCCGGTCCCCATCGCGACACCGCCCAGCAACGTTATCGAGCCCGCATTCTCGCTATGTTGATCGTCGCCATCTGTCTGCAAGTCTTTCCCCTGTCTATGTCATCCCGTCCGAGAAGCATCACGACAAGCAGTACGTTGGGCAGAGGTTCACCCCTTAAAAAGATCCAGCATTTCTGACCGAGCTTTTGACTATCGCATTTCTCCTATTTCGTGCGTGCTGCAATCATACAAATTGGAAGGGTCCGGGACTGTGGGGGCAGCCAGCCCGGACCCGGCGAGAAGTTCGACAGGCTTCTGTGTCGCTTCCCGCAATTAGTCCTCATCGCCTGCAACCTTTCATGCCGACGCATGGAGTGGCTTCACCCCCTTACGGAAAGGACGCGAAGACGCTCTGTCCGGTTGGGCCAAAGGCGATGACGTCGTAAGGCTGGATCCGGTTTCCGGCCTCCATGCCGGGCGATCCCAGAGGCATTCCCGGAACCGCGAGGCCGGCAACGCCGGCGGGCCGTTCGCGCAAAAGCTTGGCGACGGCTTCTGCAGGCACGTGACCTTCGATGATGTATCCATCGACCTCCATCGTATGGCATGACCATAACTCATGGGGTACGCCCCGCGCGGTCTTGATCGCCGCCATGTCGTTGCTGTCGACCGATGCCACCTTCGTGTTCATCCCGTCTTCGACATGGCCTGCCCAGTTGAGACAGCACCCACATCCTGGATCCCGGAACATCGTATAGGTCGCTGCCTGAGCCACGTTCGAACAGGCTGCCAGCACGAGCAAGGCCGCGCCGCTAATCGATCGCCGGAGCAGCGAAGGCTTTTTCAAATTCATTGTGCAATTCCTTTCTTGTATCCGCGCCATAGCGAGATCGTCCCGGTTGCCGTCGGGAACCGTTGGAGCAGGCATGGCTCGGTGAAGATTTCGGCGAACAGTTTTTCGACTTCGCCGTCGGCGCTGGGCTGCGTGTCGCTTATGCCGTCAAGAGACTGGACGGTCGCCCGGAAGAGGCTCCGCATGAGTGGGCTATCCTGCTTCATATAATCGGAGATCAACACGGTTCCGCCTGGCACGAGCAAGCTTTCGATGGTTTCCAGGATTGTCTGCTTCTTGCGCAAGGGGACCTGGTGCAGGACGAGGCTGCTGACGATCTTGTTCGGCTGCCACCCTGCGGGTAGCTCGAGGCTTTCGAGAAAGCCATTGTGCCATTTCACGAGATCGGCTCCCGCGCCAAACTTGCGCCGCGCAAGCGCGAGCGCCTCCGGGTCGGGTTCGACACCGATCAGACCCGCTTCCGGACAATCCGTCATCAAGGCCTTGAGAAGAGTGCCGGTTCCGCTGCCAACATCGATCACCCGGTCGCCGGGGACAAGGTGCAGCTCTTCGACAATCCTTTGTCGCCAGAGATGTTCGCGGGTGAACAGACCGATCGCCCGGTCGTAAAGGGGCGTCAGAAAGCTCTTGCCAAGAAGAGGCGTAAATTCGCCGTGATCTTCAGGTGCGGTGATATTGTTCACGAGCTGGTTCCCATTCATCCCGGCTTCGACCCGATTCTGACAGACCCGTCTCGATTACGTATGGTGGTGGACATTCCCTCAAAAAAAGAAGTTTAAGGGATTGTGCAGGCGAGCGCGTATAGGACACGTGCAACCCCCAGGAGTTTTTCGGATGCGTGACAATCACTCTCTTGATGCGGTGCTCGGAACCCTTTCCGCCACCGGCACCAGCGAGGTCCCCGCCGACTTCATGGATGGCGTTTGGCAGCGCGCCGGACAGCTTGGCGAAATCGCCGACCGACGCCGCCGGACGGCTCTGTTCGTCGGTCTGTTCGTCGTCGGGCTTGGAGCTGGCGCCGGAACGAGCGGTTGGCCCGGCGGCTATGGCACGTCTTCCGCGTCATTTGGCGAGAGTCTTATCCTCGGCGAACAGCTGTCCCCATCGGCGCTCCTCCATGTGGAGCAATAGGGTTTGAAGACGACGCATATCGTTCTCGCGGTGCTTCTCGCAGCACTTGCAGGATGCCTCGGCGCGATTGCCGCGGACCGCTGGGCCAATCACGAGGCTGGCTCCGGCCTCCACGATTTCGTGCACGACGAACTCACCCTGACGGCCGACCAGGAGCAGCGTCTCGATGCGCTCGAGGCTCGTTTCGCTTTCGAAAGGGCACGGCTCGAAGGATCGGCGCGCGCAGCCAATGCCCGGCTCGCCCAGGCGATGGAAAATGAGCACGAGTACGGTCCCGAGGTTTCGGCCGCGATCGACGAGGTGCATGCGCGTATGGGCGATCTGCAGAAAGCAACGGTACGGCATGTCTTCGACATGCGTGAAATTCTCGAACCCGAGCAGCAACGCCAGTTCGACCGCAAGGTCTCCGACGCCTTGACCCGCGACCCTCGCGACTGAAGCGCCATGTCGGGGGCGGGCGACAATCCGGATGAGGCCCTTGTTTCGCAGGCGAGGGCTGGAAACAAGCGGGCTTTCAGCCAACTCGTCGAGCATGAAACTGGTCGGCTTCTCGCGCTCGGGACACGCATGCTTTCCTCTCCTTCTCAGGCCGAGGACGTTGTTCAGGACAGCCTCGCTTCGGTGTGGCTGACGCGCCATCGGCTTGATCCGGACAAGCCGATCGGACCCTATCTGACAACCGTCGTCCTCAACCGCTGCCGGGACCGTTTGCGCAGGCGCAAGGTCGCGGGCTTTTTCGGACTGTCGGGTGATGACGAACTCCATTCCATCGCCGACGATTTGCCTGGTCCTGAAGCGTTGGCCGTTTCCAGGGAAGAGCTCAATCTCGTTCAGGCCGAGATCGCGCGAATGCCTGTAAGGCTGCGCGAAGCGCTTGTGCTCGTGACCATCGAGGGGCGTAGCCAGGCCGAGGCGGCCGATCTTCTCGGAACGACCGAAAAGGCCATCGAAACCCGCGTATATCGCGCGCGCAACAGGCTGAAGGAGCGCTTCGAAAAACTTTGAGGGGTTGGCTGGGCGCGCGCGTAAGTAACGGTAAACGCCAAGTCAGGAGCCCTTTATGATCGCCGTCAATCGACGCAAGTTTCTCGGAGCCGGAGCAGGAGGAATGGGTCTGCTCGGCCTTGCCGGGGCGATGCCTGCCTGGGCACGGGGCGCGGACATCCTCGCAGGTAACGCCCGCAAGGGGCTGGACGAGGTATCCGGTCCCAATATCGACCTCACCGTTGCCCGATCGGCCTTCGCGACCGGCAACAGGCGCGGCGGCGCGATCGCCGTCAATGGCACGATCCCCGGTCCGCTGTTGCGATTGCAGGAAGGCACGACCGTCCGGCTCAATGTCCATAACCAGCTCGAGGAAGATACCTCGATCCACTGGCACGGTCTGCTCGTGCCGTTTCAGCTCGATGGAGTGCCTGGCGTGAGCTTTCCCGGCGTCAAACCGGGAGAGACCTTCACCGCCGAATTTCCGGTTCGCCAGTCGGGTACCTACTGGTGGCACTCGCATAGCGGCCTGCAGGAACAGGCCGGGCATTACGGCGCGATCGTGGTCGACCCCGCCGGACCCGATCCGGTCCAGGCCGACCGCGAATATATCGTGGTGCTGAGCGAATTCAGCGAAATGTCGCCCCACACGATTTTCGACAAGCTCAAGAAGGGCGAAGGCTACTTCAACTACAACCAGAATACCTGGACCGACGATTACCCGCTTTCGGGCGAGGATCGCCGGATGTGGGCGAAAATGCGCATGATGCCGACGGACATCCTCGACGTGTCGAGCGCGGCTTATACCTATCTTCTGAACGGCCATGGCCCGCTCGACAATCTGGAATACCTCTTCCGCCCGGGCGAACGCGTGCGGCTGCGCTTCATCAATGCCGGCGCCATGACCTTCTTCAATATTCGCATTCCCGGCCTGCCGATGACCATCGTTCAGGCGGACGGGCAGAACGTCGAGCCGGTGGAGGTCGACGAGTTCCAGATCGGTGTGGCCGAGACATACGACGTCGTCGTGACGCCGGGCGCGCAACAAGCCTACACGCTGGTCGCGGAGTCGATGGACCGCTCGGGCATGGGTATTGCCACACTCGCGAGCGCACCCGGCGCTCGCGCCGCCATTCCGCCGCTGCGCGATCCGCCGCTTCTGACCATGGCCGACATGGGCATGAGCGGCATGGACCACGGCTCGTCTGGCGATGCCGGCATGTCGGGCATGGACCACGGAAGTGGCGGCGACATGGCGGGGATGGATCATGGTTCGTCCGGCCAATCCGAGATGGCAGGCATGGCCGGCATGTCGGGGATGCAGATGCGCGACACGTCGCTTCTGCCGCCCGATGTGAAGGTCGGGCCCGGTCTCGACATGGTCTCGATGAACCCGGTCGACCGCATGGGCGATCCCGGCATCGGTCTCGCCGATGTGCCGCATCGTACGCTCGACTATCGCAAGCTGCGCGCTCTGACGCCGCACCGCGAGGGCCGCACGCCGTCCCGGCGAATGGAAATTCATCTGACCGGCAATATGGAGCGCTACATGTGGTCGTTCGACGGCAAGAAGTTCTCCGCCGTCTCAGACGAGCCGATCCGTTTCGCCTATAACGAGCGCGTGCGCGTGAAGCTCGTCAACGACACGATGATGGCGCACCCCATTCACTTGCACGGTCATTTCTTCGAGCTGGTCAATGGCGCGCCGGCCGATCGTCAACCGCTCAAGCACACGGTAATCCTGCAGCCGGGTGGCAGCGCGCAGTTCGACCTGACGGCGGACGAGCCGGGCGACTGGGCCTTCCACTGTCACCTTCTCTACCACATGCATGCCGGGATGTTTCAGATCGTCACGGTCGCCAATCCCGACGGGAGCGAAGCATGAAAATTCGTATTGCCAGCCTGCTCGCATCGGTCGCAGCCGGCTCAGTTCTCGCCTCCCCCGCGGCGGCACAGCATGCCGGTCATTCGCCGACGGAACCGCAGCAGAGTGTCGAGGCGCAGTCTGACGCGAAGACGAAGTGCGAACTAGAAGCCGAGCGCCATCGCGCAATGGGGCATCCCGTAGCAGATGGAGCATGCGAACCGGCTGCTCAGCCTGAAGCCGCCATGGACCGCTCCGAGATGGATCATTCAACCATGGATCATGGTTCGATGACCGCTCGGGACGGTCATTCTGGCATGACAATGCCGATGGACGCTGCCCGTCCACAGGCATCGCCCGAAAGTCATGACGGAATGGATCACGGCTCTATGCCGCAGGGCAAGCCTGCCGAAGGCGCGATGGATCATTCGCAGATGAATCACGGCGAGATGGGACAGGCGGAAGCCAGTTCGTCGATGGACCATGGGCAGATGGATCACAGCCAGATGAGCCATGGGGAGACGCCTTCGCAGGACATGCAGGGCATGGACCATTCGGCGATGCAGATGGGCGCGGACGATGATATCCCGCTGCTGCCGCCTCCTCCAGAAGCCGGGAGCGGCCCCGCGCGCGCGGCGGTCGCCATCTGGGGCGAGGAAGCCATGAACGAAGCGCGCCGCGAGCTTGTCCGCGAGACCGACGGAGGAATGCGCTTCTGGTTTCAGGGCGATCGGCTCGAATACCGCGCCCGCGAGGGGAAGGATGGATATCTGTGGGACATCCAGGGCTATTATGGCGGCGACATCGACAAATTCTGGTTCAAGTCAGAGGGGGAGGGCAGCTTCGGCGAACCCATAGAAGGTGCCGAGGTTCAGGCGCTCTGGAGCCGCGCCATTGCGCCCTTCTTCGATTTCCAGGCGGGTGTTCGCCAGGACCTCACCGGTCCGGAGCGCACGCACGCGGTTATCGGCATACAGGGCCTCATGCCGTACCGTTTCGAGGTCGATGCTGCGGCCTTCGTGTCCACCAAGGGCGATGTGACCGCGCGGATCGAGGGCGAACTCGACCAGCGCATCACGCAGCGGTTGATCCTCCAGCCCAGAGCCGAACTCGCGCTTTCTGCGCAGGACATTCCCGAGCTGGGCATCGGTGCCGGTCTTGATCGGATCGAGGCGGGCCTGCGTCTACGCTACGAGTTCGCGCGCGAATTCGCACCCTATGTCGGCGTTTCGCAGGAATGGCGCATCGGCGACAGCGCGGATTTTGCGCGGGCCGCCGGAGAGGATCCGAGCGTCACCAATTATGTCGTCGGTGTGCGATTCTGGTTCTGAAATTTCAAAAAGGATAGAACTTCCATGACCAAGACTTTGACACGCATCGCGGCGACTGCGCTTGTTGCCACGCTGATACCGCTGCCAGCCTTCGCCCAGCAGATGGACCACTCTTCCCATGCGAACCATCAGATGCACGCGATGGACGCTTCGGCGGACGATGTCGCGGGCGCTGAAGAAACCCTCAAGGCCTATCGCACCGCTCTTGAAGCGCGCGACGCGCAGGCAATGCGCGCGCTCTTCACCGAGGACTCGGCCATCTTCGAGAATGGCAAGGCCGAAGGAAGTTTCGCGAATTACATGGAGCATCATCTCGGACCCGAGCTCGACGCGATCGTGAGCTTCACCTTTACCGACCCCACGCTGACCGTCACCCGGATGGGGCACATGGCCCATGCCTATGAGACGTATGGATATCGTATCGAACTTACCGATGGCCGGGTGATCGAGCGCGACGGCGTGGCGACATCGGTGCTTGCTCACGATGCGGACGGGTGGAGAATCGTCCAGTACCATTCCTCGTCGCGCGCGCCGCGCAACTGATTACGGCTTTCGAAGAGGTAGCACCGGTTGGCAACGCCGTCGCTGAAGCTGCGCTTGCATGTGCTCGGCAGCAAGATCCACAAATGGCTGGCGATTTTCGTCGGTGTCCAGGTCCTCTTGTGGATGGGAACCGGCGCCCTCATGTCGTTTCTCGACCTGGAAGAAGTTCGCTCCGAACATGTCGTTTCGCGTGAACGAGAAGCGCTACCCGCCGACGCCCCACTCCCGGCCTGGGTCGCAAGCGACGGTACTCTTGCAGCGGTAGCGACACGTTCGCTCGACGGCGATGCCGTGACCGAGGTCCGAAAGGTCGACGGTAGCGTGAGCCTCCACGATCCGGTGACAGGGCGCAAACTCTCCCCCATCTCGGCTCCGACGGCAAGATCCATCGCGTTGCGCGCATGGACCGGACCGCGCACGACGATCGAAGGCGCGCGGCTCGTTCACGAACCGGTGGGGACCGAGTTTCGCGGCCCTTTTCCGGCCTGGCAGGTCACCTATGCTGACGAGGCTTCGACGCGCCTCTACATCGATGCCAGCAGCGGTACCCTCGGGGCGGCGCGTAGTGATACATGGCGCCTGTTCGATTTCATCTGGGGCCTGCACATCATGGACTGGACCGAGCGTGATCGCATCAACAGTTGGTGGCTTCTGCTGTTCGGCATTGGCGGCACGATCATAGCCCTGTCGGGTTTCGTCCTGCTGGCGAACCGGATGCCGAGGCTGCGCCGCCGCGCAAAGAAGAGCAAGCTCGCCTGAGCCCATGGGGCTCATGTGCGTGGGCGAACGCCTTACCCCCGTTCGCCAGGCCCAACGGGCCAGGAGCCGAATGCGTTCGACGATCGCGATCGTGCCGGCATCGGACCTGATCCCGCAGACGCTCTTCTGTCGCGCCAATACCATCAAATTAATGTGAGGGGCACGCGGCTGCCGTGCGTATCAGGCACATAGGTCGCACTTTAACTGCAGGTTCGGAAGACATACGAGACATGAAAGCCCCCTCATTTCTGGCGCTGCTCGCCGCAAGCCTGCTCTTCGTCGGACCCGTTCAGGCTCATGGCGACGAAAAGCACGGCGAAGAGGCGAGCGCCGCGCCTGCTGCCACTAATGGCGATGTGCACGACCAGGCGGCCATGGCGCAGATGGGCGAGACTGCGGATGCTGGCGAGTCCTCCGGCGCGCACGATGAAGCGGGCGCAGCCCATGACGAGGCCGGTGGCCATGCGGATGAGAGCGAAACCGGCGTCATGGCCGTACTGAAAAAGCTGCATCCGGCAACGATCCACTTCCCGATCGCCTTGTTTTTCATGGCTGCGGCCACCGAATTGTTCGTGATGCGCCGGAAAGGAGCGGGCCTGGAAAGTGCGGTGCGCGTACTCGTCTACGGCGGAGCAATCGGCGCAGTCGTCGCAGTTCTGTTCGGATGGATTCACACCGGTCTGTGGTTCGGCGGCGATACTGTCATGCAAGTCCATCGATGGACCGGTATGCTGGTCGCGGTTCTCGGTATTGCGATGGCATACCTCGCGAGCAGGCCGAGCCAGAGCCGCGCATGGTTGCGCGCGTCGATCTTCTCCATGGCGGCACTCGTTCTCATCCAGGGGTTCCTTGGCGGCGAGCTCGCGCACGGACCGGACCATCTTGGCGTTTCGTGGCTCTGAAGGAGTTGAATAACATGCGAATTCTGAAATCGAACACCGCGATAGCATTTCTCGCGACCGCGCCATTGACGTTCGCTCTCGCCGCTTGTGACCAAGCGCAGGAGAGCACACCGGCTGCTGAGGTTTCGCCTATGGGCGGAACTGCGGTGATGCCTGGCACGGCACCCGAGGCGGGTCTTGCAGACCCGGCAACCTCTCCCTCCGAAAATGAGGCAGCGGCCGCACGTCAGGACGCTCTTTCGACAATTGGCGCCGCCACGCCTGCGTCACGGCGCGCTGTCCCGCCCGCATCACGCGCAACTGCCACACCCGCAGCGCCAGCAACGCGCACGCAACCCGCGAGCGAGGCGACCCCGCCCGCCGATCCCCATGCGGGCCATGACATGTCCTCGATGGCCGATCACGACATGGACAGCATGTGATCGGGCGCGTTCCCCGGTGACACGGCTATTCAGGAGATACCCTGGGCAGGAAACCGCAACGAACATCGCAAGATCAGGAAAGGACGGCCCCGCCTCCCCCCGAAGCCCTGCGGGTCGCAGGTGCCCCCAAGGGGTCGTTCAGGAACCCCGCGTGAAGACCAACCCGCGCGGGGTTCCGTTTGCCCGGCTTCGCTGTCGCCGTGCCAGGCGCATCCCGGTAGGACTTTGTGCTATGTGAGCAGCGTGCAGACGATCGCCTCGTTGGCTATGAAAGGAACCGCATATGTCGGAAACGGGAAAAGCCGGGGCGCTGTCGCGCTGGGAAGACGAAGGCGGGGCATTGCCCTGCGGGCCGCAGGAAGCGCTCGCTGCCGATTGCGAGAAATGGGATATTCCGCCACTTTCCGATGCCGAGATCATCCAATTGCGCATCAGGGTGATCGCCCTTGAGAACATGGTGCTCGGCCTTCTGTCGAAGGCCAGCGCCGATCAGCTTGCAGCAATCGAAGAAATCGCGGAATTCATATCCCCGCGTGCCGATGCGAAGCCGCATCCGCTTACCCTGCATGCCGCCACCCAGATGGAGCACTTCGTCGAGCGCGCCCGGCGGCTTCGCGAGCAACCCACCGCTGATTGAGCGACGCATGACCGGGCCACGAATGCTGGCCTTCCTCGCCGCGGCCCGACCGATGATCCGAAAAGAGTGCGATGGACCTTGATACGCTTCTCATCCGCTATTTTGGCACTGCCGATCCTGGAGCGACTGGCGCAGAAACCTTGGCCTCGGGGATCGAGCGATGCCAGGTCGATCTCGGTCTGGAGCAGGACCGGGGAAAACGCTTTGCCCTGTGGGCCATGCTCTACCTGCTCGGGTCTGCCCCCGACCTCGACGTGGCCTTCGAGAACGAGGAAGACCGGGAAGCAGCCCGCAACTTCATGGATCTCCTGGCGGCATCGGAAGGCAATGAGGTAAGCTGATTGCAGCAGGGTCCTGGCACCTTCAGACCCGCACCCGATACCCATCCGGCTTTCTTCGCGAACAGTCCTGAACCAGGTCAGCTGAGGAGCCGCAACCCGTTCCTTTCCGGCCGTGTTGGCGGCTTCGCCGCCTGCCCGCACCACTCGTCATGAACAGGTTTCCCTTCGGCCCTTCAGGCCTGCGGTGCAGTCCTCCCATGCCCTGCTTCTTCTGGATGTTCGCAAGCCGGAGATGGTCTCCGGTTTGAGGAACTGAAGGAATTTCATCATGACCAATATCGCAATCCTCACCGGCCGCATCGCCCGCGATCCCGACACCCGCGAGACCAAGGGCGGCACCAGCGTCACCGGGATCACCGTCGTCACCGATCGTCCTGCACGCGACAAGGACGGCAAGACCTACAAGGACGAGAACGGCTACACCGCCAAGGACAGCGAATTCCACCGTGTGACCTGCTTCAACGGCCTCGCCAAGACCGTCGGTCAGTACTGCTCGAAAGGCCAGCTGGTCTCGGTCCAGGGCCGCATCCACTACACGCAGTGGGAAGACCAGGACGGTGTGACGCGGTATGGCTCGGAGATCCTTGCCGACAAGGTCGATTTCCTCTCGCGGGCCAATGGCGGCGACAACCAGGACGCCCCTCCGATCGACTGATCCGGCGCCATCGAACCAGCCAAAGGAGGCTCTGCCGGAAACGGCAGGGCCTCTTTCGCTGTTCACCCTTCCTTTCGCTCGGTCTTTTCTCCGGGGAATAGCCAGGCGCTGCCCGGAGGGCCCGACCCATTATGGCAGCGATCATCTGAAACGGTCGTTTGAGGTGGACTGGATTGGCCTGGCTTACCGCATTTCCAGCATGATGGTCCCGCGCCGCCCGCATCAAGGACGGCAGGGGCCCCACCATTTTGTCCGCCGCCGGATTGCATCCGGCACCGGACAAAACCGTTTCCCCCTGCGCCGCTTCGCGGTCGCCCTGTCAGGCGATCCTGTGACCCGGTCTGCCCGGGCCCATCGGCCAACCTCCTGTCGTCTCGCGACAGATTTCAGGAGGATTATCATGACCTATTTCACGAAATGCACACTGCCTTCGCGCAATTATTTCGAGGCTCTGGAAACAGCTGAGCAACGGGCCTTGCACAGCTTCTTCGACCAGCATGTTATCGAGGATGACGAACTCGGATATCGCGCGGTCGACGAAGGCGACTACAATGCGCTGCCCCCGCATCTTGCGATCCGGGTCGTTCATACCGTCCATGGCGGAATGCTCGACGAATTCTGAGGCATTCTGCAGGGCAGGGACCGGCAGCGGTTCCTGCCCTTTTTTCGTGTCTCTTATGGGCTGAGCTACAGGTTCAAGTTTCGATCCAGCAGCAATCGGCGGTTCTCCAAACATCGGCTTGGCCAACTGGCGATCGGGATAAATGGAGCGGGGCTGGGGACGCACTCTGTCCCGCGCATCTGGCGATACGCTCCTGAGGGTGCGGCATTACGTGTTTTTGGGGCCCCGCATGCACTTGCGAACCGGCAGCGGGTCGGGCGAGCGGGAAGCTACGGCCGCGACAGGTCCCGCTTGCCTTGCTTCCCACAGGCCCTTGGCCACTGCCTCTCTCGCAGGTGCGGTTCATTGCTCTGAGCCTTCGGCATTGCAGCCGAAAGCCTGCCGGGCAGCGCGATAGCGTCGGGTTCTGCGCGGATGCCGCCCCTCCTCGATCCTGCCGAGCTCAGATCGGTAGGGGCGACAAATCCGAACGCGGCATCGTGTCGCTCCCCCCATTGCCAGGGCATGCGCCATCACCCTCCGCAATCAGCGGCAGTTAGCCGCAGCCACCCAAGCCTCCTGGAGCTAACCCCATGCCCGCCGTTCCCGATCCGGTCCGTCCCCGCTACCTGCGCACCCCGGATGCCGCGGTGCATCTGGGGCTTTCGCCGCGCACGCTCGAAAAGCACCGATGCTATGGAACAGGGCCGGTCTACCACAAGCTCGGCGGCCGCATCGTTTACCGGCCCGAAGATCTCGACGCCTGGGCCGAGCAGGGCTTGCGCCGTTCCACCAGCGATCCGGGCAAGGGCGTCGTTCATCCTGCCAAGCGGATCGACGGCTACACCGGTCCGGTCCGGCGCTGAAGCGGTACCATGCGCTCCTTGAAGACATCGGACGGCGGGGCCGGACAGCTCGACCTGTTCGTCGGCGCGGGCAGCGACATCGCCGCGCGCGATGCGCAGGATCTGATGGCCTGGCCTTTCTTCAGCCTCGCCAAGACGAAGCGCGTGAAGCCGATCGACTTTCGTATGGGCGAGGTCGCCATTCTGGTCGAAGCGACCGCCGAACATGGCATGGCCACCATCTGGGACGCCGATGTACTGATCTGGGTAGCGAGCCAGATCGTCGAGGCGCGCGATGCCGGCAAAGCCACCTCGCGCCTTATCGCGGCGACGCCCCATGAAATCCTTACCTTCACCCGGCGCGGAACCGGAAAGGCTGGCTACGAGCGCCTGAAGGCGGCGCTCGACCGCTTGCAGTCGACCAGCATTGCCACCTCCATCCGGCAGGCCGGGGCGCGACGCCGCCGACGATTTTCCTGGATCAACGAATGGCGCGAACGGCTCGACGACAACGGGCGCGCGCTCGGCATCGAAATGATCGTGCCGGACTGGCTCTACGAGGGCGTGCTCGATCGTGCGCTCGTCCTGACCATCGACCCGGCCTATTTCGCGCTTACCGGCGGTCTTGAGCGCTGGCTCTATCGCATCGTACGCAAGCATGGCGGGAAGCAGAAGGGCGGGTGGAGTTTCGACATTTCGCACCTGCATTTGAAGTCCGGCGCGCTCTCGCCATTGAAGCGTTTCGCTTTCGAAGTGCGGGCCATCGTTCGCCGCCAGTCGCTCCCCGGCTACAATCTCGCTCTTGAGCACCAGTTCGGCCGCGAGCGGCTCCTGTTCGTTGCAGCGCCTGTCGATCCCTTCGCGTCCGCGCGGCGCCGTATCGGGCTGCCCCCTGTGGAAAAGGGTGCGTGATGTTCGGACTATCGGGAACCATGACGTTCGGACGATCGGGAACCCTATTCCCGGACTATCGGGAACCGGGAGCCTGCGCGACTCGCCGAAAACGCGGCGCCTGCGAAGCCCTTAACAATGCTAACAAGGAATCTTTCAGATTCCTGCTAACACAGCCACGCCTGTGCAAAAGCGCAGCGCGCGCTTCGCTTCCGCCTCCGGAACCGGTCGAGGCAGGTTCCGGTGATCCGCCACTTACGCATGTCACGCTGGTGTGGCGCGGCGGCGTGCAGGAAGACTGGCTTCGGTTCGGCAAGCCCGTTGCAGAGCGCATCCTCGATCGCCGGACGCGTATCGAAAGCTATGCTCCGGGACAGGTCTTTGCCTTGGTTCGGTGGGCTTCGAACGACTACGGGACCGTTGGCTCCACACTCACGATCGCCCAAGCCGCCGGTTTCGGCGAGCCGTTCACCACTCTGCCGCAGGTCGATCCTGGCGCGCAAATCCTGCTCTCGGTGCGAAGCTGGCCAAAGGTTCGCCAGGTCCTTGCGCTGATCGATGCGATCGAGGACGTTGGCATCGATCCCTGCGATGTAGCTCCCGACCACTGGCATCATGTCCACAACAGGCTGGCAGGGGGCATGCAAGTACGTTTCTATTCCCCTGCGCGCCATCGCGACTGGCTGCGGCGGCGAAAGCTGCAATCATGAGGCGGCGCACCGCCTTTCTGGCAGGCATGGTCGCGGCAGCGACACTGGCCAGCATCGCAATCCCGTTCTCGCGACTTTTGGTCTGGAACGTGACGGCCAGCGTGCCGGTTGGACTGTACTCAATCGGCGGAAAGACCGGTCTCCAGAGGGGCGACCGCGTCGCGATCGATCCTGCTTTCAGGCTGCAGAAATACCTCGCCTCGCGCGGCTATCTTCCTGCGGGCGTTCCGCTCATCAAGGAGGTTGCGGCGCTTGGCGGGGATACGGTCTGCCGGCGCGACCTGCTCATCGAGATCAATGGGACACCTGCGGGCTCGGCGCGTCGGCGCGACAGCCTTGGACGCGAACTGCCCGTCTGGAAAGGATGCCGGACTATCGCTGCGGATGAACTGTTCGTGATGAACAGGCGCGCCCCCGGCAGCTTTGACGGGCGTTATTTCGGCCCGGTCGCACGCGCCGATGTCATCGGGCGCGCGCGGCCCGTCTGGACCAACGAAGCGGGCGACGGGGACTATGTCCTGCTCGCCTCGCCCGCCGACTTTCCCATTCCCAACGTAAATGATGGAGACGCACAATGACCTGTATCGGCACTTTTGCAGCCACACCCGACGGCTTTGAAGGGCGGCTGCAAACCCTGACCATCGACGCACCGCTGACCCTGGTGGCCGCCGACCCCGGCGACACCGAGAACGCCCCGGACTATCGCATCATGGCAGGCGAAGGCGAGGAAACCTACGAGGTGGGTGCAGGCTGGAAACATGTCGGCGACAAGGCAGGCGATTTCGTCACGCTCGTCATCGACGATCCGGTATTGCCGCGGCCCCTGCGCGCCAATCTGTTCAGTTCTGACGACCAGAGCCATGTCCTGATATGGTCGCGCGGCGCGCGCCGCCCGGCAAAGGACTGATTCCGTGCTCCGCCCGCATCTTCTGCCGGGGATCCTGGCCGCCATGCTGGCGGCGAGTCCCGGGCAGGCTTTTGCACAATCGGAGCAGTTTGTCCGACCTTCCCCGCGCGTCGAGATTGCGACGCATGTCAGCGAAGCATCGCAGCAATTCGGCATTCCCGAGCACTGGATCTACGCGGTGATCCGCGCCGAAAGTGCGGGCCGGGTGCGGGCGGTTTCCAGAGCAGGAGCGATGGGTCTCATGCAGCTCATGCCCGGAACCTGGTCGCGGCAGCGCGCCCGGTTCTCCCTCGGGCAAGACCCGTTCGACCCGCGCGACAACATTCTGGCCGGCACGTCTTACCTGCGCGAAATGTACGATCGCTACGGCGCGCAAGGCTTCCTCGCTGCATACAATGCGGGTCCGGGACGCTATGAAGACTGGCTTGCCGGACGGCGTTCGCTGCCACTCGAAACACGCCGCTATGTCGCCCGGATTGCGCCGCTGTTGCAGTCCGAGGGCATTTTTGCGGCGGCGCCTCTTCAAGCCGGGGATGTTCCGCCCGGCGTCTTGCAGCCTTCCGGCGCGGCGCGACAAGAGTTGGACGAGGTGGCTGCGCCCGGCCCCGTAGCGAACCCTTTTGCGCGCCCGGAACAGCCCGCGCATGATCTTTTCGCGCCCGTCTCGACGGCTCCTTCTAAATGAGAGCGGTCCTCGCACCTTCGCGCAGGCATGCGTTCCCAAGCGAAAGCGGGCGTAGGAGCGGAGACCTAGGCATCAATGGAAGGGAGGGATGGCGAGATAAAAGCAGCGCCGTCGGCCGGGCTGCAGGTGGTTGGTTTTGCGGGAGAATATGCGCCGTCTCTGCTGTACGCCTGCAGGCGCTTGGATCGGAATCCTTAGGCTTTTCAATGCTGAAAGCGCCGTCTACCGGTTTTCCTGTCTGTGGCTGACGACGAATTCGATATCAGGCCGGGTCGGTCAAGAGACAGCGATGCGCGCGCCTATCGCAAGGCCGGTACGCTGGTCGGGCGCGTGCTGCAGGCCTCGCGCCGGTCAGGCTATACGCCGCTCGGGCGAGGCCGGGCAGGCGGCGGAACCGGGCATCTGGGACGCGGCAAACGTGCTGCGTTCCGAGGCCGCCCCCATGCTTTCCAGCGGCGGGTCATCATCAAGGCGCGCGTCGTTCGCCATGGCGGCAGCCGGTTCCGCTCGGCACCGCTCGCCCGCCACATCGCCTATCTCGAACGCGACGGCGTCACCCGTGACGGATCGGATGCCCAGATGTTCGATGCCTTATCGGATGAGGTCGATGGCGATGCCTTCGCCGCGCGCTGCGAAGACGACCGGCATCACTTCCGCTTCATCGTGTCGCCGGAAGACGCAAGCGAGATGGCTGACCTGCGCGCTTTCACGCGCGAACTCCTTGAGGATATGGCGAGCGATCTCGACACCAAGCCCGACTGGGTGGCGGTCGATCACTGGAATACCGACAACCCGCATGTCCATGTCCTGGTCCGCGGCGTTGCCTCGGACGGCAGGGACCTGGTGATCGATCGCTCTTATATCAGCGAAGGTATGCGGGCCCGCGCCCAGGAGCGCGTCACCGTCGAGCTCGGCCCGCGCAGCGAGCGCAATATTCAGCAAGCGCTCCGCCGCGAGGTCGATGCCGAGCGCTGGACCTCGCTCGACCGCCGCTTGCAAAATCAGCGCGACGATCTTGGCGTGGTCGATTTGTCCCCCGAGGACGATGCGACACGCCGCAGCAACCGCGCATTCCTTATTGGCCGCGCACAAACGCTCGAACGCATGGGATTGGCCGAGCGGGTCGGGTCGGCGCGCTGGACCTTGACCGCAGACCTCGAACCGACATTGCGCGCGCTGGGCGAGCGCGGCGACATCATCAAGACCTTGCACAAGGCGATGCGTGGACGCGGCGCACAAGGCGCCCTTGCATCCTTCGCGCTGCATGGAGAAGACGAGAACCGCCGGGTCATCGGAAGGTTGGTCGAGCGCGGTCTTCATGATGAGCTGACAGGCGAGGCTTATGCGATCGTCGAAGGAGTGGACGGGCGTGCGCATTATCTGCGTTTTCCCGATCTGGACCAGACAAGCGATGCAGCACCCGGCGCCATCGTCGAGACAGGCGAATGGACCGACCGCAACGGGCGACGGCGCAGCAGCCTGCTGGTGCGTTCGGACCTGCCGCTCGAACGACAGATTGACGCGCGCGGGGCGACCTGGCTCGACCGGCAGCTGCTGTCGGCACGAGCCGCGTCGCTGGGAGGCGGCTTCGGCAATGAAGTCCGGAAGGCTCTTGACGAGCGCCGTGAATGGCTCGTCGATCAAAGTCTTGCGAAGCGACATGGTAGGAGCGTGACCTTGGTGCGCAACCTGCTCGGAACGCTCCGCAAGCAGGAACTGGACGCGGCAGGTAAAGCGCTGGCTGCGCGTCATGGTCGTCTGGCAAATCCGGTAACGGAAGGTGATCACATTTCCGGCATCTACCGCGAGCGCATTTCGCTGGCGTCGGGTCGCTTCGCCATGATCGATGACGGAGCGGGTTTCCAGCTCGTGCCCTGGAGGCAAGACCTCGAGCGGCATCTTGGAAAAGAAGTCGCTGGCAAGGTCCATGTGCGAGGCGGTGTCGACTGGAACTTTGCGCGTTCGCGCGGTCCGGCGGTTTGAGGAGCACCGGCATCATAACGGAAATCTTGACAAACGCACCATATGATGCTTATAAACGCATCAGGAGATGCGATATGGTAAGTGCAGCGATTCAGCATGCCGAAGCTCCCCCGGGGCTTCAGACCTTTGCAAGCGACGGTGATCGCAGCCGCCTCACCAGCGCTGCGGTAAAGGCCGTGCTGCGCCTCATTGGGGTCTGGGGTGCGAGCAACGCTGAGGGCGCTGCGCTGCTCGGCGTGTCCGAAAGCACCTGGGACCGGATGAAAGCCGGAACCTGGGAAGGCTCGCTCGGTCAGGACCAGCTGACCCGCGCGTCGGCGCTGATCGGTCTGTTCAAGGGACTGCATCTGCTGTTCGCCAACGACATGGCCGATCGCTGGCCAAAGCTCGAAAACAGGGCCCCGTTGTTTGATCGCCGCTCGCCCATCGGGGCGATGATCGAAGGCGGCATTCCGCGCATGCTGGAGACCAGACAATATATCGACGCGCTTCGTGGCGGGCTCTGAGGAGGCAGGCGAGCCGCCGCAGATCCGCGAAGCGTTCGAGCGGACTGTCCGGCTCGTTTCCAGCGCGCGCTTGCGCGAAGCGGTCATGGCTCCACTTGCCGACAGTGATGCCGAGCTTGCGCTGCTCGCTGAAATCGAGGGGGCGACGAGTTCGCGCCTGATCGCCGAAGAGCGCGGGTTTGGCGGGCTGACAGCCGACGAGCTGGTTCATGGCGTGCCGCATGCCAGGTTCATTAATGCGAGCTTTGCTTACGCCAAACCGCGCGAGCCCAATCGCTTCAACCCCGCGAACCGCGGCGCATGGTATGCCGCGCTCGATGTCGAGACCTGTATTGCCGAGGTCGGCCATCACCTGACACAGGCGCTCGCCGATGCCGGCGATTTCGATGCCGTTGTCGAATATGGCGAGATGATCGCCAGCATGGCGGGCGTCTTTATCGATCTGCGCGAGCAGCCCGGACACCCGGCCCTCGATCCGGACAAGACGAAAGGCTATCCTGTCGGCAATGCTCTAGCGGCGGAGGCACGCGCCGCCGGTCATAACGGCATTATCTATCCCTCTGTGCGCCATGCGGATGGGACTTGCATCGCGGCCCTGTGGCCCAACGTCGTGCAATCGGTCGCGCAAGGGGCGATGTACCGCCTGACCTGGTCCGGCAACCCGGACTATAGTCGGGAAGCAATCTAGCCGTACGCCGCTTTTGCTACGCCAACCTGCGATCACGCAGCTTCCGACTTGAATATGCAATGCAAAGCCGCCGTGCTGTCCTTCACGAAAGGAGCCAGCCTTGTCGGCAACCCGGATATTGTGGGGTCAGATACTCGTCGTCTTCACCCTAACGCTCGCAGGTGTGTGGGCGGGCACCCAGTGGACGGCGCACGCGCTTGGCTATCAGGCGCAGCTGGGCGCGCCCTGGTTCAGTATCTCCGGAGCGCTTGTCTATCCGCCTTATGCCATCTTTTGGTGGTGGTTCAGCTACGAAGCCTATGCGCCGCGCATCTTCGAGACCGGCGGAATGATTGCCGCATCGGGCGGTCTCGTGTCGGTGGCGGTCGCGATCGGCATGTCGGTCTGGCGCGCCCGAGAGATCAGGAACAGCGCGACCTATGGCTCGGCGCGCTGGGCGACCCGTTCCGAAATTTCACGCGCGGGCCTTCTGGCAGGCAAGGGCGTCATTATCGGCCAGCATGCCAATCTCTATCTTCGTCACGACGGCCCCGAACATGTGCTCTGCTTCGCGCCGACCCGCAGCGGCAAAGGGGTCGGCCTTGTCGTGCCAACGCTCCTGACCTGGCCGCATTCGGCGATCGTGCACGATATCAAAGGCGAGAACTGGGAGCTGACAGCTGGTTTCCGTACCCGGTTCAGCCGCACGCTTCTGTTCGATCCGACCAATGAGGCATCGGCGGCCTATAACCCTCTGATGGAAGTGCGACGCGGCATCAACGAGGTGCGCGACGTGCAGAACATCGCCGACGTGCTGGTCGATCCGGAAGGCTCGCTTGAACGGCGCAATCACTGGGAAAAGACCAGCCACGCGCTGCTCGTCGGGGCCATTCTGCATGTGCTTTATGCCGAGCCTGACAAGACGCTCGCCGGGGTGGCGAACTTCCTCTCCGATCCACGCCGATCCATCGAGGCGACACTGACCGCAATGATGCACACACCGCATCTGGGGGAAGACGGCGTCCATCCGGTTGTCGCGAGCGCGGCGCGAGAATTGCTCAACAAGTCGGAGAACGAACGCTCGGGCGTGCTCTCGACCGCCATGTCGTTCCTCGGCCTGTACCGCGATCCGGTCATCGCCAGTGTCACGCGGCACTGCGAATGGCGCATCGCGGACCTCGTGGCACAGGGCCGACCGGTCACGCTCTATCTCGTCGTCCCGCCGTCAGACATCAGCCGCACCAAGCCGCTTATCCGGCTCATTCTCAACCAGCTTGGAAGACGTCTGACCGAGGACCTGCAGGAAGGTGCCGATCGCGAGCGGCTTCTCCTTATGCTCGACGAGTTCCCGGCTTTGGGCAGGCTCGACTTCTTCGAAAGCGCGCTCGCCTTCATGGCGGGCTACGGCATCAAGGCCTTTCTGATCGCCCAGTCATTGAATCAGATCGAGAAGGCCTACGGACAGAACAATGCCATTCTCGACAATTGCCATGTGCGGGTGTGCTTCGCGACCAATGACGAGCGAACCGCAAAGCGCGTTTCGGAATCGCTCGGGACCGCCACCGAAACCCGGGCGATGCGCAATTATGCCGGGCACCGCCTCTCGCCTTGGCTCGGTCATTTGATGGTGTCGCGCTCGGAGACGGCGCGCGCTCTTCTGACCCAGGGCGAGATCATGCAGCTTCCCGATACCGATGAAATCGTGATGCTCGCAGGCGTGCATCCGATCCGTGCCAGGAAAGCGCGTTACTACCGCGACCCCCGGCTCAGCAAACGGGTGGAGCGTCCACCGACGGTTGAAAAGCCGGAGTTCGCGGCGGACCAAAGCGAATGGCACGGGAGACATGTGACCGCGCCTTCGCAATTGGAGAAATTGCCGACCGCGTCTGAAGAGTACGAGGTCGATGATCGCCAGTCCGATGGCGGGATCCGCCAATCGCCCGAATTGCCGGAATACGAAGATGTGGCGCCGCCGCCAGTCGAGATCCCCAACGAATTTGAGTTTGACGACCGAACGGACGACGATCAGGCAAACCGCAATCGCAGAATGGCCCAGCGGATGCAGGCCAATGCGCGGCGCGCTGCGCTCGATCCCGGCGACGGGATCGAGCTATGAGCAAGGGCAACCGTATCAAGCATACCTTTCGCCTGCTGCCGGCCCTTTCCAGGCAGCTTGCAGACTATGCGGGTCGCAAGCGCGTTTCGCAGGCTTCGGTGGTGGAGGCCGCGATCGGCTCGTTTCTCTCTCCCGATGGATCGGAACGCATGGAAGCGGCCTTCAGTCGACGCCTTGATCGCATAAGCCGACAGATCGGCAAGCTCGCCTATCATATCGAGGTCGGGAACGAGGCATTCGCGCTCTACCTCAGGCGATGGCTGGCGGTGACCCCGGCCATGCCGTTTGAAGCCAATGCCGCTGCGCGTGCCGATGCAGAAAAGCGGTTCGACTTCTTCGTCGAAGCGCTCGCGCGGCGCATGGAAACGGGCAGGCATCTCGCTGACGATCTCATTCGCGCGGCTTCGGAACCAAGGCTGGATGAGATTGAAAATCCGGACGGAGACGGCCCTGAGCCTCCGGCGTAGCCCTGACAAAGACCTTCGATAGTCCGGCAGGAAACCCACATGAATAGAGCAGAGGAACGCTTTCTTTCATGCGCCGGCGCACCTGCAGGAATGCGAGGGTGCAACCATTCCAAGTGCTTGCTAAAGGTCCAGTAATGCGCACCGAACTCGATCACCTGCCTCCGCAAAAGCAACGCGAACTTGAGCGCGTGGTGCAGCTGATTTTCGAAGAGTTCGATGATGCCTTTGCCCTGGCGAAGCACGAGTGGAAGAAGGCCGGCCGCATTCTCAAGGTCATTCTCTACGGTAGCTATGCCCGCGGCACTTGGGTCGACGAGCCGCATACGGCCAAAGGCTACCAGTCGGACTACGATCTGCTCATCATCGTCAACGACAAGCGGCTGGTCGACCGGGTCAAGTACTGGTCGAAGCTCGATGACCGGCTGATGCGCGAGTACGGCGTGACCAAATCGCTCAAGACGCCGGTCAATTTTATCGTCCATACGCTGCAGGAGGTGAACGACGGTCTCGCGCACGGACGCTACTTCTTCATGGATGTCGCGAAGGACGGGATCGCGCTCTACCAATCCGATGACACCGAGCTCCACACGCCGAAGCCCAAGACTGCCGGTGAGGCGCTGGCGATGGCGCAGGAGTATTTCGACGAGTGGTTCCCGACAGCGATGCAACGGTATGAGCTATCAAAGGTGGGCCGGGAGCGAGGATTCCTAAAACCCGCAGCATTCGACATGCATCAATCGGCCGAATTTCTATACCATTGCGTGCTGTTGGTCTGCACGTTCTATACACCGCATGTGCATAATCTGGGTTTTCTCCGCACCCAGGCGGAGCGAATCGACCCACGCCTGACCTATGTCTGGCCGCGCGACACGCGCCGCGATCGTGCGCGCTTTGAGAAGCTGAAGGAAGCGTACGTCAAGGCTAGATACTCAAAGCATTACCGCATCACCAGCGAAGAGCTCGAATGGCTCGGAGAGCAGGTTGAGGAGCTTGGCCGGGTCGTACACGAGATATGCTCAGACCGTCTCAAAAAGCTCAGTAATGAAATAAACCCCTAATCGATGCTCGCCTGTCGGGTCCGATCGCACTGTAGCAGATGTCTGCGTTGCGCGCCTACTTCGGACCTAGCTGAATATTGTTTTCGATCGCGAGGAGAGACGCTCATCACAGGGCGAAGTTGTGAAAGAGGCCTAGTCGTGCTCGGAAAGTAGTGTGAAAGCGAAACCAGAATTCTGCAGCACACTGGCCGAAGGATGCGAGCTCTCGCCATCAAATAGCTTGCCAATCGGCTTATTTTTCTGGCTCGCATCGTTGCCCACACTTCTGGAAGGAGCGATTAGTTGGGCCGCTTGGCTGGGTTTAAGTGGATATTTTAGGTTCTGGAAGCCTGTGCGGAACAACTGCTGAAGCTGGGTTTGCTGCTGGAGCGCCTCTATTTCGGATCGACTATTGGTGGCGACATCACCGAGGTCGATACCCAAGATCGCATCGGCAAAATCGTCTTCCTGCGTCTGGTCGAAGGCGATGCGTGCGGTCTTGGTGCGCTGATCGATATGCATCACACCTGTCAGATCGGATTTGCTACCGATCTTGATTACGACGAGGTCGCCATTTTTTGTCGGATAGGCGCATTGCACGGTTATGTTGAAAGTACGAGGAGGCAGGGCCATCATTCCCACGCGTCCGATGTGATCGAGATATTGTTGCCGCAGATTGAGGGCGCTAACGTCCCTTAAAGTTTCCGCAATCTTTGCAGACCCGTCCGACGCCAAGTGATTTTTCGCGCGTTGGAGCGTAATTGTAGCTGGAAATCCGAAGTCCCATCTGATCTGATAACGCTTCTTCCCGCGTGTGATGATTGGCGTCGTCTTGTCTTCGCCAAAAAGTGGCTCCGTCATAGCGAGCGGTTCTAGGGTACCTCCGATAAGCAGTGCTGCGTGGAGGTTTTTGCCACGCAGCAGATCACATTCCGGCGAGGCAACGAAAAACACCCTGTTTGGGTCGCCTTTGAAAATGCTGGCCTTGCTGACCGATCCCTGGAGCCGGGACATGAGAATGTCACCAAATGTGAGTGGCCAGACCGAGCCATTGTCTCGCTTGCGCCGCTCGGGATTAGCGAAGACCGTCCGCTCGATGAGGCGGAAACTGTCCTTTCCCTTAGCGATCGTCAAAGGAGCCGGCTTGTCGCTTATTTTGTCTAGCGCCTCGGCTCCGGACAGGATTTCCTTGTCGGCTTCGATTTCATATTGAAGGACGCGGTCGAGAACGCTGACCATATAGCTTGATGGCAGCAGTCCTTCGGCTGATAAAAGCAGCGATTTGATATGATGCAGGTCGTCGATATCGATTCTTCGCAATTCTCGTCCCGCACGTTCGACCGCGTCAGATGCGCCGGTCTTCCACTTCTTAGTGAATTCCGCCAGCAAGAGACTATCTTCACGGTGCGTCGCCAAGGTTGCGATGATGCGCCGCATTCGAGCGCCCTTCTTGATTACCTTTTTCTGGATGCTGCGGAAACCGGATGCGTGGAGCTCGACCTCGTCGCGAAGCCCGGGTGCCTCTTCTGTGAGGTTGATCTGCGACATCAGAACAACTGCGGGGGGGGCGTCACGGCCGTCGATCACTTTTTTCAGGCCGGCTACAGTCGTTTGCCTGTCTTCGTCCGACTGGGCGGCACCAAGAAAAAGGTCGATGATGATGAGGTCGACCTGCTCGGCAGCTTTGACAAAGTCGCGTCCTGCTTTGGTGAACGCAATCCCGAGATCGGTCAGTATTTCTTCGATCTCACCGAGAGCTTTGATGTCTCGCAGGCTCTTCGCGACATAGTCGGCGAACAGGTCGCGAACCAGATCGTCAAGAACTCCACGGTGTTCCCACAGCGCTTGAATGAAGGCGTCATCACCGCGAAGATCGGCTCTCTCATCGGGGTCAAAGCCCGGGAAAACGGCTTCCAAGCGCTCGAGCGCGTCGCCAATGGCGTCGTCGAAAAAGATATCCCAGTCTACATCTGCAAGCTCGCTCGCGCGCGGTACTAGGTCATAGCCATCATCGACAATGAGCGCGGACTTTATGCCCGCCGCGGCGATGATTTCTTTGTCCGTCATTCATCGCTCCCGATGACGCGATAATCGAACGTGGTGTATCGTCCCTCGCGGTTTACAATTTCGGTGTCGATGACAAGCGCGCCGCCATTGTGCTCCGCTGCCTCGCGGGCAATGAACAGCCCGAGTCCGCGCCGTCGGCTCTTGTCCTTCAGCGAGAAAAACAGGTCGAAAACCCGCTCGGCGTATTCGGGCGATATACCGGGCCCATTATCGGTTACCCGTACCCGCGGTGGATTGTCCTCCACCGCTATCGTGAGCAGCGGCTTGAAGCCCAGTTTGCGTTCGCGCTCAATATCCATCCAGTAAACAGAATTGGAAACGAGGTTTTCAATAACCTGTGCGACCATGCCTTTGACGGCTTTCAGCGCAACCGGACGATCGGGGAAATGCGTTTCAAGTTTGACATGGTGTCGGTCGAACTGCGCTTCGTGGGCACTGAGGAGGTCGCGGACAAGCTCGTCAAGTTCGAACGCCTCCTTGCGTTGTCGGCCACTCACGCTGAGCGGGTCGAGAATACGAAGCCGCTTGCTTATCGCTTTCATCGACGCGCGCAGACTTTCCAACCTGCTTCGTACCTCTTCCGGTACGTTTTTACGCTGAAGCTTGTTTAGCGTGTCGAGCGCATCCTCGGCGGATCGAGCCAATTCGTGGGCAACGACCTCGACCATCAGACCTACGCCGGCCATCGCGACCATCTGATCGGTATCCTGCTCGAGCTCGAGAATCCGCTCCCGCGCTTCTGCGGCATACCGGGAAAATTCTTCACGCATCTCTTCAAACTCGGCGACGATCTCTCGCTGGTCTTCATCGGCCGATCGGGCGAGCGCGCGAATTGCTTTCTTCATCCGCTGTTCGAGGGCTTTCGTACGGGTCGGGTCCGTCGGCACTCTCGGCTTGTTTTTCTTGAAAGCGTTTTCGACGCGCTTCATTTCGTCGCGTAGCCTGTCGACAGCGAGCTGTATCGCCTCTTTGAGAACCGCTTCTTCTGGGGTGTGCCGCAAACCCTCTCGGTTGGTTTGGTCGATTAGATGCGGATTGCTGAAGCGGCCAATATCTACCTGTCCGACAAACTGAATCCGGTTGAGCGCATAGCCCTTTGCGCGCAGAGCTGTGCGATCGAGTTCGAGCCAGTCATCATCTTCGGTACCATAGGGATAGACCCTGAATCCGTCGCGATAGAGCCGCACTCCCATCCATTGGTCGAGCAATTTGCGCAAAGCCTGGTAATCGCCTGTACTCCGGCCCTTTCGCAGCGTTGCGCGATTGAACCAATAGAGTTCGAAATTGAAAGGTCCGACGTCAGTCAGTGCGGCTGCGTTTACATCACGCTTGTTTTCCCGGCTGCGTTTTTGACGCAGGCCGACCAGTGCGGCGAGCAAATCGTCGAATTTCAATGTCTCGATCTGGTGCTCGACGGGATGCTCGAACCCAAGATTGACGAGCTCCATTCGCAGCGTGAGTTCGGGAGAGCCGTCCCGGATCTTATACTCACCCTTGAGGGTCGCGTGGGCATGAGAAAGGAAATTTTTGTCAAGCCGGGCAAAATTGATGCGCTCGCCGTTCCAGAAAATGGCAATGCGGTGGCGTTTGGGCTTTCCAATCGGGTTGGCAAGCAACGAAAAATCATCAACGGCAAGCCGTTCAACACGGTTGCGATCCCAATTGGCCTTTAGCCTGCGGACGCGAATGTCAGTCCCGCTGTAGTCCGGTTGCGGCTTCTCTCCGCCCACGCGCGGTTCGATCGTGACATCCTCGATCATCTTTTGCGGATCTTCGAAGTCGGTCCAATCGATGTCCAAGATGTTGAAGGTCTCGTCTTCTTCACGGGCGGTTCGAACTGTCAGCCGGTCGCCAAGACGCATTGCGGAGAGCCGGCCTATGCCTTTCTCGCCCAAATACGGAGCTTCGCTGACACCGTCTTCAAACGCAGTGTCGACTTCTTCTTTGCGCGATTTGGTTCCGAGAACCAGAAACACGGTTTCGAGCTGTTCCAAGGACATGCCCGACCCGGTGTCAGAAACCGTTACCTGGTTGAGCGCATCAATCTCTTCTAGCGCAGCATCGTATTCGTCGAGATCGTCGATATCCTCGAGAAATTCGATCGCCCTATCGTAAAGCTTACCTGCATCGCTGAAGAAGCGGGCACGGGTTTCATCGAGCAGTTCGGCAAGCGCTTCCTCGAAATCGAACTCATCTTCCGCATGATTGCCATTGTCGGGCATCTTTCGCAGGCGGTTCACGGTATGGCGCAACTCGAGATAGTCCCTGCGGGCGAGGACAACCTTGAATTTGATCGTGACGCCGTCCTTCGTCCCTGCGTCAACACCGTTCTTGATAAGCTCATAGAATGCGATCGCGTCGGAGCTGATGAGCTCTGAGCCGAGCTCAAGAACGGTGCGGGCCGAAACCTTAAACATCACGGGCACATAGAACGGAAATGGTAAAATGACAGTATTCTAATTTTGGCATCTCAAGCATGCCCCCGGAACCAAGGAAAGTTGATTTGTCGACATCATAGATTGCAAACTTGAGCCTCGATATTTGTAGGCTTCGTCATTTGTGACAGACGAGACAGCCGCTGTCCTCGTCCGCAAGCATCTGTTCCACCGTCCTATCGGTGATCCGTGCTCTCAGCGGATTTGGCATTCTGCGAGCGAGCGCCTGTGCCTTGCGCTCTTCATGATTGCGCTCGATCTCGGCAACCCGCTCCGGCCGCGCCAGTTCTTCGAGACTTTCGTTCTGGGTCCAGGTGAACGGTGAACCGTGCTCGATGGCTGATTTCTCGTAACGCTTGGCTTCCTCGAAGGCGTCCGGGTGCTCGCGCATCAGCCGCACCCATTCGATCTTCTGCTGGTAAAAGCAGAATGTGCAACCGCTGCGAGAGCGCCAGCGATAGTAATCCGGTAGGCCAAGCCCGGAGTTTTCCAGCAGGCCGATGACCGAAGCCTTGTCGAGGCCGGCCTCCCTCAATGGGAAATGGACGTGCATGTTGGGGTGGGTTGCGATCATCCCCGAACGGCTCGGTTCGTCGGCGCGGATCGCGACATAGGAATGCACCTCCACGCCTGCGTCGAGATGCGGTTTGAGCCACTTCTGGAATGGCTGAATTTTCAACTGCCGGGTGCACCAGCGTGTCCGCGGGGAAGGCAGAAAATGGCCGTATTCGGCTAGCCAGAAATCGAAGTCCCGACCAGGGTTGAGCATTTCAATGGGCTTGCCAAGGAAGCCCTCAAGGCGGCCGAGATAATCGTAGACCTCGGGTAGCTCCTTGCCGGTGTCGGTGAAGAAATACCGCACATCGATGTCCGGGCGGTGATCGCGCATCCAGACCGCGAGGGCAGCGCTGTCTCGTCCACCGGACAGACCCAGAACATGCATCGCCTCGCCGGTCACGCTTCCTTCTCCGCGCTGATGGGCACAGTGACATCGCGCTCGCCGTCATCCTCGATATAACGCTGTGCGAGCTCCGCGATCACGGCGAGCACCATATCGGGCTCGAGCTGTGCGGCGTCGAGCGTCTTGCCGATCTCGTCGAGGAGTGGCCCGAGGCGCTTCTGCGCCTCGGTTGCAATCTGTGCTCTGCGGACGACGCTTCGTTCGGTCGACCCGACACCCGCCATCACCATCACCGCGGTCTGGGTCGGTTGCTGGTCGCTGTCGCCGAACAGTTCCACGCGTCGGAACCGGTAGGCGTATTCCGACAGCTGCATCCCCGCCCGACTCGGCTCGAGATCGTGCCACGTCGTCACCGGCTTACCCATCACGAGACCGCAAATTTCCGCCATGCTTTCCGTCGACCCATCGAACTCGGCCAGCCTCGTGATGAAGCCTCGAAGCTTGAGGTCGTCTCCTCCGTGACCGGCTATTCGCTTCGCTCGTTCCACCAACTCCGAGAGATTGCCGGCATCGCGGTGTTTCAGACCCTCCAGCATCCGGGTTTTCAGATCCTCGATCATGTCTGGGTAAGCGTGATCAAGTTCGCTCAGGACCGTGCGCAGCGCAGGTGCGGTGCCTTCGCCCGAAGTTTCGAGCGCTTGGGGGATGTCAACGAAGAGGAGCTGGTAGGGATCGTCCGCATCGAGCAACAAGCGGCGCACATCGATGGCTTGCTTGGAAAGCGTTGCTTGCGCCTTGCGCGACCAGTTGGGAAGGCTGTATGCAAACTGCACGAGCGCCTGCGCTATCTCGAGCGGCTCCTCCGATGGCGCCTCTTCAACGAACTCGCTCGCGACGGCTGCAAATTCCTTCAGCGCGACCGCATTAGCGGCATCGGTCGGAACAGATCTCAGCGCAATATGTTCGGGGTCCTGCAGCAGAAGATCCATGACCAGATCGGATATGGCCGGCTGGAAGGCCTCTTTCGCATAGATCGCAGTGCTGTGGCGGCGCGAGAAAAGATAGGTCACGAGCAATAGGGGCATCACGCCTTGCTGCACGCCGTAAGGCGGCTCGCCCCAAGCCCGGTAGATATCGGCAACACCAACCTGCTCGCCGGCTTCGAGCAGGCCATCGGTTAGCGACCAGAGAGGGGCGAACGTGCTGGTTTCGCCGGGCGGAACGAAGTCCCACCGCTCGCCTTGCCGGACATAGAGACCCGCGCGTTCCAGAACGGTAACCGCTAGGCCCTTCTCGGCCGGATAGCCCTTGATCCCGAAGTGCTGCTCGCCGCGGCCCACTACAATAGCATGCAACAGGGCTCGCAACGCCGCATTGGAATTGCTCGAAGGCCGCCGACGATTGATGAGTTCGGAATGCACGATCGGAGCCTGCCGGAAAGTCCGCCGGGCGATATCGCTTGCTGCTTGCGACAGGCCATAGGAAAGCGACTGCAAATCGAGCGGCTTACCAGTGTCGAACCAGTGCGCGCGCTCGAAACCCTCTCTCAGGAGACCTTCCAGCTGCGCGGACAAATGGGCAATGCGGGCATCGATCTCGCGCCTGGCGGCTGCATCTCCGGCCAGTTCGGGGCTTTCGTTGCGCACGTCTCGCGCGGCTTCGAGCTCGATCGCTGTTTTGCGAATGTCCGCACTGTTCGATGCAAGACCAACAATTACGGGCAGACCGTGCCGATGCTCCGTGCGCGAGACTTCGATCAGACTCGCCTCCGCTTGGCCGGGATCGACGTCGATCCCAGGCAGAAGCAGCAGGAACTTGCCAGCAGCCCCGGCGCTAACCCGAACGTCTTTCGGACCAAGCCCTTGCGGCGCCAGTTCGCCGATTTGTGCGTCGAACCAGCGCGGCGTGCCATATTCGGCGTAATGCCGCTTGGCCAGAATCGGCTGCAGCGAGGCGAGATCGTTCAGAGACGCTATCTCGAGCCGCCCGCGTTCGGCGATGCGGGCCTCGATTTCGCCCTCAATGTCGAAATCGCTGCCGGCATAGATTGCATAGGCGCCGAGATGGCGACGGTAGACCAGCGCCGAAATCTTCACGAGATCGGCAAGCTGCTCTTCGACGTCCGCATCGGAATGACCGAGGCTTGCCGCAATCGTCCGGGATGAGGCTGCCAGACCCGATCCATTGCTGAACAGATCGATGACCGCCACGGTCTTCGCGATCTGCAAGCGCAGGTGGCTGCCGTCGCGGCCCGCCCTCGCTATGGCCTCTGCGGCCTGTGCCCATCGATGGCCGTCGGGCGAAGCCATGATCGCCGGCTCCAGATTGACCTGCAGATAATCCCAAAGTTCTGCCGGTCCGAAGGTTCTTCCCGAGGCGAGCGTCGTGCGTTGAAGGAATTCGGTGAAGCCGCTGGGTTCCGCCGAGGCAAGAAAACCGAACAGGCTGCGTTCGTTCTGGCTGAAGCGCCGCCGGGTGATCGGCCCGAGCAGCGCTGCCGCCGCAGGGTTGAGAGGCCAGCAATCGTCGAGCCTTTCCGCAAGATCCTTGGGCACACCTGGTCGCCGTTCGGCAATCTCGCTGGCAACAATAGCGGCAATTGGATGCGACTGAGGGTGCGAACGCTCTGTCGTGACGGCACGACCGACCAATTCGATGACCTCGTCGACCGCCGTAATGATCGGGACATCCGCAAAGCGGCCCTGAACCTTGCGCCATTCGTCCTGGACGCTTTGCCCGAGGCGATCCGCATAGCGCTCGAAAGCCTGGTGCAGCACGCCCACAACGATAAGTCTTCCCTCGCTGCGATTGGCCGCCTCTGCGAGATCCTGGAAGAAATGGATGTCGATGGCGTGATCGGCAGCACCTTCCAGATATTTGCCCAGTTCGTCGACAATGACGAGAACCCCGCCCTGGGGACGCGCTTCAACCTCGCGTTGCAGCCGCTCGACGATATCGCGCCCGTCAGCGGCTTCCATCCTGGACCGCTTGGTCCGAGCGTGGCCCGGGGCGCCAGCGATTGCTGATGCGAGCGCCTCGCGCAGGTCCGCCACCGGGTTGCCCCGCCGACCGCTCACGGGCACGCAGAGCCAGTCCTTGGGCGCACGCCCGAAAACGTCGGCCACTTCGGGCACATCGCCAAGCAGTTGCTTCGCTTCCCTGTAGGCGGGCCCGCGCCCGAGCGAATAGGAGGCAAGCGCAAGCGCGAGGCTCGACTTGCCGCCGCCGTAAGGGCCCGTCCAGGTGAACGCGCCCTGTCCGTTTGTCGCGAGGCGGAGCGTGGTGGTCAACGCATCGCGCGCCGATCCTTGAAGTACATAACCGGAGAGGGGATCGGCCTGGCCAAAATCGGCATCGATCCTGATCGATCTTTGGTAGCGTGGGGCGACCGAAACATGGTCTGAGAGATAGGCCTGCGTCATGCCGCGAGCGCCTTGGTGTGCGGATAGGCGCTGGCGATGAAGGAGGCCGGATCAGGCAGGCCTTCTCCCCGCCTGGCAATCGCGCGCACGCCTGCGCTGTCGGTCCACAGAAAGGCGCCCTTGGCGACCCTTTCGATATCGACAAGCCGGTCGATCAGCGCATCCTCGTCTAGCTTGAAGATCCGCCCCGGCGATCCGGACTCGTATACCAGCGTATCGATGGCGAGCGTTGCTTGCTCGGGTGCACGCCTTGCCCAGAAATCTGCAAGCGCAAAAAGGAAGATACCGTTGGGCAAGCCGGGCTTGGGCCCATGGCGGAAAGCGAACGATCGCGATGACACTTCGCGCATAAGGCCAAGTTCGCCAAGTACGGTTTCCACCTGATCGTCAACCGCGCCCGCGCCGACCTTGGCGACATAGGATCTGACAAAGCACTCCACGTCGCGCTTGATCGTTGTGGAGGAGGCCCGCGACCGGTCGAGTTGGGCACACAGCAGCCGGATCGGCTCGGCAATGCCGTCGCGGTCGAACCCGTGTGCATTCAGATGGTTGAACGCATAATACCATGTCGTCGCGCGCTCGAAATTGCTGGCGATCTGCCAATGGAGCAGCCATGTGGTCGCGAGGCTTTCCATGAATGGATCGAGACCTGTATCGCGGTCGAAGATGAGCTTGCCGAAGGACGTTGCCTTCAAGGCGCCGACACCCCGCTCCGGGTCTTCTTCAATGATTCGGCAAGTGAGCGCCCAATGCTTGATTGCCGCAACCATATTCTTGCCGACTCCGAACCGGATGATCCCTTCGTCCTTGTCGAAGGTATTTGGGGCCGGAGCCTCCGCATCCTCGCAGACCGCATCGTAAGCCTTGCGTAGCCACAGCCGCCTCAGCGGAAAGGTTTCATGTCCCGCAAAGCGCGTCTTCACGCCGGTTTGTCCAAGAGGGCCTCTGAGCATAGCTTTTTCCTACTGGTGATTTCCCCCAGTTGGCAACCTCGATGCGGGCCCTGCTTGGAAATTTACGCTTCAGGCCGCTGCTCGGTAGGCTTTCTCGTGCGCGGCCAAGAGCGCACTGACGGCACGGTCGATATCGGCCTCGGAAGTGGTTCGGCCAATCCCGATGCGAACGGACGACGAAGCCTCGTCAAAGGAAAGCCCTTGCGCCAACAGGACGTAAGATGGCTCGATGCTGCCTGAGTTGCAGGCTGAGCCTGTCGATGCCGATAGTTCGCCGCGGGCATGCAAGAGGATGTCTTCCGCATTCACTCCCTCGGCCCTGAGGCTCGTGCAACCCGGGATGCGCTCGGCATGCGGATTGATAGTGAAAGGACATCCCTTCCTGGTGACCCGATCTTCTAAAAGTCTTTGTAATGATTGAATATGTGTGCGTGCCGACTGGCCGTGGCGCTCGTAAAGCCGCGCCGCCGCTGCAAGCCCGGCGCAAAGCGGAACCGGCACTGTACCGCTGCGTCCGAGAGGCTGCTGTCCACCGCCATCAAGCTGCGGAACGAGCCGTAACCGCGCGGCGCGCGACACGACAAGGCCGCCGATGCCTTTTGGACCGTAGAACTTGTGACCGGAGAAACTCAGCAGATCGGCACCGGTATGGTTGAAGTCGACATCGATCTTTCCGACGGTCTGCGCCGCGTCTGTGTGAAACAGAACACCTTGGCGATGACAGATTTCGGCAATCTCGCGCACGGGTTGAATGACGCCCGTCTCGTTGTTGGCGTGCATGACCGATACGAGCGCCGTGTCGGGCCTCAGGGCCTGCGCGATGGCTTCTGCGCGAACGCGGCCATCTGCCCCCGGTTTGACTTCGGTGACCTCGATCCCGGTTTTCACGAGCGAACGGGCGGCTTCCAGCACGCATTTGTGCTCGATCGACGACACCACCAGATGGTTTCCGCGTCGTTCCGCTGAGCTCATGACACCTTTGATGGCGAGGTTGTTCGCCTCGGTTGCTCCGCTGGTGAAGAGGATTTCGTCCTCTCCGGCACCGAGCAGCGTTGCGAGCGCTTCGCGCGATCGTTCGACAATTTTCGAGGCCTGCAGGCCATGCGCATGATCCGAATGCGGATTGCCCCAGTCATTGCTCATCGCATCCGCCATCGCATCGATCACCGAGGGATCGACCGGAGTTGAGGCCATGAAATCGAGATAGGCGGGGCCGGGTCTGCGCAAGGAACAACCTTCATTGAAATCGGTGCACCGATAAGACCAAACCTGGCCATGCAAAGCAACCACGATCGCGCGGTGTTCGAGACTGAATGGCGACGACCTTCCGATTTGGCCTTGTCTTTTATTTCTTATTTTTCGCCCTTCTACCCTCACTGCAGATCGCTATTGCCTGAGGGCAAAGTAATGCCTTTTTGATCTGCCTCGCGAACGCAGCCGGTGGTCGGTTGCCGCATCCGAGGCAGTCCATGAGCGTCATCCCCCTTCGATCCGAAGTCTCATCGCGCGGCGCGCGCATGCTGCGCACTGCGCTTGGCGGCGACATCGCTCGCTGGCTCGACGAGCCCGATGTCATCGAAGTCATGCTCAACCCCGACGGGCGTCTCTGGGTCGACCGGTTGGGCGAGGGTCTCGCGGCGAGCGAATGTCTGATGAGCGCAGCCGATGGCGAGCGCATCATCCGGCTGGTCGCCCATCATGTCGGCGCCGAGGTTCATGCAAGCGCACCGCGTGTGTCCGCCGAGCTGCCGGAAGGCGGCGAGCGCTTCGAAGGCCTGCTGCCCCCGGTGGTTGCCGCCCCGAGCTTCGCCATCCGCAAACCAGCTATCGCGGTGTTCGCGCTGGCCGATTACGTGACGACCGGGATCATGAGCAAATGGCAGGCTGAAGCGCTTGCCGGTGCGGTCGCTGCGAGAAAGAACATTCTGGTCGTCGGCGGCACCTCGACCGGCAAGACGACGCTCACCAATGCGTTGCTCGCCGAGGTCGCATCCACGTCCGACCGTGTCGTCCTGATCGAGGATACGCTGGAGCTGCAATGCGCAGCGCCCAATCTGGTGTCGCTGCGGACCAAGGACGGCGTTGCGACCTTGTCCGATCTTGTCCGGTCCGCGCTGCGCCTGCGGCCCGATCGCATTCCCATTGGCGAGGTGCGCGGTGCAGAAGCACTTGATCTGCTGAAAGCGTGGGGCACCGGTCATCCAGGCGGGGTCGGCACGCTTCACGCTGGTTCGGCGCTTGGCACGCTGCGGCGGCTCGAACAGCTTATCCAGGAAAGTGTGGTCACCGTGCCGCGCGCGCTGATCGCCGAAACCATCGATATCATCGCCGTGCTCGTGCGCGACGGCACCGGGCGGCGCCTTGCCGAACTCGCCGAAGTGCGCGGACTCGATGCCGCCGGCGAATACGTCCTCGCACCCCTTCCATCCACAACAGGAGACCATTCGTGACCCATATCTTGTCGCGAGCGCACCCGCGCCTGTCCGCTTTGATCGTTGGCAGCGTCATTGCACTGGCATTTGCGGCGCCGGCCCATGCCGCCGGCTCGTCAATGCCGTGGGAAGCGCCGCTCCAGGCGATCCTCGAATCCATCCAGGGCCCGGTCGCCAAGATCGTCGCGGTGATCATCATCATCGCCACCGGGCTGGCGCTCGCTTTCGGGGATACATCGGGAGGCTTCAGGCGCCTGATCCAGATCGTCTTCGGGCTTTCGATCGCCTTTGCCGCGTCCTCCTTCTTCCTTTCGTTCTTCTCCTTCGGCGGCGGAACGCTGGTCTGATGGACAGCGGTCAATCTCCTCTGCCGAACGGCTTTGCTGTTCCAGTTCACCGGGCGCTGACCGAGCATATCCTGCTCGGCGGTGCGCCGCGCGGGCTCGCTATCGCCAATGCGACGTTGGCGGGCGCAATCGGACTGGGTCTGCAGCTGTGGATCGCAGGCGCCGCGTTTTTCGCGCTCGGCCACATGGTCGCGGTCTGGGCCGCCCGGCACGATCCTCAATTCGTCGATGTCGCGCGGCGGCATCTGCGGTTCCCCGCGCATCTGCAGGTCTGAGCCATGCTGAGCTTGCGCGAATATCGGAACAAGGCCGACCGGCTTGCGGACTTCCTGCCATGGGCGGCGCTCGTCGCCCCCGGCGTCGTGCTCAACAAGGACGGCAGCTTCCAGCGCACGTCTCGCTTTCGCGGGCCGGATCTCGACAGCGCGACCCCTGCCGAACTGGTTGCAACGACGGCGCGCCTGAACAGTGCGCTGCGCCGGCTCGGTTCGGGCTGGTCGATCTTCGTCGAGGCCGTGCGCCGTCCGGCACTGGATTATCCCGTCTGCGCATTTCCCGATCCGGCCTCGGCACTGGTCGAACGAGAGCGCGCCGCGCAGTTCGCAGAGGAGGGCGCGCATTTCGAGAGCCGCTATTTTCTGACCTTCTTATGGATGCCGCCTGCCGAGGATGCCGCGCGGGCTGAAAGCTGGCTCTACGAAGGAAAGGCCGAGAAAGGCGTGGATCCGCGCGAGCTTCTCGAGGGCTTCGCCGATCGGACCGACCGGCTGCTGCGCCTGTTCGAAGGGTTCTTTCCTGAGGTCCAATGGCTCGATGATGGCGAGACCCTGAGCTATCTTCACAGCTGCATCTCGACGCGACTGCACGATGTACGCGTTCCCGAAACCCCGATGCATCTCGATGCGCTGCTTGCCGACGAGCCGCTGACCGGCGGTCTCGAACCGCGCCTGGGTGCGGCCCATCTGCGGACACTGACCGTGATCGGCTTTCCGAGCGCGACATTCCCCGGCCTGCTCGATGAACTCAATGCGCTAGGCTTTGCCTATCGCTGGTCGACGCGGGCAATCATGCTCGACAAATCCGATGCGACGAAGCTGCTTTCGAAAATTCGCCGCCAGTGGTTCGCCAAGCGCAAATCGGTCGCCGCGATCCTCAAGGAAGTGATGACCAACGAGGCCTCGGTGCTGGTCGACAGCGATGCGGCCAACAAGGCCGAGGATGCCGATGCCGCGCTACAGGAGCTGGGCGCTGACCATGTCGGGCTCGCGCTGGTCACCGCGACCGTTACGGTGTGGGACGAAGAGCCAGCGCTTGCCGCCGAGAAGCTGCGGCTGGTCGAAAAGGTCATCCAGGGCCGCGATTTTACCTGCGTGACCGAAGGCATGAATGCGATCGAGGCCTGGCTCGGATCGCTGCCCGGCCATGTCTACGGCAATGTTCGCCAGCCCCCGATCTCGACGCTGAACCTTGCGCATATGATGCCGCTTTCGGCTGTCTGGGCCGGACTGGAACACGATGCGCATTTCAGCGCGCCGCCGTTGTTTTACGCCAAGACCGAAGGCTCGACCCCGTTCCGGTTTTCGCTTCATGTCGGTGACGTCGGACACAGCCTCGTCGTCGGTCCGACCGGGGCGGGCAAATCGGTCTTGCTGGCAATGATGGCGTTGCAGTTTCGCCGCTATGCCGGGTCGCAGATTTTCGCTTTCGATTTCGGTGGCTCGATCCGTGCGGCCGCGCTCGTGTGCGGCGGCGATTGGCAGGATCTGGGATCGAGTCTTTCCGAGGACAGCGACGAGCCAGTCCTGCTGCAACCGTTGGCGCGGATCCATGAGCCGGCACAGCGCAACTGGGCCTCGGAATGGCTTCAGGCGATCCTCGCTGCGGAGGGCGTCGCACTCGATCCGGAAACCAAGGATCATCTGTGGTCGGCGCTGAGCTCGCTGGCGAGCGCGCCGGTCGCTGAGCGCACGCTCACCGGGCTTGCTGTCCTTTTGCAATCGCAGGCATTGAAGCAGGCGCTTGCCCCCTACTGCGTCGGCGGGCCGTTCGGACGGCTCCTCGATGCCGAGAGCGAACGGCTGGGCGAAGCGAGTTTCCAGGCGTTCGAGACCGAAGGGCTGACCGGATCGGCGGCTGCGCCTGCCGTGCTGTCCTATCTGTTTCACAGTATCGAAGGCCGCCTCGACGGCTCGCCGACGCTCATCATCATCGATGAAGGCTGGCTGGTGCTCGACAGTCCGGCCTTCGCCGCGCAATTGCGCGAATGGCTCAAGACCCTGCGCAAAAAGAATGCGAGCGTCGTTTTCGCCACTCAAAGCCTTGCAGATATCGAGACCTCGGCGATCGCGCCCGCGATTATCGAAAGCTGCCCGACGCGAATCTTCCTGCCCAATGACCGGGCGGTCGAACCCCAGATTTTGAGTATCTATCGCCGCTTCGGGCTGAACGACCGCCAGATTGAAATCCTCAGCCGGGCAACGGCCAAGCGCGATTATTACTGTCAGTCCTCTCGCGGTAATCGCCTGTTCGAACTGGGCCTTGGCGAAGTGGCGCTCGCCTTTGCCGCCGCTTCTTCCAAGAGCGACCAGCTCGCCATGTCCCGCATCATCGAAGAGCATGGTCGGAGCGGCTTTGCCGTCCACTGGCTGAGGTATCGCGGCCTCCACTGGGCCGCCGAATTGCTCGGCAGCGATGCGCACTCTTCCGACCCCCCAAACCCATCAGAAGGAGACCTGAAGTGACCTCTCGAAAAATCATCCGCAGCCTGGCCATGGGCACCGCGCTCGCCTTGGCGAGTACGAGCGCCTTGGTATCAACGCCTGCACACGCCCAGTTCGGCGGGATCGTTTACGATCCGTCCAATTACGCGCAGAACGTGCTGACTGCCGCGCGCACGCTCGAGCAGATCAACAACCAGATCCGCATGCTGCAGAACCAGGCGACGTCGCTCATCAACGAGGCGAAGAACCTTCAGAGCCTGCCGCTGACGATCGTGCAGCCCCTGCAGGACCAGATCCGGCAGACCCAGCAACTGCTGAATGAAGCCCAGCGCATCGCCTACGATGTCCGCACCATCGAGGGCGCTTTCGACCAGCATTACAAGAACGTACCGCTCGGTGCCTCGCAGCGGGCGATGGTCGAAGGCGCCGAGGCGCGCTGGCAAAACAGCGTGGTGGCTTTCGAAGATGCCCTCAAGGTCCAGGCGGGCACGGTTGCCAATATCGAAGGTTCGCGCGAAGCGCTCGGCAGCCTCGTTTCCGCAAGCCAGTCCGCCACGGGCGCCTTGCAGGCAGCACAGGCTGGCAACCAGCTGCTGGCATTGCAGGCCCGCCAGCTGGCCGACCTGACCGCCACGATCGCCGCTACTGGCCGGGCGCAGGCGCTCGATGCCGCCGAACGCGCGGCGGCCAAGGCACAGGCGCGCGAGCAGTTGAGGCGGTTTCTCGCTGTTCGTCCGCGCTATCTGCCCGGCGGATCGGACTGATCCGCGATGGACACCAAGCTCCTCGCGCGCATCGGTGCCGTTGTGTTCGTCGGTCTCGCCATCGCGACGACGATCGTCCAGCTGCGCGAGGAGCCCGCGCCGGTGCGGCAAGCTGACCGGCGCATATGGGTGCCCGACGGTGATCCGCTGCCAGCACAGCTGAGGGCTTGCGCTCAAATGGGCGAACTGGCGCTGTCCTCGCCCGATTGCCGCGCGGCCTGGGCCGAAAAACGCCGCCGCTTCTTCGGCGTCGATCACCCCGAGGCTTATTCCGGGATCGGCGACAGGGCGCTGCCTGAGTCCTTTTCCCGCGAAGCGAGAGGAGAGAACTGACATGGGCGGCACCGGTGTTGTCGATCGCTTCCTCGCGATCTTCTCGCAATATATCGACAGCGGCTTCGGGCTGCTTTCTGGCGAGGTCGCCTTTATCGCGACCACGCTGATCGTGATCGATGTCACGCTCGCCGCCCTGTTCTGGAGCTGGGGCGCGAACGACGACATCATCGCCCGGCTCGTCAAGAAGACGCTTTTCGTCGGAATCTTTGCCTACATCATCGGCAACTGGAGCGCGCTCGCCAATATCGTGTTCAACAGCTTTGCCGGGCTAGGCCTGAAGGCGAGCGGCTCGGGGCTTGGCGCGAGCGATCTGTTGCAGCCGGGACGGGTGGCGCAAGTAGGCATCGATGCCGCCTGGCCGCTGCTCGAATCGATTGCCGATCTGATGGGCTATGTCGGCTTCTTCGAGAATTTTCTGCAGATCATCATCCTGCTCGTCGCCTGGGCGATTGTCATCATCGCCTTCTTCATTCTCTCCATCCAGCTGTTCGTCACCCTGATCGAGTTCAAACTGACGACCTTGGCGGGTTTCGTGCTCATTCCCTTTGGACTGTTCGGCAAGACCGCCTTCCTTGCCGAACGTGTGCTCGGCAATGTGGTCTCCTCGGGGATCAAGGTTCTCGTTCTCGCCGTCATCATCGGCATCGGTTCGACGCTCTTCGCCGAATTCACCGGCGCCATCCCCGGCGAGCCGACCATCGAGGATGCGCTGGCCATCGTGCTCGCCAGCCTCACCCTGCTTGGTCTGGGCATTTTCGGGCCGGGGATCGCCAATGGCATTGTCGCGGGCGGTCCGCAGCTCGGTGCAGGCGCTGCCGCAGGCACCGCGCTTCTTGCAGGCGGTGCTGCGGTTGGCGGCGTGGCCGGTGCCAAACTTGCGGGCGGCGCGGTCGCCAGTGCTGCCTCTTCCGTCGCGCGAGGCACCTCGCGCGCTGCCGGAGGTGCGACCATGGCCTATGCCACCGGTTCGGCGGGCAAGAGCGGCGGCGCCGCGGTTGCAAGCGGAATGGCGGGTGTTGGCCGCGCAGCAGGCGGTGCCGCCATGTCGCCGCTACGCAAAGCGGCAGACAGCGCCAGGAGCAATTTCCGCGACGGGGCGCGTGCGTCGGTCGGGAACATGGGTGGCCGCATCGTGCCCGCTCACGGTGCTTCGTCACCGGATCCGGAACAGACGAACGGCCCGCCGGCCTGGGCGCGGTCCATGAAGCACAGGCAGAGCCTGGGGCACTCGGCCTCGCTTGCCGCGCACACCGTGCGCTCCGGTGATGGCCACGGTGCAGGCGCTTCCATCGACACCAAAGAGAAGGATTAGCTTTCAATGTTCAAACGGCCTTCGATCCGCTACGCAAAAACGCCTCAAGCAGAGACGCCCTACCAGCGCGCGGCGCAGGTCTGGGACGAACGCATCGGTTCCGCGCGCGTCCAGGCAAAGAGCTGGCGCTACGCCTTTTTCGGCGCCCTCGGCCTGTCGGCAGCGCTGACGGGCGGGCTCGTGTGGCAGAATGCGCGCGGCACCATCGTGCCCTGGGTGGTCGAGGTCGATAGGCTCGGCGAGGCCCGCACCGTCGCTCCTGCCGCTGCGGATTACGAGCCGACCGATCCGCAGATCGCCTTTCACCTCGCCCGGTTTATCGAGCATGTCCGCGCTATCCCCGACGATCCGATTGTGGTGCGCGAGAACTGGCTCAGAGCCTACCAGTTCGCCAGCGACAAGGGCGCCTTGGCGCTCAACGATTATGCGCGGGCCAACGACCCGTTCGCGGCAATCGGCCGCGAACAGGTTGCGGTCGATGTCACCAGCGTGATCCGAGCCTCGCCGCGCAGCTTCCGCGTGGCCTGGGTCGAGCGGCGCTACCGCGACGGCGCGCTCGCCGAAACCACTCGCTGGACCGCTATCCTCGGCGTTGCCGTCCAGCCTCCCAGAACGCCCGACGCGCTCACCAGCAATCCGCTCGGGATCTTCGTCACCTCGATCAACTGGTCAAAGGAGCTTGGCTGATGACGCACTTACTTCAATTCTCCCGTCCGGCGCTGCTCGCAGCCGGCGTTCTACTCCTTGCCGGATCGCCCGCGTCAGCGACGCCTGCGCCGCAGGCCCGGGCCGCATCGCGGGCGATCACCGCCTTCGACCTCGCCGATGCATCCCGCCTTGTTCAGGCCATTGCATATGCCAACACCCCCTCGCGGCAGGCCTCCCCCACTGCCGCGCGCCGCTCCCCTGCCTCTGACCCCGCCCCTGATCCTCAGAGCCATGTGGGAGCGGCGAACGAGGCCGCCAGGATCGAACCGGACAATGCCGGATTTGACAATGCCATCCAGCGCTATGCCTATCGCGAAGGTGCGTTGTTCCAGGTCTACGCCAAACCCGGGCAGGTGACCGACATCGCCTTGCAGGAGGGCGAAACGCTGGTCGGCCCCGGGCCGGTCGCTGCAGGTGATACCGTGCGCTGGATGATCGGCGACACGCTGAGCGGCTCGGGAGCGACGCAGCGGGTGCATATCCTTATCAAACCGACGCGGCCCGACATCGCCACCAATCTGGTCATCAATACCGACCGCCGCACCTATCATATCGAACTGCGCGCCAATCCGGACATCTATATGGCCTCGGTCAGCTGGTCCTATCCGGCAGACGAACTGATCGCGCTGCGCCTTGAAGAAGAGCGAGCGGCGCGAGCCACACCAGTCGCCGACGGGTTCACGCTTGAGGCGCTCAATTTCGATTACCGCATCTCGGGTGACAAGCCTGACTGGCGCCCGCTACGGGTCTTCGACGACGGACAGCGGACCCTGGTCGAGTTTCCACCCGATATCGCCCGGGGCGAAATGCCGCCATTTTTCGTGGTTGGCGCCGGTGGCGCAGCCGAGCTGGTCAATTACCGGGTCTCCGGGCGCTATCTCATCGTCGACCGCCTCTTCCACAAGGCCGAACTGCGCCTCGGTGCCGGTCGCAGACAGGTCCGCGTGAAGATTGAAAACCGCAAGAGGGGGCGGTCGTGAACGAGGAAAGCAAGACCGAGCCGCCACCCGATGCCGAAAGTATCGTTCAATTGCGCGGGGAAGGGCCGCGCGTGGTCAGGCTGTCGCGCAAAGCTATCGGCATTGCCAGCGCCGCGGGTCTGACCGTCCTTGGCGGTATATTGCTCTACGGCCTGCAGCCGCCCTCACAGGACAGCGGCGAAGAGCTGGTGAACACCGACGGGATCGCTGTGGCAGACGGGCTTGCCGCAGCCCCGGCGGACTATTCCCAGGTTCCGAGGTTAGGGCCACCGCTGCCGGGCGATCTCGGTCAACCGATCCTCGAGGCGCAGGATCGCGGTGCTATTGCCGCGCTGCCCCCTGTCGGCGCCCCGCCTCCGGTCCCGCCCCAGCGGGCGGCGCCGAGCCCTGAAGAAATAGAGCGCGAACGCCTAGAACAGGAACGCGAGGCGGCGCGCGGCAGCCGCCTGTTTTTCGGCGGCGGGACACAAGCTGCCAGTTCTGGTCCGGCAGCTTCGGGGGCTGGACCACAACCGGCAGTACCATTTCAGCCCTCCGTCTCGACCGCGCGGGCAAGTTTTCTCCAACAGCCTGCCGAGACGCGGACAGCGTCCGTGCAGCGGCTTGAGGCGGTGCCATCTGGCGCGCTGCTTCAGGCCGGGTCGATCATTCCGGCAGCGCTGATCACCGGCATCCGCTCAGACCAGCCCGGCCTCGTGACCGCGCAGGTTACCGAGAATATCTATGACAGCCTGACCGGACGGCATCTTCTGATCCCGCAGGGTGCGCGCCTGATCGGTGAGTACGAATCCGATGTCGGGTTCGGGCAACGCCGGGTGCTGCTGGCCTGGAACAGGCTCATCCTGCCTGATGGTCGCTCGATTGTGCTCGATCGCCAGCCAGTCGCCGATCCCTCGGGCTATGCCGGACTGGAAGACGGCGTCGATTACCATTGGGGCGGTGTCGTCAAGGCGGCGCTCGTTTCCACTTTGCTCGGGATTGGTGGCGAACTCGGCGCAGGTGGAGATGATGATCTGCTGCGCGCTGTTCGCCGCGGCAGTCAGGACAGCATCAATCGCGCTGGCGAGCAGGTGATTGCACGCGAGCTCGATATCCGCCCGACGCTGACGATCCGCCCCGGCTTTCCCGTGCGGGTGCTGGTGACGCGCGATATCGTGCTGGAGGGTGGAGCATGACCCGGCTCAAACTCTCCGACATCACCGATGGCAAGCCTGTAAAGTTAACGATCGAAATCCCTGCCCGGCTCCATCGCCGGCTGATCGAATATGGGACCGTGCTCAATGGCGGGGTATCAGAGGGTGCGCCTGTGCCTGAGCTGCTTATTCCGCCGATGATCGAGCGCTTTGTTGCAAGTGACCGGGATTTTGCCAAGGCACGCAGAGGATCGCGCGCACTATCCAAACAATAAGCACCTACAATATCGGAACTTTTTCTGGTTCTTCCAAGCCATCCTTACTTGCGAAATGCACACGTAGGTAGAATTGCGCTGTTTCCGCGTGCATGATTGGCCTTATCGTGAAGTAGCGAACGCATATTCCTAGCGACCGGGTGGCGACACGCATGTCCAGGCGAAAAGCTAAAAGTGTCGATACACTCGCCAACGGGTGTTTCCATCACCCGGTCGCATCTTCGACCACACTGTATTTATAATTCCATTATAAGTTGGTCTGAATTCCGCTCCGCGCTCACTCTCCACTTGCGACGTCCGAGTCGCGATACCAACCACAGGAGTGAATCATGAAGGAGTTCGACCATAACCAGAATGAGGTTATCGACCTCGGCAAGGCCTCGGTTGAGACCAAGGGCGCCGTCGGTTTCTACATCGACGCCAGCGGCGGGCAATTGGCCAACAGCCCGGGCCTGCTCGACGAATAAGTCCTCGGCGGGCCGTGCGGCGCAATCCTGCCGCGCGACCCGCCGATTCGGGCTCCCAATCGATGGATCTCCACCGCGAAGGACTGGCGTGGCGCATTTTGGATGGCCAGCTCCTATTTCTCGATGTTTCCAACGATCGCTACTTTCGGTTGTCGGATGACGAAAATCGCAGATGTCTCGAAAAACTTGGCCGGTATCCCGAGAAGCAATGGCACCAACCGAGCAGCCTCGCCCGGCCTGCGGACTGGACCGTCCCAGAACAATCGAGCCCGGCAATCGCCGAGCACACCTTTAGTCTGCCCGCAGTCGCGAGAGCGCTTTGGATGCAACGCCGCGTTGAAGCGCGGCTCGCGAAACACTCTTTGGCGCTGGTCCTTTCCCAATTACGGAGCGTTGTCGAATCCAGGTCGGAAAGCCAATTCGAGATCAGTGAGAAGGGACGCAGGTGTATCGGGGCTTTTGAGGATGCACGATTGTTGCGCACCGCTGCGGACCGGTGTCTTTCGCGCTCCATCGCTCTCGCGACTTGTCTTGCCGCATATGGCGACCGGGCGCGGATCGTCATCGGCGTCCATACACCCCCTTTTGCAGCACACTGCTGGACGCAGCACCGAGACACGGTCTTGAACGACAGTGTCGAAGAAGTGCTCCGCTATGAACCAATTCTTGTCGTATGAGACCGCTACGTTTTGTTCTTGCGGTTCCTCATGGCGCGAACGGCCAAATCTTGCCGTCAATCGTTGCAACCCCGGGTCAGGTTTGTTCCGATGTCGCGGCCTTGTGGTGTGACAGCGAAACGCCCTGCCATTTCCTGAACCGACAGTGCTGCCTGATCGGGATCGCTTTTTCCCGAACGACATATCGCCGCGTGCGCGCCGCCGAGGAACTCGGGTTGGCCCCGGCCGAAGCCGAGGAGGCCGCCAAGCATCTCGTCGCCAACGTCTGGGGTGGATATGTCGCCATCCTAGGCGATTGGAGCAATGGGCCAATGGGTGTGCTGGTCGATCCTTCCGGACTCTTGCCCGTTTACCTTCTCTCCACATCCGATCACGTCATACTGACCAGTGACCCGCTCCTGATTGCGGAAGCGGGAGGATTGGAGACGCCGGTTTCGTACCCGGCGCTGCACGCGCACCTGCTACGGCCTGAACAACGCCACCGGAAAACGTGTCTTGAGGGAATTGACGAACTCGCGCCTGGATCGCTGCATTTACTCGCGCGCCAGGGTTTGCAGATCCGTAGGATATGGCATGCAACCGACTTTCTCCCACGAATGCCGATCCCGGCATTCACGGATTACGCCGCGCAACTGAAGGAGCTCGGCGCCGCAGTGCTGCAAAGCTGGAGCGGCATGTTTGGAAGAGCAAGCGTAGCGGCATCGGGCGGCGTCGATTCGTCATTCATTTGCGCTGCTCTGGCCCATTCGGGCGAACGCTTCGATTGCGTTACTCTCGCCACTCCGGATCCGTCCGGCGACGAGCGCATATACGCCAATCGCGTGGCGGAATGGTTCGGGGTTCGGTGTGTCGAACGGATATACGACCCGGCGTTTTACGATCCTTCGAGGTCTTCCTCCCGCGGGTTGCCGCGACCGGCCCGACGTTCATTCCAGCACATTCTTGACGCCTTGCTTGTCGATGCGATGGCGGACCTCGGCGCCTCGGTCATCTACGATGGCAACGGAGGCGACAATCTGTTCTGTTTCCTCCATTCCTCTGCGCCGGTAGCCGACCGGCTGGCAGCGGAGGGTCTGGGGACAGGCGTGCTGCGCTCCCTGATTGACATGTGCCATATCACCGGATGCTCGGTCCCCACCATGGTCGCCGCAGTTCTTCGCAGACGGCTTGGTAAGGGAACGAGGGAAAGCTGGCCGGTCGATGCGAGTCTGCTTACCTGCGGAACTGACGCTGCGTACAGCGAGCCACTCGTGCCCTGGCTGAGTCCTCTAGGGATCTCAGGTTCGGGAAAACGCGACCATATGGTCCTGATCATGCGGGCACAGAACCACATTCATGGACTGGCCGCCGGCCCGCCTCGATTTTCGCCACTAATGAGTCAGCCGCTCATGGAGTTTTGTCTCGGTGTTCCGACTTGGATATGGGCACACGGCGGCAGGAACCGCGCTTTGGCCCGGGCGGCATTCGCACAGGAATTGCCGCCTGCCGTGCTGGCCAGAACATCGAAGGCCGGACCCGACAGCTTCGTAAGGCAAATTTTCGCCCTGAACCGAAATTCGATCGCCGAGCGCTTGCTGGATGGGTTGCTCGCCGCGAACGGGGTAATCGACCGCCATGCCGTGGAAGCCGCGCTGCGCACTGATGAACGAGACGACAACAGCATGTTCGGTCGCATACTTGACCTGCTCGAAGCCGAGAATTGGGCTCGCTCATGGACCCGCTAATGGTTCAGCATGGCAGCGAAGGTCGCGTGTGGGCGGGGCACCCTCCATGGCGCTCCAGCGGGCGTACTGTGCTTCTCTTGAAGGATTGCAGTTCAGCCTGCCCATAAGCCAGAACTCGAACCATTCGACGACGCGCTCGTACATCGCCAGGCGATGCGACGATTGCCATTTGACATGAGACTCATCGGGGAACACGTAGAGTTCGATAGCCTTATTGTTATGCGAGAAGGTTTCAACGACATCGAGGCTGCCTTCGTACTCGCTGTCCCCTGCCTGGATCAAAATTGGAACATCGATCCGGTCCACATTGAGTATGAGCGACATGGGCTCCCAGAATGTTTCGGCACCGGGCTCGAAATAGCGATAACCCATGTCCCGCAAATACTCGGTAAACCGTGGCCCTGCAGCGAGAGCGAAGGAGTAGAGATCCTCGCAGCACGATCCCATCGAAGCGACCTGGAAAAGGTCCGAGTTGATCAGCGCCCACTGGACGGTCGATCCGCCATCACTGAATCCGCTGATCCCCATGCGCGTTGGATCGACCGCACCAGTCTCGACGGCGCGTCGTACAGCGAGCTCTAGTGCTTCCTGCACCTGGCGCCGGTCCGCCCAGTCATCTTCGCTCAATGTCCGTATTTCTGCATCGGTTGTTGCCAGATACGCCTCTGGCGGGAAATCAGGCCGGTCGAAACTGAGGACCGCGAATCCGCGTGCGGCGAGAGGCTGGATCGGAACCTCGTCCCCGGTTCCTCCGCGAAGGAAGCCCCGGCTCCGGTACTGCACCACGATCAGGGGATGCAGTTCGCCAGGTCGATGAGTGGGCGGCAGGACAAGGTCGGCGAAACTCTCGACACCGCTTGCCAGGCGGAAGCGGAAACGCTGGACGGAGCCATACTCCATGTTCTCAAGCTGCGGGTTTGGATCGTGGATCAGTCGTTCTGATCCCGTTCGCATGTCGAGCGCCACTAATCGGCGAGGCTGTGTGCTGCCCTCACGCCCGCAAATAAGTTCGTTGGCATGAGGGGCGCACCCGATGAACACATCATCGGAAATCAGGACTTGGCGAGGCGCAGCATCGCGGGGATCCCAGCGCAACAATGCCGTCTGGCTGTCGGCCCATCCAGTACGCTGGACGAGGAAAAGGGCGCGCTCCGAGGCCGACCAGAACAGTTCTCGGATGCCGTCGCATTGCGTGACAGGGCAGACTTTTCGGCTGCCGTCCGGAGCGGCCAGAACCAGCCGCGTCGGGCTGAGGAGACGCTCGGGGAACTCTGCTTCGAGCCAGGCCGAAAATCCACCCTCTCCTGATCGAACATTTCGTGCGTTGTCCGGTATCGCTGCCGGTCGCGGCGGGGCAATAAGCACCTGCTCCATTTCGGTTGCAGGTCGCGATGACCCGTCCCGAAGCGAAACCCATGTATAGATCGGATCGGCATGGCCGGTCGGTATCGGTCGGTCGGCTGCCTGCGGCGCAAACCGCGCGTCGAAGAGAAAGCCGCGTCTGCCTTCGCTGGCGATTGCCGCGGCGGCGAGGCGAATTGCAGGCCTTGTGCTGACAATGAGACCCATTCCGTCCTGAGCCCAGGCGAAATCGTCGACATCGTCGGCCAGATTGGTTGCTCGGACCGCACCCGTTTGCCCGGTTGGGCTGGCCAACCAAACCTGTGTCGAACCGGCTTCTCTCCTCAGATACGCAATTCGCATGCCATCCGGCGACCATCGCGGCGCGCTTGTCCTAGGCCAACCGGCCAGTATCGCGGTAAAGTCGCGAAGCCGGAAATCGTCGCGAATGAATTCCCCGCCGCGCGCCACCTCGATTGGAGAACCTTCGCCGTTCAACGGCGCGACCAGCAGTCTTTGGCAATAGCTATTCGTCTCGGGAATTGCGCGACGGACGGTGAAGGCAATTTGGCTGTCGTCAGGCGAGATGCCAAATACACTTCGATTGGGAGTTCCGACCGGTGCGCCAATATCCGCAATCCGGACTTGTCCGTCCACTGTCCACTCACCTAATTCCGCATTTGCCGTTTCCTGGGCGATGGGCAGTGCATCACACGGATCTTCGGCCGATGGCGGATCTTCAGCTGTCGGCACGATCGTCAGGCTGAGCGCTAGGGTAAGGAGCGCAGTCATTACCAATGCCTCCTTACGCCAAACGCGATGAAGCGCCCGATCGGAGAATAATTGGTTGAATCGTAGGGTGTTGTGTTGGGACCGGTTTGGCCGATCACGTCCGGCTTATCGTTAAACAGGTTTTGAATGGTCAACGAGAACTCGAGGCCGGGATCACGGTCGTCGCCGCGAATGACCGCATAGTGCATGCCAAGATCGACAGTTGCGCTTGGTGACAGCCGCTGCACGGTTGCAAGCCGTCTGTCGACGAGCGCACCGATATAACTGACTGCCGCATTGGCGGTAAGGCGGCCTGCCCGATATCTTGCTGCTCCACGCGCGCGGTAGCGGGGCGGGTTGAAAGTCGTACCGGCAAGCTGGACTTCAGGTAGTTCGGATGTGATGGTTTGCCTGCTGCGCAACCAGCTGCCGTTGAGATCCAATTCTATCGAGCGGTCATTCCCGAGATCGCGGTTCCAGGCAATCCTGGCATCCAGCCCTTCTACGCTCCACGCCGCGACATTGATGTTCCTGTTATCGAACAGAACGACAACATCTGCAGGATCGAACGGGCGGCCTGTAAAGTTCTCCAATCCGAACTGGGCACCCGCGATGAGTTCGGCCAAATCGGCCGGATCAGGTGAAAAATCGATGAGGCTGGCATAGCCCGGATTGTTGATAGCAGCTGCGATCGATCCAGCGATCGGCGCAACGACGCGGTTGTCATAGCGGATATCATACCACGTCGCGGAGGCGGTCAATCCTCGGACTGCCGCAGGCTGGAACTCGAATCCCGCCGTCCAGCTTCGGGCGCGCTCGGGACGGAGGTTGGGATTGCCGCCCCCGCTCAGAAAGACTGTGTCGGAGCCGGTGCCCGCTCCGAACACCGCAGCAGGCACCAGAATGGCCTGAGAAAAGATGTTTTGCTGGAAAAGCGTGGGAGCCTTGAACGAGCGTGCCCAACTCGCTCTGAACATCAGATCACCACTTGGCGAATAGGTAATCCCAAGGCGCGGGGTGGCGAGCTGGTCGAGTCCGGGATAGTCTTCGTAGCGAACTGCAGCGGATAGCGTTAGCTGCTCGATTCCATCGACGGCGTTCCGACCCGACACGAATGGAACATACAGTTCCGCATAGGCGAAGCGAGCCCGCTGCGTTGCATCGAATTGCGCATTGAGGATCGCGCTTTCCAGAGAGTACTCGAGTCGATTGTTACGAAATCCGATGCCGACAGCCAAGCGCGTCTCGCCGCCGGGAAGAGTGATAACCGGGCCTTCCGCACCCATTTCCAGCGAGGTGATCTGATGCAGGTAGCTTCCCGTAGAGACGCGCGCCGGACCTGTCTCTGGAATGAAACTGGTCTGGAAGCGGGTTCGATCGCGCCCGAAGACACCCGCGAGATTGGCCTTCCAACTCGGCCCAAGGTCAAACTGCAGCGACGGCGCTACGGAAAAGGTCTCGAGGTCGGGCTCACGCCGAATGCGCTGGGCCGGCGTGCCATCAATGGTGGTTGATTCGCGATACGAATAGAGCGCGTCGAGATTGGCCTCCACGCCTTCTGACAAGCTCTGGTGCGCCGAAAATGTTACGGCGTGGCGCCGGTTTGAGGGATAAAGCAAGGTTTCCGGTAGCAGTGATCCTGCATAGGCGCGCTCCCTCGCCTCAATCCCGGAATTGTTCGCGAAGTCGTAGGCGAAGACGAAGCCGCCACTGTTCCAGATTGTGCCTGCGACTATGTCGGCCTGTTGGCGAAAGTTGCCTCCATCGGTGCTCGCTCCAATCTGGGCCGAGGTTGTCACGCCCTCAAAGTCGCGGCGCAGGATGACGTTCACAACGCCGCCAACCGCGTCCGAGCCATAGAGCGCTGAAGCTCCATCGGGGACGACCTCGAGCCGGTCGACAATGGCGAGCGGAATGGCGGAGATGTCGACGCCCTGGGACGCCGAGTTGTATGGAAGGCGATGACCGTTGAGCAATGTCAGCGTCGCATCGGGCCCAAGCCCGCGCAGATTGGGAGACGATGCTGAATTTACATTTTCATTGCCGATGCCGCCGCCCGAACCAACCCCAGGGTTCTGACCGCCCGAGAAATTCTGGGGTAGGTTGCGGATCGCTTCGCCGAGGTCCACCTGGCCCGTCTCGACGATCGTCTCGCGATCAAGCTCGATGACTTCACCTACGACCCGTGCGCCTCGGATACGCGTTCCCGTGACAACGATCGCGGAACTCTCTTCGTCCAAAGCTGTATCGCCAACCTCGGCAGCGTCATCTTGTGCCTGTTCGCCTGGACTGTCTTGGGCGAAAAGAGGAGGAGCGGCACCTGCAAATGCTGCCCCGGTTAGAAGGACGGAAAGTGTGCGAATTGTCGACGACATTGATATCTCCCTGTTTTGGCGCGGACCGGCCGCTACAGAAGATGACGCTCACTTTTGCGAGCACCTTAGTTTCAATTGAAATTAAATTTTGAGTGGTCCCTTTTGGCCGGATGCCTGCAGTCACCAACAGTGACCCAGCGCTTGACGCAAATGCGCAAGAGCTTTCATCATGTGATAGTCGACCGTCGGCAGTGCGATGCCGAGTTCGATATGTATCTCTCGGTAGGATTTCTTCTCGAAGCGGTTCATCGCGAAGATACGCGCGCACTTTTCGGGGAGCTCTGCGAGCGCGATTTCCAGCGCTTGCCGGGTTTCACGGACATGCACGGCATCTTCTTGCGCAGCACGGCTTGGCGCGTCTGCGTTCTCCAGAAGTGGCTGGGTCCTGACCCGGCACTTTTGCCGCCGCGCCTCGTCCACCATCAAGTTGAATGCAATCCGCCTCAGAAAGCCCGCCGGATTGACGAGTTCCGTCAGCTGCTTGCTGGTCGCCGCACGCAGGAACACGTCCTGTGCCAGGTCGCGGGCGCGTTCGGAGCCCACGCGGCGCGCAAGATAGGCGATCAGTCCAGCCCGTTCCTCGCGGTAGAGGGCATCGAGTGTGCGGCGGCGACCGACCGTTCGGCTTACCTTTGCAGCGCAATATGCGGGACCCACGCACTGGGGAGATTGGTGCCGAATTTCGGCGGCAATTTGAGTCATGCTTCGAACTTGGAGGCGACCGCAACCTGAGTTCGCCGTGGCGAACTGCGTGCGGGTTCCAGGTCTGTGCCGCCGTCCGGGGCCTAGTTTGTGCCCCTTGATCGGTCCGGCCGCCGGGCCTGCGATGGACCGGCGTGCATGATGTCCGGCGGAAAGATCCACGCGGATGGTGCCAGAATATCAATCCGCGCGCTGTCAATCTGCCCAACATAGGAATGGCTTGCAAGAGGTAAGTAGAGCCGTTTTGGACCCGCTTGTGGCGGCGGTCGTCGCCTTCCCTAAGAAAGCAACGGTCTCGGCGAGCGCCTGATCAAATATGCCCAATATTGGGGAGGCGGCCCCCTAGGTCATGGAATGTCGGCGCGGTGCTGGCGCCTCTAGCGAAATCGGCGAGAAAGGAGGTGCTTCATGGATCGACCATTTGACAGCAACGACCGGACAGGCGCATTCGACTATTCGGATTTCGCGCAGGAATTCCTGCGCCGCAATGCCGCGTACGGGCAACAATACGCACGGATCGCCAGCGAAAGCGGTTTCGACCCGCAATCCCCAGCTTGCCGCCGAATGGCGCGTTCATGGGGCCTTGAATTTCCCGATTGATCCCGACCTTTCAGCTCGCAGCCATCCGGCGATCTGGCAAGCCGAGGAAAACGCTCATGTGGTAATTCTTGGCGGTGGGCGCGCAGTCAAGGCGGCGCGCGCAACGTGCGACCTGATCTCCAAGCGAACCAGCAATGCGGGAGATCATCTGGTCCTCGCCGGTGGTGGCGCTCGCCATCGGCTGCTCGTTATGGCCTCCGCCCGGTTGGGTGGAGACAATTATCTGATCCCTCGGGACCAGTCGTTTCCGATCAGGCTGGCGGCGCTCGATGCGTTTCACTGCTGTGTAGATGGTTCCGCTGCTCCCAGCGTGCGAAACCAGTTGCAGCCCACTGCCTATCAGTCCCACCGCTTCCACTTGCTGCTCGCCATACTTGATGCTTTATCCCGGGCGCTTGAGGGTGTTATGCTAAAAGATATCGCTGGAACCATTGTTTATCGGGGATTGTCCGCGCAGCGCGCCATTGACTGGAAATCGTCATCGCAACGCCGCCAGACCCAGCGTCTCGTGGTTGAGGCGCGGCGAATGGCGTCGCACGGCTATCTCGGCTTGCTTCGCCAAAGCCGGCTCCGCTCTTTTCAAACGCACTGAATGCACTATGGTTTTTCGTGGGGCATGCTGCTGAATTTTGCGGCGCGCCCGGATTGGAACCGGACCTTGAGGGTCGCAACTGCAACTGCTGGAACAGGTGGAATGGAACCGTCTGATCCGGCACCGAGCAGGCGGTCAGGTGGCGGCGTGTTGGATTGCGTGCTGCCGATCGAACGGCAGGTCTATGTACGCATATCTCGCGGAGGAATTCGCAACTGAACTTATCAATGTCCGTTCGGACACTGAACTCGACGGTGCGCTTAAACAGGTTTCCCGGCGCCTTGGCTTCGACCACTTCGCGCTTAGCCTGGAGATGCGTTCGACATCGTGCGAGGCACCGGGCCTGCTATTGCACGACTATCCCGACGAATGGGCGAAAGTCTATATTGCCTTCGACCTCGCAGGGCAGGATCCGGTGCGAAGAGCCTGTGACAAGACCATCATCGGTTTCGCCTGGGACTGGATTGACGAACTCGTCCCTCTCACGCGCGGCGACCGTCAAATGCTCAATGTCGGCCGGGAATGCGGAATTGGCAATGGTTATACTGTTCCGCGGCATTTGCCCGGGATAGGGCGCGGCACCTGCACCTTTGCTGTTCGACCCGAGCGAGAACTGCCCCGACGGCGCTTCGCCGTCGCGGAAATGATCGGGACGCTGGCTTTGAGCTGTGCGCTGGGCCTGAGTTCAGAAAAGTTCGATGAGAAGGTGTCAACGGCGGAGTAAAAGTCGTCCATTAGGCGGAGTAAAACCAGGCCACTTGATCCGGGTGTTGGCGAGCGCCGTGAGGGCGTAGCCCGAGCGGGGGTCGCCAACACCCGGATTGTCAT
>NZ_WRPO01000024.1 GCF_009746585.1 Novosphingobium aquimarinum
TTGGTTCCTTCGACTTGTTGAGGTCGAGGGAACCGTAATTATCTGGAGTGAAATCATGGAAAACCGAAGGAAACCTGCGCCTCCTGCCGCCACGCTCGACATAAACTGCGACTGCAAAGAATATGTTCTCGACTACCTCGCCCATTCCTTCCCGGTGCAGCTCTACGAGCCCTTCACCGACAGCGAGGGCAACCTCTCGTCGCGGCCGGTCTATCGCGACGGCCAGCCCGTCGAAAGCCGCGAAGCCGTCGCGCGCCGCGACGAACTGATCGCGCAGCTCGCCTCGCTGCCGCCCGTGCCCGGCGCGCTCGATCAGATCGTCCAGCATTTCGGCACGGATCTGGTGGCCGAGGTGACGGGCCGCTCGCGGCGCATCGTCCGCAAGAGCACGCCTTCGGGCGGCGACCGACTCGTCGTCGAGAACCGCGCCGCAGCCGCCAATCTCGCCGAAACCCAGGCGTTCATGGACGACAGCAAACGCATCCTGATCTTCTCGGACGCCGGCGGCACCGGCCGCAGCTATCACGCCGAGCTTTCGGCGCGGAACACCCGGCTGCGCGTCCACTATCTGCTCGAACCCGGCTGGAAAGCGGACGCCGCCATCCAGGGACTCGGCCGCACGCACCGGACCAACCAGGCGCAGCCGCCGCTGTTCCGGCCCATCGCCACGGACGTCAAGGCGGAGAAGCGCTTCCTCTCCACCATCGCCCGGCGGCTCGACACGCTGGGCGCCATCACCCGCGGCCAGCGCCAGACCGGCGGCCAGGGCCTGTTCCGCCCCGAGGACAATCTGGAAAGCCCCTACGCCCGCGATGCGCTCCGCCAGCTCTATCTCCTGCTGGTGCGCGGCAAGGTCGAAGGCTGCTCGCTCGAACGCTTCGAGTCCGCCACCGGCCTGAAGCTGGTGGACGCGAACGGCATCAAGGACGAACTGCCCCCGATCACCACCTTCCTCAATCGGCTGCTGGCCCTGACCATCGAGCTTCAGGGCATCCTGTTCACCGCCTTTGAGCAGCTTCTCACCGCCAAGATCGAGGGGGCCATAGCCGCTGGCATCTACGATGTCGGGCTGGAGACGCTGACGGCGGAAGGCTTCACCGTCACCGGCCGCCAGACCATCTATACTCATCCGGGCACGGGCGCCGAGACCCGGCTCCTCACCATCGCGCAGCGGACCCGAAACCGCCCGGTCACGCTGGACGACGCGCTCGCCCATCTCGGCGAATCCGGCGCTAGGCTGCTGGTCAACGAACGGTCGGGCCGCGCCGCGGTGCAGATCCCCGCCACCTCGGTCATGCTCGACGATGGCGAGATCGAACGCCGCGTCCGGCTGATCCGGCCGATGGAATCACACACCGTTCCGGTGAAGATGATGGGCGAGACCCATTGGACCGAGGCGGAACGGAACGACTTCGCCTCGGCCTGGAACGCCGAGGTCGCGGGCGTGCCGGCTTTCTCCGACAGCACGATCCATATCGTCGCCGGCCTGTTGCTCCCGATCTGGAAGCGGCTGCCGAACGAGTCCACCCGCGTCTATCGGCTCCAGACCGACGAGGGCGAGCGGATCGTCGGCCGCAAGGTCTCGCCCGCCTGGGCGGCCAATGCGACCACGACCGGCGCAGCCACGCTCGCGCCCGCCGACGCCTTCATGGCGCTGGTGGATGGCCGCACCATCCTCGATCTGGCCGAGGGGCTTCAGCTTCGCCGCGTCCGTGTGATGGGCGCCAACCGCATCGAACTGTCGGGCTTCACCGACACGATGCGCGAGCGGCTCACCGCCTACGGACTGTTCCACGAGATCATCTCCTGGAAGCTCAGGATGTTCGTGCCGACCGATAGCGCCGGTCCCGCAGTGCTGGAGCGCGTGCTGGGCCGCTATCCGGTCCAGCGCATCGGCGAACGCGAGGCGGCGTGATGACCCGTCTCGACGCTTCGGATCTGGCGCAGCGTCTCGGCCGGGAGGCCGAGGCGGTGTGCCGCCATTATCTCGACGCCGGCCATCGTCAGGGCAATTACTGGCAGGTCGGCGATGCGCGCAACACGCCCGGCCGCTCGATGTTCGTCCGGCTCAAGGAGACGGCGAAGGGGCCGGCGGGCAAATGGACCGACGCCGCCACCGGCGAGCATGGCGATCTGCTCGACGTGATCCGGGAGAGTTGCGGCCTCGCCGACTTCGCCGATGTCGTCGAGGAAGCCCGCAGCTTTCTCAGCCTGCCGCGTCCGAAACCCGCGCCGGCGACGAAGAAGCGACAGGGCACGCCTGCCCCGTCGGGCTCGGCCGAAGCGGCAAGGCGATTGTTCGCCATGTCGCAACCGATCATCGGCACCCCCGTAGAGACATATCTTCGCCATCGCGGCATTACGGCTTTGCACGGAACCGGAAACCTTCGCTTCCATCCACGCTGCTATTATCGGCCCGACGACCACGGCCCGACCGAAACCTGGCCGGCGATGATCGCCGCCGTCACCGATCTCAGGGGCGCGATCACCGGCGCGCATCGCACCTGGCTCGCCCCTGACGGCTCCGACAAGGCGCCGATCGAAACGCAGCGCAAGGCGATGGGCGACTTGCTCGGCCATGCCGTTCGCTTCGGGATTGCCGGCGAGGCGATGGCGGCGGGCGAAGGCATCGAAAGCGTCCTGTCGGCGCGTCAAACGATACCGCACATGGCGATGGCGGCGGCGCTATCCGCAGCCCATCTGGCCGCCATCCTGTTCCCCGAGACGCTGCGCCGACTCTATATACTGCGCGACAACGACCCGGCAGGCGACGGCGCGCGGGACAACCTGGTCGAACGGGCGAACGCGGCCGGAATCGAGGCCATCGTGCTCTCGCCGGTGCTTGAGGACTTCAACGAAGATCTCCGGCGCCTCGGGCTCGATGCGCTCCGCGCCAGCCTGCGGGTGCAGCTCGCGCCGCAGGACGTCGCCCGCTTCATGGCTCAGGCGGCTTAGCCGCCCGCGACGGACGTCACGGCTGCCGTCATCATGCCCGCCGACATGCGTCAACCATCGGAGAGGACCGCGCCTCGGCCTTCGAGAGGGCGATCGGCCCACAAACGGGCCAGGCCGGCAATGGCGGCGGCCGACTATTTTCCGGCGCGGCCCTGCGGGCCGCTTTCCATCGCGAGACAAAATAGCCGGCCTTGGCCATCAAGGCCCTCGCTTCGCTCGGACTGCCAGCCCGTCCCGCCCGTGGGCTTCGTCGCCATGAAGGCCGCGACGGTCGCGGTCCAACCGACGGAGCATCCCATGAGCGAGCACGACGACTACGAACCCGAACACGCCGCATCGCCGACCGACCAGATTGCGCAGGAGCTTCAGCTCTACGGCTACCGGCCCTCCGAAGACGAAGCCGATCCCAGGCCCGTGCCGGAAGACCGCATCATCGAAGGCGCCGTCGCCGACATCTTCGACGCCCTGATCTCCACCGTGGCCGATACGAGCCTCGATCCCGACCTCGACGATCTCCTCTGGTCCACCGTCAATACGTTCCACCGCGCCGTCGAGCGGGCCGACCGCAAACTCGACGATAACGAGCAGGCGCAAAAGCGCCTCCAGCGCGAACAGGATGGCTCGGAGGTCAAATCCGTCCAGCTCGAACGCCTGATCGACCTTGGGCAATCGCTGATCGAACGGCGCGACAGCCTGGAAGTCTTCCGCGACAGCGCCGCAGACCACTATCTTCGCGCCACCGGCTCACCCTGGTCTCAGCGCACCGGCTCGCGCGTCAACCATCGCCGCCTCACCGCCGCGATGATCGACAGCCGCGACTTCCTTGCCGCCAAGCGCCGCAGCGAAACCGAAGTGCTCGTGCCCGCAGGCCCGAAGATCGCCTTCTCCGGCGGCGACACCACCGATCACAAGCCGATCTGGGCCAAGCTCGACCAGGTCCACGCCAAGCACCCCGACATGGTGCTGATGCACGGCGGCTCCCCGAAAGGCGCCGAGAAGATCGCCGCACGTTGGGCGGAAACCCGCCAGGTGCCGCAGGTCGCCTTCAGACCCGACTGGACGAAGCACGCCAAGGCCGCACCGTTCAAGCGCAACGACGCCATGCTGGCGGTCATGCCGATCGGCATCCTCATCTTCCCCGGCACCGGCATCCAGGACAATCTCGCCGACAAGGCCCGCAAGCTCGGCATCCCGGTCTATCGGTTCGGAACCGGCGGCGCGTGAGCGCCGCCGTCTCCACGGCAGGACACCGGCTCCTGCCGCAGAGCACCACCCCCGCTTCTTTGCGCTGATCCTTGGTCAGACTGATCGCCTGACGCCATCAACCCGTGAAGGGTCGGCTACGCCTTGCGTGCCGCCGCTCCGGCTCCGCCTGCGCGGTGATTGCAGCTCTCAGTCCGACACGTCGGGCGCCTGTCAGCGGGGGGTGGTCCTCCGCTCGAAACAGGAGCCGGATCGATGTCCTTCAACGACGCCCACGCCTTCGCCTTCAGCCTCGCCACCAGCCTGATGGCGGTCATCGTCGTCTTCCGCGCCGGCGACGGCACGCTCTCGGTCACGCCCGCCAGCGAATATGACTGCGACCTCTCGCAGATCGTCCGCGAAATCGACCCCTTCGCTCCATGAAGGGGCGAAGATCATCGCCCGCGGGGCTGAAACCTTGTCGGTTTCGGCTCCCGTTCGCGTCGATATTTTGCTATGATCCCCGACGCGCTGTGGTGGTGGTGGAAGGCGCGACCGTCAGAATCGTTCTTTCGGAGACACCGCCATGATCTTTATCGGCATCATCCTTTCCATCGCGGCCATCGGCTTCTTCTGCTGGCTTCTGTTCACGCTCGCCGTCTTCGCGCTGCCCTTCTTCGCTGGCCTCACCACCGGCGGTTGGGCCTATCACACGGGCGCGGGCTGGATGGGCGCGATCCTGATCGGCGTGGTCGCGGCCGGGCTGACGCTCGGCCTCGGCCAGTTCCTGCTCGGGATTGTTCGCCCGCTCTGGGCTCGGCTGCTGATCGCGCTCGCGTTTGTCGCGCCCGCCGCACTCGCCGGCTACCACGCCACGCACGGCATCGTGAAGCACACCATGCCTTCGGAAACCTGGCAGTTGGTGTTTTCCGTCATCGGTGCGGTCGCGGTCGGCGTCACCGCGTTCGCGCGCGTTACGGGCATGGCGACCGCTGGCCCGGTCGGCCGGAGCCCCGCCGGAGCCTGACAATTCCGCAGCGGGCATCGGCGGGACAATGAAGGCGACACCACGCCATCCGCGTCGGCTTGATGGGGTGGCGATGCGGGCGATGGACCCCGGATCACGCTGAGAGCCGCAGCGCGATCATCCCATCGGAAGCGCCCGAACCGAACGCCGGTCGCGGCGCAGCGGACCAACACGGAAAGGCGGAGGGTTTCCGCCCGCGGCAGGCCCGGACAACGCAGGACCGCAAAGCCCGCCGGCAGGAGGGGCGATGCGCCGGCGAACAACCGGCAGGTCTTGGCGCCGGTTTCGAGAGGGCCGCCATCCTCTCCGCTTCTTCCCGTCACCAGCCCGCTCCAAACGGCCTCTTCAATGGCTTGATCTGGCCGAAGGCCGGCTGCGCCTCGATCGCCTATGGCGCAACAGCGGCGTCACAACTTTCTTCCCCTGCCGGCTTCGCCGTCATTCCTCGCGAGACAAGAAAGCTCCTCCTTTGCTGTCAGGCCCCTGCGGGGTGCGCCGTCGATCGCCTCCGGCCTGTCGATCGCCATCGAGGCCGCAATGGTGCGGTCTCGATAATGGAAACGGAGATTTGAAATGGCGACCATCGGCACCTTCAAGAAGACCGGCAACGAGTTCACCGGCGAAATCGTCACCCTCAGCGTCCAGGCCAAGGGCGTGCGCATCGTCCCCGACCAGCGCGCCACCGGCGAAAACGCCCCCAGCCACCGGGTTCTGGTCGGCCGCGTCGAGATCGGCGCCGCCTGGTCCAAGCGCTCCAACGAGGGCCGCGACTATCTGGGCCTCAAGCTCGACGATCCGAGCTTCAACGCCCCCATCTACGCCAACCTCTTCGACGACGAGGACGGCGACGGTTACTCGCTGATCTGGTCCCGCCCGAACCGCCGGGCGGACTGACCCACCAACAAGGCCCCGGCCGACAGGCCGGGGCCTTTGCCTTGCCCACGCGCGAATCGGTGACGCCGCCGAGGACCGGAGGAGACGGGCGACCAGGTTTCCGGCAGTCCCCGCGACGCCAAGAACGACTAAAATAGTCGTAGTTCTGGCAAGTAGTTATTGGCCGGTGGGAGGTGGTCATTCATGATCACCGCCCGACAATCACGGGCCGCACGCGCGTTGCTGGGATGGACACAGGAGACGCTCGCTGACGAGGCCCGGACATCGCTGACCGCGCTCAAGCGTCTCGAATCCGAGAACGATCTCGACGTGTATGAGTCGACGCGCGATCTCGTTCGCCGGGCGCTGGAGGCCGCGGGGATCGTCCTGCTCTCGACCGACAAGGGCGAAGGCGTGCTGTTGCTTCACGACCGCAAAGACTTGCCGCCGAAGCGTTAAGCGCCCGCCATTTGTTCAGGCGGCGCACAGAATTTCCCACGATGCTGTTAACGAACCTCGGATGAGCGATTATAGTCGCTCTATGGGACAGCCAACGCCCTCATTCCTCGACGAGCCGCCGGTCAGCCAGTCGCTCACGGCCTACGACCGTGAGCACATGGCGCTCTACATGCGTCTGATCGACTCGGCCCGCGACGGCGCCGCCTGGCAGGAAGCCGTCCAGGCCATCTTCGGCCTCGATCCCGCGCACGACCCAGAGCGTTGCCGCCATGTTCACGACTCGCACCTGGCGCGGGCGCGCTGGATGACGGAACAGGGCTACCGCGAGTTAACCCGCCCTCGGCACTGACCCGCCGCGATGCCGACTTGGCATCGCGCTTTGCCCACCGCCGAGCTTCCATCGGGCGGCCCTGTCGGGAATCCTTTCTTCCCGCACAATCACTTACGCAAAGGGAGGATCGCGATGACGCCCAATGCAGCAGGCTGGCGCTCCTCCGCCGCTTATGAGCACATCGCCGAGATGAGCCCGTCTGATCTCGCCTGGGAGTGGCTCCGGCGCAACGACGCCTATGTCGAAGACTACCGGGAGCTGAGCGAGGGAAAGACCGACATCCAGATGCTGACCGACAAGATCCGGCGCCGATGGGGGTTGCGATTTCCCCGCAGACCCGCAGGCCCCGCCATCTGAAGCCCGCATCGTCTGGCTGCCCGCGAACGATACGAGCGCCGTCTTTCTGGGGCCGGCCCCTGCGGGTCTCGCCGAGGACACCGATCCGCAACCGACCTTCGATGCCACCTACCGCATCGGAGACCATGACGAAGACATCCTTCTCTACGATCTCGGTGACGGCCAAAGTGTCCAGCTCGTCATCGAGACGGCCACGCCGGTCGACCGCCCCCTTGCCGCCATCATTCCTTTGGGTCGGGACGGATTCGATCGTGTCCAATCCCTTTGCCGTCTGCTGGCCACCCTTCACGGCCGGGCCATCCCGCCGGACACCCGGCTGACGGCGCAACAGCGCCTGCGATTGCGCCGGATGCTGCAATGCTTCGACGGCTATCGCGATGGCGCGACCCAGCGGGAAATCGCGCAGGTCATCTTCCACATCGCCCGACTCGACCGCCAGGCGTGGCAGGACGCCTCCGCCCGCCATGCCATCAAAACCCTGCTGCGGGACGCGCGCGCCATGATCGCCGGCGGCTATCGCGCCCTGCTGCGACACCGCCGGCCGGACTGATCGCGCCGACGCGATAGCCGGTGGGCGATTTTAGCCCCCCCAACTTCGCCCTGCATCGCGCCGGTCCTGCTTCGCCATCGTGGCCTTCGCTCGCCGCTGATCTCCAGCGGCCTTCACGAAGCTCACGGAGGCCCCATCCATGCGACCCGATCTCGCCGTTCTCCCGCCGCGCTTCCTGCGCACCAAGGAAGCCGCCGAGTTTCTCAGCCTGTCCGCCCGCACCCTCGAAAAGCATCGGACCTACGGCACCGGCCCGGCCTATCGCAAGCTCGGCGGCCGCGTCGTCTATGCCGTCGACGATCTCGAAGCCTGGGCCGCGCGCGGCGCCGTCACCTCGACCTCCGATCCGCGCGGTTCGATCCTTCCCGCGAAGCGTCACACGCCGGCGCCGCTCGCCCAAGCCGCCCGGCGCCCACGCTGATCGCCGACCAACCCCCGAATGGCGGCGCGGCGGCAATCCCGATCGGAGCGCGAACAGCTCGACCTGTTTCGGGCGCTCCCTGGCGAGTTCGCTGCCCGAGATGCGCAGGATCTCATGGCCTATCCCTTCTTCTCCCTCTCCAAGTCCCATCGCACCGCGCCGATCGACTTCTGCGCCGGGGGCGTGTCGATCCGCGTCGAGGCCGTGCCCGATCATGGCATGGCGACCATCTGGGACGCCGACATCCTGATCTGGGCGGCGAGCCAGATCGTCGAGGCGCGCGACGCGGGCCTGCGCACCTCGCGCCTGCTGGTCGCCACCCCCTATGAAATCCTCAGATTCATCGGCCGCGGCACGTCCTTGCGCGACTATCAGCGTCTCAAGGCCGCGCTCGACCGGCTGCAATCGACGACGATCTGCACCTCGATCCGTCAACCCGCCGAGGGCCGGCGGCATCGCTTCTCCTGGATCAACGAGTGGAAGGAGCGCACCGACCGGGACGGCAAGCCCGACGGGATCGAGCTGATCCTGCCCGACTGGTTCTACCAGGCCGTCCTCGACGATGCGCTCGTGCTGACGATCGACCGCGCCTATTTCGGCCTGACGGGCGGTCTCGACCGCTGGCTCTATCGAATTGTCCGCAAGCACGGCGGACGTCAGCGCAACGGCTGGCGTTTCGACTTCCGCCACCTCCACCAGAAATCAGGCGCGCTCTCCCCCTTCAAGCGCTTCGCCTTCGAGCTGCGCGACATCATCCGGCGCCAGCCGCTCCCCGGCTACACGCTGTTCCTCGAGATCGAGGGCGGCGGCCGCACGCTGCTCGCCTTCGAGCCACAGCCCGCCTGTGGAAAAGCTGTGGATGGCGTCGTGCCATCGGGAACCCGAGGGCGCGTGCCATCAGGAACCGGCCCCTCGTGCCAACGGGAACCCAAACAGGCCCTAACCCACGGCACGAAAAGCGAAAATCGCGCCCTTAACTTAGAGTCTAACAGAGACTCTAACCTTGAAGAGCGCGCCCGCGAGGTGGAAAACCTCGTGCGGCAGGCCACGAAGGCCCTCAGCGTCGCCGGCAAACAGCGACCCGAAGCCGCCGACACGCATCCCCTCCCGCAGCTCCCTTTCACTCCCGTTCCGCGAGGACGGCGATGATCGTCGCGCTCCTCAACCAGAAGGGCGGTGTCGGCAAGACGACGCTGGCGCTGAACCTCGCGGGCGTTTGGGCGAGCCAGGGCAGGCGCGTCACCCTGATTGACGCGGACCCGCAAGGCTCGGCGCTGGACTGGTCGCAGCAACGCAGCCGTGAGGGCCTGGCCCGCGCCTTCGGCGTCGTCGGCCTCGCCCGCGATACGCTGCACCGGGAAGCGCCGGAACTGGCCCGTGACGCCGACATGATCGTGATCGACGGGCCACCCCGCGTCGCCAGCCTGATGCGTTCGGCGCTGCTCGCCGCCGACCTGGTGCTGATCCCGGTGCAGCCATCGCCCCTCGATGGCTGGGCCTCCGCCGAGATGCTGGCGCTCATCGGCGAGGCGCGCATCTACCGGCCGGAGCTGGTCGCGCGCTTCGTGCTCAATCGTTGCGGCGCGCGCACCGTGCTCGCCCGCGAGACGGCCGCGACCCTGGCCGATCACGATCCTCCCGTCCTCGCCGCCACCATCGGCCAGCGCGTCGCCTTCGCGACCGCCGCGCAGTCCGGCCAACTCGTCTCCGAACTGGACGACGCCACGCCCGCCGCGCGCGAGATCGTGGCGCTGGCGGACGCGATCGAGCGCTTGAGCATCGGGAAGGCGGCGCGATGAACGGGCGCTCGTCCCGCAATGGCTTCGCCTCCCGGCCCGCCGATCCCGAGCGCTGGGTCAAGGCGGCCGACAATTCGCCGCGCGATGCCGGCGCCAGCGGCTACACAGCCCGGCTGACCATCGACGTGACGCCGGCGCTGCGCGGCCGGATCAAGATCGCCGCGTTCGCTCGCGGCGTCACGGTCGCCGACATGCTGCGCGGGCTGCTCGCGCGCGAATTTCCCCCGACCGCCGAAGGAGACCCATCATGACCGACGCCGCGGTTTCCCGCGCGCAGGGCGGCCCCATGCCGCGCGCGCAACTCGCCGACAGTCTCACCCATGTCGAGCTGACGCATGTCGAGAAGCGGATCGAGAACTGGATCAGGTTCGGCCATGAAGCCCATGAACAGGTGCTCGACCGCCGCCGCCGCGTCTTCTCTTTCCGGCCGGGCAGCCTCTTCGCCTTCGTGCGTTGGGCCGCCAACGACTTCGGCACGATCATCTCGCGCATCGACATCGTGCGCGCCGTCGCGCCAGGCGAAGCCTACCAGACGCTGCCCTTCGTGCGCCCCGGCGGCGACATCCTGCTGAAGATCGAGGGCTGGCCCAAGGTCGAACAGGTGCTTCGCCATATCGACGCCGTGGAAGCCCGCGGCATCGACGCCTGCGACGTGGCTCCCGATCACTGGCGTCATGTCGGCAACCGGATCGGCGCGGGCCATGAGCCGCGCGCCTACACGCTGGAGCGCCACGCGGCATGGCTCAAGCGGCGGGAGATCGGGCTATGACCCGCTTCGGCTATGTCATGACGACCTATGCCGTGACGATGGGCGTCGCCATCGCCGCCTTCGTCCCGATCGCACCGCGCCTCGTCTGGAACGCCTCGGCCAGCGCGCCGATCGGCCTCTATGACCTCGCCCCGCCGCACCCTCTGACGGTTGGCGATCTGGTCGCCGCCCTCCCGGACAAGCAGCTCTCCGACTTCATCGTCGGTCGCGGCTATATCGGCCGCAACGTGCCGCTGATGAAGCGCGTCATGGGCCTTCCCGGCCAGCAGGTCTGCCGCACCGGGGACGAAGTGACCGTCGACGCCGTGCCGCTTGGACGGGCGCTCGACCGCGACCGGCTCGGCCGTCCGCTGCCGGTCTGGCAAGGCTGCCGGCGCATCGGCGATGGGCAGGTTTTCCTGATGAACCCCGATGTCCGCGACAGCCTGGACGGCCGTTATTTCGGCCCGCTTCCGGCGCGCACCGTCATCGGCAAGGCGAGCCCACTCTACACCGACGAGGACGGCGATGGCCGCTTCGTCTGGCGCGCGACGACGCGCTGACCGCTTCCCGCCGTCGGGAGCGGTGCCCGCCGACGGCTTTCCAACACCACCGCCATGGAGACCATCATGTCGCAGATCGGCACCTTCACCCGTCAGCAGTCCGGCTTTGTCGGGCGCGTCCACACCCTCACGCTCTACTGCGAAGTCACTGTCGTCCCCGCCGAGTCCTCGGATACGGAGAACGCCCCGGACTATCGCCTCCATCAAGGCAATGACGATGGCCCGGAGATCGGCGCGGGCTGGAAGCGCACAGGCGAGCGTGCCGGCGAATACATTGCTTTCCTGATCGACGATCCGACCTTGCCGCAGCCGATCCGCGCCAATCTGTTCCGCGACGACGACGCGGGCAGCGCCTGGTCGCTGCACTGGAGCCGTCCGCAGAAGCGTGACGGAAAGGACTGACGCGATGCGGCGGACCTCACTCCTTCTCCTTGTCGGCCTGACGTGCGGTTGCGGGCTTGCGGTCCCGGTCCTGGCGCAGCCGTCGAGCATCGCCGCTTCGCCCGCCCGCGATCCTTTCGGCGAACTCATCGCAGAGGCGGCGCAGCGCTTCGCGCTTCCCGCGGCATGGATACGCGCGGTGATGAAGGCCGAGAGCAATGGCGATCCCCGCGCGGTCTCGCCCAAGGGCGCGATGGGCCTGATGCAGATCATGCCGGCGACATGGGCGGGCTTGCGTGATCGCTACCGCCTTGGCGCCGATCCTTACGATCTGCGCGACAACATCATCGCGGGTGCGGCCTATATCCGCGAGCTGTATGACCGCTATGGCTCGCCCGGCTGGATCGCCGCCTATAACGCCGGTCCTGGACGTTACGAGGACTGGCTGAAGGGCCGTCCTCTGCCGGCCGAAACACGCGCCTATGTCGCCACCGTCGCGCCGTCACTCGGCGATGGCGACGCATCCGCGCCGATCCTGATCGCCACGGCCGACCCGCTCGCCTGGACCCGCGCGCCGCTGTTCGTCGCACCGTCGGCGCGCGCAACGGCGGCCGGTCCTTCGCCGGCCGAACGCACCTCCAATGACGCTGACACGACGCCGGGCGTGCGCGATGTTTCCGCCATCGCGCCGCAGTCCAGCGGTCTGTTCGTCGCACGGGCGGACACGGAACGGCAGCCATGAGGCTCGCAATCGTGTCCGCTTGGCGGGAGGTTCCGGTGTGCAGGGGATGGGGCTGGCGACGGTCTCATCCCCCGGCAGAAGGGGCGAAACAGGCAGGAAGGCGGGAGGGCAAGATTAAAGCGGACGGCACCCTATGGGTCCGATCCGGGGGCCAAGCCCTTGTCTGCACACTGTTTGGGGCGGCACCATCGTCAGGCCGGCAGGGTGCCGCGAGCTCCGGCAAAGCCAGCATTTTCAGCCTTTGTCGCGGCACTCCTGCCCAAGATCGGCAGCTTCGTGCGGATCGCCGACCGTGAGCGACGACGACGACAGCTTTCGGCCGAGGCCCGGCCGCATCCGCTCCAAGGGCGCGAAGGCCGGTCAGACCAGGAGCTTCCTCAGCAAGGTTCGGAAGATCGCCCGACAGCAGCAGGCCGGACCAGGCCGAAGCTCCTCCGCCAAGGGTGGAGGTTCCGGCCGGTCGGCGAATGGCCGGAGCGTCGTCGCGTCCGGCCGCGGCGTGCAGCGCGGGCGCGGCGCATCCTTCGTGCGCGCCCGCAACCTGTCGAATGGCTGGAGTCATCGCCAGCCCGGCAGCCGGCGCGTGATCGTCAAATCCCGGTCGGTTCGCGCCCCAGGCCGCAGCGGCAAGGCCGCCGCCCATCTGCGCTACATCCAGCGCGACGGCACGGCCCGCGACGGCGAGCGGGGCCGGCTCTATTCGGCGACAGAGGATCGCGCCGATGGCGACAGCTTCCTCGATCGCGGCAAGGACGATCGCCACCAGTTCCGGTTCATCGTCTCGCCGGAAGATGCCGCCGATCTCGCCGACCTGACCGGCTACACCCGCGACCTGATGGCCCAGGTCGAAACCGACCTTGGCACGAAGCTCGACTGGGTCGCCGTCAATCACCACAACACCGGCCACCCGCACGTCCATGTCATCGTCAACGGCCGCGACGCCTTGGGCGAGGATCTCGTCATCAATGGCGACTATCTCGCCAACGGCATCCGCGAGCGGGCAAGCGAACGGGCGACGCTCGAACTCGGCCCCGTCACCGAGATCGAGCAGCGCCGCAAGCTCTTGGCCGAAATCGACCAGGACCGGCTTACCCGCATCGACCGGGCGATGATCGCCGAAGCCGAGGATCGCTTCATCGACCTGCGTCACGAGCCGGACGACCTGCGCGGCCAGGCCGACCGGACGCTGCGCTTGTGCCGTCTCGGCAAGCTCGGCGACATGGAGCTTGCCACCGAACATGCGCCCGGCGTCTGGGAATTGAGCGACCGGCTGGAACCGACGTTGCGCGAGTTGGGCGAGCGCGGCGACATCATCCGCACCATGCAGCAGGCGTTGCGGGCCGAAGGCGCCGAGCGCGATCCGATGACGTTCCAGATTCACGACGCCGCGCCGGTCGCGCCGATCGTCGGCCGCGTCATCGACAAGCATTTGTCCGACGAATTGGGCGAGACCCTGACGCTGGTGGTCGATGGCGTCGACGGACGCACGCACCATGTCTCCGGCATCGACCCAACCCGCGTCGAGGACGCGCGCATCGGCAGCGTCATCGAGATCGGGCCGCCGGACAGCACCGGTCGCCCGTCCGATCGCGCCATCGCGGGCCTCGCCGAGGACGGCATCTATCGGCCGAGCCGCCATCTGGAGCAGGCGCGGTTCGACGGCCATGTGCCGAACGGCGACTATGAGGGCTTCGTCGACGCCCATGTCCGGCGGCTCGAGGCGTTGCGCCGCGCCGGCATCGCCGAGCGCATCGACGCCGACCAGTGGCGCATCCCCTCCGACTTCGAGGGGCGAGCCGCCGCTCATGACGCCGGGCGGAACGGCCGCGCCAATATCCGCATCCTCTCGACCTTCGATCTGGAGCGCCAGATCGGATCGGACGGCGCGACCTGGCTGGACCGGCGGCTTGTCAGCACGGATACCTCCGACCTGTCGCCGGCCGGCTTCGGCGCACAGGTGCGCGAGGCGATGGATCGCCGCCGCGACCACCATGTCGATCAGGGCGACGCCGCCCTTCAGCCGGACGGGCGCATCGCCTACCGGCGCAACCTGATCGCCACGCTTCGCGAACGTGAGGTCGCCCGCGCCGGTGAGGAGCTGGCGGCAAAGAAGTCGCTGCCGTTCCGCATGGCCGCCGACGGCGAGACCGTGACGGGCGCCTTCACCGGAACCGCGCAGCTATCGAGCGGCAAGTTCGCCATCGTCGAGAAGTCCCATGAGTTCACCCTCGTTCCGTGGCGGCCTGTCATCGACCGCCAGCTCGGCCGCGAAGTCATGGGCGTCGTCCAGGGCGGGTCGGTATCATGGCAGTTGGGCCGGCAAAGGGGGCTGGGCATTTGAGGCAAGCTGTCTCCACCCCGACCGGAGCCTGGATGGCGGCCTTGAGGGCCAGGGCGGCGGTAATTGCGGCGCGGCGACGCGACACGGACCATCCGTTTTGTCATCCATGGCATCCGAAACCTCGACGCTTCGGATTTTCTATTGCTTCTCGCCAAAGCGGATACTCTCTGATCGGCTCCATCTCTTTTGCCGGCCGGAGCCTTTATGTCTGGAACCCGTGTCCTTTGGGGACAAGTCGCCATCGTCCTGTCCATCGTGCTCACCGCCATCTGGTGTGCGACGGAATGGACGGCATGGCGTCTCGGCTTTCAGGCGCAGCTCGGACAGCCGTGGTTCGAGGTGGCGGGCTGGCCGTTCTATTACCCGCCGATCTTCTTCTGGTGGTGGTATTGCTACGATGCCTATGCGCCGTCGATCTTCATCGAGGGCGCCTATATCGCGGCCTCGGGCGGGTTCATCTCGATCGCCGTCGCCATCACCCTGTCGGTGCTCCGGGCGCGGGACGAGAAGGACGTCGTCACCTATGGTTCGGCACGCTGGGCCGAGCCGGCGGAGATCCGGGCCGCCGGACTGCTCGGCGCGGACGGCGTGATCCTCGGCCGCTACGACCGCGACTATCTCCGACACGATGGCCCGGAGCATGTCTTGTGCTTCGCGCCGACCCGATCGGGCAAAGGCGTCGGCCTCGTGGTGCCCACGCTGCTGACCTGGCCGGGCAGCACGATCATCCACGACATCAAGGGCGAAAATTGGGGCCTGACCGCCGGCTTCCGGTCCCGGCATGGCCGCGTGCTGCTGTTCGATCCCACCGACCCGGCGTCGTCGGCCTACAATCCGCTGCTCGAGGTGCGGCGCGGCGACAAGGAAGTCCGCGACGTGCAGAACATCGCCGACATTCTCGTCGACCCCGAAGGCGCGCTCGAGAAACGCAACCATTGGGAAAAAACCAGCCATTCGCTGCTGGTCGGCGCGATCCTCCATGTTCTCTACGCGGAACCCGACAAGACGCTCGCCGGCGTCGCCAACTTCCTTTCCGATCCGAAACGTCCCGTCGAAGCGACGCTGCGCGCCATGATGAACACGCCGCATCTGGGCGAAGCCGGCGTCCATCCCGTCATCGCGTCATCGGCCCGCGAACTGCTGAACAAGAGCGACAACGAACGCTCGGGCGTGCTTTCGACCGCCATGTCCTTTCTCGGCCTCTACCGCGATCCCGTCGTGGCGAAGGTGACGGCGCGCTGCGATTGGCGCATCGCCGATCTCGTTGCGGCAGACAGACCCGTCAGCCTCTATCTCGTCGTCCCGCCGAGCGACATCAATCGCACCAAACCTCTGATCCGCCTGCTGCTCAATCAGGTCGGGCGGCGGTTGACCGAAGACCTGAAGACCTCGGCCCATCGCCATCGGCTGCTGTTGATGCTGGACGAGTTTCCGGCGCTCGGCCGGCTCGATTTCTTCGAGTCTGCCCTGGCCTTCATGGCGGGCTACGGCATCAAGTCCTTCCTGATCGCGCAGAGCCTCAACCAGATCGAAAAGGCGTATGGCGCGAACAATAGCGTGCTCGACAACTGCCATGTGCGCGTCGCCTTCGCCACCAATGACGAGCGCACCGCCAAGCGAGTGTCGGACGCGCTCGGCACCGCGACCGAGATGCGCGACTCCACCAACTATGCCGGCCACCGGCTTTCGCCCTGGCTGGGGCATCTGATGGTGTCGCGGCAGGAGACGGCCCGGCCGTTGCTCACCCCCGGCGAGGTGATGCAGCTCCCGCCCGCCGATGAATTGCTCCTGGTCGCGGGCGTGCCTCCGGTGCGGGCGAAGAAGGCCCGCTACTACGAGGATGCGCGGTTCCGCGAACGTATCCTGCCGCCGCCGAAACCCGCGGGCGCGAAAGCGTCGGCGAAGCCCCCCGCCGACGATTGGTCCGCCTTAGCGATCCCGACCGCATCCGCGGGCGCGAGGCCGGGGAGCGCAGCCGGCATGACCGCGGATCCCGCCAACGCCGGCATCCGCCGCGAGCCGGAATTGCCAGAACATGAGGAAATCGCGCCGCCCGAGCGCCCGGCGCTCGGAGAGTTCGACCTGCTCGACGACGAACCGGACCTCGATGCCGCCAAGGCCCGCAGTCTCCGCCTGCGGGCCGGGTCCATCGCCCGGCAGGCAACGATGGACCCGGCCGATGGCGTCGAGTTGTAGGCGACTGGCCATGCAGACCAAGACCCGCATGAACGTCTATTTCGAGCCGGAGCTTCTGAAAAAAGTCGAGGCACTGGCGCTCCGGCGCCGCGTCTCCAAATCCGCCGTCATCGAAGCCGCCGTCGCCTCCTTTCTTTCGGCTGACGCATCGGAGCGATTGGAGGCCGTCTTCGCGCACCGCATGGACCGGCTTGGCCGCCAGATCGACGGCATGGACGAAGACCTGGCCATTCTCGGCGAGACGCTGTCGCTGTTCATCCGCTTCTGGCTGACCATCACGCCGCCGTTGTCCGACAGCGCGCAGGCATCGGCGCGGGCCAAGGGCGTGGAGCGGTTCGAGAGCTTCCTGCAAACACTCGGCCGGAAACTGGCGACCGGGGATCGCTTCCTCAGAGACCTGTCGCGAGACATCGACTCGCAACGCAGCAAAACCGCCGACCCGGAGTAAGGGGCGTCAATAAAGTAGGCGGGACTTTACTCAACACCGCCGTTCTCCTGTATTTGCGCGCTACGCTACTACTCTCACAAATCCTTGTTGAGCCGGCCTGATTTCTGGCTCTTTTAATCATCCCCGTCCGGGGACCGTCTGATCTCTCCCCGGCTGGATCGGGGATCGGATGGCGATTTCACAGAACAATTCGGAAGGACTGGCGCGCGGGGCGCGGATGCTGCGCACCGCGCTCGGTCCCGCCATCGCCCGCTTCATGGAAGACGCCTCCGTCGTCGAGGTGATGCTCAATCCCGACGGGCGCATCTGGATCGACCGGCTCTCGGAAGGGCTGGCCGACACGGGTGAACGCCTCTCGCCCGCCGATGGCGAGCGCATCGTGCGCCTGGTCGCGCACCATGTCGGCGCCGAGGTCCATGCCAGCAGCCCGCGCGTCTCGGCCGAGCTGCCCGAGACGGGGGAGCGGTTCGAGGGCCTGCTGCCGCCCGTGGTGGCGGCGCCGGCCTTCGCCATCAGGAAACCCGCCGTCGCCGTGTTCGGCCTCGGCGACTATGTGAGCACCGGGATCATGTCCGCGGTGCAGGCCGAGGCGCTGCGCCAGGGCGTCGCCGCCCGTGCCAACATCCTCGTCGCGGGCGGCACTTCGACCGGGAAGACGACGCTCACCAATGCGCTGCTCGCCGAAATGGCGAAGACCGCCGATCGCGTCGTCATCATCGAGGACACGCGCGAGCTGCAATGCGCCGCGCCCAACCTTGTCGCCATGCGGACGAAGGACGGCGTCGCCTCGCTCTCCGATCTCGTCCGCTCCTCGCTTCGCCTGCGTCCCGACCGCATCCCGATCGGCGAGGTGCGCGGCGCCGAAGCGCTCGATCTCCTCAAAGCCTGGGGCACCGGCCATCCCGGCGGCGTCGGCACGATCCACGCCGGCAGCGCCATCGGCGCGCTGCGGCGCATGGAACAACTCATCCAGGAAGCCGTCGTCACCGTCCCGCGCGCGTTGATCGCCGAGACGATCGACCTCGTTGCCGTGCTCTCGGGCCGCGGCCCCGCACGCCGTCTTTCCGAACTCGTCCGCGTCGAGGGCCTCGGCCCGGACGGCGATTACCGCGTCGCGCCTGCCGTCAGCGCCCCGGCCTGCGCGAACGGCGGCCCCGCGCCCTCTCTCATCCCCGCCAGCCCCGAAGGAGAAGCTCTGTGATCCAACGCCTGCACCAAATCCGTCCTCGCCTCGTCGAGGCGCTATCCATCGCCACGCTCTCCGTGCTGATGGCGGCTCCCGCCCACGCCTCCGGCTCGTCGATGCCGTGGGAAGCGCCGCTGCAATCCATCCTGGAGTCGATCGAAGGTCCGGTCGCCAAGATCATCGCGGTCATCATCATTATCATGACCGGCCTGACGCTGGCCTTCGGCGACACGTCCGGCGGCTTTCGCCGCCTGATCCAGATCGTGTTCGGCCTGTCGATCGCCTTCGCCGCCTCGAGCTTCTTCCTGTCGTTCTTCTCCTTCGGCGGCGGAGCGCTGGTCTGATGCTGGGTGCGGCCGAAGACGTGCCGGGCTTCACCGTGCCGGTTCACCGGGCGCTGTGCGAGCCGATCCTGCTCGGCGGCGCTCCGCGCGCCATCGCCATCATGAACGGCACGCTGGCCGGCGCGCTCGGCCTGGGTCTGCGCCTCTGGCTGGCCGGCATCGTGATCTGGGCCATCGGCCATGTCGCGGCGGTGTGGGCGGCCAAGCGCGACCCGCTGTTCGTCGACGTCGGCCGCCGTCACCTGCGCATCCCCGCGCACCTCACGGTCTGAGCGGGAGAGCGACGATGATGAATCTCGCCGAATATCGCGACAAGAACACCCGGCTTGCCGACTTCCTGCCTTGGGCGGCGCTGGTCGGCACGGGCGTCGTGCTCAACAAAGACGGCAGCTTCCAGCGCACTGCGCGCTTTCGCGGCCCCGATCTCGATTCCGCCGTCGCAGCCGAGCTGGTCGCGGTCGCCGGCCGCCTCAACAACGCCTTCCGCCGCCTCGGCTCCGGCTGGGCGATCTTCGTCGAAGCGCAACGCCATCCCTCCAACCGCTATCCCGACGGCCATTTTCCCGACGCCGCGTCGGCGCTGGTCGATGCCGAGCGCAAGGCCGATTTCGAGGAAGCCGGCGCGCATTTCGAGTCCAGCTATTTCCTGACCTTCGCCTGGCTGCCGCCGGCCGAAGACGCGGCCCGCGCCGAAGGCTGGCTCTACGAAGGCCGCGAGCAGAAGGGTTTCGATCCGCACGAGGCGCTGGGTGGCTTCACCGACCGCACCGACCGGCTGCTGCGCCTGGTCGAAGCCTTCATGCCCGAATGCCGATGGCTCGATGACGGCGAGACGCTGACCTATCTCCATGGCTGCGTCTCCACGCATCGGCACCGTGTCCGCGTTCCCGAGACGCCGATCTATCTCGATGCGCTGCTGGCCGATCAGCCGCTGACCGGCGGCCTCGAGCCGCGTCTCGGGCAGGCGCATCTGCGCGTCCTCACCGTCACCGGATTTCCGACAGCGACGACGCCGGGCTTGCTCGACGAATTAAACCGGCTGGCCTTCCCCTATCGGTGGAGCACCCGCGCGATCCTGCTCGACAAGACCGATGCAACGAAGCTGCTGACCAAGATCCGCCGCCAGTGGTTCGCCAAGCGCAAATCGGTCGCCGCGATCCTCAAGGAGGTGATGACCAACGAGGCATCCGTCCTGGTGGACACGGATGCCTCGAACAAGGCGGCGGACGCCGATCTCGCGCTCCAGGAACTGGGCGCCGACTACGCAGGGATCGCCTATGTCACCGCGACGGTGACGGTGTGGGACACCGATCCACGCGCCGCCGACGAGAAGCTGCGCCTGGTCGAGAAGGTCATCCAGAGCCGCGACTTCACCGCGATGGCCGAAACCATCAACGCGGTGGACGCCTGGCTCGGCAGCCTGCCGGGACACGTTTACGCCAATGTCCGGCAGCCGCCGATCTCCACCCTCAATCTCGCCCACATGATCCCCCTCAGCGCCGTGTGGGCGGGGCCGGAACGGGACGAGCACTTCGCAGCGCCCCCGCTGCTATTCGGCAAGACCGAAGGCTCGACCCCGTTCCGGTTTTCCCTGCATGTCGGCGACGTCGGTCATACCCTCATCGTCGGCCCGACGGGCGCCGGTAAATCCGTTCTGCTGGCGCTCATGGCCTTGCAGTTCCGCCGCTATGCCGGCGCTCAGGTCTTCGCCTTCGATTTCGGCGGTTCGATCCGGGCGGCGGCGCTGGCGATGGGCGGCGATTGGCATGACCTCGGCGGCGATCTTTCCGACGGCTCGGAAACCTCCGTCAGCCTTCAGCCGCTGGCCCGCATCCACGATGTTCCCGAGCGCGCCTGGGCCGCCGACTGGATCGTCGCCATCCTGACCCGTGAAGGCGTCGCCATCACGCCGGAGGTGAAGGAGCACATCTGGACGGCGCTGACCTCGCTGGCCTCGGCGCCGGTCGAGGAACGCACCATCACCGGCCTTTGCGTGTTGCTCCAGTCCAACGACCTCAAGCAGGCGCTTCGCGCCTATTGCATCGGTGGCCCCTATGGGCGGCTGCTCGACGCCGAACGCGAGCATCTCGGCACGGCGACCGTGCAGGCGTTCGAGACCGAGGGGCTGATCGGCACCGGCGCGGCGCCGGCGGTCCTCTCCTACCTCTTCCACCGCATCGAGGACCGCCTCGACGGATCGCCGACCCTTCTCATCATCGACGAGGGCTGGCTCGCACTCGACGACGAAGGCTTCGCCGGCCAGATCCGCGAATGGCTGAAGACGCTCCGCAAGAAGAACGCCAGCGTCGTCTTCGCCACGCAATCGCTCTCCGACATCGACGGCTCGTCCATCGCGCCCGTCATCATCGAGAGCTGCCAGACCCGGCTGCTCCTGCCGAACGAGCGCGCCATCGAGCCGCAGATCACCGCGATCTATCGCCGCTTCGGCCTCAACGATCGCCAGATCGAGATCCTCGCGCGGGCCATGCCCAAGCGCGACTACTACTGCCAAAGCCGCCGCGGCAATCGCCTGTTCGAGCTGGGGCTGTCGGACGTCGCCCTCGCGCTCTGCGCTGCTTCCGCCAAGACCGATCAATCCGCGATCGCGCGGCTACTCGCCGAACACGGGCAGGCCGGCTTCCTCGTCGCCTGGCTCCGCCACCGCGATCTCGGCTGGGCGGCCGACCTCATTCCAACGCTCACCCTGAAGGAGAAACTGCCATGACCTTGCCTCGCTCCCGCGCGGCGCGGCTCGCCGCCGCGCTGCTCCTCGGCCCTGTCGCGCTCACCCCAATCCTGGCGACGCCGGCCCAGGCCCAATGGACCGTGTTCGACCCCACGAACTATGTGCAGAACGTGCTGACGGCCGCCCGCAGCCTTCAGCAGATCACCAACCAGATCACCTCGCTTCAGAACGAAGCGCAGATGCTCATCAATCAGGCCCGCAATCTGGCGAGCCTGCCCTACTCGTCGCTGCAACAGCTCCAGCAGTCGGTGCAGCGCACGCAGCAACTGCTCCAGCAGGCTCAGAACATCGCCTACGACGTCCAGCAGATCGACCAGGCGTTCCAGACCAAATACGCCAATGTGTCGCTGTCGGCGTCGGACGCGCAACTGATCGCGGACGCCAAGACCCGCTGGCAGAACACGGTGGGCGGTCTGCAAGACGCCATGCGTGTGCAGGCCACGGTCGTCGGCAATATCGACACCAACCGCACGCAGATGTCGGCGCTGGTCGGCGCCAGCCAATCGGCGACGGGCGCCTTGCAGGCGACACAGGCCGGCAACCAGCTCCTCGCCCTCCAGGCCCAGCAGCTCGCCGACCTCACCGCCGTCATCGCCGCCAACGGGCGAGCACAGGCGCTGCAATCGGCCGAACAGGCCGCCGCCGCCGAACAGGGCCGCGAGCAGCGCCGCCGCTTCCTGACGCCGGGGACCGGCTATCAGCCCGGCAACGCGCAAATGTTCCACGGCAACTGAGGGCGACCCGATGGACGGCAAGACCCTCGCGCGCCTCGGCGCTGTCGTCTTCGTCGCGATCGCGGTCACGGCGACCGCGATCGAGATGACCCGCAAGGACGACCGGCAAAACAGCCCGACGGCGCAGACGCGCACCGTGACGGAACGCGATCCGCTCGGCGCGGAGCTGGCGCGGTGCAGCGCCATGGGCGAAGCCGGGCCGCGCGATCCGTCCTGCCTGCGAGCGTGGGACGAAAACCGCAAGCGTTTCCTCGGTCAGTCGGCTCCGACCCCGGCGCCCGCGCCGGCGGGACCGGCGACATTGTTCCCGAACGCCCCCGCCGACGCGGCTCCCGACGACGCCACGCCCGCCATTCAGGCGGAGCCCTCTCGGCCCGAGGTGCGCTGATCGTGGGCGGCACCGGCGTCATCGACCATTTCCTCGAGGTCTTCACCCGCTACATCGACGGCGGCTTCGGCCTTCTGCAACCCGAGGTCGGCTTCATCGCCACGACGCTGATCGTCATCGACGTGACGCTCGCCGCCCTGTTCTGGAGCTGGGGCGCGGACGAGAACATCATCGCCCGGCTGGTGAAGAAGACGCTGTTCGTCGGTGTTTTCGCCTACATCATCGGCAACTGGAACAATCTCGCCCGTATCGTCTTCGAGAGCTTCGCCGGCCTCGGCCTGAAGGCGTCCGGCACGAGCTTCACCGTCACCGACCTGCTGCGTCCCGGCAAGGTCGCGCAAACCGGCCTCGACGCCGGACGGCCGCTGCTCGATTCCATATCCAGCCTGATGGGCTACTGGTCGTTCTTCGAGAACTTCATCCAGATCGTCTGCATGTTGTTCGCCTGGGCGCTGGTGCTGCTCGCCTTTTTCATCCTCGCCATCCAGCTCTTCATCACCCTGATCGAGTTCAAGCTGACCACCCTGGCCGGCTTCGTGCTGATCCCCTTCGGCCTGTTCGGCAAATCCGCCTTCATGGCCGAACGGGTGCTCGGCAACGTCATCTCGTCCGGTATCAAGGTGCTGGTGCTTGCCGTCATCATCGGCATCGGCTCGACCCTGTTCTCCGAGTTCACCACGGGCTTCGGCGGCGCCACGCCGTCGATCGACGACGCGATGGCGATCGTGCTCGCCGCCTTGTCGCTGCTGGGCCTCGGAATCTTCGGCCCCGGCATCGCCAACGGCATTGTCTCAGGCGGGCCGCAGCTCGGCGCGGGCGCCGCGATCGGAACCGGCCTGGCCGCGGGCGGTGCGATCGCGGCCGGCGCCGCTGCCGCAGGCGCGGCTGTTTCCGGCGGCACGGCCCTTGTGGGCGGCGCTGCCGCCGCCGCCCGTGGCGGGGCGGCTTTGGCTGGAGGCGCATCGACCGCCTACAGCCTGGGCGCGGCCGGCCAAACCGGCGCATCCGCCGTCGCATCCGGCCTGCGCAATGTCGCCAGCGCGGGCGCACAGGCCACCGTCTCGCCGCTGAAACGCGCCGCTGGCCGCGCCGCCGACAGCTTGAAGCAGAGCTACCAATCCGGCGCGCGCTCCACCTTCGCGGCGACAGGCGGGGCTTCGACCGCCGGCACGGTCGGCGGCGAAGCCGAGGCCGCTTCCCAAACCGCTTCCACCACCGACGGGCCGCCGGCCTGGGCCAGGCGCATGAAGCGCTCCCAGCAAATGACGCACGGCGTTCAAGCCGCCGCCCACGCTGTCCGCAGCGGCGACAGCCACGGCGGCGGCTCCACCGTCAATCTCTCCGAAGGCGACTGACCATGTTCAAACGACCCGCTACCCACTACGGCAAGTCCCCGCAGCCCGAGACGCCCTATCAACGCGCCGCCCAAGTCTGGGACGAACGCATAGGCTCCGCCCGCGTGCAGGCCCGCAACTGGCGCTTCATGGCCTTCGGCTCCCTCGCGCTGTCGATGGGCCTTGCCGCCGCGCTGGTCTGGCAATCCGCCAACGGCTCGATCGTGCCGTGGGTGGTGCAGGTCGACCGCCTCGGACAGGCGCAGGCCGTTGCGCCGGCAACGGCCGACTATCGGCCGAACGATCCCCAGATCGCCTTCTACCTGGCGCGCTTCATCGAGCAGGTCCGCTCGATTCCCGCCGACGCGATCATCGTGCGCCAGAACTGGCTGCGCGCCTACGACTTCACGACCCAGAGCGGCGCGCTCGCCGTCAACGACTACGCCCGGTCGAACGATCCTTTCGCCAAGGTCGGCAAGCAACAGGTGGCGGTCGAGGTGTCGAGCGTTATCCGCGCCTCGCCGTCGAGCTTCCGCATCGCCTGGATCGAGCGCCGCTATCAGGACGGCGCGCTCGCCTCCACCGAACGCTGGTCCGCCATTCTGACCGTTGCCGTGCAGCCCCCGCGCGACGCCGACACGCTGAAGAAGAACCCGCTCGGAATCTACGTCAACGCCATCAACTGGTCGAAGGAGCTTGGACAATGACGCCAGCACTCCGTAAAGCCGCCCCCTGGAGTGCAGGGCGTCCGGCTTTCCGCATCCACGCCAATCCGGCTTTCCGTAAATCCGGCTTGCCAATTGTGCTGCTCTGCGCCTCGGCGCTCGCCGGCTGCGCCACCAGCAATATGCCGCCGCCCGAAATCGCCTACGACAACGCCATGCCCGCCGTGCAGGCGACCGAACCGCCCAGTCCCGTGCAGGTCGTGGAACTCCCCAAGCCCCTGCCGCTTCCCGGCCAGTTGAAGCCGGTCGGCAAGGACGGCAAGCCCGTTCCCGAAGCCGCCGACCCGACCGTGCGCGTCAACCAGGCCAACGCCGCCGCGCGGGTCCAACCCGTCCGCGACGGCTTCATCAACTCGATGCAGGTCTATCCCTTCGTCAACGGCGCGCTCTACCAAGTCTATGCCTCGCCGGGGCAGATCACCGACATCGCGCTCCAGCCTGGCGAACAGCTCGTCGGCGCCGGACCAGTCGCCGCTGGCGACACCGTGCGCTGGATTATTGGCGATACCGAAAGCGGCGCAGGCGCCGCCAGGCAGATCCACATCCTCGTCAAGCCGACGCGGCCCGAACTGCTCACCAACCTCGTCATCAACACCGACCGCCGCACCTACCATATGGAACTGCGCTCGACGCCTTCGACCTACATGGCGTCGGTCTCCTGGCAATATCCGCAGGACCAGCTCATCGCGCTACGGCGGCAGAATGCCGAGGCGCAGGCGGCGCAGCCCGTCGCCACCGGCATCGACCTCGCGCGGGTGAACTTCCGCTACGATGTGGGCGGCGATCGAGCGCCGTGGCGGCCGCTGCGCGCGTTCGATGACGGCCGGCAGGTGTTCATCGAGTTTCCGCGCGGCATCGGCCAGGGCGAAATGCCACCCCTGTTCGTCGTCGGCGCAGAGGGCAACACCTCCGAACTGGTGAACTACCGCGTGCGCGGCAACTACATGATCGTCGACCGGCTGTTCGCCGCCGCCGAGCTGCGTTTCGGGGCAGGCAAGTCCCAGAAGCGCGTGCGTATCTCCCGCACCGACGGGAGGCCGGCATCGTGAGCGACGAACGCGATCCCGAAAGGGAAGAGAGCCGGACGCCCGATGGGGCGCCGCAGCCGGACGCGGCCGACGAGACCGACGACCGGCCGCTCACCGGCGAGCCAGTCACGCCGATGCGGCTGCGGCCCGAGCCTCCGCGCGTCACCCGCCTGTCGCGCAAAGTGCTGGCCGGGCTGGGACTCGTCGCCAGCCTCGGCGTCGGTGGCGCGCTGCTCTATGCGCTCCAGACCCGCAACGTAGGCAATCAGGGGCAGGAACTCTTTTCCACCGACAACCGCAGCACACCCGATGGCCTGAACGGTCTGCCGAAGGACTATAGCGGTGTTCCCAGACTCGGCCCGCCGCTGCCCGGCGATCTCGGCCGCCCGATCCTCAGCGCGCAGAATGGCGGCCAGCCGATTCCCGCACCAGGCATGACCACGCCAGCGTCCCCCGGCCCGAGCCCGGAGGAACAGCGCCGCGCGCAGGAGCTGGAAGCGGCGCGCACCGCGCGTCTGTTCTCGTCGACGGAGACACGGCCCGCCAGCGCCGCACCAACCGCGCCTGCGGCCGCGCCCGCGACCGACCTCGCCAGCCTCGGCCTCGCGCCGCAACCCGCGACGCCCTCGGCGCAGGATCGCCAGCTCGCTTTCCTAAACCAGGCGCCCGACAAACGCACGGTCTCGCCCGATCGGGTCGCGGCGCCCGCATCGGCCAATGTGCTTCAGGCCGGCGCGGTGATTTCCGCCGCGCTCATCACCGGCATCCGCTCCGACCTTCCCGGCCAGATCACCGCGCAGGTGACGGAGAACATCTACGACAGCCCCACCGGGCGCATCCTGCTGATCCCGCAGGGCACGCGCGTCATCGGCCAGTATGACAGCGGCGTCGGTTTCGGCCAGCGCCGCATCCTGCTGGTCTGGAACCGGCTGATCTTCCCCAACGGCCGCTCCATCGTCCTCGAACGCCAGCCTGGCGCTGACGCTGAAGGCTATGCCGGGCTGGAGGATGGCGTCGACTATCACTGGGGCGAGCTGTTCAAGGCCGCGGCGCTCTCGACCCTCCTCAGCGTCGGGGCCGAAGCCGGCTCATCCGGGCAGGAAAGCGACATCGTGCGCGCCCTGCGCAACGGCGCGTCCGACAGCATCAGCCAGACCGGGCAGCAGATCGTCCAGCGCCAGCTCAACATCGCGCCGACGCTCACCATCCGGCCAGGCTTCCCCGTCCGCGTCATCGTCACGCGCGATCTCGTGCTCGAACCCTACGGAGGCTGACATGGCGAAGCTGAAACTCGGCCCGATCGCCGATGACAAGCCGGTCAAGATCACGCTCGAGCTGCCCGCCAGCCTTCACCGCGATCTCACAACCTACGCGGAGATTCTCGGCCGCGAGGCGGGACAGGCGGCCACCGATCCGGTGCGCCTGATCGTTCCCATGCTGGAGCGGTTCATGGCGACAGATCGCGGTTTTGCGAAGGCGAAGCAGGCGGGTTCATCACCGCGTCCGCCTGCCTGACAGCCCTCCGATCGGTTTGCGACAGTATCCGGGCGAGGCTCAGAAACCTGCGGCAGGCCGGATTGTCGTTCCGGCGCGACCAGATCGCGCTGAACGGCAAGACCTCGCCCATGATCGGGCGATAGACGATACCGGGAATCTGAGCCCCTGTGGTCGCCTCGCTGGTCAGCGTCAGCCCGCGCCCGATGGCTACCATCGACAGCAGGACATCCCGGCCGACATAGTGCGGGTGGATATTCGGATGGTGGCCGAGACCGGCCAGTCGCTGGATCAGATAGTCATAGATCTCCGGCCCTGGCGCCGCATTGCTGACGATGAAGTTTTCGCCGGCGAGATCGTCCCAATGCAGGGTCTGCTTCGTCGCCAGGCCGTGTTCCGTGGGCAGTACGGCGAACACCCTCTCCGACCAAAGCTGTTCTCTCTCACAATCGGGCCATTCGGACGTGCCCGTGATGAACGCCACATCGAGTTGGAGCTGGCGGACCGCCGCCACATGGACCGACGGATTGCCCTCGATCAGCTCGACCGCCACCCGCGGGTGCTCGTCGTCGAGCGTCTTCATCAACTCGAACAGAAAGCCCGACGCCAGCGATGAGAAGATGCCAACCTTGATGATTCCGTCCTCGGATCGGCCGATCGCAGCGACGTCGTTGAAGCCAAGCTCAATCTGCTGAAGGGCGACGCGGACACGGCGAAGGAAACGCTGCCCTGCCACCGTGAGCGAAACCCCGCCGGGATGGCGGTGGAACAGGGAAGCGCCGAGCCGATCCTCAAGATCGCGGATGCGCCGGCTCACGGCAGACTCCTGAATGTGCAGAAGGGCGGCCGCCTTGCGAAAACTCCCCTGCTCGGAAGCCGTGACAAAGTATTGGATATGACGCAACCTGAGCATAGCGGGGCCACCTTCCTATTCTGCCGAGCAGAAAGTTACATCACGGCGAATCCCCCACTCCTGAACAAATATAGTTTCAGTCCACGCGACCACCCACCATTGCTATGCTCTCATTCGACAGACTTCTCTATGAATCCGAGGGTATTGGCGTTCTCCACCAGAGTCCTCACTTTGGCGCGATCCAGACCGCCAGGCACATCGGCCTCGATCTCGAGCTTCAACTTCACGCGACTGCCCGGAAGCGTGGTGAGCTGCTCGACGATCGCCTCGACAATCTGATGAATATCCCGCGCCGGCCGCTCCGGTGAGATCATCACGGCGCCGGTGAAGCGCGTCGGATTCTTCTCCGTCGGCGGTGTCACCGGCCCGCCGCCTACATCGTGTCTGCCGGGCGTCGGCGTGCCGCCATCAGGGCTTCCAGGTGCGTCCCCAGGGCCAGGTTGCACCGGCGGCGGACGGTGCGCCTCGGCCTCATTCGGTTTGATGATGACACTGTCGCTGTCGATGACCACGGGCGCGTTGCCCGCACGTTCGATCGCGAGCCCCAGATAGGTGCCCGTCTTTTCATCCCACCGCTCGGCATAGGCGAAGGGACCGGGCAACATGCCGCTGATCGCCGCCTGCACAGCCTTCACCAGGACGTCCTGCCCTTTCAGGCGCGGCAGGTAGATGTAGCGATTGAGATATTCCCGCAGATCCTTGAGCGACAACCGCGGCTTGTCGTTCCAGATGTATTTCTGGAGATCACGATCGAGACGCGACGGCCCCAGCTCGGTCAATAATCCCTCTTCGGCGACGAGCTTCTTGCTCGCCCGTCCCAACAGCCCGTCCTGCGCCGGAACCTTGCCGGAGACCCATTCGACATCGGCCTGGGCATTCTCCTGGGCCGGGTAGTGCAGATAGCACCACGCCTCTTTCAGGCGCGTCTTCATCGTCTCGTTGGCTTCGGCCAGTTTCGCCTTGGCGAGCGCGCTGTCGCTCTGGGTGAGGTTCAGGCGCTCCGTGTCGCGGACGATCTCGCCCCAGGCCAACGATGCACGCACGGCGTCTTTCAGGTTGTCGAGCTGGCGCGAATCCGCCGCGATGAACACCAGCATGTTGCGATAGACGCGCGGCGTGGTGCCGCGCTGCATCAGCATATCCTTGGCCTCAGTCAGTGCTTCCGAGGTGTCGCGCCCATTGTGCGGATACGCCACCCCCAGCACCACGGCCCGCACGCCTCCGGCTTCATCGGGCACTTCAGCTGAGGAAGCTGGCGCGACCTGCACGGCGTCGAAATGACCGCGATCGGCGAGACCGTTCACATATTTCCCGAGTTCCGCGTCGATCGTCACGTCGACCAGTGCCGCCTCGATCTGCGCCGCCTTGTCTGCCGCAATGCGGTTGAGGCTCGCGGACATCGAATACCAGTAACGGCCAAGATCGGCGTGCATGAACTTGGCCTGGTTGGTCAGCCGCCGCAGCGCATCGCCGAAGATCGCCGGACGCTCGCCGGGCTGCACGACGCCAAGATTGATCTGCTTGTCGTCGAGGCCGGTGTTCTGCTGCTGATGCGTCGGCGCCGTGCCCATGAAGATTGCGCGCGCGACGCGCCGGGTCGCCGAATAGCGGTTCAGGTTGGGCGCCGACTGATCGATCTTATAGGGCGTGGACGTCGTGCCATCGACATCTCCGGCAATGATCGACTGCCAGCTAACCTCGAGATAATGCAGCAATTCTGGCTCCACGCGCGGCGAACTCACCGCCACGCTGCCGGGCATAATCATCACCGACGGATCGGCGCTCATCCAAAGCTCGTGAATGGCCTGCGCCATCAGGCGCAGCACGCCGCGCGTGCGCTGGAACTTTTCGAGTGAGCCCCAACTCGTATAGAGCTGGTCGAACAGCTCGGGATGGATCGGATAAGCCTTCTCCAGCTTGCGCCGATAGTCCTCGTCCGCGCAGCCCTGCGGGAAATCGTTCCCGTTCTCCCGATAGAGCTTGGCGAACTGCTTCAGCGTGTTGTCGCGGTGATGGAACTTGTCGCCGGGAATGTCCTTGAAGAGCCGCCGCCGGACGATCTCATAGCTCTCTTCCTGGCTCGCCGGCCGCCACGAAGATTCCACCCGGCTGAAGGTCTGCTTGAGGCGGGCCAGCGCCTCCTGACCGCCTTCACCCCCCACCTCGATCTGCGAGGCCGGCAAGGATGCGACCAGCAGCGTGCCGGGGCTGGCCTTGACCGCCTCGGTCAGCGACTGGACGAAGGACAGGTTCGCATCGAACGACCCGGACGGCAGCCCTTCGACCCTGTATATCTGCCGCAGATAGGCGACCCATTCGTCGATCAGGATCAGGCACGGCGCATATTTCTTGAAGAGCGCCTCCAGAAGGTTCGAGCCCGGCGCGATGCCGCTGGCGTCATTTTCCGCCACTATCGCGTAGGCATCGGCGCCGCCGAGCTGCCAGGCGAGTTCACCCCAGGTCGTGCGAATTTTCCGGTCGCCCTCGGCATGGAGCACGTCCTGCGGCCCCCGCGATGTGCCGACGAGCACGGCGCGGTTGATGCCTTGCGGCACGCTGAGTCCCTGCTTTTCGAGCAACTGGTCCAGGCCGGAGAGGTCCTGCACCGGCGTCGGCCCCGCCATGTGATAGAGCGCCAGCATCGAGTGCGTCTTGCCGCCGCCGAAGTTAGTTTGCAGTTCGACGACCGGATCGCCGCCGGTGCCGGACAGCCGCTTCGCGGCACCGATCAGCAGCGCGCTCAAACCTTCCGTCAGATAGGTGCGGCTGAAGAACTGGCGCGGGTCGCGGTATTCAGGTGGCGCGCTGCCCGAATGCACCTTGGCGAGGTCGGCCGCGAACTCGGCCTGCTGGAACTCGCCGGTGGCGACATCCTGGTGCGGCTCGACCACCTCCCGCCACGGCAGAAGCCCCGCCACCGTCTCGACCGAGATTTCGAGGCGCTGGGTTTTCCGCCGCTCCTCATTGCGCTGAAGCTCGGTGAACTTCGTGCGCAGGATGGTGTCGCGCATCTTGCCGAGCTGCTCGGCCGTCTCCCCGGCGCTGATCGCCTCCATCAGGCGGCGCATGGAATCGAGCGCGCGCTCGGCGTCGTCGTAGGTGAAGGTCTCGTTATGCGAGAGCTTGTTGCGGACATCGCCCAGTTCATTGACCAGCGAGCGTTCGGCGCGGCCGAGAACCGCCTTGAACGCCTCGCTCCAGAAGCGGTCCATCGCGTTGAACAGCGCGGCCTGATCCCAACCGACCTCGCCATTGCTGTTGGGGCGCAGGCTCGGCAGCTTCTCCAGAACCTGGACTTGCCAGTGCCCCTTGAGCGAACTTTCCAGCCTCTTCTCCACGAATGGAATGAGTGCCGCCGGAAGCAACTCCATTCCTTCAAACACATATTGGCGCGTGCTTTTTGCCACGTTCTCCCCCCCTCAGATGTCCAGCTTGATCTGACGATCGCCGACGGTGTCGTGGATCGCAGCGGCCTGCCGCGTCAGCTCGGTCCAATCGGTGACGAGCGCGTTGTAGGCCGTCGCCTCTTGGCGGTCCTGCCGCCGCTTGTCGCTGATTTCATACAGGACGTAGGCCAGATCCTTCACCGCCTCCGCCTTGTCGCTCCCGAACTTCTTCAGGAGCAATGCCGTAGCATGCGACAAGCCATCCAGTTGATGCTGACGCACGAGATACTGGCAACATTCCCACACGGTGAGATGGCGGTCGGTGTCGGGATCCCAATCCTCCTCCAACTCCTCCCGCTTGTAGATGCGGACCCGGCCGGCCGACGATTCCACGATGCCAGCATGACGCACATCGTCCACCGAGATGCCACGGGCACGGGCGAGGTTATCGGCATCGCCGAACACGCCCTTTTCGTAGCCATGCTGCGTGAACCAGGTCACGGCAAAGCGCGTCTCGGGATCAAAATCACCTTCCTGGGAGGAAAGATACTGATCCAGTTCCTCGTTGATGATTTGCAAGGCAGTCTTCACCGACATCGGGCTGTCATCACGTTCAATCACTGAGGCATAGCGGCTGAATATAGCTATGCCGGGGCCGATGGACGCCTGGGGAATATCCACCGGGGCGATGCTTGCACGGTGCATCTCCTTGAGGGCTGCGGGCAGCTCGCGGCGCAGCGCCCGGATAAACTCAACGCGGGAGATCGTCTCGGCGTCCCCCGCGCGAGGCCGGCACGCCATGACGACAGACGTGGCGAGCGCGTTCTTGTTTTTCTTGAGGTTGCCGACAAGCTCGGTCCGCACCGGCCATGTCGCCCCGATCGAATAGCCGGCGTCGACAATCGCCTGAAGGAAGGTCGCCCAGCCCTTAACCGAGAAACCGCTTTCATCGACCTCGCCTTGTCGGAAAGCATAGTAAATCGCGGCAGGCACATCGGGCCGGCCTTGGGTCGCCATGTTGCGCATGACGGTAGTCATGCCTTCGAGAAAGAAGCTGTCGGCCTCGACCTTGCCGCCATGGCGTTTGTAGTCGGCAACCAGTTCCTCTTGCTTGGGAACCAGCATGGTCGAAAACAGGTCCGGGAAGGTGCTCGCGAGCCCCTTCCTCAACCAGACATAGAAGAAATCGGACAAATCCGCATAAGGGACGTTATCGTAATAAGGCGGGTCGGTAGAGATGACGAAGCCTGAGAAATCTACGTTCTGAGCGTCCATCTGACGTTCGACGCCCCCCTGCTCCGAACAGGGAAGAGCGGCCACGGCTTTGGCCAGATATTCGACCTGACCGATGAAATTGCCCGAGGAGGACGAGAACGGATTTCCTTCAGCCGTGTCCCACCGCATGGGCAGGGCCTGCATGGCAAACACCTGCTCCACCTTCTCGCCGGACGTATGCCAGAACGTGCTCGTGGACTGCCTGTTCGCCAAACGGCTCACACCTAATACCAAGTATGAGAGCATCGCCTTTCGATATGCCGAATCTGGAATGTCTCGGACTACTTCCGGGACCAGCCCCATAAAGGTATTCAGTGCGATGGTCTGCCGGTCCATGAAGAGGTCGGAGATATTGGTGGGACCATAGTTGGTCACACTCATATACTGGGGGTGCTGCGACAGAGGATATTCCGGTCTCCAGTCGGGTTTCTCGCTGAAAGCCAGAGCCTCGTGCTCTTTGGTCGGGGCGACGTATCGACGCCCGCCTTTCCCTTCCACGACGATGGCAAGAAGGCGCCAGCCCATCCTACCGGCCATGCCTTCGGCCTTCACATAGTCAGCAGTGATGGCGTCACCAGTCAGCAAGCACCTGAAGTTCGCACCTCGCCCCGCCTTGGTCCCCGCCGCCACGGCATCTTCGTCATCGGGCTTCCCATTATGCACCTCGAAGGAGATGTCGGTGCCGCTGACAACCGGCTTCACCCACACTGATTTCTTCGGCTTGTTGCAGAGCCAGTAGTTGGAAATCAGGGGAACATGAGCACCCCGCACTGCGGGATTCGGACTGGCAACGGTCCTGGCCCACAACCAGGCAAGGACGGTGGCCTCGCCACCCCCATCCTTCTTAGGAAGAGCGACCTGCGGATAGAGATGTCCAATTTTCTCCCACGCCTTGTCGCTTAGCGCCCGTGCATACCAAAGAATGTCTTCGGCAAGACCTTCCGCCCCGCGATAATGCAGGCGCTCTGGTTTTCCGGGATGGGCAGGCTTTTGATCTTTGAATTTCGACGGTAATTCGATCATTGCCTTGCCAATCATTACCGCGACGGGATTGAGATCAGACCCCTCGGAGGGAAGCCCCAGACGAAGAGCCTCCAGCGGGATCGAACCACCACCCGAGAATGGGTCGTAAACTGATGGCAAGCCATCGGGGAAATTCTTGCCAATCTCAGCACGAGCACGGCCAAGAACTTCATCTCTTGTAGAGTTTTCCCACTCCACTAGATCCTCAATAATCCGAAAGAGACGCTGACGCTCCTCCTCCACCGCCTCATCTGTCGGGAACTGTTCCGGGTGACTCGCCGGATCATCAACGAGTTGAGCAAACAACACCGCTCGGCACGCCGCCAGTGGACGTCGCGCCCACCACAGATGCAGCGTCGACGGATGCCCATGGCGGATCGACTTCTCGCGAGCCGAAGCCTTGTTGATCGCTTCGAGGGGGATGGCGACCTCGATGAGCTTTTTCTTGGGGTTATTCGTCGAGGTCATAAACAAGCCTGTAGGTTGCAGGGTGGATGGTCAGTTCGCCGCCGTCGCGCAATGCGCGCAGGCGGGCGCCCGTCATCTCGACGGCATCACCCTCGGGGTTGATGAGAATGAACGAATAGAGGTCCGGCTTCTGGTCGAGCAAACCCCAGACGTCGGCCTCAAGCTGGAGCGGTTCGTGCTCCAGGCAGTGATCCTTTGGATAGTAGTGGCGAAGAATCTCACCACCCGCAGAGCGGCGCTCCCATGGAAAGCGCGTGCCGTTGCCGCGGCCGATCCAGCTCCCGTCCGCATGAAAGAAGCGATCCTCGCCGTCGACCTTATAGCCCTGGGCCAACGCAAAGCGCGCCATAACGCTCGGGCGTGGGGGCTTCGGCGCGGCGCGCGGCCTGGTCGCAACCTCCGTTTCGATCAGCTCGCGATCTGGCTCTTCCGTGGGAGGCGCGGGTTCGGGGAGCGTCGCGGGCTCGTCCTCCTCCGCCAGGTGGAGATCGTCCGCATCGACCGGCTCGGCGTCGTCCCCCGCGCCTTCAGCGGTTTCGTCGCTCTCATCATCATCGCCGGGAACGGCGTCCGGTTGGGCCTCGGCGATCGGCGCAGAGACCATTTGCTCGGGGCCGAGCGTGAAGTTTTCCTCGAGATATTCCCGGATGTCCTCGGGCGAGCGCTCGAACGCATAGGCCAGCGCTGCGCGAATATCCGCACTCAAGCTCCTACCAATCTCTTCCGGGACCCGCTTCGCCAGCTTGGCCTTGGATAGCGGGCTGACGAACAGCTTGCCGTCGAGCCACAGGATGTCGGTGAGCCGCGCCGTCCCAGCGGGCACGCCGTCGAGATAGGGAATGACCTCCAGCTTGGGGGTCTGGACCCAACTCGTCGCCGCGATCGCTTCCGCCAGCGCCCGCACGCGCTCGGTCTCGGCGGCATCGGCAAGCTCGATCCGTGCGAGTTGGGTTCCGAACGCCGTCAGCCAGGCGCGGCGATCTTCGATGCCGGCCAGCAGCGACGGCTGGTTGAAATGCTCCTCAACGAGGTCCGACAAGGCCGGCAACGCCGAGAATGGCGGCGCCTGCACGGTCTCCCCCGACAGCCGCTGAAAATCGGCGGTCTTGCGCTTGACCCATTCGTGCAGATGGCTCCACCGGAACAGGGTCTGCATGCTCAGACCATAGGCAAGCGTATCGACCGGCGCCCATTCGCCCACGAGGTTCAGCCAGTGCCCGCGCTCCTCCCAGATGCGGATCGGGTATCGGACCAGCAACGTGCGAACACGCCGGGCGTCGTCGGCCGAGAGCGCTTTCCCCGAGGCCAGCGTCCCAAGCCATTGCAACGCCAGATCCGCGGACGGACGATCGGCGACACCGATACGATGCCACAGGCTGAGGTCGAGCACGGAGGCGCGCACGACCGCCGCGCCGGGAACATCCTCTTCGTCGCCGGCCAGAAAGACGCCGCCGGACGTCGCCCACGTCCCGTCCTGGGCGAGGATCAGCTTCTCTGCCTTGAAGGCGTTCTTGATGTTCTGCGCGTCAGCGGTCGAGCACCCGTCGAGCATCTGATCCAGGCGGCGATACCATTTCTCGACCTCATGCGCCGGGGCCTTGTCGGATTTCGCCAGGGCGCGCAGGCGGTCGAGCAGACGTCCGGGACCGCTCGGCGTGCTGCGGACACCGAGAAGATCGAGCAGCGGGCGCGTCGTTTCCCGATCGAGCAAGCCATGCACGAAGGGCTCGACGTCGATCAATGCCTCCGTCTCCGGTGTCCTGCGCACCAAGTCGGCCGGGAGCTGGATCATGTTGCGGATGTCGGGAAGGCAGGGCTTGCCCCGCAACTTCAGCAACCAGTCCGCCAGCAACGGTTCCGAACTGACCGATCGCGTCGATCCGGTGGTCGCCACCTGCAACAGGCGAGCGCTCGACGCTCGCGACCAGTAGGCGTCGCGCTGTTCGAGAATCTTTCCAACCACCTTGGCCCAGATGTCGGGATCGGCCTTCGACAACGCCTCCCAATGCCGCCAGTAATCGGCCGGGAAGTCCCAGTCATCGAGAACGAAGCTCTCCGTGACATAGGCATAGTAAAGCGCCTGGCGCTGGCCGCGCGCCTGGGCCTCCGTCACCGCGCGCTGGCGTCCGTAGAGGCTGGTCCGCTTCTGCGCGAGCGGCGCCATCGTCTGAAGCCCCGAACGGCCTGACGACACCCAGCGCAGCCAATCCTCCCGGGTGCAGGATTTGAAGCTCGCCACATAGTCACCGTGAAGGAGCTGCGTCTTTCGGACGGACTCCGGCAGCAACTCCTCGAGCGCGCCATTCTCGTCGAACAACACTCCCTTGCCGATCGGCCGAAGTTTCAGGTCGGCGCAGGCATACCGGAAAGAATCGCCAATAGTGACGCCCAGCTTGGCCGCGATCTGGGCGAGCTGGACGCACTCAGCGAGCTTCGGCTGGCCGGCCGCGAAATAGTCGGCAGCGACCCGCTCGATCACGGCGTTGACGTCGCTCGTTCCTTCGAGGCCGATCTCCTCCAGCACCGCGAAGGCCGCCTCAACCGGGTCGTTGCGGCTCTCTCCTTCTGCCTTGTCGCGGCGCTGCTCGGCAAGGAAGCGGGTCCAGTTCTGGTTGAGGACGATCAGATGGCTGGCGAGAAACTCCCAATCCTCTTCCGACTGAAGCAGCTTTTTCTCGCCGAGCCGAACGATCTCCGACGCCGCGTAGAGCACCTCCTTGCCCTGCACAGGCACGATCCGCAGGCCGTCGGTGTCGTGACACTGCCAACCCGTCACCTCGGGCGCGATATAGGCCCACAGGTTCAACAGGTGCCGCCAGGTCGCGGGCCGCGGCAGATGATTGCTGCGCAGGCGCTCGAGCAAATCGGATTTCGAGAACTCCTCGACCAGACCCCAGTGAACCAGCTTGGTCCGGTTCTTGGCCGAGACATGCTGGCACAGCGCCGGCCGGGATTTGGCGTCGAGCAGCGCCATGGCCTGGTCAGCCGGCCAGATGTCGAAGACAGGCCGCGGCACGGTGATCGCCGCCTTGGCGTCGACCAGCCGTCCCTCTTCGGTCAGAAGCATCGGTCGGTCTTCGATGCCCGCGTCAAACGCCAGTTCGACGATCGCGCCGCACGCCCCTTCGAGCGTGGTCGCCTCGCGGTCGACGTCGGGCAGCAGACCATAGGCGTCCGCCCGATCCCGTGCGCTGGTCTTCGTCTGCTCTAACCACTCCATCATGGCGCTGGCGGCCAATTCTCCAGCGCGGTTCAGGAGCCAGCGGTTGGTCGGCGATGTCTCCGGGTCCTTGATCTTGAGACGAGCGGGGTCCTGGATGAAGGGCGCGTTGCAGGCGAAAGGTAGCGTCGTTTCCACGCCGGTCGGCAGCACAACATAGAGCCGGCCCTTCGCGCCCAGCACGATCTCCACGCGGCAGGGCGGGAAATCGCCGCTGTCCTCGGCCCCCAGCATCCGCTCCTTGCGGATCTCATCGAGCGCTTCGACCGGGAAAGCTTCCTCCCCCGACCGCACGAGGAGGAACGGATCATCCGCTTTCTCATCCAAAGCCATCCATTCGCTCTCGGCGATGGGGCCAGGCCCGAGACTTTGCCAATGCACCTCGCTGTCGCCGATCCGCAGGCGACGAATCTTCTTGAAGAACAGCAAAGACACCGGGCTCTTCAGCCACTCGTCGAGGTTCTTCTCGACCTCACGGCGCAGCAGCGGGTTAGCGATCGCCACTTCGACGCGCGTGGTTCCCGATGTCTGGTAGCGGCTGTCGATCCAGTGGGGCTCGGTGAACCGCGCTCGCTCGAAGGCCACGGCCAGGGTCGGCGTGAACAGCTCGACCCGATCGCCCAGGCTGAACGTGCTCTTGAATCCGATCCCGCGGAAGCCGATCGTGTGCAGCGCGCGCTTATTGGAATAGCCGAAGCGGCAGATCGAGGCGAAGTGGGCCTCGATGAAGTCCTCGCCATTGTGCTCGAACACGAAGCGATCGTTCTCGATCGAAACCCGCGCTTCGCTGGCGCCGGCGTCATCGGCGTTCTGGAGCAGCTCGGACAGGATATGACGGGGGCTCTGCACCTGCTTGAAGAGCTGGTGCCAAGGCCCAGCAAGCTCCGGGTCCGCCTCAAGCTGGTCCCAGCGCTTGGTGGCGCGTTCCTGGATCGACCGGAAGTAGTCGGGAGGATCGACGAGGATGGCCTCGATCTGGCGGCCCGCGCTCATAGCGGCACCTCCAGCGTCGATGGCGTGGCGACCAGTTCGGGTCCGCGCGGCGGGGCTGTCTTGCGCCAACCGCCCTTGACGGTCTGGATGGCGGAGATCGGCAACCGTTGCGCGGCCGGCAGCTCGTGCAGATCGCAAACATGCCAGAATACCGCCCAGTGGCCCTGATTGTCGGACGTATATTGGCCCGTCGTCGGCGGGCGATGCGTCATTCCCTTTGAATGTTTGCCGTTTCCGCTTTCCTCGCAGCCGACATACCAACCCAGCCAGGACACGACAAAACTGAGCTTGGCGTCCACGTCCTCGTGCGACGGATAGATCAGGACCGGCACGCGCGCGCCGCCGCGCAGTTCATCGACCTTGCGAAACAACTCCCACTTCCGCGATCCGAAGGCGACGAAACCCGTGGCGCTGGCGATTGCGCGCCCGGATTGAAGGTGCTCCAGCGGCACGGGGGCCAGGATGGAAAAATCCGAAATGCCGGTCATCTCGCCCCCTATGCCGGCTCTTGCGCCCGCTCCAGCAGGCGTCGGAGGTCAAACTGGATCGCGGTTTCGAGGAACGACGGTTCCCGCTCCACCAGAGGGCCGCGCACATAGCGCGGCGCATGGGCGGAACCCGCGGCGACCGACACGATGGCGAGAATGAACTTATCTGGCTCGTGCAGCGAGGTGATGACCTCCTGTCGCGTGACCATCACGCTGTCGGCGCCGTCGATCCGCCCCTTGACCTCGATGAAGCGCAGATGCCCCGCCTTCGGATCGTGGGAAGCGATGTCGTAGCCGATCTTCTGGTCGGAGACGTCGGCCGGCTCATTGCCCAGCGCCCGCTCGGCCGCCATGACGGCTTCCATCGCCGCCAGCTCGATCGCCCGGCGCGCAGCGGGGTCTTCCGCGAAATGGTCCGGGACGCTTGACGTCTGACGTGTTTCCAACAGGCCCCGCGGGATGACGACCATGCCGCCGCGCACGCGCGGCGGCTGCGATGAGATGAACCGTTCCCGTTCAAGCTGGTCCATGCGGCGCTTCTGCCGATCCGCCAGGTCTTCGGCCCGGCGCTGCGCGTTCTGCCAGTTCACGCGCGTCTTCTTGCCGGCGCGCTCCTCTTCCTTCAGCTCGAAGGCGCGCGAGTCCCAGTAGTTGATCTCTTTCTTCAGCCGGGCGCGAACTTCCTGCTCGACCTTTTCGATCTCGGGCAGGCGCCGCGCCTTGACCTCGGCGACATGGCCTTGCGCCAGTTCGACCGTCGCAAACCGGATCGCAGCCTTTTCCAGATCGGTGGTCAGCCAGCTCTCGTCCAGAAGGTCGCGCACGCTGGCGACCTCCTCCGGTTTGGCGGGGCGCAGATTCAAATGCGGTGCGATGCCAGCGTTGACGGTATTTCCGGTCTTGTCGATCGCGGCGAACTGGAGGCGCTGCGAAATCACATGCGGCTTGCCGGCGCTGGTGACACGTCCGTCCTGGACCGTGTGCTCCAGCAGGAAAATCGCCGACAGCCCATCGCCGGCGTCGGTGTCGTCCACCAGGATCGCGCCCTGCCGCATGATCTGCTCATACTGCTCGCGGATCAGGCTGATCACCGCTTCGAGCAGCGGATGGCCGGGGCAGACGAAGGCGGCGACTGGCTGCTGATTGATCTTGTCCTTCTCGAAGCAGATCCGCTCATATTGGGTCTGAAGCGGGGCGCCGGTCCCGATCTGGCGATCCCGCTCGCGGATACGCACCGGGACATGAGTGATTTCCCAACGCCCTTCCCCGCGGCGCTTGATCCGGCCGCCCAGATGCTGGAACGCCTCGACGAAGAAGCTCTGGATGTGATGTGGCTGTAGGCGCAGCGCCTCGGCCCGCTCCATTTCGAGCCGTAGTTCCTCGACCTTCGCCTCCGGCATGGTGTCGTTGGTCAGAGCGCGGCGACGCAGCAGCTCGAGCAGATTTGCCTGGTCGACAGCGCCATCCACCTGCTGGAAGAGGCGCGCCTTGACGTCCTCTTGCTCGCCATACTGGATCGCCTCGAACAGCAAGTCCTTGAGCGCGACGCCGTCGAACAATTCACCGAGCACGTCATAGACACGGCCGCCCAGCGCCTCGCGCGCAGCCTCCAGCTTTTCGAGCAACCGCGCGTAAACCTCGCCTTCGCGGGTATCCGCCGCGACGAGATTCCAGAGGTGGCAAACCTCGGTCTGGCCGATGCGGTGGATGCGGCCGAACCGCTGCTCGATCTTGTTCGGGTTCCACGGCAGATCGTAGTTGACCATGAGGTGGCCGCGCTGAAGGTTCACACCCTCGCCGGCCGCGTCGTTGGCGATCAGGACCAGCATGTCCTTGTCCTGCATGAAGCGCTCGACGACCTTGCGCCGCTCTTCACGCGAAACGCCGCCGTGGATCACCTCCACGGCCTCGGGATTGCCGAGCCGCGCCCGCACCTTGTCGAGCAGGTAGTGCAACGTATCCTTGGGCTCGGTGAAAATGATCAGCTTGCGGCGATTGCCGGCCGCGTCGACCATCAGATCGTCGTCGAGGATACGATTGAGCTGGCTCCACTTCGTATCCACGCCCGAGCGCAGCACGCCGAGCGCCATCGTCTCCAGGCCCTTCAGCGTCTCGACTTCCAGGGCGAGCTGCTCGACCGTCTCGGCCGTCGTCGCGCCCGTGGAGATCAGATCCTCAAGCTCGTCGATCTCTTCCTGGCCATATTCCTCGATGTTGCCCAGCATGTCGGCGTTGATTGTCGGTTCGCTCGCGCCGGCCCGTCGGCCCTTGGCGGCAAGGCGCGCTTCGCCCAGCTCGTTGTCCAGCCGCTCGCGGCGACGCTTGAGGGACTGGTAGATGGCGGCTGGCGACGAGGCGAGACGCCGCTGAAGAATCTGCAAGGCGAAGCCGACATTATTGCGCTTCTTCCCATCACCTTCGGCGAAGCGCTGCACGCGGTTCATCTCGGTGCGAACATATTCGGTGACGGCGGTGTAGAGCGCGGCTTCCCCTTCCGAGAGCTGATACTTGACGGTGCGCGCCCGCCGCTCGGGGAAGAGCGGCCGGCCATCGAACTTGAGCAGTTCCTCCTTGGTCAGCCGCCGCATCATGTCTTCGGTGTCGGCATAATGGACGCCATCGCGGAACCGGCCCTCGAACCGATCGCCATCGAGCAAAGCCATGAAGAGCTGGAAATCCTCTTCCTTGCCGTTGTGCGGCGTCGCCGACATCAACAGCAGGTGCCGGCAGACCTGACCGAGCTTCTGGCCGACCTGATAGCGCCGCGTGTATTTGACCTCGCCGCCGAAATAGGTGGCCGACATGCGATGCGCTTCGTCGCAGATAATCAGATCCCATTCGCGCGCGCTCATGAGCTTCTCCTGAAGCTCCTCGTTGCGCGCCAGCACGTCGAGGCGGACGATCAGCCGATCCCGGTCGCTGAACGGATTGCCCGACCGCGAGTTCTCGATCATGTCGCGGGAGAGGATGTCGAACTCGAGATTGAACTTCTGGCCGAGTTCGTCCTGCCATTGCTCGACCAGGCTTCCCGGCGCGACGACGATGCAGCGTTCGAGATCGCTGCGGGCAATCAGCTCCTTCATCAGCAACCCGGCCATGATCGTCTTGCCGGCGCCGGGATCGTCGGCGAGGAGGAAGCGAAGCGGCTGCCGTGGCAGCATTTCGCCATAGACCGCCGAAATCTGGTGCGGCAGTGGATCGACCAGACTCGTATGGATCGCCAGATACGGGTCGAAATAGTGCGCCAGCTTGATGCGGTTGGCTTCCGTCACCAGACGCAGCAACGCGCCGTCGGCGTCGAACGACCATGGCCGTCCGCTCTGCTCGACCTCAAGCCGATGCTCGTCATCCCGATAAAGAACGGCCTCGGCCACCGTGCCATTGTGATCGCGAAAAACGACGCTGATCGCCTGATCGCCGATCCAGTCGACCGAGATGACATGCACGGCCTGCGCCGAAGCAATGCCCCGCACGGATGCTCCGTTCTTTATGTCCTCAAGCCTTGCCGCCATTAGCCGGCGCCCCCCGATTCTCTCATAGCTGAAACTCCGCCTTCTCAAGCGCAGCCTCAGTTTCTTTGCGGTTTATCGTTACGATATGCTGCGTATGGGCGCTCTGTTTCGCGGCGTCACCAAGCAAACCAAGACGCTTCAAAACATAGAAGAGCATCGCGTAACGGACAGAGAGCACACCATTTCCCTGATCCAGCCCATAATCCTTGGCGACGACCTTCTTCTGGCTCGCCGTAAGCCCCGGATGCGGGCCGATGACGACATCGAAATAGTTATTCCAGAGCCAGTCCCCCTCGCCGGCTTCCCCAGGCTCGCCCTTCCCACCGACTTCGAGGATGCGCGGCAGCAGGAAGTCCTTGAACTTGTGCTCAAGATGGCAATAGGCCCGCGCGTGCCAGCGGAATCCGTCATAGCCGAAGGCGTGCGGCGTGATCCGCCGCCAAATGGGGTCCGGCCGCACCTTGTTCATCGACTGGTAGAAGACGTCGATCGAGACACCCTCGCGGCTGGCGTCGAGAATCTTGCGCAGCACCGCGATGTCGATGTCCCGCCTGGGGGTCAGCGCGACATCGGCGCTGGGAAGCGCCGCGATCCACGAATCGCTCGCGGGCACGGCGCCTTCGGCGACCGAACGAAGCTGCGAGAGATAGATGTAAGGGTCCGGCTCGAGGAAGCGCAGAACGAACTTTTCGGCGGCGACATAGCGCTTGGCGCGAGTGTCATACTCCATGTTTCCCGGCGCGCGCTCCTGATAGAGCGTCAAATCCTTGGACGCCTGCGGCACCGACACGCCGAACGCCTCAACGAGGTCGGCCCGGTTGATCGAGCCCTCCCAGAACAGCCGGAACTCGATGAACTCGAGCCGGCGCCCCACCCCCCATTTCAACGCCGTTGCGGCCTCTGCCATCGCTTCTGTCCCGCGTCAATGAGCATAAAAACTATATGGACAATCCATCATAGTCCGTGTAATTATTATTCCCATTAGGGGCGCTCGTCAATGGTGATCGGCGCACCGATTGGGAGGCAAGGCATGCCGAAACGCGGTTCCAAGGGCGAAGTCACCAGCAAGCGGGCGGCCAGTGCCGCCGCCAAGGTGTTGCGCAACCCCAACAGCAGCAAGGCCGCGAAGACGGCGGCTGCTTCGGCGCTGACTCAGCGTCCGAACAAGAAGTAGCACCCGAAAGGAGGGCAACCATGGCCGTCGCGAGTCGATCCACCCTAGTCGTTCACGGCCGCCTCGCCATGCGGGAGAGCCGCCTGGCGGCGGGCCGTGACAGTCGCCACGGCCTCCAGATCATGTCCTTCGAGCAGGCCGCCGTCCGGCTGGCGGGCGGCTTCGCCCGCCCTATCGACGACGAGAGCCTGCGCGCGGCCATCCAGGCGGCCTTGCCTGCCACGCCGATGGGGGAGTTGGAGAGCATCAAGGCTCTTCCCGGCATGATCGACGCGGCGGCCGACACGCTCCACAAAGCCTGGCGCGCGGGCATCGATCTTGCCGCACGCGCGGCCGATCATCCGCGTCTCGCCGCCATCGCGCGCCTGGAAGCGGCCGTCCTCGACCAGCTTCCGCCCGGCATGATGCGGCCTCTCGACATCGTCACCGCCGCAACCGCCCGTATCGATCATGCCCCGGCAGTCCTCGGCCCGTTGGAGATCGTCGGCCTCACCGAACTCTCACCTTGCTGGCGGCCGCTGCTCCAGGCACTCACCGCCCATATCCCCGTGCGATGGACGGCCGGCCCGAGGAGCGTTCCCGCATGGCTGGACGGCACTGGCGTCACGGTCGCGCGCGCACCGGCGCATGCGCCGGGAATCAGCGCCGCCAGCGCGGCGACGGCCTATCACGAGGCCATTGAGGCGATGCGCTGGGCGCGCAGCCTGCTCGCCTCGGGCGTCCCGGCTTCGGAGATCGCCATCGCGACCGCCTCGCCCGCCGACTATGACGATCATTTTCTGGCCCTGCGCGCCGACGCCAACATCGACCTTCACTTCGTCCATGGCATCCGCACCGTCGCCACCCGCGAGGGCCAGGCGGCTGCGGCGCTGGCCGACATCGTGGTTCGCGGCCTGTCGCAGTCGCGGCTGCGCCGCCTCGCGGCGCTCTGCCGAGACAGCGGGCCTTTCGAGACCCTGCCCGAAGGCTGGCTGCGGGTGCTGCCGACCGATGCGCCGCTCTCGACTCCGGGCGCCTGGAACCGCCTGCTGGCCCGGCTGACGCCGGAAGACTGGCCCGACGGCGCCGAACACGTTGCGGCGCTGCGCACGGCGGTCGAGACCCTGGCAAAAGGATCGGAGGCCGCCAGCGAGATCGGAGAAACCTTCCTCAAGGGCCGCGCGCTGGCGATCTGGCGCAAGGCTCTGCTCGCCGGCCCCGCCGCCTCGATCGACGCCACGCTGGAAATCCTGAAGCAGGACGACGGACTGGAAGCGTGCGTCTGCGTCGCCTGGATGCCGGCCAGCGCGCTCGCGGCATCGCCCCGCCGCTTCGTGCGGCTCCTCGGGCTTAATTCCTCGCGCTGGCCGCGCGGGATCGCCGAGGACCGGCTGATCCCGGACCATATCATCCCGACCCAGGTGCTCGACCCGCTGCCGGTCAACCTCGCCGACCGCCGCGACTTCGAGACGATCCTCGCCACGACGGCCGACACCGTCGTTCTGTCGCGCGCCCGGCGCGACAGCGACGGGCGTCTCCTGGGTCGCAGCCCTCTGCTCGCCGGGCGTGGCGACGAAACCTATCTGCGCCGCAACGCGACACCGGCGCACGCCTTCAGCGAAACAGACCGCCTCATGGCCCGGCCCCAAGAGTTCGCAGCCGATCCGCAAGCGGTCGGTGCGCAGGGCTGCTGGCGCGACTGGCGGCAGGCCGAGATTACTCCTCATGACGGGCTCGTGCGGGCAGATCATCCGCTCGTTCTCGCCATCCTCGGCCGCACCCAGTCGGCCAGCTCGCTGCGCCGCCTGCTGCGCAATCCGCTGAGTTTCGTGTGGGTCTATGCGTTCGGATGGCGTGAACCGCAGAGCAGCACCGAACCGCTTGTGCTCGACGCGCTCGGGATCGGCGATCTCGTTCACTTGGTTCTCGACCGCGCCTTGCGCGACCTCGAAACCGGAGACGGTCTTGCCTCCGCCGACGCCGAGACCATCGAAGCCGCGGTGGCGCGGGCCGCGCAAGCCGTCGCCGCCGATTGGGAACGCGAGCGTCCGGTTCCGCCGGCCCTCATCTGGACCCGCACGCTCGACGACGCCCGCGTGATGGCGGGCCGCGCCTTGTCCTATGGTGATGATGTCCTGCCGGGCGCACGCTCCTACGGAGAGGTGCCCTTCGGCGGCTTGGAGCCGAAATCCGACGCGGAAACGCCCTGGGATGCGAGCGCGCCGGTCGCGATTCCCGACACGGGCTTCAACATCGCCGGCTATATCGACCGGCTCGACATCTCGGGCGACGGCAAGCGCGCCCTCGTGCGGGACTATAAGACCGGACGGCCGCCGCGCGGCGACATCCGCCTCAATGGCGGGCGAGAGCTTCAGCGCTGTCTCTATGCCTTCGCGGTGAAGGCGCTCCTCGGCGACGATGTCGCCATCAGCGCCTCGCTGCTCTATCCGCGCGAGCCCGTCGATCTCCAGCTCGACGATCCCGAGGCCGTGCTCGAGGAGATCACGGGCTATCTGCGCGCGGCACGGTCGAGTCTCGCCGGAGGCGCAGCCCTGCCTGGCCCGGATACCGGCGGCGACTATGACGACCTCGCTTTCGCCCTGCCGGCCAACGCCAGCGCCACCTATTGCAAACGCAAAATGCCGGCCGCCACGGAGCGGCTTGGCGAAGTCGCTCAGGTCTGGGAGGCGGAATGATGAGCAGCATGTCCAAGGTGCTGAAGGACGACGGCGCGCGCCGCGATGCGATCAGCCTCCAGGATCGCTCAATCCTGGTCGAGGCCGGCGCGGGCTCAGGTAAGACCGCCGTCATGGCCGGCCGCATCGCCGCCATGCTGGCCGAAGGCGTCGCGCCGCGCTCCATCGCCGCCGTCACCTTCACCGAACTCGCCGCGAGCGAGCTGCTATCACGTGTCCGCGAGTTCGTTGCCGATCTCTCGGCCGGCACGATCGCGACCGAGCTGCGCGTGGCGCTGCCCGATGGGCTGTCCCAGACCCATCGCGACAATCTCGCCGCCGCCAGCGCCGCGATCGACGAAATCACCTGCTCGACCATCCACGGCTTCTGCCAGCGCCTAATCAAGCCCTATCCGGCGGAGGCCGACATCGATCCCGGCGCCGGCGTCATGGATCGCAACCAGGCCGACCTCACCTTCCTTGAGATTGTCGATGGCTGGCTGCGCGAACGCCTGTCCGGCGGTCAGGGCGGTATCCTGGCCGAGCTGGTGCTGCACAGCCCCGGCGAGACCGTGGCGCTCATCCATAAGATCGCCGAGAATATGCGCCGTCGCCCCACGCTCACGGCCCCGCCCGTCTCACCACTTGGCGGCCACCTCACGGCGTTCCGGCAGGCCACGGCGGATTTCGCGAACTTCATGGGTGGCACGGCGGCGGCCGAGCCGGAAACGGTGACGATCGTAGAGCGGCTGGCCGAAATGGCGACCGCCGTGGCGAACGGTCCCGATCCCGCGACGCCCGCGGGCCTCGTTCGGCTCCTGACCGCGCGGCCCCACCCGGATCTTTGCACCAAGACCGGCGCCTTCGCCTCCTACCGCAAGAAGGGCAAATGGGCCGCCACGGCCAAACAGGCCGGTCTCTCCAAGGCCGATGGCGACCGGCTGAACGACGCCGCCGAGACCAACTACACCGCCTGTTGCGACGCTTGGGTCGCGTTGGCGCAGGCCGTCGCCGGCCATGCCCTGGCCGCGCTGATCGACGAAGCGCGTCCGATCCTGCAACGCTATCGCGACCACAAGCGCGCCAGCGCCCAGCTCGATTTCGACGATCTGATTTTCGCCGCGCGCGACTTGCTGCGCGACCACGACGCCGTGCGCCAGGCGCTGGGACAGCGTTTCGCCCATGTCCTCGTCGACGAGTTTCAGGACACCGATCCGCTGCAAACCGAAATCTTCTGGCGGCTGTGCGGCGAGCCGGTCGATGGCGATGACGACTGGACCCGGTTCCAAATCCGGCCGGGCGCGCTCTTCCTGGTCGGCGACCCGAAGCAGGCGATCTATCGCTTCCGGGGCGCCGACGTCGGCGCCTATGTGCAGGCGCGCGACGCCTTCCGCGCCCAGGACCCCGGCAGCCTTCTGTCGATCTCCACCAACTTCCGCTCCTGCGCCTCGATCCTCACCTTCGTCAACGAGCGCTTCGAGGCCGTGCTCTCGGCCGATGGCCAGCCGGGCTTCACCGCTCTCGACCCGTTCCATGACGATCGGGGCGGCCTGTGCGTGGCGGCTCTCGACATCACCGTGGCCGACGAAAACGGCAAGGCCAGCGCCGAACAGCAGCGCGATGCCGAAGCCGACGCCATCGCCGAGCTGTGCGCGCGGCTGATCGAAAGCCACCCCATCATCGACCGTCGCAGCGGCGCCGAGCGCCCCTGCCAGCCGGGCGACATCGCCTTGCTGGCGCCAACCGGCGCGGAGCTGTGGCGCTATGAGGAAGCCCTGGAACGCCGCGGCATCCCCGTGGCGACCCAAGCCGGCAAGGGGCTGTTCCGCCGCCAGGAGGTGCAGGATCTGATCGCGCTGACCCGCGTTCTGGCCGACCGCCGCGACACCCTGGCGCTCGGCGCGCTGCTGCGCGGGCCTCTGGTCGGACTCACCGAAGAAGACCTGCTGGACATCATCTGGGGACTTCCCCGCTCGGAGGAACAGCCGGATCGGATTCCGCGCCTGGATCTCAGCATCGATCCCGCCGTCATCGCGCACCCGCTTGCGCGCGACGTTATCGAGCGGCTGCAATCGCTCTCCCGGCGCGGCAACAGCACGACCCCGCACGAGCTGCTCTCGCAGGCCGTGGACGTGTTGCGCGTCCGTCCGCTCCTCCTAGAGCGCCATCGCGGCCAGGCCGAGCGCGCGCTCGCCAATGTCGATCTCTATCTCAGCCTGTCGACCGGCTACGCCGTGCGCGGCTTGCGCGCCTTCGCCGAAGCGATGACAGCGGCGTGGTCCGACGAGGCCCGCGCCGTCGAGGGACGGCCCGACGCCCAGGAGGAAGCGGTCGCGCTCTTCACCATGCACGCGGCCAAGGGGCTGGAATGGCCGATCGTCATTCCGGTCAACACCATGACCGGCGTCATGGCGCCCGACAGCGCCGTGATCGACCGCCAGACCGAGACCTTCTATTGCCCGGTCCTGGGCGTCGTCCCCGAGGGCTACGAAACCGCGCGCCAGGCGGAAAAGGAGGAGCTGGACCGCGAACGCATCCGGCTCTGGTATGTCGCGGCCACCCGCGCCCGCGAACTCCTCATCTTGCCCCGGCTCGACGCCACGCCGTCGAAATCGGCCTGGATCGGTCTCGTCGATCTGTCGCTCGCCGACCTTCCCGGCCTGGACGTCTCTCACTTGCCTGCCGGTCTCGCGGCCGCAGGTGCGGGCGCGGGCAACACCCAGACGCGCGCGAGCTTCGCCGCAGAAGCCGAAGCCATCGCGGCCGCGCAGACGCGGTTGACCTGGCTCGCGCCCAGCCGTGACGAAAACGCCGCCGGGACCGTGCTGCGGGAAGAAGAAGCCGCGCTCTGGACGGGATCGACCGACGATCAGCCCCCCGAGCTGGAAGCAGCCGTCCTCGTGCAGGGGGGCCGCGAGCGCGGGCTGATCCTCCACAAGCTTATGGAAGAGGTGCTGACCGGAGAAATCCTCGAAGCGGAAGCCGCCCTGACTGAACGGGCTGGCCACCTCATCCGAGCCCTCGGGCAGTCTCCGGTCGCCGATCCGGCCACGGGGCTGTCGGCGCAGGAACTGGCGGCCTGTGTGGCCCGGACCCTGGCTCTGCCTGACATCGCGGCCCTACGGCCGGGTCTTCTGGCCGAATTTCCCGTCTATTCCGCACAGGCGGCCGACGGCGTGGAAACCGCAACGGCCGGGATCGCCGATGCCCTGACCCTGACGGCAGAGGGCCGTCCGGCAGTCGTCGTGGACTGGAAAAGCGATGTGACGCCGGCAACGGGAACGCTCGATCACTATCGCGCGCAGGTGCGGGCCTATCTCGACATGACCGGCGCCGAGCGCGGACTGATCGTGCTGATGACCTCCGGCGCCGTCATTCCCGTCCTGCCGACGAAGCCGACCGAGAGCGAGGCGGCCTGAGCCCATGTCGTCTCTTGCCTGGATCGATTTCGATGAAGCCGAGCGGCAGCGCGCGCAGCGCATCATGGCGCTCTTTCAGGAGCGCGAGACCCGCGACGAGCTGGGGCTGGGGGCGATCCGGGATTCCATCGCCGATCACCTCTTTCCGGGCACGAGCACGATCCAGACGCGCCTGCGATACATGCTGTTCATTCCCTGGCTCTATCGGGCGCTGGAAAAGCGCGAAGTCCCCGAAGCGCAGCTCCGCACCGAGGCGCGCGACACCGAAATCCGGCTTGCCGACGCCCTGAAAGCTGGCGGTGAGTCCAACGGCATCATCGGCCGGGATGCAGGACCACGGCTCCAGCGGTTGCCAAGTTCCGTCTATTGGGCTGGCCTGGGCGCGTGGGGCATCCGGGTCTTTCCGGGCTCGCTCGACAGTCTGTTCGTCGCCTTGCGGGGCCGTGGCCGGTCGCGCGGCGCATCCAGCGGCGAAGACGCTCTGGCCGGCGCCCAGACGCCCGCCGTCTGGAATCCAGCCTTGCCCCAGATGCCCGGCGACCTGCTTGAGCACGCCGTCTTCCGCCTGACCACCGACGAGGCGCAATTCCTCATCGACCGCCTGATCGCCTGCCAGCCCACCGCACTGCTCACGATGCTGGCGCGCAAAGGCATCGACGCGGACTGCGACTATATCTGGACGCACCCCCATCTGTCGGCGTTTCCATCCGCAGCGCGCCGCCTCGTCCAGCATGGGGAAATCTTCTCCCATGTGATGCACGGCGCCGCGCTGCTCTATAACCTCGCGCTCAGCGAGCTGCGCCAGCGCGACGACTGGATCGAGGACTATCGCGCTCGGCTTGAAGCCTGGAGCGACGAACTCGACACCGGCGCCGTCCGCGCGTGGTCGCTCGATGATTTCTGGAATGTCGTGGAGCACCCGGCGCACGCCGTCCGACCGGCCGCCAAGCGGTTCGTGAGCGAGTGGCGCGATCTGGTTCTGGCCGGGACGGAGCAGGTAATCTCGGCACCCGCGGCGCGGCGGCTCGTCGAGGAGCGCGAACGCCGGCTCAAGACCAGCCAGTCCCGCTACGCCAATCACGCTGTCCGTGACCGCTGGACCGGCGCATCGGGCGCAGACCGCCTCAGCTTCCGCTGGGCGCAGGCCAAATCCCACCTGCGGGATCTCGCCCATGCTGAATAGGCGCAGCCTCGATCCCGAACAGCGAACGCTCTACGGCGCCAATCTTCAGCCGCCAGCGGGCTATGTCTTCGACGCGGCGGTCGCCACGACCTTCTCGCTCGACTTCGAGACGGCGCTCGCCGTGCCGGTCAGTCTGGCGCTCTTCGCCGCCGAGAACCGCGACGACATTCTCTCTCATCCTCTGGCGCTGCTGGAAGGCGCCGAGCGCATCGCCGGTCGCCTCGTCGTCTTCACCGACGCCGGCCATATCCAGGCGAGCGCCCGGCCGCATTCCCGACTTTGCTCGCTGCTCGAACGCATCATCGTCGAGGTCGCCGCCCCTCAAGGCGGGGCCTTCCACCCCAAGATGTGGGCGCTGCGCTTCACGCCGTTGCGGCCCGAAGACCCCGCCCGCCTGCGTCTGCTCATTCTCTCCAGAAACCTGACGCGCGACCGCTCATGGGACATTGCCGCCACCCTCGACGGCGTGATCACCAAGCAGCCCAAAGCGGTCAATCGCCCGGTCGCCGACTTCCTTCGCCAGCTCCCAGACCTCGCGACCGTGGGCGTTCCCGACGGAACGAAGACGCTTGTCGATGACCTGGCCGAAGACATGCGCCGCGCCGAATGGAGCCTGCCCGAACCGTTCCAGAGCGTCTCCTTCGCCGTCAACGGCCTCGGCGGAAAGCCATGGCGCCCGGAACCCTGCGTTAGGCTGGGCGTGGTGTCGCCCTTCTGCGACGATCAAACCTTGTCGATGCTCGCCGGTCTGGCCAGCGCCGAAAAGCCCATCTTCATCGGGCGATCCGACGAACTCGCCCAGGTGCCCGGCGCCACGCTCGATGGCTTTGCCCGCGTGGCCGTGCTCGACGAAATGGCGGCCACGGAAGATGGCGAGGAGGAGGACGCAGCGGCCCTGCAAGGGCTCCATGCCAAGGCGTTCATCGCCGAACGCGGCTGGGACACCGCGATCACGGTCGGCTCAGGAAACGCCACGCGGCCGGCGCTGCTGACCGGCAGCAATGTCGAGATCTTCACCACCCTGACCGGGAAGCGATCGCGGGTCGGCAGCGTCGAGGAAATCCTCGGCGACAAGGGGTTTGGCCGGCTGACGCGGCCGTTCGTCCGCGACGAGACGGGAGCCGCCGATGCCGCGCAACGAGCCGCCGAGGCTCGTTTGGATCAGGCCCGGCGCGAGATTTGCCGCAGCGGCCTCACGCTCCGTTGCGAGCGCGGCGAGCACGCCGCCGATGGCGCGCCGGTCTGGCGGGTCTGGCTGATCCCGTCCGAACCGCTGCCCCTTACCGGGCTCGGTGCGCTGCGAGTTTGGCCGATCACGCGGGGCGAAGGACATGCGCGCGATGTGCTGGAGCCGCTCCGACAGGGACAGCCCGCCGACCTTGGCGCAATGCCCTTGGTCGACCTTACCCGGTTCCTCGCCTGTCACCTGACGGACGAGACGGAAGACGTCTCGATCCTGTTCAGCACCGGGCTCAAGATGGAGGGGCTGCCCGCAGAGCGCCACGCCGCCATCCTGCGCTGGGTGATCGACAGCAAGGACGCCTTCTTCCGCTATCTCCGGCTGCTCCTCTCCGAATTGGGCGATCCCTTCGCCGCAGCCCTCGCGGCGCAGGACGGGTCAGGTCAGGGCGTCTGGCGCGCGGCAAGCGACGACGCGCCCATCCTCGAGGAGATGGTTCGGGCCTTCTGCCGGGGCGGAGACCAGCTTCGCGCCATCGAACGGCTGATCGCACGCCTGGAAACCGGCGACAGTGACGATACCGATCCGATTCCGGCCGAGTTCCGCGCACTCTGGAACACATTCCGAATTGCGCTCGCCACGCAGGATGCCGCGCATGCCGAATGAACGGTTTCGCGCCGACGCGGCGCTCGCTCCCCTCAAGGTCTTTCAGCGGCACACCGTCGACTACGTCTTCGATCGGCTCTACGGCCAGGACGATCCTGTCCGCCAGTTCCTGGTCGCCGACGAAGTCGGCCTCGGGAAGACGATGGTGGCGCGCGGCGTCATCGCCCGCATGATCGAACACCTGTGGGACAACACCAAGCGGATCGACATCCTCTACATCTGCTCGAACCAGGCGATCGCCGCCCAGAACCTCAACCGGCTGAACGTCCTCGGGCGACGCGAGCTGGCCCTGCCGACCCGCATGACGCTCGTTCCCTTGCAACTGCGCGACCAGGCGGGCCTCGACGTCAACAGGGTGAACTTCATCAGCCTGACGCCGGGCACAACCTTCGATCTGCGCTCCGCGACGGGCGTGACGCAGGAACGCGCCTTGCTGTTCCATCTCCTGCGCGACCTCGTTACGCGCCCGCGCGGCCTGCACAACCTGTTGCAGGTCACGGCCGGCGTCGAGGGTTGGAACCGCGCTGTGGACAACCTCACCCTCGAAGGCGTCGACAAGCGCATCATCGAGCGTTTCCGCCGCGACGTGCAGGCGGATCGCGACCTCTTCGAGGAACTCGAACGGATTTGCGAACTCTTCCCGCGCCGCCGGGACACCTATCCCGCAGAAATGACACAGCCCCGCAACAGCCTGGTCGCCCGGCTCCGCGCCAAGCTGTCCCACGCCTGCGTGGATGCGCTGCAACCCGACCTCATCATCATGGACGAGTTCCAGCGGTTTCGGGATCTGCTGCATGGCGACAGCGACGCGGCGATCCTCGCGCGCGAACTGTTCGACTACTCGGGAGGCGACGGGCACGCCGCCCGCACCTTGCTGCTCTCCGCCACACCCTACCGGATGCTCACGCTCGCCGGCGACGAGCCCGACGAAGGCGACCACTATCAGGACTTCCTTGAGACCCTGAGTTTCCTCTACGGCCGGGAAAAGGGGCCGGAGGTGGCAGCCACGCTGGCGCGTGAAATGCGGGCCTTCCGCGGCCTCTTGCATGCCCTGCCACAGTCACATGCCTCAGCGGTCGAGACCCGCCAGACCATCGAACGGCGCCTGCGCCGTGTGATCGCCCGAACCGAGCGGGTCGCATCCACGGTCGAGCGCGACTCCATGATGAGCGAGCCTCCCATTACGGTCTCGATCGCGCCCGCCGACCTCGCGCAGGCATCCGCCGTTTCTCAGGTGGCGCGCACGCTCGATGCGCCGGAGATCATCGAATACTGGAAGTCTTCGCCCTATCTGCTCAACTTCATGCGCCACTACAGCCTGAAGCGGCTGCTGGAAGACCAGATCGACGCGCCTTCGGCCGTGCTCCGCACCGCAATCCAGGCGGCTCGACCGGCCATGCTCGATCACGACGCCATCGACGCCTATGCGCCGCTGGACCCGGCCAACGGTCGCATGCGAGCGATCATGGACGACATCTTCGGCCAGCATCTGGAACAGAACCTCTGGATACCCGCCGCCATGCCCTATTACGGCGAGGCGCGAGCCGGGGCGCCGCTGACCAAGGCGCTGATATTTTCGTCCTGGTCCATGGTGCCCGATGCGATCGCAGCCCTGCTGTCCTACGAAGCCGAACGGCGCATGGGCGTCGGCGAATCCGGCCGGCGCTATTTCGAGCAGCATCGCCTGCGTCCCTTGCAGTTTCGGCAGGATCACGGCCGGCTCGCGGGTCTGCGCGCGCTGCTGCTGATCTATCCCTCGCCGGCGCTGGCCGAGCTGGCCGATCCGCTGGCGGTGTTCAGCGAAACGAGGGCCACCTTGTCGCTGGAGGGAATGCGCTCCGCTGTGGGCGACCGCCTCAAGCCCGCCCTCGGTGCTTTGAAGGAAGGCGCGGTGTCGCATCAGGACGCGCACAGCGCCGAGTGGGCCGCCCCAGCCGTAATCGATGACCTGCTGGGCGCGCGATCCCGCGCCTGGCTGGAAGCGCCCCACGGCATGCGCGCCCTGGCGAGCGAAGACGCCTTCCACGATCATGTCGCCGAACTGGCGGCAGCGGTGAAGACGCACGACATCGGCGCTTTGTCCGACGATCTTTCGGACCTGCTGGTTGACGTCGCGCTCGGCAGTCCGGCCGTCTGCGCGCTTCGCGCCCTCAAGCGGATCGCGCCCGAGCTGGCGTGGGATGACCCACGCTTGCTCAGCGCCGCCGCCGAAGTCGCCTGGTCGTTCCGGGCGCTGTTCAATCAGCATGACGCGGTCGCCTTGCTGCGACGGGATACCGACGATCACTACTGGCGCCGCGTGCTGGCCTATTGCGCCCAGCACAACCTACAGGCCGTCCTGGACGAATACGCACATTACCTCGTCGATGCCGAAGGTCTCGGAGCCCGCCCAGCCGACGACCGCGCAATCGGTGTCGCTCGCGCCATGGCACAGGCCCTCGCTATCCGCCCGTCGCAGATCGACGTCGATGACGTGCAGGTCGATGGAGAGTCCCTCGCCATCAGCAAGTTCCAGATGCGCGGACGCTTCGCGATGCGGCTCGCCGACTACAAGGACGAAGACGGCGCCGTCGCGCGGCTCGGAGGCGTGCGTGACGCCTTCAACTCACCGTTCCGGCCGTTCGTTCTCGCCACCACGTCGGTCGGCCAGGAAGGGCTGGACTTCCATCCCTATTGCTATCGCGTCTATCACTGGAACTTGCCAGGCAACCCGGTGGATCTCGAGCAGCGCGAAGGCCGCGTCCACCGCTTCAAGGGCCATGCCGTGCGCCTCAACCTGGCCGAGCGCCAGGCCGCGGTCGTCAGGGGCCGTGGGCAGGCTCCTGACGATCCGTGGAAGCTGATGTTCGAGCACGCGCGATCCGAGGCGGCGGTCGACACCGATCTCATCCCCTATTGGATCTACGAAGGTTCCGTGCGCGTCGAACGGCGCGTGCCGATGCTGCCGTTCAGTCGGGAAGTCACGCGACTCGCCTGGCTCAAACGCAGCCTCACGGTCTATCGACTGGCCTTCGGTCAACCGCGGCAGGACGATCTGCTCGACTACCTGCAAACCCTGGCCGGCGACGGCATGGACTCCAACCTGCTTGCAGACCTGCAAATTCGGCTTGAGCCAGAGGTGTTCGACAGGTCAGCGTGATGACCTCACCGCGCCTGGCTCCAAATGCCCTTTGCGAGTGGGAAGACCACTCCGCATCCCCGCCTATTTTTATCCCCCACCATCCGCCTTCCCTACGCCTGACGATTGATACTTCCCTGGCCACTTCCGCGCGCTCATGTTCGGTCGTGCAGGAGCGTGCGCCATCGAAGCTCGGCCAGCGTGTCGGTGCCTCTGAATGACCAACGCATTACGAAATGCGTCTCGCGCTCGACCATCAACGATCATCAGCGGCAGGTCTCCTGCCGAAGGAGGGCGTATGTCAGAGACCACATTCCTCACGCCGGAAGAGGTGGCCGAACGCTATCGTGGCAGCGTTTCCGTCGGCACCCTTCGGAACTGGCGTGCGATGAAGATCGGGCCGTCGTTCGTAAAAATCGGCAAAGCGGTGCTCTACCGGATCGACGAGCTTGAGGCGTGGGACGACAGGAATCGTGTGCAGTGCCGCGCCCCGAAGCGAATTGAGCAAAGCGCCATGGATCGAGCTTGATCGCTCAGCACAAATGGCGGGCGCGCCGGTTGGCGCCCCCGACGCGCCCGCCCGCCTTCGGTTCATGCGAGGCGAACCGCCCCTCATGCGGCTGGACCATATGACGGCCAGCCTGGTAGGCCTCATGCGGGTTCGCCGCCATTCCCACCGCCATGCTTGATCCGCCCCACGGTGCGGCTTCTCCCATGGTCCCCGCGCTTATCGGGTCCGGGTCCCCATATCTGACTCAGGCGCTCGGCGTTTCCGCGATCGGGCCGAGCGTGTCGATCTCGGCGATCTTCTGAAACTCGCTGAGATAGTCCTGCTGATGGGTCGCCAACCAACGGACCACGCGATTGTTCGCAAGGAGCTTGGCGACGTATCCACGCGCGACGGTCAAATGCAGATTGTCGATGCCGTAGGTTTCCTCGACCGACTTGACCTGCGTCTGGAGCGCCGCCAGTTCCCGCTCCATCCGGGCGATCTGTTGACCCGAGGGCGTCGGCTTGCCGCCGCCCTTTCCCCTCTTGGTGGCGGCAAGCTGGTTTTCGGATGTCGCCGCGCGCAACGCGCGGGCAAACATGACCGTGAAATTGTTCTGGCCGATCATCAGATCGGCGGCTTCGATCTGCCGCACGGCTGTCATCTGACGCAGAATGTCGAACACCTTCATCGAGCAAGGCGTGTCTTTCAGCATCTCGGCCGCCTCGGGGCTGATCCCTTCCAGCAGCCGGAAACGCCGCAGCACTGACTCGACCTGGAGGTTCAGGGCCGCGGCGATGTCGGCGGATGACACGCCTCGATCCATCGCGCGCGCAATCATCCGGTGCTCCTGGATCGGCGGGATGCGGTTGACGCGCTTGTTGTAGGTATAGGTGTCGTCGTCAGAGGCGAGCAGGCACTCCACCTCAGCGATGCCGAGTTCCTTCAGCGCTTCCAGCCGAAGGTGGCCATCCAGGAGAAACCAGGTTCCGGGGTTCTTTTCATCCGCCATAACGACGGGCGCTTCGATCAGACCGATCGCCTTGATGGAACTTAGAACCTGCGAATAGGACCGGCTCGCCTTGGCGCCGTTCGGCAACGTCTTGAGCGGAACGATCGCCGCGACAGGAATTGTCAGGAAGTCTCGGTCGAAGGCGAGATGAATACGCCCATCCTCCCGGCCCCTCGGTTCATCAGCCATGATCGCCTCCCGAAACGCGGACTTTGAGCGCCCGAGGCATGGTCGCCAGCCCTTCCGCTCTCAGCAGATTGATGAAGCCGTCGTTGGCGAGCAGATCCTTCAGCGCCTCGACGACGAACAGCAGGCGGGTCTGCGTGAAATCCGACTTCTTGACGAGCAGGCGCTGCTTTTCCGCCTCACGCTGATAGACCTGCATGAGATCGGCGGCCGTCATTCGGCGGACCCCGGTGCCTTTCCGACCCAACCGACCGGCGGGCAAACCTCCCTTGCGCTGGCTTCGCATCCGCATGTCGAGCAGGCGGCGGACGGCGGCCAGCTTCTTGCCCCTGAGCTTGCCGGTCTCATAGGCGTCAAGGAGCAGATTCTGTGCCTCTTCCGTCTTCGCCTTGGAAATCTCCATCGCCAAGGTGATCGGAATGAGCCCGGTTTCGACCGCGGCCACCAACCGTTCCTCGCCGCGCTCAAGAAGCGAAGCGATCATATTCACCCAGGACGCCCCGACGCCGATCTTCTCGGCGATCTCGGCATCGCTATAGCCGCGAGACCTCAGAGCGCCGATCTCTTTCATGACGTCTATGGGCCGTGGGGTGCGCCGCGCGATATTCTCGACCAGGCTCATCACGAGACACTCGCTCTCGCTGGCCTCGATCACCACGGCCGGAATCTCCGTCTGACCCAGCATCTGGAAGGCTTCCAGCCGGCCTTCGCCACAGACGAGATCGTATCTCGGCCCCCCGGCGCCATCACGGCGGCTCACCGTGATCGGACGCTTCAGGCCGATGGCCTCAATGTTGTTCACGATCTCCCGGTGCTGACGCTTGTTGCGCGCGCGTGGATTCAGAACGGTGATCCGGGAGATCGGGATCATTTCGACCCTGTTCGGACGGACGGCAGGCATCATGCGGCCTCCCCAAGAGGAATGGGCGTGGCAATGTCGTAGAGAAGCTCGAGGCCGTCGAAGCGATAGGCGTCGAGCCCGAGCGTATTCTCCTCTCCCAGCCGCAGCTTTTCGGAGAGCATGTCGATACGCGGGAACAGGTAGTAGTCGAACGGCGCGCGATTGGCGCTGTCCATTCGCACGACGATCGTGATGTCGGGCGCGAGCGAGGTGTCGAAGCGCAGATGCCACCGCAGCAGCCCGGTCGGCGTCTCGACGCACCGGGCTACCACCACCGAGAGGCTGAACTCGCCGTTGACGATCACCCGGTCGGTCTGAAGATCCTGCCAGGCGTCGCTACCCGCAGCCCGCAATCCGTCGAGCACCTCGCGGACGATTTCGGGATGGAGCTTGCGCAGCTCGCGGTTGATTTCGACATATCGGTAATCGCGATCCGGCGTGAAGCCCACGAGGCCATAGGCGCGAAGCAGGCTGCCAAAGCGGGAACTATAGGCGCTACTGGATGGCATCCCCTCGCATTCGTCGATGACGATGCCGGACAACAAACCCTTCTGTTGGTAGAGCTTCCTCAGAGATTGGAGCATCTCCTCGTCACTCAAACGGAAGGAGCGTGCGCTGATGATAGTCCTGGCCGCCTCGAACAATTCCCGTTCGACGACGGCCACGAAGGCGTCCGGCGACCTGATCCACATCTCGGGATCGTTCTGGACGCGCTTTTTCTTCAGCTTGATGTCAACGGCGGAGCAAAAGTCGGCCATTCGGCGGCGTAAAACCAGGCCATCGTGTTACATGCCGGGGGGAGTGGCGTGAGGGCGTAGCCCGAGGGCCACTCCCCCCGGCATTGGTGTAATTT